>NZ_JAKVIO010000033.1 GCF_022601895.1 Sphingomonas sp. LaA6.9
AGCGTGATCAGCCCGGCCTGGCCGGAGATCGCCGTGACCGTCCCTGCGGACCTACACCATGGCGTGGGACACGATCCAGGCCTGCCGGTCATATAGAATCGAAGCTGCAAACGGCGGCCGCCGTTAGCCGAACTGGCAAGAGGGGTTCGGTGTCTGATCTTCGCTAGCGGCGGAACCTGATGCTAGCCGCTATGCCGATGACCGTCCGGCCCGACGTTCCGCCGAACCTGTCCCGCGGTTCGCGGAAATGCGAGATTCCGGGTTTCAGGGTGACGCCTTCCGATAAGGGGATTCTATAATATAGCTCGGCACTCTTGCGTATCATCTCTGGCCGAAGTGCCCGGACAGGGTCTTGCCGCGTGGTTTCGAATTGCCAGGGCGAAGGGCTGGGCTGTTCGACTAACTCAAAAGCGAACGGCGCAAGCGGGCTCTTCCTGACCGGCGATGCGGTTTCGGTCGGTGAGAGCGAAGGGGGACCAGCACGTGCGACGTATAGCGGGTTCACGGCCATCAGGATCGCTCCCATGGCCAACCCAATCACAATTCGGGCTAAAGGCCTATACATAATTTAATAACGGCCACTCCATCATGAAAGTTCCATTATTAACCATGCAATGAGAACGCCTAAAACTTCGAGTGTTTATTTTCCATTTTGTACCACAATGTTGACATAAGAATTTGTCGACCGACGTTCTAATACGCATCGCCTTTTGAAAGGCCTTGGATCATTTTGCATTTTTTGGCGCCAGCGTCCGTTACATCTACTTTCCGTCGAAAGCGGACTGTCGTTCCATCATGGTCAATGCGCGCGTTGCGACGCAATACAGTCCATGCGCCCGGCCCTTGCAGGATTGCTTCGTCGCTGCGCCGCTCGCTATGACCGCTGACGGTACCCCGAACGCACCTGCCGCCTATCCGATCAGATCCCCGCGGATCGCCGGGCGTTGCGGTAGAGCAGCGCGATGATTCCCGTGAACATCACCAGCCCGATCGGTAGCGCGGCGCCCCTAAAGCCCTCGCCGACGATCGCGAGCGGCGCGTCGCTGTTGGTGCTCCAGACAAGGCCCGCAAAGGCGACGCCGAACAGGCTTTCGCCCACGATTAGCCCCGTCGCCATCAGCACGCCCAGACGCCTGGCGAATTCGGGATCGGCGGAGCGTTCGGCGCGGCGTTCGTAGAAATAGCCGAGCACCGCACCGACAGGGATGAGCAAGGTCAGCGCCATCGGCAGGTAGATGCCCATGCCAACCCCCAGGGGCGGGAGCCGCATCTTGCCCGCTTTGCCCAGCGCCTCGTCGATCGCGATCACGACGACGCCAATCGTGGCGCCGAAGCCGATCAGGCTCCAGTCGAGATCGCCGCCGAGCACGCCCTTGGCGAGCGCCGAGATCAGCGCGGCCTGCGGCGCCGCCAGCGCATTCGCGCCCGCACCCGGGGCGCCCTGGAAGCCGAAGGCGCCGTTGAGCAGGCTCAGCACGGGCGGGATCACGAGCGAGCCGAAGATCACGCCGAGGACGAGCGCGAACTGCTGCTTCCACGGCGTCGCGCCGACGAGCTGGCCGGTCTTCAGGTCCTGGAGATTGTCGTTGGAGATGGTCGCGATCGAAAAGACGATCGCGGTCGTGAACAGCGCATAGGCGACGAGCGCCTGCGCGCGATCGGGATCGTCGTCATGGCCGTAGAGTATGGCGAGCAGCAGAGCCGCGCCAAGAACGGCAAGGATGCCGACGCCCGAAACCGGGCTGTTCGACGCTCCGATCAACCCCGCCATATAGCCGCAGACCGACGCGATCACGACGCCGATGAAGAGGATATAGACGAGCGTGCCCGCGATGATCGGCGCGGCGTGCTCGGCGATCGGCCCGCCTGCCGAGAACTGCCAGAGCAGGAAGGCGATCGGGAGGAGCGAGGCGAGGATCGTGCCGCCGACGATGCCGATCGGGAGATCGCGCTGCGTCAGCTCGAGCTCCTCTCCGTCCTTGCGTGCGCGCGCCGCCGCCATCGCACTGCGGATGCCGCTGATGATCGGTCCCATGATCTTGAGCAGCGTCCAGATCGCGGCCACGCCGATCGTGCCCGCACCGATGAAGCGCACCTCACTGCGGAAGGTGGTGTCGACGACATCGGACACCGCGCCCGAAACGCCGTGCATCGCGGTCATCACGGGGACGAGCCCGCCCCAGCTCAGCAGCATGCCGAACAGCATCGCCGCGCCCACCGACAGACCGACAAGGTGGCCGACGCCGATCAGTGCCATCGAGAGGCTGGTCGAGACGCTGGTCGCGCCCGCGCCGACGCGGAAATAGGCAGCGGCCTCGGCGGCGGCGAGCTTGGTCGCGGCGAGGATCGCGAAGCCAGCCGCAGCGAGCGAACTCAGAACGATCGCGCGGAGACCCTTGGCATTCTCCTCGGCCCCGCCTTCGGACGCGGCGCCGACCTTGAGCACCTCCGCGGCGGCAACGCCTTCGGGATAGGGCAGGTCCGATCCCGTCACGAGCGCGCGCCTGAGCGGGACCGAATACATCACGCCAAGGATGCCGCCGATCGCGCAGACCGCGGTCGTCGTCCAATAGGGGAAGCCCTGCCACCAGCCGATCATGACGAGCCCCGGAAGCACGAAAATGATCGCCGCCAGCGTGCCCGCCGCCGAGGCAATGGTCTGGACGATGTTGTTTTCGAGAATGTTGGCGTTCGAAAAGAAGCGCAGGATCGCCATCGAGATGACCGCGGCGGGGATCGAGGTGGCGAAGGTGAGGCCAACCTTCAGCCCGAGATAGACATTGGCCGCGGTGAAAACGAGCGTGATCAGGCCGCCAAGCACGATGCCACGCAGCGTCAGTTCGGGGAGTCGGATGGTTTGCATCAGGGGGTCCTAAGCGCGGACACGCACACTGTCATGCCCGGAGATAAGAGAAGGGGTTCAAGGCCGGGTGCGGCGGAAGCGGATCGTTCGGCCATGACGTTCGAACACGAGCGCACCGTCCTCGATCGCAAAGGCCTCGCGTTGGAAATCAGCCCTGCCTAGGTCGTTGGGTTCGAAGCGAAATAGCAGATCATGCCCGGTGTCGGGCGAGAGGGCGTGCGGCCGATAGGGAATTTCATATACCGGCAGATCGGGAACGACCGAGGTAACGACTGCACCGGGCTCGACGAGAAGCGAGCCATCCTCGTCGACATCGACATATTGCGGTCGGTCGGCACCCGCGATCGTCACAATCAGCGTCAACGGAAAACCACCCAGCGCATCGGGATCGGTGAGACGCGCCGAAAGCCGGCCGCGCGGTGCGGGCGTGTCGCTGACGAGCGCGAAACGCGGCGGGACGACCCTGGGCTCGCTCGTCAGATAGAGCGTTCCCTGTTCGACCGCCCATTGCCCCTCGGCCTGCTCGTCGAGCGCGCCATAGCTCAATCCATAGCGAAAGCGGCCATCGGGGCTCAGTTCAAGACCGGCAGCCATTTCCATCTGCCCGCCGTCATAGCGCCCCGCGATCGAGGCGGGATTTTCCGCATGCGCCAGGCCGGACGCCGACATGAGCGCGATCGTGAGCAGCGCGATACGCATCAGCGCCCCTTGAACAAGCCGCCGAGCAGGCCGCGCAGCAATTGGCCGCCCAGATTGCCGGCCACCTTTCGGCCTATGGATGTCGCCGCCGACCGCGCGGCGGATTCGACTATCTTCTCGGCAAAGCTGGGCTTGGCGGCTTCGCGCGCCTGCCGCGCAGCTTCGCGTTCGGCGGCAACGCGCTGGCGTTCGGTTTCCTTGGCCTGCCGGGCGGCCTCGCGCTCAGCGGCCATGCGCGCCTTTTCGTCTTCCCTGGCCTTGGTGGCGTCGAGTTTGGCCTGTTCGGCAGCCGCCTTGGCCTCTGTCGCGGCGGCCGCGGCCTCGGCCGCCTTCGCACCGAGCAGTTCCTCGGCGGATTCGCGGTCGATCAGCGTATCGTATTTGTTGCCGATGGCGTCGGTTTCCCTGATCACGCCGCGCTCGATCGGGGTGACCGGTCCGACGCGCGAGCAGACGGGCTTGATCAGCGTGCGCTGTACGGGAGAGGGCGCGCCATCGGCCTGGAGCAGCGAAACCAGCGCCTCACCCACCTTCAGCTCGGTGATCGCTGTGACGACGTTGACATCGGGGTTCGCGCGGAAGGTTTCTGCCGCCGACCTGATCGCCTTCTCGTCGCGCGGGGTGAAGGCGCGCAGCGCGTGCTGGACACGGTTGCCGAGCTGACCCGCGACTCCGTCGGGAATGTCGATCGGATTCTGCGTGATGAAATAGACGCCGATGCCCTTCGAACGGATCAGCCGCACGACCTGTTCGACCTTCTCGACCAGCGCTTTGGGCGCCTCGTCAAAAAGCAGATGCGCCTCGTCGAAGAAGAAGACGAGCCGCGGCTTGTCGGGATCGCCGATCTCGGGAAGCGTCTCGAACAGCTCGGAGAGAAGCCAGAGCAGGAAGGTCGAATAGAGCTTGGGGCTGGCCATCAGCTTGTCGGCGGCGAGGATGTTGACGACACCCCTGCCCTGATCGTCGGTCTTGAAAAAATCGTCGATATCGAGCGCGGGTTCGCCGAAGAACCTGTCGCCGCCCTGCGAACGGAGCTGGAGCAGCGAGCGCTGGATCGTGCCGATGCTCGCCTTCGATACATTGCCATAGGTGGTCGTGAGTTCGTCGGCGCGCTCGGCGCAGTGCGCGAGCATCGCCTGAAGGTCGTCGAGGTCGAGCAGCAGCAGCCCGTCCTTGTCCGCGACATGGAAAGCGATGGTCAGCACGCCCTCCTGCACCTCATTGAGGTCCATCAGCCGCGAGAGCAGCAGCGGCCCCATTTCGGAAATGGTGGTGCGGATCGGGTGGCCCTGTTCGCCGAACAGATCCCAGAACTGGACAGGGTTGTCCTTGTACTGCCAGTCGGTGTCGCCGATCTCGGCGGCGCGCGCAGCAAAGGGTTCGTGCACCTTGGCGGTTGGCGATCCCGCCATCGCCATGCCCGAAAGGTCGCCCTTCACATCGGCGACGAAGACCGGGACGCCGGCGCGCGAAAAGCCCTCGGCGATGCCCTGCAGGGTGACGGTCTTGCCCGTGCCGGTCGCGCCCGCGATCAGCCCGTGACGGTTGGCGCGCCTGAAATTGAGGATCTGGCGCTCACCGCCGCCGGCCCCGATGAAGATTCCCGTCTCGTCAGCCATGCAGCGCCTCCATATGCCCTGCCCTCTTAGCGGCAGGGCATATGGGACGACAAGCGCCGACAATCGGGCGCTTTTCGCGTCAGCGCGTCTTGAGCTTCACGCCCACATAACGCGCCGCACCATTGCCGCGCTGGACGAGCAACAGCACCGGGCGATTGGCCGTCTGCGACGCACGCACCTGGGCGTTGAGCTCATCGGGCGTGGTCGTCGGGCGCTGGTTGGCCGACAGGATCAGGTCACCGCGCTGGATGCCCGAGTTGGCCGCATCGCTCGACGGATCGACCGCACCGACGACGACGCCGCGCACATTGGGTGCGAAGCCGAGTTGGCGCTGGATCTGCGGGGTCAGCGCCATCACTGCGATACCGAGCGAATCGCGCGTCGCCTGTTCGCCGGTATTGCTGTCGGGCTCGGTGACGGTATCGCCATTGGGGTCAGCGAATCCGGCGAGCTGCTCTTCTGGCGGACGCTGGCCAACGGTCGCGGTCACCGTCATGCGCTTGCCATTGCGATAGATCTCGATCGGCACGCGGGCGCCCGGCTTCTGATTGGCGACGAGATAGGAGAGCGTGTTGTCAGGGGTGACCGCGGTGTCCCCGACCTTGGTGACGACATCTCCCTGCTGGATGCCCGCCTTGGCGGCGCCTTCGCCGGGTTCGACGCGTGCGATCAGTTCGCCGACATTCTTGGGCAGCCCTAGCGACTGCGCGATGGCTTCGTCGATGGGCTGGAGGCCGACGCCGAGATAGCCGCGCTGGACGCGCGCGCCGGTCTTGAGCGTTTCGATGATTGGCCTGGCCTGTTCGGCGGGGATCGCGAAGCCGATGCCGACATTGCCCCCCGTCGGCGAGAAGATCGCCGAGTTGATGCCGATGACGTTGCCGTTCAAATCGAACATCGGGCCGCCGGAATTGCCGAAATTGATCGCGGCGTCGGTCTGGATGTAGCGGTCATAGGCGCCGCCCTGCCCGGTGTTGCGGTGGATCGACGAGACGATGCCCGCCGTGACCGTGCCGCCAAGGCCGAAGGGATTGCCGATCGCGACAATCCAGTCGCCCACGCGCGTCTGCGTCGAATCGCCGAATTTCACGAAGGGCAGATTGGTCGCGTTGATCTTGAGCAGGGCAAGGTCCGACGCCGCGTCGCGGCCGATCAACTTGGCCTCATATTCCTTGCGATCGGGCAGCGTCACGGTGATCGATTCGACCACCGCACTGCGATTGCCCGGCGCGACGACGTGGTTGTTGGTGACGATATAGCCGTCAGCCGAGATGATGAATCCCGAGCCAAGCGACTGCGCCTCGCGCGTGACAGGACGACCATTGTTGTTGCCCCCGCCAAACTGGCCAAAAAAGTCCTGGAAGGGCGTGCCCGCGAAGGGGTTCTGGTTCTGGACCTGGACGGTCTGCTTGGTCGAGATGTTGACCACCGCGGGGGCAAGCCGCGCGGTGAGGTCGGCGAAGCTCATCGGCGCACCTGGCCGCGGCGCCGCCGCAAGCATCGCGCGTTCGTCGTTCTGGGCGGTCTGGGCACCCACTGGCGTGTTCGTGCCCATCGTGATCGCCGCCCCGCCGACGAGCAGGGCGGTGGTGATGGCATAGGCGTAGCGCACGTTCATAATCCTCCGGTCTTCCTTCCAATTGGCGCGATTTCCCAGTCTCGCGCGGTTTCCCGCGACGCTGGCGCGCGATAGCTTAACGCAGATTGAATGGGCGACGTTCAACGACGACCCTGGAACTCCTTGAGATAGGTATTGTCAGGCGAAAGGATGATCGACGACGAGCCTTCAGGCGACGAACCATCGGTCCCGAAGGTCCGTTCATAGGACTGCATCGCACGATAGAAGTCGTAGAAATCGGCATCCTTGCCAAAGGCTGCGGCATAGGTCTTGGCGGCGTCCGCGTCCGCCTGCGCACGAAGAATCTGTGCCTGCTTCAGCCCCTGCGCCTGGATCGTGAGCGCTTCCTGACGCCGCGCAGTGCGCATCCGCTCGAGCGCGCTTTCGAGCGGCGCACCGCTGGGCAGATCGGCGCGCTTGATGCGCACATCGACGATCTCCGCACCATATTGGCGCGCGACCCGGTTGAGACCCGCCTGGATATTGTCCATCACCTGGCCGCGCTCGGCGCTCAGCAGCGTGGCGAAGGGTCGCTTGCCCAGTTCGTTGCGCAGCGCCGAACCCAAGATCGGGCGCAGTGCGGAAGCGACATTCTCGCTGTTCTTGGCGGTGATCACCATCCGCAGCGGATCAACGATGCGGAAGCGTGCAAAAGCATCGACCTGAAGCCTTGCCTGATCGGTCGACAGCACCTGCTGGCGCTCCATCGGGACCGAAAGGATCCGTTTATCGATCCAGGTGATGTTCTCGACAAAGGGAATCTGCCAGATCAGACCCGCGCCATCCGCGCCGAAGCCTTCCTTCGAATCATAGCGATTCACGATGCGCACCGGCTCGCCGAAGCGCAGCACGACACCCTGTTTGGTCTCGGGCACGATCGAGAAGGTGCTGGTGATCAGAATCAGCAAGGCGATTGCGATCAACGCGGTCTGGACGGGATAGCGGCCGATACGATCGATCAGGTTCATTGCCCCGCCTCCACCGTGGTGCGGGCGCGCTTCTTGATTTCGGGAAGCGGCAGATAGGGCGTAACCCCAGGCGCCTCGATCACGGTCTTGTCCACCTTGGCGAGAACCTTTTCCATCGTTTCGTAATACATGCGGCGCCGCGTCACTTCGGGGGCAAGCCGATATTGCTCATAGACCTTGTCGAAGGCCGCGGCCTCACCCTGCGCTCTCGCGGTCACCTGCTGCGCATAGGCGCGCGCGCCGTTGAGGTTGGATTCGACCTGCTGCTGCGCGGCCGCCACTTCCTTGAAGGCGTCGTTGACCGCGCTCGGCGGATCGGCCTGATTGATCGCGATACCCTGAATCTGCACGCCCGCTTTGTAATCGTCGAGAATGCGTTGCATCGCCGCCGCAACCTGCTGCTCGATCTCGGTACGCCCGCGACCGATCGCGTCGTTCAGCGTGAAATTGGCAACGACCGCGCGCATCGCGCTTTCGGCAACTTCCTGGATCGTCGGCTCGGGTTCGGCGAGCTGGAAGAGATATTGCTCGGCAGCGCCCCGCTTGATGTTCCAGCGCACCGAATAGGCAAGGTCGATCAGGTTCTGATCGCCCGTCAGCACCAGATTGTCCTCGCCGCCGGCCTGACCGATCTGGATCGTCCGGATCGCCTGAATGTCGAGTTTTTCGACGCGCTCGATCGGCGCGGGCAACGAGAAGCCCACACCGGGCGCCAGCGTGCGCGAATATTTGCCGAACTGGGTAATCACACCCGCCTGTTCGGGGCCGATGCGATGAACGCTGGTCAGCGCGATCCATACCACGAAGAAGGCGAGGACGATCAGCGGCCATACCGGTTTGCCGCCCGGACGCGAGAAGCCGCCACCACCGCCGAAAATCTCGCGCAGCCTGGCCACGATCTGATCCAGCGCCGAGGGCCCGGGCCCGCCGCGCGGTCCGCGTGGGCGTCCGCCGCCTGGCGGCCGGCTCCACGGGCTTGGCGGACGATCGCCGCCGCCCCCCGAACCGCCGCCCGAATCCTTGCCGCCGCCCCACGGGCCGCCGCCACCTTCATTCAGCATCGCGTTCATCGACGCGAACCACCCCGATTTTTCGTTCATGCGGTCCATTATAAGAAGCGCTTTCCGGAAAAACAGTGGCATTGCCGGAAACTCTGCCTATTTGGCGCACATGACCGATACCGACAGGCTTCTGGCCGCCATTACGCCCATTTCCGGAAAACGTACTGCCGCCCCGAGACTCGCCGAGGGGCGCGCGAGTCTGATCCTCGACGTGACCGGACTTTCCGGCGAAGAGCGGTTGCGCATGGAGGCCGATATCACGGCGGCGTTGCTTGCGCTTCCCGACGTCAACGAAGTCCGCATCGCGATGACCAGCGAGAAGAAGGATCGCCGGCTGATTGTCGTCGGCAGTGGCAAGGGCGGGGTCGGCAAGTCAACAGTGGCCGCAAATCTGGCGATTGCACTCAGCCATACCGGCATCAAGGTGGGGCTCATCGACGCCGATATCTATGGCCCCTCTCAGCCGCGGCTGATGGCGACGGAAGGCGAACGCCCCCATGCCGAAGACCAGAAACTGATCCCCGTCGACAGTCGATATGGCATTCCGATGCTATCGCTCGGTCATCTGGTGAAACCCGGCCAGGCGATCGCCTGGCGCGGGCCGATGGCGGGCAATGCGCTCGGCCAGCTGATCGATGCGCAATGGGGTGATGCGGAGCTGCTGATCGCCGACCTGCCGCCGGGTACGGGCGATGTCCAGCTCTCCATGATCCAGAAGCACAAGCCGTCTGGCGCGGTCATCGTCTCGACCCCGCAGGACCTTGCCCTCATCGACGCGACGCGTGCGATCGATCTGTTCAATCAGGCCAATGTGCCGATCATCGGGATCATCGAGAATATGGCGGGATATCAATGCCCCCATTGCGGTGAGGTCTCGGACCCCTTTGGCAGCGGCGGCGCCGAAGCGGCGGCGGGTTCGATGGGCCATCCCTTTCTCGGCCGCATTCCGCTCGATATCGCGATCCGCAAGGCATCCGATGCGGGTACGCCCCCGGCCGCAGGTGACGCGCCGGAGGGCAAGGCGTTCCACCAAATCGCGGCGCGCCTGCGCGACTGGTTGAACCAACCCGTCAGCTGACCATTTAGGGCATGAGGCCAAGGAGATGGACATGCCCCTGACGCGTGACGAAGATATCGCCCAGCTGCTCAGCGAGACGCGCACCATCGCGCTCGTCGGCGCATCCGACCGCCCCGATCGACCGAGCAACCGCGTCATGCGCTTCCTTCAAAGCCAGGGTTACCGCGTCATCCCGGTCAACCCGCAGATCACGGGGGAGCATGTCCATGGCGAATTCGTCTGGCGCGAGCTTTCGCAACTGGGTGACCCGATCGACATGGTCGATATCTTCCGCCGGCCGGAAGCCGCGGGCGAGGCGGTGGATCAGGCGATCGCGATCGGTGCCAGGGCGATATGGATGCAGCTGGGCGTGATAAACGAGGCGGCCGCAGCGCGCGCCGAGGCCGCGGGGCTCAAGGTCGTGATGGACCGATGCCCGGCGATCGAGATTCCGCGGCTTGGATTGACTCCGGTAGGCTGATCAGCCCGCCCAGAGCATCTGCGCGATCGGGTTCTTCGGATCGGCGAGCAGCCGGATCGTCATTCCCACCGACATCACCACGAGCAGCGGCCGGATCAGCTTGCCGCCGAAGCGGATCGCGGTCATCGAACCTAGCCGTCCTCCGACAATGCTTGCTCCCGCCATGGCCAGACCCAGCGTCCAGTAGATATGCCCACCCGCCGTCATCACGATCAGCGCGCCGATATTGCTTGCGAAGTTCAGCAGCTTGGTATTGGCGGTCGCGCGGATCAGGCCGAAACCCAGCAGAGAAATCAGGCTGATCGTGAAAAACGACCCGGTGCCGGGGCCGAAAAACCCGTCATAAAAGCCGATCGCCGCTGCCACCGCGCTATAGGCGGGTATCTCGATGCGATGCCGCAGGTCGACCTCGCTCATTGCAGGCGAAAGCAGGAAATAGAGCGCAATAACGATCAGCAGGCCGGGGACGAGCCCCGCCAAGAACGAGGGGTCGATCCGCTGCACCACCAGCCCGCCCAAGGCGGCCCCGAGAAGCGATGCGAGCACGGGCCAGGCCATCCGCGCCAGATCGACATGGCCCGATCGCCAGAAGGTGTATGTCGCGGTGGCGGCGCCAAAGCTCGACTGGACCTTGTTGGTGCCGAGCGCCATCACCGGAGGGACGCCAGCACCGAGCAACGCGGGCAAGGTCAGCAGACCGCCGCCGCCAGCGATGGCGTCGATAAAGCCCGCAACCGCGGCAATAGCGACCAGAAACAGGAAAGTTTCAGTGGCAAGTTCAACCACGTCAGCGCCTAGCGGATGATCGCGGACTCGGCCCGCTCGCGCAGGCGCTCGACGGCGTCGTCGTGGATTCCCGGCGCCGCCGCAATGACGCCGAAAGCCTCGCCCCTGGTGCTGTTGAAGCGCAGCGCGCCTCCGAAGGCATCGGTGACCTTCACACCCGCCTCGCGCGCGATCAGCACGGCGGCGGCGATATCCCATTCATTGCCCCAGCGTATCGTCGCGACGAGATCGGCCTCATCCGCGGCAATCATCGCGATGCGCAGCGCGATCGAGTTGGGCTTTTCGACCGTGCTCAGATCGCTGTCGACCCGGGGCAACGCATCGGTCGGCACGCGCGCGCCCGCAAAACCTGTCCGGCTGCTGCCGACAAGGCGCTGGCCGTTGCGCCAGGCGCCCTGTCCCGCGATCGCACGCCAATGCTCGCCGCGCGCCGGCGCATCAAGCACACCCAGCACGGGCGTGCCGCCCTCGACCAGCGCCACCGACACCGCCCAGCCCGGGCGTCCGCGGATAAAATCGCGCGTGCCGTCGATCGGATCGACCACCCAGACCCGCGGGACGAGCAGGCGATCGGGGTGGTCGGCGGTTTCCTCGGAAAGCCAGCCGGCCTCGGGATCTATTTCGGCCAGGCGCGTCCGCAGTATGTCATTGGCGGCCAGGTCGATCTCGCAGACCGGGTTGCCCGGCGCCTTTTCCCATTGCGCGAACTCGCCGCGCCAGCGGCCATGCGCCATCGCCGCCGCCTCGGCCGCCGCCGCCGCCACGCGCTCGATCAGCGGCTCAGCCACCCGCCACCGTCATGCCGTCCACGCGAAGCGTCGGGACATTGCTGGAATAGCGGAACTCGAGATCGTTCGCGGGAACGAGCGCGCGGTACATATCCTTCAGATTCCCGGCCACTGTCAGCTCGGCGACCGGCCGCGTAAGTTCACCATTCTCGATGAGGAAACCCGCAGCGCCGCGACTATAGTCGCCGGTCACGCCATTGACGCCCATGCCGATCAGCTCGGTGACGTAGATGCCCTTCTTGATGTCCGCCATCAGTTCCACGGGAGTCGCGCTTCCCGGCAGCATATGGAGATTGCTGCTCCCCGCCCCCGGTGCGCCGCCGATGCCGCGCGACGCGTGGCCCGTCGGCTCGAGCCCGAGCTGGCGTGCGGCCGCGGTCGCCATCAACCAGCCCGTCAGCACGCCCTTGTCGATGATCGTCGTCTTGTGCGTGGCCAGCCCCTCCCCATCGAAGGTACGCGAGCGCAGGCCGCGAATACGGTGCGGATCGTCGATGATGGTGATGTCCGCGCCAAAGACTTCATGCCCAAGACTGTCGAGCAGGAAGCTCGTCTTGCGCGCGATTGCGGCGCCCGTGATCGCGCCTATCAGATGACCGAGCAGGCTGCTTCCTGCACGCGGATCGAAAACCACCGGCATCGGCCCACTGGCGGGACGGATCGGATCGAGCTTGGCGATCGCGCGCTCGCCCGCCTGCCGGCCGATGGCCGCCGCGCCATCAAGATCGCTGAGATGGCGCGCCGAATGATAGGCATAATCGCGCTGCATCCCGCTGCCATTGCCGGCGAGCACACTGGCCGAAACTCCGTGGCCAGTCCCCGCATAACCGCGTGCGAAACCCGTACTTGTTCCGAGCGCGATCGCAGTGCGGCTGGCGCTGGCGCCCGCGCCCTCGCTGTTGGTGACGCCTGCGACGCTGCGCGCGGCGTCCTCGCATTCGAGAGCGCGCGCCCTGAGCGCTGCGGGATCGACCTCGGCGCCATCGTCGATGTCGATCACCGGCAGGTCGCCCAACGTCAGTCGTTCTTCGGGTGCGAGCGCGGCATAGGGATCCTCGGGAGCCTCGCGCGCCATCGCAACGACGCGCTCGACGAGCAAGTCAAAGGCCTGGGGCGACAGATCCGATGTCGAGGCGCTTGCCGAACGCTGCCCGACGAACACGCGCAGGCCGATCTCCTCGCCTTCCGACCGTTCGACATCTTCGAGCGCGCCCAGCCGCATCTGCACCTGCGTGGAGGCGCCGCCGATATAGAGCGCGTCGGCGGCGTCAGCACCCGCCTTGCGCGCTCGCGCCACGAGATCGGCAACCTGATTTTCGGCTTGTGATACAGAGAGCATCAATCGCGCTTAGGCCGAGCCGCGCGAAGGTTCAAGCAGCCGATCCCACCGCAGCGCAGGCGAGAAAGACGAGGAAGCCCGCAAAGCGGTTCGAGCGGAACTTGATCAGCCCGTCGAGAGCATCGGCAGGATTGAGCGTCGCGACCTGCCAGAACAGGTGCAGCGCCGCGGGAAAAAGCGCGACGAGCGCGAGCGGATCGGGCCTGAGCGCCCAGATCGCGCTCCCCCAGAGCAGAACCGCGAACGCATAACAGGCAAGCACGCCGCCGCGCACCTGACTGCCCATGCGCAGCGCTGAGGAACGGACACCGATCAGCGCGTCATCCTCGCGGTCCTGCAGCGCATAGAGCGTGTCATAGCCGATCACCCAGAATATCGAGCCGGCATAAAGCAGCAGCACGGGGCCTGCGAGGTCGCCGCGGATCGCGGCCCAGCCCACAAGGGCGCCCCAAGTGAAGACGAGCCCGAGCCAGGCCTGCGGCCACCATGTGATCCGTTTCATGAAGGGATAGGCGGCGACGAGCGCGAGACTGCCCAGTGCAACGATTTGCGCGAAGGGCCGGAGCTGAAAGAGCACGATGAGGCCAATGAGGCAGAGCAGCAGCAGCCAGCCCCACGCAGCCTTCAATGAGATCAGCCCGCTCGCCAGCGGCCGGCTGCGCGTGCGCGCCACCTGCCGATCGAGATCGCGGTCGACGATATCGTTATAGACGCAACCCGCGCCGCGCATCGCGATGCTGCCGAGCAGGAACCAGAAGACCAGCGGCCATTGCTCGGCCAGCCCGCCCGCGAGCGCCAGTCCCCAGGCGCATGGCCAGAAGAGCAGCCACCAGCCGATCGGCCGGTCGAAGCGCGCGAGCAGCGCCAAGCCGCGGATCTTCTCGGGGAGGACGCGCATCAGCCCGCGATACTGGGTGTCGGGAACGATCTCGGGTTCTTGGGGCACGCTGTTCATGCTAGGCGGCGCAATCCATTGACGACTTTCCGAGCTTCCTTATGCCCGCAACCCCCGCATGGCCACCCGAAAGCGCGCCGCGGCTGTTCGTCGACAGCGAACTCGCCGACGGACAGGAGCTTCGTATCGATGGCGGGCAGGCGCATTATCTGATCTCGGTGATGCGGCTGAAGCAAGGCGAGGCGGTCAAGCTGTTCGACGACCGCACGGGCGAATGGCTGGCCGAAGCGATCGCCATCGGCAAACGCGACCTGATCCTTAAGGCAACCGCAAGGTTGCGTGACCGCGAGGCCGTGCCCGATCTGTGGCTCTGCGCAGCGCCGATCAAGAAAGGACGCGTCGACTGGGTGGCGGAAAAGGCGTGCGAGCTTGGCGTCGGCCGGCTCGTGCCGGTACTGACGCGACGCACCGTGATCGACCGCGTCAACACCGAGCGTCTGCGCGCGCACATGATCGAAGCCGCGGAACAATGCGGCCGCACCGCGCTTCCCGAAATGGCCGAGCCCGTGAAGCTCGCCATGCTGCTCAAGGACTGGCCCGCAGACCGGACGCTGTTTTTCGCGGATGAAGAAGGCGGCGCGCCTGCCTTCGAGGCAATGCGCGCGCATTCTGGCCCGGCAGCCATCCTTGTCGGCCCCGAAGGCGGTTTCGACGATGAGGAGCGCGCCGCAATCCGTGCGCTGCCGCAGGCGGTGGGAATCACGCTCGGCCCGCGCATCCTGCGCGCGGAGACCGCGGCGGCCGCGGCAACCAGCGTCTGGATGGCGGCCGCGGGCGACTGGAAAGACACGTAAGCGCCTCATAAAAAACACGTCCCCCTTCACAAGTCGATCGTCGCCAACCATCTGCACATCCGCGCTAGCCAATGGGGGACGGCGCGGCTAAGGGCGGGCAATGAGCACAAAGACGGTTTCAAATGGCAACGATCCGGTCATTGAGACCCGGGATCAGCTCGTCGCAGCCTTCGCCAAGGGTGAAAAGCCCAAGGAAGACTGGCGCATCGGCACCGAGCACGAAAAATTCGTCTATTGCACCAGCGACTATCACGCGCCCTCCTATGACGAGCCCGGCGGCATCCGCGACCTGCTTGGCTGCCTCACCCAATATGGCTGGACGCCAGTGGAAGAGAACGGCAACGTCATCGCGCTCGCGGGTCCCGACGGCACCGTCAGCCTGGAGCCCGCGGGCCAGCTCGAACTTTCGGGCGCACCGCTCGAGAATCTTCACCAGACCTGCGCCGAGACCGGGCGTCACCTCGAACAGGTGAAGGCGATCGGAGACAAGACGGGCAAGGGCTTCCTCGGCCTCGGCATGTGGCCCGACAAGACGCGCGAAGAGCTCCCGATCATGCCCAAGGGCCGCTACGATATCATGCTGCGCCATATGCCGCGCGTGGGCACGATGGGCCTCGACATGATGCTTCGTACCTGCACGATCCAGGTCAATCTGGACTATGCGAGCGAAGCGGACATGGTGAAGAAGTTCCGCGTCGGCCTCGCGCTGCAGCCGCTCGCCACCGCGCTTTTCGCCAACTCGCCTTTTACCGAGGGCAAGCCCAACGGATTCCTCAGCTATCGCAGCCATATCTGGTCGGACACCGATCCCGCGCGCACGGGCATGCTGCCCTTCGTGTTCGAGGACGGTTTCGGTTACGAGCGCTATGCCGATTACGCGCTCGATGTACCGATGTACTTCGTCTACCGTGACGGCAAATATATCGATGCTGCGGGCCAGAGCTTCCGCGATTTCCTCAAGGGCAAGCTGCCAGCGCTTCCGGGCGAGCTGCCGACCGAATCCGACTGGTCCGACCACCTGTCGACCGCCTTCCCCGAGGTTCGCATGAAGAGCTTCCTCGAGATGCGCGGCGCCGATGGCGGACGCTGGAACAAGATCTGTGCGCTTCCCGCCTTCTGGGTCGGGTTGCTCTACGACCAGACTGCGCTCGATGCCGCATGGGATCTCGTCAAGGACTGGTCGATGGATGAACGCCAGCTGTTGCGTGATTCAGTGCCGAAGCTCGCGCTGGACGCGCCGGTTTCGGGCGGCCGCACGCTCCACGATATTGCACCGCACGTGCTCGAGATCGCTGGCGCCGGTCTCAACGCGCGCGCGCGGCTCAACTCGTCGGGCGACAATGAAAGCGGCTTCCTCGACCCGCTGCGCGAAATCGTGGCGAGCCGCAAGGTGCCCGCGCAGCGCCTGCTCAACAAATATCACGGCGAATGGGGCGGCGACCTCAGCCGTATCTATGGCGAGATGAGCTTCTGAGCGCGGGCGGACGACTTTCGTCGGCGCATCCATTCAGGCGGTCAGCTCCTACCCCCCTCTAACCAACCGGGCTAGAATCGGTTGAACCGGCTCACTCAGCGGGTGCGAGATCCGCTGGCTTGCGTCCCGTAAGCCAGCGGATCAGCCGCGGGATAGGGCCGTTGCGCTCCATCCATTCGGCATAGGCGCGATAGGCGGGATCCTGCCCCAGATGCGCTTCCTCGGTGCGCGCGCGCCAGTAATAGACCCCCGAGACTATGCCCAAGATCGCGGTGTTGCGCGCGGCATCGACGAGGCTGCCCGAGGTCGCGAAAAAGGGAAGCAGCGACAACCACCAGAAAAGGTTTTTCGAGAGATAGGCAGGGTGCTTGGTCCACGCATAGGGTCCGTGCGTCAGCACGCCGCGATGCGTGAGGTTGGAAAAGCGCAGCCCGAAGGCCACGGTCGCCCAGGCATAGATGGCGGTCAGCGCGACCAGCGCGATCCCCGTGCCCACCAGAAAGACGGGATAGTTGGCGAACCACATCGCCCAGTCGCCCGCGGCCTTGTGATGATCGAGCGGGCCGCCGGGGTTCATCAGGATGAAGGGCGGGTAGCAGATCAGCGCCGCGGTCCAGCCTGCAGCATAGGGATTGGCCGAGCGGATATGCGCATCGAGCGGCTTCATCGTCACCGCATAGCCGACGGTCGCGAACATCACGTCGACGACGAACATCCCCGTTATCAGCCAGTTGATGAGCGACACCGGCCCGGAAAGCACCTCGCCGATCGGCGCGCGCACGAAATCGCCGAATCCGCCCGGCACGATGGAGAGCATGAAGGCAAGGAAGAAGCCCTTGACCGCCCAGGCGCGGAAATGGTCACAGAGCTTCTCGCGGTCGGCGATCCCCTGCCCCGCAAGCCACTGGCCGAAGACCCACGCGCCGTCGCGTGGATCAGTCAGCCGGCGATCGAGCCAGAGCACATAGGGGATGGACAGCCCGACCAGCCAGGGCGCAGCGGTGCCGAGCACCATCATCGAGAACTGGTAGTTGCCCTCCCAATACCAGCGCCCGATGCAATAGATCACCGCGATGATACCCCAGGTCGCCCAGAGGCCGGCGATCTTGCCGATCGAAATGTCGAGCGTGTCGGCAAGCGGCCGCGGCGGCATCGACCAGTCCATGCCCGTCGAGGGATTGCGGTGGACGCGGTCGACAAACAGCGACCAGGCGACCATCGGCAGACCGCACCACAACACCGCCATCAGTGCCGAGTGCGGCCCGTCCATCCCGAACTGCCGCGCGATCGCGATCCAGGCGAACAGCCCGGCCAATCCTGCGACGCCGACGCCATGGCTGACAGCCGAGCGTGGGCGCGCATCGGTGACCGCGGCGTCGGCCTGCATCTGGGAGTGGGCATTCATGGCGCCGGCTTAGCGGACAATGGTTAGCGCGGGGTGAAATCGCTACCGCTGTATTTCAGCGCGAGCGTGCCAGCGCGCCGCGTGCCAGATGCATCTCGATCGCGCGCGCGGTCCCGCGGGCGATGCGCGCGCGCCCCTGTTCGGAGAAGAGGAACTTTGTATCGTCCTGGTTGCTGAGATAGCCGGTCTCGAACAGCACCGAGGGCATGTCGGGCGCCTTGAGCACGACCAGCGCCGCAAAGCGGTGATAGAGCGTGCGGAAAGGCATATAGGGGGATGCCTCCCGGTGCAGGATGTCAGCAAAGCGCGTCGAGACATCCATCGTGTCGCGCTGTGAGAGATCGATCAGGATCGCGCTGACCGCCTGGCTCTGACGCCCGAGATTGACGCCACCCAGCACATCCGCGCTGTTTTCGCGCGCGGCCAGCCGCGCGGCCTCGCGGTCGGATGCGATCTCCGAAAGCGTGTAAATGGTGGCGCCGCTTGCTTCGGGATTTTCGGCGCTGTCCGCGTGGATCGAGATGAACAGATCGGCCTTCAACTGGCGTGCGATCTCGTAGCGCTGGGGCAGCGCGATGAACTGATCGTCGTCGCGCGTCAGCGCCACGCGGACGCGGCCCGAAGCGACGAGCGCGTCCCTGATCGCGCGCGCGATCGCAAGCGTCGCCGCCTTTTCGCGATCGCCGGTGTGCGGCGAGATCGCGCCAGGATCGTGCCCGCCATGCCCCGCGTCGATCACCACCAGCGGTCGCCCCTCCGGACCCGAAACCTGCGGCAACGGCGGCGCAGGCTTCGGCGCCCCGAGTGGCAGGGTGATATTGTAGCGGCTGCGCGGTTCGGGCGTATCGCCGCACGCGGCGCACAGCGCCGCGAGGAGCAGCGGCATGCCAGCCGCGAAACGCCTGCCCAAGATCACTGGAAGCTACCCGCCCAAATCCCCATATCCGCGAAATGACAGGCAATGCGCGATGAATCGAGCGAAATATTCGTTTCGACCGCATCGCCTGCGGGCGCAAGCGGCGTGAACCCGAACGGCTTTTTGTTGCCCCTTCGGTGTTCGGATGCTAGCGGTGCAAGTTGCCGACGGACCCATGGGTGCGCGCGGCGGTTTTGGGATCGTCCCTCGGGACGACAATTTCAGGTTGACGCTGCATGAGGCATTTCTCCCCCGCACCGCATTCCGCCCAAAGGGGCGGCGATGCTTCGGGCTTGGGGGCGGTTCCGGTGATGATCGCCGGACGTGCACGCGCAGCAACAGCACAGATTTACACTGCAACCCGGGCGAACGCGACGCGGAGTAACGCTTTCCGTGCGCCGTCCCCACAATTTGGCGCGCCGCCGGCCATGGATGCCGGCATCGGGCGCGCCCGGAGTATTTTTAATGACCATGCGCATGCTGATCGACGCGCGCCACCGGGAAGAGACCCGCGTGGCCGTCGTCAAGGGAAACCGGATTGAGGAGTTCGATTTCGAATCCGCCGAGCACAAGCAGCTCAAAGGCAACATCTATCTCGCCAAGGTAACCAGGGTCGAGCCGTCGCTTCAGGCGGCGTTCGTCGACTATGGCGGAAACCGCCACGGCTTCCTCGCCTTCAGCGAAATCCACCCCGATTATTACCAGATCCCCAAGGAAGATCGCGAAGCGCTGCTTCGCGAGGAAGCCGAGCACGCCGCCGAGGAAGAGGCACTGCGCGCCAAGCACGAGGATGAAGACGACGAGGCGCACGAGGGCGAGGACGGCGACGACCACGGCTTCGACGAAGTCGACAATGGCGATCCCGTCGATGAAGACGGCGAAGGCGACGGCAATGGCGAGTCCGGCAACAATGGCGATCGCCGCCGCAAGCGTGGCCGCGCCCAGGCCGACGACGGCGCGGTCGAGGCACTGCGCCAGAAGCGCATGGCGCTGCGCCGCCGCTACAAGATCCAGGACGTCATCCGCCGCCGTCAGGTTTTGCTCGTCCAGGTCGTGAAGGAAGAGCGCGGCAACAAGGGTGCGGCGCTCACCACCTATCTCTCGCTCGCGGGCCGCTATTGCGTGCTCATGCCCAACACGTCGAATGGCGGCGGCATCAGCCGCAAGATCTCCAATGCCGGCGACCGCAAGCGCCTCAAGTCGATCATGGCCGATCTCAAGCTGCCAAGCTCGATGGGCTGCATCGTTCGCACCGCGGGGCTCCAGCGCACCAAGACCGAGATCAAGCGCGATTTCGACTATCTCGCACGGCTATGGGACGAAATCCGCGAAAAGACGCTTTCGTCGAGCGCGCCCGCGCTGGTTTACGGCGATAGTGACCTCATCAAGCGCGCGATCCGAGACATCTACAACCGCGATATCGAGGAAGTGATCGTCGAGGGCGAGGAAGGCTATCGCCAGGCCAAGGATTTCATGAAGCTGCTGATGCCCAGCCATGCCCGGCGGGTGCAGCCCTATTCGGACGCGGTGCCGCTGTTCCAGCGCTCCAATGTCGAGGATCAACTCGCCGCGATGTATAACCCGACCGTCCAGCTCAAATCGGGCGGCTATCTGGTGATCAACCCGACCGAGGCGCTGGTCTCGATCGACATCAACTCGGGCCGTTCGACGCGCGAGCACGGCATCGAGCAGACCGCCGTCGCCACCAACCTTGAAGCCGCGCATGAGATCGCGCGCCAGCTGCGCCTGCGCGACATGGCTGGCCTGGTGGTCATCGACTTCATCGACATGGAGTCCAACTCCAATATCCGTAAGGTCGAGAAGGCGATGAAGGCTGCGCTCGCCAATGACCGCGCGCGCATCCAGGTCGGCCGGATCAGCTCGTTCGGGCTGATGGAAATGAGCCGCCAGCGCCTGCGTACCGGCGTCCTCGAAGCCTCCACGCGCCAGTGCCCGCATTGCGAAGGCACGGGCCTTGTCCGCACCGCATCGTCGGCGGGCCTGTCGGCGTTGCGCATGCTTGAAGACGAGGCCGCACGCGGCCGCGGCAGCCGCCTGACGCTGCGCGCCAGCCAGGAAGCGACGATCTACGTGCTCAACCGCAAGCGCGCCGAGCTCGCCGAGATCGAGGAGCGCTACGGCGTGACCATCGACATCCTGCCCGACGGCGAGACCGAGGGCGCGCGCATGAGCGTCGAATCGAGCGGCCCGCCGCCCGAGCACGCTCCGCGTTTCGAGCCTGTACTCATCGAGGAGGAAGACGATCTTCCCATCGAGGAGGAAGAGGACGAAGAGGAAGAGTCCGAGGAAACCGAGAGCCGTCGCGAAGAGCGTGGCGAGCGTGATCGCGAGGGCGGACGCCGCCGTCGTCGTCGCGGCCGTGGGCGTCGGGGCCGCCGCGAGGAGGGCGAAGGCCGTCCCGAGGGCGAGACCGAACAGGAAGCCGCCGCCGACGACGTTGAGGAAGCCGAAGGCGAAGCCGTTGAGAGCGAGGCCGAAGGCCAGGCCGAACGCGGCGCAGAAGACGAGGAAAGCCGGGAGGCCAAGCGCCGCCGCAATCGTCGCGGTCGCCGCGGTGGTCGCCGCCGGCGCGAGGGCGGCGAGGCGCAGGACGAATCGACCGGTGTCGGCGAAATGGCCGCATCCGGCGAGGCCGAGGCTCCGTCCGAGCCCGAAGTCGCGGAAGCAGCCGCTGAGCCTGAACCCGTGGCAGAGGAAAAGCCCAAGCGCACGCGCCGCCGACCGAAGGCAGAGGCCAAGGTCGAAGCCGCCGTCGAGGCTGCACCGGTGATCGAGGCGGAGCCGGCTGCGCCCGCGGCAGAACCAGAAGCCGAGGCAGCGCCCGCCAAGCCCAAGCGCACGCGCAAGAAGGCTGCACCAAAGGTCGAGGCAGAGGTCGAACAAGCCACCGCCGAGCCCGCCCCCGTCGTTGAGCCGGAGGCTGAAGCCGAGGCAGCATCTGCCAAGCCCAAGCGGTCGCGGAAAAAGGCTGCGCCCAAGGTCGAGGCGGAGATCGCGGCAGCAGCGCCCGTGATCGAGCCGGCCGAGGCATCCGTCGCGCCAGCCGCCAACGATGCCGACGCCGACGAGAATGACGATTCGCCGCGTCGTGGCTGGTGGCAGCGCACCTTCGGCGGCCAGGAATAAGCAAATTGGTTGCCGGGGCGCGGTCCTGCGATCGCGTCCCGGCCGCCCCTTTCGCTTTCATCGGGGGTTCATCTGCGGGGGAAGAGTTAGAGGGCACATGGCCGTTCCGTTCTGCTCCCTGTCCCATATTTTCCGGGCCGCCGTCGCGCTGCTCATGGCGGCCGTGCTGGTCGTCCAGCCCGCGATGGCCCAGTCGATCCTGCGCGACGCCGAAACCGAGGCGGTGCTCGAGGAAATGTCTGCGCCGCTGATCAAGGCGGCCGGGCTCGATCCCAGAAACGTCAAGGTCGTGCTGGTCGGCGACCCGTCGATCAACGCCTTCGTCGCGGGCGGGCAGATCGTATACATGAATTCGGGCACCATCATGCAGGCGGACAACGCCAATGAGGTGCAGGGCGTGATCGCACACGAACTCGGCCACATTGTCGGCGGACACATCATCCGGTCATCCGAGGGAATGAAGACCGCGACGGGTATCACATTGCTCAGCCTGCTCGCAGGCATCGCCGCGGTCGCGGCGGGGGCGGGCGAAGCGGGGATGGGCATCATGGCAGCGGGTCAGCAGGCCGCGCTCGGCAAATATCTCGCGTTCAGTCGCACGCAGGAATCCTCGGCCGACGCCGCGGGCGTGGACTATCTTGAAAAGGCGGGGATCAGCGGCAAGGGCTCGCTCGCCTTCTTCAAGCGCATCCAGAATCTCGAATATCGCCTCGCGATCCCGCAGGACGACAGCTATGGCCGCACCCACCCGCTAAGCGGCGAGCGGCTTTCGGTGCTCGAGCATCAGTATCAGGCGTCGGCCAACTGGGACAAGCCGACCGATGCGGGGCTGGAAGAGCGCTTTCAGCGCGTGCGCGCCAAGCTCAAGGGATTCGCATCGGAACCCGCGGCGACGCTGCGCGACTTCCCCGAACGCAACAAGGCCGAGCCCGCACGCTATGCGCGCGCCTATGCCTGGCACAAATCGGCCTATCCGCAAAAGGCGATGGAAGAGGTCGACTCGCTGCTCGCGCTGCATCCGCACGACCCCTATTATCTCGAACTCAAGGGCCAGATCCTGCTCGAATCGGGCAAACCCCAGGAGGCGCTGCCCGCGCTGCGCGAAGCGGTGGAGCGTACGCGCTCGCAACCGCTGATCGCGGCGCTTTTCGGCCATGCGCTGATCGCAACCGAGGATCCGAAGAATTTCGACGAAGCGCGTACCGTGCTGCGCGCCGCGGTCACGCGCGACAACGACAACCCCTTTGCCTGGTACCAGCTGGGCGTCGTCTATGAGCGCGAAGGCGATCTGCCGCGCGCGCAGCTGGCGACCGCGGAGCGGTACAACCTCGAAGGGCGCGCGCAACTGGCGCTTGCCAATGCGCGACAGGCGATGCAGGGGATTCAGGAAGGCACGCCTGACTGGCTGCGCGCGCAGGATATCGCGATGGTCGCGGAAGCCGCCGTACAAGAGGAACGCCGCAGGCGCTGATTATGTCCAAGGGAAAATCCATCATGATTGCTGTTGCCGCGTTTCTCGCGGGTGCTGCCGGCACCGCGCTCGCCACGGGTGCGCTTTCCGGCCCGCAGGTGAGCGACGCCGAGCGCGCGAAGATCGAGGCCGTCGTGCGCGACTATATCCTCGCGCATCCCGAGATCATCCCGCAGGCGATCGAGAAGCTGCAGAGCCGCGAGGTCGCCAAGTCGGTCGACGCAAGCCGCAAGGCGATCGAGACCCCCTTCGCGTCGGCATGGGCGGGCAATCCCAACGGCAATGCCACGCTCGCCGTCTTTTTCGATTATGCCTGCGGCTATTGCCGCCGCAGCCTGCCCGATATCGAGCGGCTGCTGAAGGAGGACAAGAACCTCAAGATCGTCTTCCGCGAACTCCCGATCCTGAGCGAAGACAGCGAAAAGGCCGCGCGCGTGAGCCTCGCGGCCGCCGAACAGGGCAAGTTCAAGCATTTCCACGACGCACTGTATGCATCGGGCCGACCGAGCGCGGCTGCGGTGGAAAAGGCGTCGCGCGATGCCGGGCTCGATGCGCAGGCCGTGCGTGCGTCGATCGGTTCCGAAGCTGTGCAACGCGAGATCGACAGCAATGTCGCGATCGCGCGTTCGCTTGGATTCTCCGGCACGCCAAGCTGGGTCGTAGGCGATCAGGTGCTTAACGGCGCCGTCGGCTACGAGGCGCTCAAGGAGGCCATTGCCGAGGCGCGCAAGTCTTCCGGCGATTGAGCCCTGCCCGCTAGACCGGCAGCCACAGCCGGGCGCGCAGGCCCCGCTCCGGGCGGTTGGCGAGCGTGAGGCGGCCGCCATGCTGGTCCGCGATCGCGCGTGCGAGCGCAAGGCCCAGTCCCGTGCCGCCCGTCTCGCGGCTGCGCGATTCCTCGAGCCGGGTGAAGGGTTCGAACATCGTCTCGATCTTTTCTTCGGGGATGCCGGGGCCGTCGTCGTCGATCATGGTGACGACGCCGTCATCCTCGGGCGCGACGGTCACCACGGCCCTGCCGCCATATTTGACGGCATTGTCGATCAGGTTGCGCACGGCGCGCGTGATGAGCGTAGGCCGGATCGTAACGGTCGTGCGCGGCGGATTTGTGAGCGTGACATCAGCGCCCAGCGCCTGAAAGTCATCGACCACAGAATCGAGCAGCGCGCCGAGATCGACGCGCGTCTCGGGCTCGTTCGGACGTCCAAGACGGGCGAGCGAGAGAATATCGTCGAGCGTGCGGTTCATCTCTTCGACCGTGGCGGCAGCGCGATCGCGCTCCCCCTCATCCTCTATCCCCTCGACGCGGACACGCAGCGAGGCGAGCGGGGTCCGGAGATCGTGACCGATTGCCCCGAGCATACGGTCCTTCTCGTCGAGCATGCCCGCGATGCGCTTTCGCATGCCGTTATAGGCGGCGATCAGCCGCCGGACGTCGCCGGGGCCGCTTTCTGGTACGGTGACGCCGCCTTCGGCGCTGCGAAAGGATTCCACCGCACCCGTGAGTTCCCGGAGCGGCCGGGCGATACGCCGCCCGATCCAGATCACGGGAACAAGCATCACTGCATAGAGGATCAGCGTCTGCGCGATCAGCCAGAAGACGACGCGATGATCGCGATAGGGCAGCTTTGCGGTGGCACTGATCCAGCGCTGCGGCCCGACCTGCGCCGCGACGACAAGCGTGGGACGCGGGCCGCGATCATCGCCCATCATCGCGCGCCGCGCGTGCACCATGCGCCCGAACCTGTCGATACGATGGATCTCGCCCTCAGCCGCCTCAATCCGGAGGACCGGAATCTCGAGTTCGGCGAAGGCCGCGCTGGCGCGCTCGACGATGTCGCGACGCGGCCGCATATCGGGGCGGATCACGCTCTGTTCGGTCAGTCGAATCCCGCGCGATGGCGGCAGATGGTGAAAGCGCCGCTCAAGCGGCTGGCCAGCGCGATCGCGCTCGACCGCGTCGATCAGACGCGAGATTGTAGGAGCGCTCACCTGCGTCAGAATCAGCCGTTCGCGCTCTCGCAGCATCAGCCCGAAATTGATTGCCTGCGCGACCAGCAGCGCGATCGCCATCAGGAGCGCGATCTGCCCCGAAAGGCTTTTGGGCCAGAACCGCGTCACAGACGCGTTACTTCGGCGGCTAGCGTATAGCCGCCCCCCCACACCGTCTTGATCAGCGCCGGGTTCCTGGGATCGAGTTCGATCTTGCGGCGCAGACGGCTGACCTGATTATCGATCGCGCGATCAAAGGCATTGGCCTCGCGTCCCTGGGTGATGTCGAGCAACTGATCGCGGCTCAGCACATGGTTGGGACGTGTGACCAGCGCAAGCAACAGGTTGTATTCGCCCGTGGAAAGCGGAACGGTGACCCCTTCGCGGTCGACGAGGATGCGTTCGCCCGCCTTCAACACCCAGTCCGCAAAGGCGTAGCTGCTGCTCTCGGGCGCCGACTGGCGCGATCCGCCATTGCCCGCGCGGCGCAGGATCACCTTGATCCGTGCAATGAGTTCACGCGGGGAAAATGGCTTGAGCACATAATCGTCAGCGCCCATTTCGAGCCCGACGATCCGGTCGGTCTCCTCGCTCCTGGCGGTAAGCAGGATGACGGGGATCTCACCGGTCTCGCGGATATGGCGGCACAGGCTCAGACCGTCCTCGCCGGGCATCATGATGTCGAGCACGACAAGGTCTATCGCATAGCCTGCGAGCCGCTGCCGTGCCGCTGCGGCGTCGCCCACCGCAGTCACGCGAAACCCGCTCTTCTGCAGATAGGCGGCAAGCGGCTCGCGGATCGAGCGCTCGTCGTCGACGAGAAGAAGGTGCGGTCGGTCGGTCATGCGTCGGTCGAACCTGTCATGGCGAAGCCGCAGACAGGATGCAAATCCGCCCGCGGCCCCGGGGATGAGACTTATTTCGCTTCAGTGCGCCTGGCCTTCAGAGCGGCATGCGCCGCCTCACGTTCCTGCTTGGTCACCTGGCCGTCCTTGTTGGCGTCGGCGCCGTCAAACATTGCCAGCGCGCGCGACTGGAACTCGGCCTTGGTCACGGTGCCATCCTTGTTGGCATCCATCATGTCGCCCATGCCGGGGCCACCGCGATGCCCGCCGCGATGCCAGCGCTTGCCCTCGCCGCGTTCGCCCATCTTCTCACCGCGAGACGTCTGGCGCTTTTCATGCGCGGCATCGAATTCGGCGCGGCTCACCTGGCCGTTGCCATCGGTGTCCAGCGCCTTGAAGCGCTCATCCGCACGCGCCTTGTGCTGCGCATCGCGCTCGGCCTGGGTGATCTGGCCGTCACCATTGGTGTCGAGCTTTGCAAAACGCTGGTCGAGCTGCGCGGTCAGTTCGGCGCGGGTGACGGTGCCGTCATTATTGGCGTCAGCGCCATGCATGCCACCGCCACGGTGCATGCCAGCCGGGTGAGCGTCGCCGCCCGGCTGCGCGATCGCGATGCCGCCCGCGAGCAACAGGGCGCCAAGGCTGGTCGCCGCAATCATCTTTTTCATGGTCAGGTTACTCCACACTTGCGGGCCCGTTGCCCACCGATGCTGTGACTTATGCGCAACGTCTGTCGCGCGAATATGTCAGCCGGGCGGAAAAGTGTCGCAAATTGTCGCTGTGGAAAAAGCTGGAGCGGGTGAAGGGAATCGAACCCTCGTCGTAAGCTTGGAAGGCTTCTGCTCTACCATTGAGCTACACCCGCAACGCCTTGTAAATCCTAAGATTTCTCGGCCGACCCCTTCGGCATTCTGACGGTCGTTTCGTCAGAATTCTGACGGGGTGCCGGTTTGATAGCTGCGCCGATCTCGTTCGGCAAGCTAGTTAGACATATAAATCCAGTAGTCGCAATCCTGCTCGAGTATGTCTGCCAGGTGCAACATGCGTTCCGGATAGGAGGTTTCGGCCGCGGCCGCGCGGAATGCTGTGAAGTCGGTCGGGCGCCAGTACCAGTCTTCGACGAAGCCGGGTGCGAGCTCGACCTGGTGATATTCGCCGGTCGCGATTTTCATGATATCCCAGAGCTCGCGATCGACGGAATATCTTGTGTCGTCCCAGTCGGGGTGCTCGTCGAAGCCGGCGCCGAGCTTGGTGACGATGACATTAAGGCCCATCGCGGCCGCCCGCAATTTCCCACGCGTTGCCGCTCGTGCTGATTACGCGATCGCGTTGGCCTAGCATGCATCTCGTGACCGGCACGCCCATAAAGGTTTTCCGCGTGGCTGATCGCTCGGGAAGTCTGTCGCGTGACATCTCGTCTAAAAGCTCGGGGCGAAGATAGATCCGCAACGGCTCGTGACCGTCTTCGCGAATGGCGGCAAGGATCTCCGCGATTTCACGCGCGATCGCGTTCAACCCTGCTTTTCCTTCTTCTCTTCGGCCTTTGCACTGCGCGCCTGGCTGAGCGCGATCGCGCGGGCGGCCATGCCTGTGGTGCGGGGCATGTAGGTTTCGAGGATTTCCTTGGTTTCGTCCAGCGTGTGACCGGTGATCGCAGCGATCAGGTGATCGGCGATGCCCATTTCGCCGAGCATGACGACGCCCGTGCGGCGGTAGTCGCGGAATTCGAGCTCGTCGAGTTCGGCCGCGATGTCGGGGCGCACGGCGATCGCGGCGCGCTTCACCTCGAGGAAGCGGCGCTGGAAATAGGTCTGGCCGTTCTTGCGGTCCCACGGCAGGCTGTTGCGATCGTCGATGAACAGCGTCGTCACGCCTGCCTGTTTGCGCTTGGCGATCTCGGCCTCGACGCGATCGCGGAGCTTGCCGACGATCGGCACCTCGACCCAGCGGCTCGTCTTCCCCTGGCGAAGGCTGATGCCCATGACGTTGCCGGCGTCGTTCATGCCGGCGAGCGCCTCGAAGACCTCCTTGTCCATCTTGAACGCGGGGATCTCGGCATATTGCCGGAGCTGGAACTTGAGCATGTCGCCCTGGCGCTGGCTCAGGAACGGTGCGAGCGCGATCGTGAGCGCCAGGCTGGGCGCGCCTTCCTTCTCGGCCTGGGCCTCCATAGCGTCGCGCGTGACCGGCCACCAGATCTGGTCGCGCGGCGCCGGCTGCGACAGCTCGAAGGCAACCGCAGGGTTCTCTGCGATCCATTCCTCCTTCTTTGCCCAGTCGAGCAGCGTCCGCAGCACGCGGAGCGTAGCATGCGCCATATGGTGGCGGACCTCGCCGGCACGCTCGCCGTCCTTGATCGGCGTCATCAGGGCATCGCGAAGCGCGAGCACGGCCTTGCGGTCGATCGCGAGGATGGAGAGCGCCCCTTCCCTGCCGTCACGCGCGGTCCATCGCATCAGCGTGCGAAACTTGGACGCATATTCGCGCTGAGTGCTGTCGGCCAGGCCGCCTTCCTTCACGGGCTTGAACCGCGCCTTTTTGTAGGCGTCGATCAAAGCGCACATGGTGCGCTGGTTGTGATGCGCCTTCACCTTTTTCGGCTTGGCGCCACCGAGTTTCCAGCTCTCGATCTGCTCGTTGAGCTTCTCGGCCGCCTTGATCGCGGCGGAGAGATCCTTGCCGAGTTTCTGGCCCTTCCATCCTGCGCGGCGAAGCGCTGGCGACGGGTTCCAGTAATAGGCATATCCGCCATTGGCGAGCCGCTTGGCGTCCAGATATTGGGGCGTACCGGGTAGTTTGGCCATGTTGCGGTTCCGTCGAAAACCAAGCGGGCGAAGCTAGGCTTCGCCCTCGGGCGGGGTCAAGTTTTCCTGGTAGGCAGCATAAGCGGATTCGAGGGCGGCCATGTTGGGGAAGCACCGTCCGCGGCCCCATTTCGTCATCTCGACGTATCCGGGGTGACCTGCGTCTTCATATCGCTGAGCGCCCTCCCACCACGGTTGCTCGCTTTCCATCTCGAACAGCATTGAGCCGCAGTGAGGGCAACAAGGAAGGCTGTGACCACTCGGTCCGGGCACTGTGCGCCCGACCTTGTCAATACTGTCCCACCAAGTGCCCTTGGCGCTGTATACGATGCGGGTATCGCTCATGGCGCCGGCACCTCGAAGCCAGCGGCGTTGCGATGACCGCCGCCGCCATAGCGTTTGGCGATCGCCGACACATCCTGCCGGTCATCGAGCGAGCGCAGGCTATAGGTGCGGCTGCCGTCGGCGCGATCATAATAGCAGGCGGCAAAGGGTGCGTCGGGATAACGCTCGAGGAGTTCATGCGCGACGTCGCTGGCGAACGCCCAGGAACAATTGACCACGGGTACCGTGATGCCGTTGATCGGCTTGAACTGCGCCGTTGTGACCATCTCGGCCGTCTTCTGTTTGTAGAAGGCCTCGATCGCGGTCGCCTGCAGCATCACGGCACTCCGCTGATCATCGTCGGCGAGCTGGGTCGCAAGGCGTGTCCAGGTATCGAAATCGTAGGGGTGCGCGCGCAGGTAGAGGCTGAAAGCCTTGGTTTCGGGCAGTGCGAAGCGCCAAAGATCCCGATCCTCGACGTACCGGATCAGGTCTGGGGCCGGCAGTCCCGGGTGGCAAAACTCCCAGACCAGGCGTGCGCCGGATTGATCCATGTCGAATAACGCGGCGACAGGCGGGCGATCGAGGGAATGGAGATCCCGTAGCACGTCGGGAACATCGCGATGACAAAACGGGAAATCGCCCGCCCAGCCAAGATTGAAAGGAGCGAGATCCTCCGCAGCGGTCTTATGGTGATCGAGGATGATGATGCTGGCGGCGCTCTGCGCGAGCTGGTCGAGCACGGTCCGCTTGTAGCTGAAGTCGCCGATGAGCACGTTTTTGCCGGCAACGTCGGGTGCCGATTTGCCATAGGTTGCTGGCCAATATTCGACTTCGCTGCCCCAGCATTGATGCACCTCCCAGGCGGCACCAAAGCCGTCATCGCAGGGCGAGTGATAGATAAAGATATCGGGCTTCCAGGTCATGCGGCTTCCTTCCAATCGGGCGGGGTGATGAACTTTGAGAGCGGGCGCGCGGCGGGATTGTCGGCGGCGCGGGCAGCGCGCTCCCATAGGTCGACCTGCAGGGCCTGTTCGCGGACGGGCTGTAGGCGCTCGGAGAGTGTCTCGCCGGCGCCCAGGCGTGTCCATCCAACCAGGTTGATCCAGAACTGCCAGTGCGCGGCCTCGAGGCCCTCAATCTGGCGGCGCGCGAGATCCTCGGCGAGGCGGCGATCGGCGATGCGCTTGGGATAGAGCCGCCGGCGCAGCATGATCTCGCGGCGCAGCTCGGCGACCTTCTCGTGCCAGCTGGGCCCGTCGAAACGGTGATTGCCGCGCAGATCCTCGGCGCAGGCCTCGAGCAGCTGCAGGTGCCGATCGGCTTCCTCCTGCGACATCGAGCGTCGGCGCACGAAACCGGGATAGGCGGCGCGCCGGTTTGCGAGTTCCTCGTCGACCGCGCGCTGGATCTCGGCCATCTCGATCGACCAGGGCGGGCGGATCGACAGGCGCAGCTGCATCGATGCGTCGAGCGGATGCGGCGCGTCGGGCGTCATCAGGTCGAAGTTGAAGTTGGGTCCGTTCATGATGATTTTCGCTTTGCTGTCCGCGCGCGATGCTCGAGCTTGGCGATCGCCATGATGGTGGGCTTGATCTCCGGCGCTGCGCTTTCGTAGTCGCGTCCGAAGCGACCATTAAGGCGGGGGAGCATGGCGCGCGGCACAGGCTCCCAATTTTCCGGGTCAGTGTTTTGCTTGTTGCCGTCGAGGCATTTCAGGGCGAGCTTCTCAGCCAGCGGCCCGTTCGCCAGCTCCCAAAGCCACTTGTGCTTGAGTACGTACCGGCGCCCGAAGCCGGTGTGCGGGTTCGTCTCGGCGATGCTTATTTCAACATAGCCGTCCTTCGATACGCGTTCATGGCCCAACCACCGGGTATTGTGGGGGAGATTGCCCTTCTTGAACTGCGTCCGGGCGCTGTTCGGGTTGTAGGGCATCTTCTTGCCCTTGTTGGCAGGCGGGATGCCCGGGGCAAAGCAGCCAGTGCGGCCCGTTTTCCATCCCCTGCGCAGGCATAGCTGCTTGATACTGTCGACGGTTACATCATCGCGGCCGAACGTCGTGCAGAACGTGCTGTGTAGCTCAGCGCGAGGCAGGAGGTGCCGCGCCTCGATCCACGCGAGTTCCGCGTCGCTGTAGGGGATCGGCCGTCCCTTCACGATGATTGATCCTCGATCATGCCGAGGTGCGATTTGAAGCGATCGCCATGATCGGCGACGATTTTGGCGGCGCGCAAGCGAAGGTCAAAGCCGCGTGCGATCTGGTCTGCGACCGCAACAATGGCATCGGCGCGCTTGACTTCTGTTTCGATCTGTTCCGGCCCGAGCTCTTCGTCGGAAAGGCGTTCGAGCTGCATGAACAGGTGGTTGTTGAGATCGGTGAGCTTGTTTTTCATGCGCCGTCCCTCGCGCGTTGCATGGCCTCTCCGGTCTGGGTGAGGTTCCAGAAGGGGATCGGCACCGTGCTGCCTTGCTCGAAAAGGAAAGTTTGCCGTGCCAAGCCGTCATGCGCGAGGCCGCGAAGCGTCGACACGCGAACCATTTTCCACTGCAATTGCGTCTGGTGGATCGGGACAGCGAAGTGCAGGTGCTCGAGCGCCCACTGTTTCTGGGTGCTCAGGCGGTGATACGCCGCCTTGAGCCCCTCGCGCCGCCTGAGATGGGCGTTGGGCATCAATCGAGCCCGAGTGCGGCTTTGTAGGTGTCGAGGAGTGCCTCGGCCTCGGCGCGGTGATGCGCCTCGAGCTTGCGGAGGCGGACGATGGTGCGCATGGTCTTGACGTCGTAGCCGTTGGATTTGGCCTCGCCGTAGACGTCCTTGATATCGCCCGCGATGCCGTCCTTCTCTTCCTCGAGGCGCTCGATGCGCTCGATGAACAGGCGCAGCTGGTCGGCGGCGACATTTTCAACGGTCATGTTCTTCTCCCTGGTTAAAACTGAGCGGCTGCGCTTGCGGCGTCGGGCCAATTCCAAAAGCCCTGAGCGCCGCGTATCTCGATCGGCGTGGGCCATTGTTCGATCTCGAGCATTGGCCAGCCCCAGTTGGCGTGCGCGTCGCGATCGCTGTCATTGACGCGGGCAAGGCCAAATTCAGCGGCTATGTCGTAGCCGTTTCTGGCTTCGCCAATCACGGCGGTTCCCAGCCCCGCTGCCAGTGGCAATCCCTCGCAGATGGCACCGCGCAGGATCCCTTCCGCCTTGTCGGCATGGAGGCATGTTGCCGCGCGCTCCTGGTCGCTACCGCGCAGTGCGTGAAGGATCCCAGCAATCTCGCCTGGCTTCATGGCTCGCGCCGCCGCATGGATCACAATCCGCTCGCCGACGATGACGCGTGGAGCGCGCCAACCACGAAACTCGTAGGGCTTCGCGCCGGCGACGATGAGCGACGCCCATGGCTGCCAGATGGTAAGCGCCTTCATGCCGCCGCTCCGCCGTCGTCGAAATCGATCGGCGTGTCGTCCAGGTGGATCTGTTCGACAGGGCGGAGCTTGCAGGCGCCGGCATGGTTGGCGGTGCGGACGCAGAAATAGTCGCCTGCAGCGAGCTTGTGGTGCCGGCAGCAATTGAGCCCGGGGCGGATCTTGAGCGGCACGTCGGGGTTGCGCGCATCCGGGAGTTTGTCGACCGCGGCGACCGTCATGCTGCCTGCTCCGGCAGAATGGCTTTCCGCATGTCGGCCTCGGCCTCGGCGATATCGTCGAGCATCGAGAGGGCTTCGCTCAGCTCGACGTGGGGCGCGGCGTGTTTGCCATCGCCGAGCTGGCGGGTGACGTCGCGGACGATCGAACGAATGCGGTGAAAAACCTCGTCCCGCATCTGATGGGTTTCGACACGCTCAGCTTCAGTGATGAAATCAAAGAAATCGTCGACCGTGCCGGGCTTGGCGATCATGTGCAGCGCCTCGACGGGACAGCGATCGACGTGCGTCACGCTCGATGGGCAAATGTCGATCGCGGAACCATGGGTGCTTACATGCAGCCGCATCGTATCGCTGGTCGGAAAGCCGCAGAGCATGCCTTCGCGGATCTCGGTGAATACATGTTCCTCGACAAAGCCGCCGCAGCGCTTGTGCGTGATGAGCGTGCTATCGGCCTCGAGGTACTGCTCGATCAGGGCGAGCGCGGCCTTGTCACGCTCAGCAAACTCCGCGCGCATGACTTCGCGCTCCTGGTCAGTCATTGACATTGGGGTTCCCTTCGAAGTCGGGGTCGTCGAAAATCAGATCATCCGATGCGACGCCGGCGACGGCATTGGGATCGCCGCCGGCGTCGATCTCGGCGCTCTTCGCCGGGATCTCCGTGATGGGAACGGGGGCGGCGGGTGAACAACCGGAGTGTGTGCCGCCCCCGATCGGCGCGCTGCTCGCACCGATGCTGTCTGGAAATGTGTCGAGCGCCGCGATCGCCATGGCGCCGGCGCGAATGAGGTTCTTGCGCGCGGCCTCGAGGCATTGGCGTTCGCCTGGCTGCAGCTGGTCGATCGCATAGCCGAGGAAGCGTCGCGCCTGTTCGGCCAGGTGCGCGGGGCCGCGCGCGATATCAGTCTCGAGGCTGTAGCCCAGGCGCGAGATCTGGCTCAGTCGCTCCTGGATGATTGCCGAGAGCCCGGGCCCGTGCAGGACCGCGACCTCGTCATCGCCAAAGGCGGTCGCGATCGCGGGGCCACGCGAGACGAAAAGGCCGGCGCCGTCCTTCTGTGGCGCTTGCGGCACGGCGCCGAAGAGATCCTGTTCCTGCTGGTTGCTCATGCGCGCTTCTCCGACTTGACGCCGAGCATGTGCGCCCGGGCCTTGATTGCGCTGGGGGACCGGTGGGGCAGCAGGCGATGAACGCCATGCATCCCGCGGGATGGATAGTGATCGCGGACAATCTGCAGCTCGCTGCGGCGCCAGTGCCAGGCCGACATGATTTCGTCGCTATCGGCGGCACGCCTGCGCGGCGGGGAATATGGGGGCAGACTGGCGATTAGGCCTTCGTGTGCACGGAGGGTCTCGGATCCCGTGCGGCCAGGGCGGCCTGCCAGCGCCCGATCGGTATAGCGTATCACTGGAACAGCCCCGCGAACTCGCGCGGGACGATCACCCAAAGCGCACGGACATTGATGCAGAGCACGACAAGGACCGCGACTGTCATCATCCAGTTGTCGATCTGCTTCCGGCGCGCGCGAATGGCGCGCACGAGTGGGGTGTCGTCGACCAGGTCCCAGTCGCCGGGGCGGTTCATGTGCGATCCTTTCGGGCTGCGCGCGCGAGAACGGCGTCGGTGGCGGCTTTCGCGCTCGCCTCTATCTCGTCCGCCTGAGCGATGAGGCTTTGGCCGATCGACCGCGCACTGTCGGGATGGAGGGTGTGGACCAGGGCGGACTGCCGACCGGTATCAAACATGAGGATGCCGATGCGGCCGCTCAGCGGGTCTGCCTCATCGGCAACGATCGTGATCACGCTGATGCCGTCCACCTCGAACACGAGCAAGGGCTGGCCGTTCATCTCTGTAGTGAAGGGGGCCATGCGCTCACGGGGCACAGGATTGCCAAGATTGTGGCAGTCGGGCGTGTACCGCGTGGGGAAGTGTGGGATCATACGCCGGGCACCGGGTCGCCGTCGGGTCCGCTGATCTCGACGGTTATGGGATCGAGTTCGGCGCCGATCGCGGCCGCGACCTGCTCGGCGGGCGCAGCAACAATCTCATGCCGATCGGAGCTCGCAACGATGCTGCGCTGTTCGTCTGCGCGATCGCGCCGGATGGCGAAGACCTGCAGCGGGTTGATCCAGACGGGCCCTGTGCCCTCGGCGCCTTCAAAGCGGAGCAAGCCGCCGTCGCGCGCTGCGACGTGGTTGTCGTTCATGCGACCAGGCTCGCAGCGTTGGCGGCGAGTGCGTCGTGCTGTGCGGCAAGGTCCGCCTGGTCGATCTTCGCGATTAACGCCGGCGGGGTGCCGTCATCCTCGAAGAAGCAATCAACCGCATCGCGGCGCCAGACACTCCTGGGCGTGACAGCGTCGGCCCCCTGCACGAGCTTGCCGCGCCAGCGGCGATAGCCGAGCGGCGGCGGAAAGCCGTGATCGCGAATGAGCTCGCGCACCAGGCGCACGACAGTTTCGGGGGTGCTGCGATCTCGGCCAAGGCGACGGCCGATATAGTCGATGCCGCACTGTTCTTGGCGCATCCGTACGGCTGCAGAGCCGATGAAGCGCGAATGCGTAAGGACGGTCAATGGTGCCTCCGTTCATTGTGAACGGGGCAATGGATATTTCCATTTTGGCTATGCCGTCAATAGTAAATTTCCAAAATGGATATCACCAAATTGGCAAACTGTCACTTTTGGGGCAGCCGTCGCATGTTATTCTCTCCTTTCGGAGGGGGCAATGGGCAAGAAATACGGCCGTCCGTGGTGGCGCCGCGACCCGTGGATAGGTCGTATTGTGGCGGGCATTTTTCTGTGGGTTCCCGCATGGCTTGCGCTCGGACTCGTGGTCGGCGATCGAGAGTTTGCGCTTGCATCGCTGTGGGTCGCGTTGGCGCCATTTGCAATCTGGGTTGGCGGTGCGCTCGCGGGCCTAGCTGCGACGATTGAAGGGCCGTGGATAGCCGTCGCGGCATGCTTCATATTTGGGATCGGGCTACAACAGGACGGCGGCGTCGGGGCGCTGGTCGGACTGGGGGCATTCGCTGGATTGCGGCTCATCGGCCATATCGTTTTGGCCGTTTCCGGCGACTAAGCGGCCTTCTCGTCCTTTTCCCCTCGGTACCCCAGAAGGCTTTCCGCTACGCGCTGGAAATCTCGTTGGCCACGCTGATCTGCGCGTCGAAATCCTTCGATTAGCCGCCGCTCCTCTTCCGTGAGAACATCCGGGTTATCGGTTCGGGGCAGAAGATCTGCAGGCGCAACGCCAAGGTGCGGCGCAAGACGGCGCATCCAATCCTGATCGAGGCCGCGCGAACCGAGCTCCACCTTGTTCAAGGCGGAGGGAGTAACGTTCGCCAGGCGCGCGAGTTCGGCCTGCGACATGCCAATGGCTTCTCGCAGTTCACGAATTCGGTTGGGTGTGTCGTTCTCGTTTGCCACCCGCCGAATATAGACAATTTGGCCACTTGCCATATTGGCGTATTGCCACAACGCCACGACTTAGGATAGCCATTTTGGAAATTTCCTTCCTCGTCGGGGTGCGCCGTTTTGAAACTGCTGGAATGGAGGAGGTCGAAGGGCCTGACGCAGCAGCTGGTTGCTGACGGGATCGATTGCGTGCTGTCGACCGTGGCGCGCTATGAGAAGGGTCTTCGCACTCCTGACGATGCAACCATGGTCCGGATCTACGTCTTCACCGAAGGCGAGGTGCAACCCAACGATTTCTATGAGCTCCCCGACCTGCGCGCGCAAAGGAAAGCCGCGTGATCGCGCTGACATCGGCGCACAAGCAGGCGCTCAAGTGGATGAGCGAACGAGGCGGTGATGCAGCTGTCGCGCGGGTTAAGGGTGGTGGGCGCATCTACCTGGCTCAAGGTGAACACGCGCCGTTCATGCCTTCGACCGCGCGAGCGCTGATCGATGCTGGGCTGGCGGAATACATCGACGTAAACGGCAAGAAGGCCGTCCGCTTTCGGTTGACGGATGCGGGAAGGAAAGCCGCGTGAGCGCGCTCTTATCCGCGCTTACGGATTGGCAAGGGGATCGGATCGCTCGCGCGTTCCTGATCTTCGAGATCGGCGACGCTGGCGAAAAGTGCCCGGGCGTAAGCCAGCGCGACCCAGCGGGGCATGATCGCGGGGCGGCCACCATCGGCGTTGGTGACGTGCACCATGCCGTCCATCGTGCTCACGCGCGGAACCGCGCCGACATAGGCCGTCGTCTCTCTCACAATACTCTACTCCCCTTTGAACTCGTAGGAATGTTCCCATCTTGTTCTCGTCCATTTCCTACAAGTCAAGGAAACGCGCGAGCAGTCTGCCGGTGTGTTCGCCGATCACTACAACCCTGTTTTTCCCCACATTTGCGGGTGTGCGCCACGCGGGCTTGCCAGAGCGTTAACCAATCTGGTGCCCAAATGATTTTGTTGGGCAGCCAAGTATGAAGGGCGCGACACATAAGGCGCTTCGCGACGCAACACTCGCGCGCAGTGCAATCGTCCAGCGCAACCGCAAGGCCGCGGCGCAGCGCAAGAAACTGCGCAGCGCGCGGCTTCCCGCGGTCGCTGGAGACGTGCAGCCAGGCACTGCCAAAGGCGATTATTCGATCCGCGAGATCCTCGATCGGCTCAAGGCGCGCGAGGCCGCGAGCCAATGAGCGACCTCGGCTTTCTTTCCAACATTCCTGATGGCTTCCGGGCTCGTGTGGGCAGCGAGCCGAGCCCGGAGGGTCGCGGGGGCGGTGTGCTTGTTTTTCCTCTTGGCGCGCCGCCCCCAATCATCCCGATCGAAGCCGAAGCGTTCACGGGCGCCGCGCTGGCACGCAATGGTGACGGGTCGCACGATCTGCTCGTGTTCGGCGACGGGCGTTGCCTGCGTATCTCGCGCTATGATGCCGAGCAGCTGCAGCGCCAGCTCGACCTGCTGCTCTGCCCGGTATTTTCCCGAACCTCCGATGCACCAACGCCTTGCCATGGCGCCCCCATTTGCCCAGCATCGGACAACCTCGGCGCGGGCGACATGCTCCCAGGCACGCCCGCGCCAGTTTCCTTCGAGGCCGCGGAATGATCGCGGCTCCCGTCATACATGAGAGCGGCGTCTGGTACGGCTCGCGAGGCCCCCAGCGGAATGTCATCGGGCATTCCCGTGCGGATCGAGGATCGCGCCGCGTGCAGGGGGCGGTCCATTGACCAGGGCCGCCCCAACTGCCGAGCAGCGCGCGGTGGCGCTCGCCGAAGTGCGCGAGATCTGCGCGCGATTGAACGACCAGGCCGACAGCTGGGCGACGCAATTGCTGCCCAATGGCAAATATGAGGGCAAGACGCGCTGGCGCGTCGGTGACTTCGCCAACGGCCCCGGGCAGTCGCTGTGCATCTATGTGGCCGGCACGTACCAAGGCAAATGGTGGGATTTTGCGGCGTCGCCAGGCATGCGCGGTTATTCGGGCGATATCCTCGACCTGATCGCTCAGGTCAAATATGGCGGCGACAAGGGCCGTGCGATAGCGCATGCGCGCTCGGTGCTCGGGATGGACAATCTGGATCCCGAGCGCTTTGCGACCGAAACCGCGCGGATCCAGCGACGCCAGAAGAGCGCGAGCGAGCAGGCGCTGCGCGAAGCGGAAAAGATGCGGCGCAAGGCCGTGGCGCTGTTCATGGATCCGCGCGCGGTGCCGATCGTCGACACGCCGGCGGAATGGTATCTAGCCGGGCGCGGCATCGATCTTTCGTGCCTTGAGATCCATGGGCAGCAATATGTGCCCAAGGCGCTGGCGTTCCATCCTGCAGTCTGGTGCACCGAGGCCGGATGCGACCTGGCCGCGTTGATCGCGCGCGTCGTTCTCAACGGCCAGCATGTGGCGACGCACCGTACCTGGCTCGTTGAGGAGCGCGGTGACTGGGTGAAGGCGCCGCTCGAGGCGCCCAAAAAGGTGCTCGGCACCTATGCCGGCGGCCATATCCCGCTGTGGAAGGGTGAATGTCGCGAGACGCTGATGCGGATTGCGCCCGGGACCGACATTTACAGCGCAGAAGGGATCGAAAACGGCCTTTCGGTTGCTTGCGCGCGGCCGACGCTGCGGGTGATCGCTTCGATCTCCGTCTCGAACCTAGGCGGCCTGGTGCTGCCCGAGCAGATGGGGCGCCTCGTCATCATCGGCGAGAATGACGCACCGGGCAGCAAGGCCGAAGCGTCGACCAACGCTGGGATCGTGAAGCACCAGGAGCTGGGCCGCGAAGTGGCAATGATCAGGATGCCCGCGGACGTGAAGGATGCGAACGACATCCTGCGCGGCGCCGGCGATGTGGGGGAGATGGCGGCGTGAATTGTATCGAGCTCTTGTTTGCGCTGCTGGTTGCGCACGCCTTGGCCGACTATGCTTGGCAGGGCGATTTCATGGCGGCCGCGAAGAACCGGGCCAAGCCTATTCCGGGAGTGCCGTTCTATCAGCCGCTGATCTCGCATTCTGTCATTCATGGCGGCTTCGTCGCCCTGATCCTGCTCAATCCGTGGCTGGGATTGGCGGAGGCCATTGCGCATGGGTTGATCGATGACGCCAAGTGCACCGGCAAGATAAGTTTCAATGCTGATCAGGCCTTGCATGTCGCCTGCAAGATCCTCTGGCTCGCGATCGCGATCCTGGTGCCGGGCCTCTGGTAATGGCATCTCGCGGCAAGACACCCAAGAAAGGGCTCGAGCAGCTGGCCGCCCTGGTCGACGGGGCGACAGTGGTTCCGTTCGCGCGCGGCGAGGCGCCGCCGGCGGATGATCCGCGCTTTGACGGCGCACCCGAGCCCGAGGAACCGCAATCAGGCGGTCGGGATCCCGACGATGGGCTCTATGGACTGCCGGACGATTGCCCTGTGATCCCGCTGGGCACGTGTAATGGCATGTATTTCTTTCTCGATGAGCTGAAGCAACTTCGCGAGTTGAAAGCGAAAGAACTTGAGAAGGGCAATATCGAGGCGCTGTTCGGCCGCAAGGTCGCGCAGGTCGACAAGATCTGGCCCCGCTATTCGAACAAAAAAGACATCAACGGTGATTTCATCATCACCGGATGGAAGCCCGAGATCGCGGCCAGGTCATTGCGCCTGGCGTGCGCGCGGCTTGGGATCTGGTCGGCGGAGGGCAAGGTGCGCGGCGAAGGCGCCTGGCGCGACGACGACGGCAATCTGATCCTGCACTGTGGCGACAAGATCTGGATCGCCGGCGCCGACGAAGGGCATCAGTGGCACGAGCCCGGCAAGATAGCCGACCTGGTCTATCCTGCAGGCCGCAAGCTCCCGCGCCCGGCGGTGACGCCTGCCGATCCAAGCGAGTTCGAGCAGCTCGAGGCGCTCATCGCCACCTGGCGCTGGGAACGGCGCGATATCGACGCGCGGCTGCTGCTGGGGTGGATCGCGGCGGCCCCGATCTGCGGCGCGCTCAAATGGCGCCCGGCGGCCTGGGTGACAGGTGGACGCGGCACTGGCAAGTCCGCGCTGCAGACGTTGATCAAGTCGCTGATGGGCGGCGATGCCGGCCTGATCGAGGCGGCGAGCGCGACGGAAGCCTATATCCGCCAGCTGCTCGGCAAGCGCACGCTGCCGGTGGCGCTCGATGAGCTCGAGGCCGATGCCGACGATCGCAAGCAACAGGCGATCATCCAGTTGGCGCGTTATGCGAGCTCGGGCGCGAAGATGGGACGCGGCGGATCCGATCACAACCCGCATGACTTCATAGCGCGATCGTCGTTCCTGTTCTCCTCGATCCTGGTGCCGCCACTGAGCCCGCAGGATCGCAGCCGCATGGCGATGCTCGAGCTCAATCCCTTCGAGGATAGCGATGTCGAGCCGAAGCTGGATCCGCGTGCGTTGGGCCAGCTCGGCCGCGCGATCCGCCGGCGCATGGTCGACCAATGGCACCGCCTCGCGCGCACGATCGATATCTACCAGGATTGGCTGGGCCATTACGGCCACGACGCCCGCATGAAGGATCAGTTCGGCACGCTGCTCGCCTGCGCGGACTGCCTGCTCTACGATCACGAGCCAAGCGACGAAGAAGCCGAGATCTGGGCACGCAAGCTCGACGCGCGGCACCTGGCCGAAAAGGCCGACGACACTGGCGAGGGCGAGCTCTGCGCCCGCTATATCGCCACGTCGCAGCTGCAGGGCCGTGGGGGCGATGAGCCCGAGAGCGTGGCCATGTGGATCGAAAAGACGCTGATCGCCGTGCCAATGCTGGTGGGCGAGCAGGACAGCGCCTGCGGCAAGGCGCAGCGCCGTCTCGAGATGAGCGGCATGCTGGTCGTTGCGGCCAATCTGGACGACGGCAAGGCGGTGAAGCGGCACACTGGCGGTCCCGGGCCCGCCGGCGCCAAACAGGATGTGGAGCGCGCGCTCTATGTCGCCGTGGCCAATAGCCATCGCGGGCTGGACGGGATGCTGCGCGATATGCGCTGGAAGGGCGGCGTGTGGAGCCAGGCGCTCGGTCGCGTCCAGGGCGCACACAAGCGCGTCAAGGTGCGGATCGGCGGGCGTGGCGAATGGGCGACGCTCGTGCCGCTGGCGGTGTTCTCCGACCAGGCGATCGAGGAGCCCGACGCATGAGCGCTGCGCTCGCCGCCTCGACCTGTTTGCCCATAGGCGCTGCGCCGGCAGCTTCGCGATCGCGGAGCGGTCGTGGAGCGGTGCGCCGGTGCTCTGCATCATCTTCCCGCATCGAGAGATCGTCTATCGACGTCTTTCGTTCGTCTTATTTTTTTGTTTTGCCGGCGCCCGTGCCCGCTGATATCAATCAGGACGGGCGGGCCATGCTGTTCGCTGCCCTCGGGCTCGGGGGGATGTTCCCAAGGTCAAATTGGGAACGCGGTTGGGAACGCGGGTTGGGAACGTCCAACCCATTGAAATCCCGCCACTATCGGCAAATGTTCCCATGTTCCCAACGTCCACGCGCGCACGCGATTTCGCGTATGCGCACTCGCGCACGCATTAGCGACTATCATCATTTCTTGGGAACATTGGGAACATTTGATTATATCATTGATATTCAGTGCGTTGGACGTTCCCAATCGCGTTCCCAATCGCGTTCCCACACTCAAGCGCTGGGAACATCGGCCCGCCTCGCCTGCCTGAAACCGCAGATTTCTGCCATTTCGAATAAAATAGTGGGTGGATATGCGCTCTCGGCATCGACGGGTGCCGATCTGCGGTCATTTGAAGCCGCTGCGCTGGAAAAACTTTCGGCCTGGTGCGCGTCGGCCGCGCCGATCGGCGCGCTCGAGCTCCTCGACCAGGGCGAGGCCGGCGAGCGCGGACTGACGGGAGAGAATGGCGGTTTTCTGCGCCTCTCCGGGGGTGCGCAACATGCCGTCAGAATGGCAGCGTCAGAATGCGAGGCGCAACGCCTTGGAAATGCGTCGATTTCTGGCGCTGGTCGGAAGCTTCTCAGGCTGCGCGCTGTCGACCTGGGCGCGATCGCGGCATCGAAGGGGGGCAGGCCCCCCTTCGCCGGCGCCGAGATCCGCTGCCCGCTAGCGCAGCCGATTTTCTGGATTTCGGTCGAGCTTCGCTCACCCCCTCGACCTGCATGCCATGCGGTTGCCGGGGACGGCCGCGAAATGGTGGCGGACGCCATGGGGCACGGGGCGCGGGTAGCCACCCCCGGCGAAGGCTCAGCGCGCGAAACGCGTAGACCGTCGGATTTGGGGCTCGGGGCTAGGGATCTCGGTTCGCCGTCGATTTCGAACGTGGAACTAACGACGCTATGGGCGGGGTCGCGGCATGTCAACGGCTGACAATGGCGATGCAAAAATCGTTGCGGACGTCGTCGCGAGCGCGAAGTCGCTGCTGGCGGACCAGGCGCGCGAAGCCGAGCAGCTCGACATGCTCGATCCAGTGTCGCCCGAAGAAATGATCGAGGCTCGCGAGGAGATGGGCCCCCAAGCGGGGAATATGTCGGTGCTGCGCCTGGCGCGCGAGCGCAAGCGTGGGCGGCCGCCGGGAGCTAGAAACAAGCGAACCGATGATTTCGCGCGATACATCCTCGGCTTTGGACAGCATCCCGCGATCACGATGATGCAGATCCAGGCGACGCCGGCGGAAGTGCTGATCGAGGCCTCGCGCCAGCGCAAAGTTCATAGCTTTCGCAAGGATGGCACGCCGAACATCGTGATCGAGCGTCTGTCGTACGAAGCGGCTCAATCGCTTCGGATCCGATGCGCGGAAGGGTTGCTGCCGTATCTCGAGAGCAAGAAACCCGTTGCGGTCGATCTGTCCTTCAACGGCGTCGCGGATCTGATGATCGAGGGCGTGACGCATACCCGCGAAGAAATGGGCGACATCCTCGAGGCGGATTTCCTGCCTGTCGATGGTGATGAGGCAGACGAGGCATGATGCAAGCGCCGATCAAGCCGCGTAGGCTGGTATCGCCAGGCCCGATCGCCGATGGGTTCATGCGCTCGCGCGCGTTCATCTGCGGCATCATCGGCCCGGTGGGATCGGGCAAGACGATGGCGGCGCTGCAGAAGGGCATCCGCGTCGGCGCAATGCAGCGCGGCATCCGCGACGATCGCGGCGTCACCTGGCGCAAGGCGCGCATCGGCGTCATCCGCGAAAGCTATCCCAGCCTGCAGTCGACGACGCTCAAGAGCTGGTTCAACATCGTCCCCGAAAGCGAGGGCAATTTCAGCTGGAAAGCGCCCTATACGCACAGTTTTCGCAAGGTTCTGCGCCGCGAGGGCAATGTCCGCGGCGGGCGTCCGATCGACATACTCGATATCGAATTCGAATTCCGCGCCATCGGCGATCAGTCGGTCGAAGAGGCCTGCCGCGGCTGGGAAGTAAACGCGGTGATCGTCGATGAGGCGGATCTCCAGCCTGAGGATCTCGTGTCGTTCCTGACGGGTCGTATCGGCCGCTTCTCCGATCTCGATCCAGCGCTGGTCGTGGATCCGCAGATCATCCTCTCGCTCAACATGCCCGATATCGACAACCACGTTTATCGGCTGCTGCTCGATCGCGATCTCGACGGGCTCAGTGAGGAGGACGCGGCGGATCTCGCCGAGGCGCTCAACGGCCGCGAGCTGATCGAGGCATTCGTTCAGCCTGGCGGCCGTGCGCACAATGCGGAGAACCTGCACAACCTGCCCGGTGGCCGCGGTTACTATGTGCTGCAGGTAGCGTCGAACAAGCACAAGCCCGGCTATGTCGACCGGATGGTCGACAACAAGCCGGTGCCACTGCAGCACGGGCAGCCGGTCAATGCGGGCTTCGCCTATACCGAGCATGTGCGTTCGCTCGAATGGGATCGCCGGCGCAAGCTGATCCTCGGCGTCGACCAGGGCCTATTTGCGGCCGCGGTAGCGCTGCAGCGCGATGAGCTCAACCAGATGCGGACGCTCGCCGAGGTGGTCAACATCGCGAAGGGCGGCAAATCGCTGCTCAAGGTCGGCCCGACTGCGTTCGGCAAGCGCGTTAAGCAGATGCTGGCCGACAAGTTCCCCGACATCGAGCCGCACCAGATCCGCGTGGTCGCTGATCCGGCGGCGTTCGCGGCGAGCGATCGCGAGGATAATGAGCAGGACTGGCTGCTGGCCTTCCAGAAGGCGCTCGGGCTCAAGGTCCACCGCGCGAAGTCGAACCGCCAGGGGCTTCGCAACGAGGCGATCTGGCAGGCGCAGGACCGCCGCGACGGCTATGCGGTCGATCCGGGCTGCAAGCATCTGATCAAGGCGCATGTCGGCGGCTATCGCTACCAGAAGGCAGAGATCGGCACGGGCGAGACGCGCGGTCATCTCGAGATCCAGAACACGATCTACACGCACGTCGCGGACGCCGAGCAATATGCCGCGCTCGAGGGCGAGCACGTGATCTCCGACATCCGCGGCAAGCCCAGGCGGAAGACATCGGTACGGATCGACGGCGATTACAACGAACTAGGAGGTTGAAATGGCTCTGTTGAAACCACTCGGAAAGGCCCTTGGCGGCGTGCTGAAGGGATTGGGGATCATCTCCACCCCGGGCAAGCCCCCCGCTCCGCTGCCCAGCGTCACGCGCGACGACGCCGCCGCCCAACAGGCGGCCGACGACGATCTGCGGCGGCGCAAGGGCGGCGCAGCCGACATCCTTACCGGTTCGGGGGGCGCCGAGGCCGCCCTGACCGGTGGCAAGCTCACCCTCGGCAGTTGAAAGGATCCATGATGACCGAAGGAACACAGGAAAAATCGCTCGAAGAGCAGTTCAGGGACGGCCTCGATAAGGATGGCGCCGTGCTGCTCGCCGAGCGCGTGGCGGCCACGGAAGCCGAACTTGCCACCAAGGGCGAGGAGATCGTCGATCTCCGTTCGCAACTCGAGGCTGCGAACGCGCGCGCCGATGCTGCGGAGAAGGTATCGAAGGAAGCGCCCAAGTCGGTGTCGAAAAAGCCGGCCAGCCCCAAGCCGCGCAAGTTTCCGGAGATCAAGGCCGATGACGCGCTCGAACCCGAGCAGCTGCGCGATGCGATCGGCGATGCCGAGGACGTCGAGATCGTCCTGGTCGATGGCAATGGCCGGGAAGTGCCAGGCAGCATGCCGATCAACGTCACGGGCAATGTCTGGAACCTGCGCCTGCAGGGGCTGATGCTCACCGAGCCCGTCGAGATCACGGCGCCGCACGAGGGTGCTGGCTACCAGGTGGCGGGCTACGCGCTGCTGCTCGACGGCAAGCTGGCCGCGCGGCGGATGCGGTCGGATCCCGTGAATGTCGCGGCGGGGCAGCGCGTCAAGCTGACCGACGACATCGTTTTCTGACCGGAGCGGGCGCGCTTCGGCGCGCCCCTCCATGAATGGGGATTTCAAAATGGCGGACGACAAGCTGCAGGACGATGATCTGGTGAAGGCGCATCTGCGCAATCACGAACGGCTGGCTGGCGAGCGTGCGCCCTATGAGAGCACCTGGCGCGAGATCGATGAGCGGGTCGATCCCGAAGGCCAGGGCGCGTTCGGCGGCGGCAAGACCGATGGCGTGCGCAGCGAACGCAATTTCGATGTAACGGCGAGCGAGGGCCTCGAGCGCTTCCAGGCGGCGATGGCGTCGATCACGGTCCCCCGTGCGACCCAGTATATCCGGCTGAAGTTCGCAGACGAAAATCTCAACAAGCAAATGTCGGTTCGTCGCTGGTGCGAGCGCACCGCCGATCGGCTGTATGCGATCCGCTATGCGGGGCACACCGGGTTCGAAACGCAGGCTGGCGCCGATTTCCGACAGCTGGGTAAATACGGCACCGGGCTGATCTGGACTGGCGTACGGCCGGGCGTCGGCCTGTTCTACAAGGCGCTGCACCTGTCCGAATGCTATATCGACGAAGACTATGCCGGCATGGTCGACACGGTGCAGCGCAAATATGAGCGCGATGTTCGCCAGATCGAGCAGGAATTCGGGCGCGATGCGCTGACGCCCAAGATGCGCAAGGCGTTTGACGGCAACAAGCTCAATGAGCGGTTCCAGCTGCTGCACATCGTCTGCCCCAATGGGGACCTGCAGCCAGGCGCTATGGATCGCCGCGGTATGCCCGTCGACAGCATCACGATCGCGGTCGACGAAAAGATGGTCCTACGCCGCAAGGGGTTTCGCTCAATGCCGATCGCGACATCGCGGCACGTGACGGGCCCATGCGACAAATATGGCCGTTCGCCCGCGGTCAAGGTGCTGCCGTCGATCCGCGGTCTCAACACCATGAAGCGAACGATCCTGCGCGCGGCGCACAAACAGGCGGATCCCGCGCTCGCCTTTTACGATGACGACGGGATCACCTCGATCGTCACACGACCGGGCGGCGCCAATCCCGGGCTCGTCGACGAAAGCGGGCGTGTGTTGGTCGCGCGCATGCCTGGCGGGGACGGCAATCTGCCGATCGGCATGGAAATGATCGAGCAGGATCGCCAGGTCGTGCGCACAGCGTTCCTCGAGGACTATTTCAAGCTGCTCACGGACGAAAAGGTCCAGCGCTCGGCCCAGGCCGTGCTCGAGATCGCGGCCAAGCAAGGTGTGCTCGTCGCGCCCTATGCGGGCCGGTACGAGACCGAAAAGCAGAACCCGATGACGCAACGCGACCTCGAGCTGTCGATGATGGCGGGGCAGATCGAACCCTTCCCGCCTGAAGTGACCGAAGCGGGCGCATATCCGATGATCGAATATGACAACCCGCTCAATCGGATGGCGCGGTCGCAGGAGGCGGCGGGGCTGACGCGCCTGATCGAAACGCTCACCCCGATGGCGCAGTCCGATCCGTCGGTGTTCGACGTCATCAACACCGATGAAGCCGCGACAGGTGTTGCGGACGTGCTGGGCGTACGACCGAGCTGGCTGCGTTCGAGGGATGAGATCGCGGCTGTGCGCAAGAAGCGCGCAGAGGACGAAGCTGTCGCCGCCGGCGTCGACCAGCTCGCCACGGTGGCGTCTGCGTATCAGGACATCGCCAAGGGCAACCAGATCGCGGAGGCCATATGAGCGATCGCCACGCCTTATTGAACAAGATGCGCTGGCGATCGGTGATGATCTCGCGCGCCTTCAAGCGTCTGTTCAAGTCGGAGCAGGGCCAGATCGGTCGGACCGCGCAGCGCGTGCTCGCCGACCTGGCCGGATACTGCTTCGCAGACAAATCCACCTTCCACGACAATGCGCTGATCATGGCGCGGCGCGAGGGGCGCCGCGATGTGTGGCTGCGCATCAAAGGCTACCTCAACCTGGACGAGGCACAGGTCCAGCAAATCATGGAGATCGACGATGAATATTGACGGCGACGGCGGCGATACGGGTGCGGCTGACGATCTGCTGGGTGGCGGTGCCGGCGGAGACCAGGGCGGTGGCGATCAGGGCGGCGATCAAGGCGGCGGTGACGCTGGTGCCGGCGGTGGCGACGCGGTGGATCCGGAATTCTATGGCCTTCTCTCCGCGCAGGGTGCCGAGGGCGATAATCCGTCGAACCGGGACTGGATTAAATCCGCCGGGTTCAAGGATATGGACGGCGTTGTGAAGGCGCTGCGCGACAACATAAAGGCGGTTCGCGACAGCGGGCGGGTGAAGGTTCCGGGAGAGGATGCCAGCGATGAAGATCGGGCCGCGTTCGCACGAGCGATCGGCGTCCCCGAAAATATCGATGGCTATGAGATCAAGGCGCCCGATGGGATCCAGCTCAATGAGCCCCTGATCGGTGCTCTCCGCGAAAGCGCGCTCAAGCATGGCGCGCCAAAGGGCGCCTTCGAAGGGCTGGTCTCGGACTTCATCCAGGCGCAGCTCGATGAGGCGGCGGCCGAGAGCAAAAAGCAGGATGACCTGGCGTCGGCCAAGGTCAAAGAATGGGGTGCCGGCGCGAACGAAAAGCTCTCTCACGTCAACAGCGCGGCGCGGCATCTCGGCTTCAGCAAGGCCGATATGCAGGGGTTGCGCAATGGTCTCGGTGCCGATCGCGCTCTCGACCTGCTCGCCAAGCTGGGCGAAGGGATGGCCGAGGACACGTTGATGACGGGCGGCCGCGGTCGCTTCGGCGTCACGCCTGCTGAAGCGCAGAGCGAGCTCGACAAGCTCAACAGCGATCCCGAGCACATGGCAGCGCTCGATCGCAGGGATCCGGGTGCCCTGGCGCGACGCCAGCGCCTCATCGATGCCGTCGCTGCAGGGCGATCGCAGAAGGCTGCGTGATCACAGAAACCCCGGTTGACGCGCGAGTCGGGGTATGAGATTGATTGCGCGACGGTTCGGGGGATCCGTCCAAAAACCCCCAAATTAAGTCCTGGCCTAGCCGCCTTCGGGTGCGCCCCAGGCCCAGCGCTGGATGGCGTCGCCGATCGCGGGCGTTAAACGATAGAGCGGCCCGGGGATCTGCCCCGCCTAGCCCTTCGAAATCGGTCACAACCTTTTTCGTGAGGGCAATTCCATGTCCATGTCAGTCAATGAGACCGCCCAGGTCGCTTTCGATAACAACGTCACGCTCGG
>NZ_JAKVIO010000034.1:0-12338 GCF_022601895.1 Sphingomonas sp. LaA6.9
TTCGCATTGCGCAACCTCCACAATCAGTCATCGCCCTCATCGCACAGGTCGGTGTGCCGGAAGGAGCCGGATCTGGTTGATCGAGCCTGCCACACCTGACACTGAGTCCGATGGACGGATGATCAATGTGAGCATCTGGGCCAAGCACCCTGCCGGCACGGTAAACCGACCCGAAAATGCGCCTTTCGCCTGTACGGAGTTTGGCATGACTACACGGCCGAGTTCACGCCCGTCGTGGCAGCTCAACATCCAATATGGGCGTGATCCTTCCGGTTGGTCGATCCCGTCGCTGTGCCCTTCGAGGCGATAGTCTCCTGGCGGAAGCATTTGCATCTGTTGGAGCGCGGGGCCGCCCACGCTGGCAGGTGCCGAAAAGTCGAAAACGCCACCTCGTTCGCCGGGCTGGATCAATGAACTGATGCCGTCGCTGTCGACCAGCACCCAATCGAACGGGGTTGGTATCGCAAGGTCGGCTTCGAAGCGTGGATCGCGGGACATGCGACGGTCAGCTTTTGATGCAATATCTGAGTAATAGTTCCAGGCTTCGGCAAATGAACCGTTCGAGATGAGTCTGTTGATCAGGCGCGCACGTGGCTCGTCCGTCACCTTGCCGCCGGCACGAGGCAGGCTCCGGAACAGGTTGACTGCTGCAGCCGGGTCGCTGTGGGCTGATATGTAAAGGGTCAAGCTTGGTCCCCAAACCGGATCGCTCGCGAGCGTCTGCGCCAAGGCTGCCCGGATCGCCGGATCGTCAACTGCCGCAGCCAGGACCGGGAACAGCAAATCGGGCGCGGTCCGCGAGGTGCGAAGCGCAATATCATATTGCCTCAGCGCGCCGGGAATGTCGTTGCGGGCGACGGCATCCTCAATCGCCCAGAGCTGTGTCTGGGACTCGCGACGCGATAGAGTATCGGCATAGGCATACAGGCGCCTGGCACCCGCCACATCGCCGCGAACCTGAGCGTTGAGTCCAAGCGTTATCACCGCGCGAACGGCGGTAGGATCCTGTCTGAGTGCCAGATGCGCGAGGCGGGTGGCTTCAGCAAAATCTGCTGCCGTCGAACTGGCCGTCACGAACGTCTGCGACAGGCGCGCTGTGATCCGCCCGTCATAGGGAGCCAGCGCATGCGCCCGCTCCGGACTTCCGGTCAGGATAGAGGCCAGGCTTTGGCTCACACCGATATAGCCTGCTGCTGCCGCAATCGCCGCAAGCAGCCCTCGAACGCCCCATTCGGTCGGGGATCGTCTCGAGGAAGCTCCGCGCCGTGGCATCAGCCAGGTGACGCCTTGGCATCGGCGTCGCGGCCATAGCCATAGCCGTAGTCATAGCCATAGCCGTAATGCGCCTTCTTGGCCTCGAACTTGGTCAAGATACCGCCAATGACGCGAGCGTTCGCACTGGCGAGTCGTCCAAGCGCAGTCTTGACCATGCTGGAACGGATACCATGGGACTCAACTGCATAGATGATGCCATCGACATGGCTGGCAATCAGCGGCGCGTCGGCGAGCCCCATGACGGGCGGGGAATCGATCACCACATGATCATAGGTCTCGAGCAGGCGGTTGATCAGCACCGATAGCCGGTTTCCAGTCAGCAGTTCTGCTGCGTTGGGAGGGATGGGGCCCGCCGACATGGCCGTGAAACCGAGATCGGCCATCGGGAAGGTGAGCGCCTCGATATTATCCTGGCCCGCGAGGAAGTTGCTGAGCCCCTGATCGTGATCAACACCACCCAGATGGTGCACCGAAGGCGAGCGCATATCGCCATCAACCAGAATTACCTTGCGCTGCGCGCGGGCGAGCGTCGTCGCCAGAGCCAGCGCGGTGGTGGATTTGCCTTCTGCAGGTCGGGTCGAGGTCACTGCAAAGGAACGCGGTACGCCATGTTCGGTCGTGAACCCGAGATTGGTTTGCACGGCGAGATATGCGTCGACCAGTTCCGACTTGCGATCGAGGAGCGCCTCCTTGGGCGTGCCGATTTCCAGCTTTGGCACGGAACCGAGCAATGGCAGGCCGAGACGCCGCTCGACCTCGGCCGGGTCGGCGATTGCTTCGTCGATCTGCTCGAGCCCATAGGCGGCGATCCCACCCAGGCTCAACCCTGCCAGCAGCGCTATGGCAAGATTAAGCAACAGGCGCGGACTCGACGGCTTCTGAGGCACGTCTGCGGGATCGACGATGGAGACATTGTTGACGCCGACACCGCCTGCGACACCGATCTCCTTGAACCGCTGAAGCAGACCGTCATAGAGAACCCTGTTGGTGTCCGCTTCCTGCTGATAGATATTGTACTGAATGCTGCGACGCCGCAGATCAAGATAGCTCGCCTTGAGCTTATCGACCTTGGTCTGCAAACCACGTTCGCGTTCTACCGCTTCCCGGTAGTCCGCAAGAAGCGAGCCGGATACCCGACCCTCTTCGCGCGCGATGGAGCGATCAAGCTGCTCGACCTGAGACTGGATGGCCTTGGCGGCTGGATATTCCGGCTCAAACTGCGTCATCAGTTTCTGATAGTCGGCTGCCAGTTCAGCGCGCTTCTGGCGCAGAGTATTGATCGCCTGGTTACGCAGGGCCTCGGTCGAGGCGCCTGCACGCCCCGCCTGCCGATACCGCGCTTCCATCTGGATGCGGTCTGCCGTTGCCTGAGACAGCGCTCCATTAAGTGCGGCCAGATCGTCGGCGACGATCGAACGTTCCGGAGTGATGCGGCCGTCGCCGCCAGATTCGGATGGCAGGTTGATGATCCGCTGCGCCGAGGCATAAGCAACCAGCTGTCGCTGTGATGCGTCGAGCCTCTCCTTCAGCTCCGCCAATTGCCGCTGCAGGACGTTGCGCCCATAGGACGTCGCCTGGATCTTGCGCTCCAGATTGGTCCGGATGAAATTCTCCGACCACGCATTTGCCACGCGAGCCGAAAAATCAGGATTGGGACTGGTGAAATGGATATCGACCAGCCGCGAAAGCCGCGTCGGTGATACGTCAAGATGCTTGAGCAAAATCTCACCTGCGATCCGCTGCCGCACCATGCGGCCAGATGCAGGATAGCGTCCGTTTGACAGCTCGAGCGCGGGCTCGCTGCGGGACTCGCCGAAGAGTTCGAAGAATTTGGGATCGTCTACCAGACGCAACTGTGACGCGACGCGCTCGGACAGCGAGCGCGATTTCAGCAGACCATATTGGGTCTGGTAGAATTCCTGGTCCGCGACGCTGACTTCCTGCTCCACACCCTGGAAGCTGGTAACCTTGCTCGATTCCCGCGAGATTTCGAGCGTCGAGGTGGCCGTATATCGGGGCGTCATGAGCAATGTCACGATCAACCCGAGAACCACGCAGGCAGCCACCGCGCCGAGGATGACATAGCGCCAGCGCATGGCAATGCGCATATACTGGCGGATGATCGGAATGCGCTCCGCCTCCAGCCCGCGCGGATCGGTGGAAACGGGGCGGGCTGCCGGGAAACCGCTGTGCAAGTTGGATACAACCGAATTCATAAAGTGGCGGGCCTTACTGCACGAGGGCGATGAGCGGCGCTGCCAGGAGCGGCGAAAGTGAAACGAAATCGCGGAAAAGGCGGCGCTCCGGGGAATCACCGACAACAATCACGTCATTGGCATAAATAGGCGGATCGTCATACGTCCCGCGGCGAATGGCATCCATATTGTACAGGCCCGCCATCTTCGCGCTGTTCACGGTACGGAGGATAACGACATCGTCTTCTCGCGCGAATTCGGAAAGTCCCTTGGCTGACGCGATAGCGCGCATCAGCGTCATCTGATTGGTGACAGGATAAAGGCCCGGTTCAACGACCTGTCCGTCAATTGTCACGACCTGGCTGACCGAGCTCTTGATATTGACGGTGACTTCCGGATTGCGGACATAGCGCCCACGCAGCGCGCCCTCGACTGCGCGCGCAAGCTCCTCCGCCGTTTTGCCGCGCGCATCAATCGTGCCCGCCAGCGGCATCGAGATACGGCCGCTGGCGTCGACCTGCATCTCACGGCTGAGGTCAGGCACATTGAAGACATCCACCTCTATGGTGTCGAGCGGCCCGATCAGCGACGGGCGGTCGGCTGCGGTCAGGTCGTTGCGATCCGGCGCAGGCAGAGCATCGCTATCTTTTATGACGGTCAGGCGCGAAGTGGATTCCAGCGGCGTCCTGCCTCCACACGCCGGCAAAGCGACCGCAATCAACAAAGCAGTACAAATCCTAAACATGCGCTCGAACGCTTCCTGACTGGATGGAGCCGAAGGCTATAAATCTTGGGCAGACCTGGGTAAAGCCGGGCCGGGGCGCTCGTCTACTCGATCGCTAAGCCATATGCCAGCCAGGATGATCATCGCCATGATCATCGGCGTGCGAGCCGGATAGTCGAGAATGCTGGCGATCATGACGAGCAACAACATTGCCGATCCCAGCTTCGGCAAGGCATGGCTTGCGCCGGAACCGGCACGCCACGCACGGACACTTGCCCACGCCCACCACAGCAGGACGGCGGCCAGCAACAGCACCCCCGGCAGCCCGGTATCGAGCACGATCTCCAGCAAGTCATTATGGGCATGATTCAAATAAAGGAGTGACAAAAGGTCAAAAGGCTCGTGCATGCGAAAAACCTGATCAAAACCTCCCAGTCCAGATCCCGCCGGGAAATAGAGGCGGATCATCTCAAGGATCGTCGGAAGCGCGCGACGACGCAAGTCCTGCCCCGCGTCGAGCTCCAGCACGCGATCGATCGAAACCGCCCGGTCCGCCGCGATGCTGATCAGTACAAAGATCGCGACCGCGCCGACAATACCAGCGATCAGCGCGGGAAATACCCAGCGCGGAGAACGGCCGATCGATCTTCTGATCCCCCGGCGCACCATGATCAGCCCAAGTACAAGCGCCAGAAGACCGAGCACCATCCCGGCGCGCGATCCGCTCGCAAGGATCGTGAGCGTGAACAAGAGCACCAACCCAAACGCCACCGGCCCGCGCCAATGGGGCTGACGCCCTTCCAGAAAGGCCCATACGGGCGCAAGCATGCAGCCAATAGCCAAAAAAAGAGCGAAGTGGTTTCGATTGGCGAAGGTGCCGCTGACCTGCCCGGGCGTGTCGTTGACCAGCAAATTGTTAAATCCGACACCCGAGAATTGCAGAAGACCGACAAGCGTGGTGGCAGCGATGAGGCCCAGCACAAAGCCAGGCAGCCACAATTTTTCCCGCTCCGTCAGGCTGGCGACAAGCACCAGTACAACGAAAGGCACGATGAGGGACGCCGCGGCATTCACGGTCGCTCCCGGAACGATCGACCAGGGGCGCCAGGGTTGGGGTTGCCCGCTTGCCGCAGCCGCTTCAGACAGCGCTGCACGGCCAGGCAGAGCCTGCCAGACAGCCGGAGGCAGCGGAACCAATTGCAGCAGCGCGAGCGCGCAGGCCGCAAACAGGAAGATCAGTACAGGCCTGCTCTGCCCGAAGGACGGCCGACTGCCCGCCAAGATTGCGACGATCAGCGCGGTCCACGCGGCACTACGCACGATCACCTGACCTGCCACGTCAGCGCGTGATGCGCCTCCCGCAATGAGCACCAGCCCCAGCAGGACAACCAGCAACAGAAAGGAAATTCCGGGCCTGAACAAGGGCGCGGGGCGAGGTTGCATAGCCATATCCGCTCCGCGTTTAACGCCTTTCCTTCAAAAGGAAACCATCACTGCCACCCCATGTGTAAGGCGTATTGGAACCTAAAGGGAGGCGTTCTCTACCGCGTGGAGAATCGCCTTGCCATAGTTGGTCTTCCTGAACAGTTCGCCCCGCTCACGCGCTTCTTCTGCAGTAATGAAGCCCTGCTGATAAGCGATCTCTTCGAGGCACGCGATCTGCACGCCTTGGCGGTGCTGGATCGTGCGAACGAATTCGCTGGCCTCAAGCAGACTCTCGTGCGTACCGGTATCGAGCCACGCATAGCCTCTGCCCATCTGTTCGACGTAAAGATCGCCTGCTTCCATGTAGAGCCGGTTGAGATCCGTGATCTCCAATTCTCCGCGTGCCGATGGCTTCAATCCCCGAGCGTACTCGACGACCCGGTTGTCATAGAAATAGAGGCCCGTAACCGCATAGCTGGACTTTGGCTTTACTGGTTTTTCCTCGAGGCTCAGCGCGCGGCCGTGCCTATCGAGCTCTACCACTCCGTACCGTTCGGGATCTTCAACATGGTAGGCAAAGACCGTGGCCCCGTGCTCGCGTGCGACCGCATTGGCGAGCAAGTCAGTCAGATGTGCGCCGAAGAAAATATTGTCACCCAGCACAAGTGCAACACTGTCGTCGCCAATGAAATCCGCGCCAATAGTGAAGGCTTGGGCCAGACCCTCGGGGCGCGGTTGTTCGGCGTAACTGATCTTTAGGCCGAGGGGAGTGCCATCATCGAATAGTCTCTGATAATTGTCGAGATATTCTGGCGACGAGATGATCAGTATATCGCGAATGCCCGCGAGCATCAGCACTGATAGCGGATAATAGATCATCGGCTTGTCATAGACCGGCAGAAGTTGCTTATTCATGGCAAGCGTCGCCGGATGCAGTCGCGTGCCGGAGCCGCCAGCGAGAATGATACCCTTCATACATCTGTTCCGATCAGTTCGTCGAGAATTTCGCTCAATGCAGTCTGCCAGGGGCGTGGCGTGATGCCATAGGCGGCGCGGATTGCGTCATGGTTCAGCAATGAATTGGCGGGGCGGCGCGCGGGAGTGGGATACTCAAACGTTGTGATGGGCTCTACCGTTGCAAACGGCCCGCCACGCGCCGCTGACTGGCGGAAGATTTCGGCGGCAAAGCCTGCCCAACTCACTGCGCCAGCATTGCTGAAGTGGAAGGTGCCAGTCGGTGCGTCTGGATCCTCGATCAACCGGACAGTGATCGTCATCAACGCGTCTGCGAGGTCGGCCGCGCTGGTCGGGCTGCCACGTTGATCGTCTACGACGCGAAGATGACCGCGCTCGGCGCCGACACGCAGCATTGTCTTGATGAAATTGTGCCCATGCGCACTCACGACCCAAGCGGTGCGAACGATGGCGTGGCGCGCGCCCGAGGTGCGCACCGCCAGTTCGCCGCCCAGTTTGGACGCTCCGTAGACGCCAAGCGGCGCGACCGGATCGCCGACTTCCCACGCGCCGGATTTGTCGCCGGCAAAGACGTAGTCAGTTGACACCTGAATAAGGGGGATTCCGGCCTGCGCACAAGCCTGACCGAATGCGGCGGGAGCCATCGCGTTCACGGCCCAAGCCGTCACAATATTCCCTTCCGCCTTGTCGACCGCTGTGTACGCCGCGCCATTGATAACTGCTGCCCAGTCGCGCGAGGCAATCATCGCAGCGATTGCAACTGGATCGTACAGATCGAGCGCGTCACGATCAGTGGCCACAATTTCCCAGCCTGAAGGCCAAGAGCATCGCTGCAATTCGATACCAAGCTGCCCGCTTGCTCCGGTGACGAGTATTGAGTGCATCGCCGCCATGACAATCAGGCTGCCAAGCCGCGACGCCGATCTGCCTGGCGCTCGGCCACTATCGGCTGCCACCAGTTCTTGTGCTCGAGATACCAGCGCACCGTCTTCTCGATTCCGGTCTCGAAAGTCTCCCGTGGCTCCCAGCCGAGCTCGCTCTTGATGCGCGTTGCGTCGATAGCATATCGCTTGTCGTGGCCCGGGCGGTCGGCGACATACGTGATTTGTTCGATGTAGGATTTTCCGTCATCGCGCGGCATGAACCGGTCGAGGATGGCACAGACAGTCGTCACAACCTCAATGTTCTGCTTCTCGTTATTGCCGCCGACATTATAGGTGCGGCCCGGCATGCCATTTTCGAACACTACCTGGAGAGCGCGGACATGGTCCTCAACATAGAGCCAGTCGCGCACCTGATCGCCCTTGCCATAAACGGGCAAATCTGCGCCTGCGAGCGCCTTCACGATCATTAGCGGGATCAGCTTTTCCGGGAAGTGATAGGGCCCGTAATTGTTAGAGCAGTTTGTGATCAGCACCGGCAATCCGTACGTGTGGCCCCATGCTGACACCAGGTGGTCAGATCCCGCTTTCGATGCAGAATAGGGCGAACGCGGATCATAGGGCGTGTTCTCGGTGAAAAAACCGTCATCTCCAAGAGAACCATAGACTTCATCAGTCGAAATGTGGTGGAAGCGGAATGCTTGTCTGGCTTCCCCGTCGAGCGCTGCCCAATAGGAGCGGGCCTCGGCAAGCATATTATACGTGCCGACCAGGTTCGTCTGGACAAAGGCACCGGGGCCATCGATCGAGCGATCGACATGACTTTCCGCCGCCAGATGGGTGATGATCTGAGGTTTGAATTCTGCAATCGCCGCACCGACGGCATCGGCATCGCAGATGTCTCCCTGTACGAAGCGGTAGCGATTGCTATTCGCGACAGGCTCGACTGTCGAGAGGGTTCCCGCATAGGTCAGCTTGTCGAAGTTGAGCACCTCATGGCTGGTGTTCTCGATCAGGTGGCGAACCAGCGCCGAGCCGATGAAGCCGGCACCACCAGTGACAAAAATCCGCATGATATTTCCTTTAGGTGAGCGGCGCGAGTGGGCGGCCGTCATAAGGGAAAGGACTTTCGAAGTCTGCGAGCAGTGGCAGTACCGCGTCCTTTGTAGAAAGTTCTGGCGTTACGCCCGACGGTATCAACCAGTCGATACCGATTGCCGCGTCGTTCCACCGGATGCCCCCTTCATGATCGGGTGCATAGGTGTCCGAACATTTGTACATGACTTCGCAGTCAGGTTCGAGCGTTACAAAGCCGTGTGCGAACCCGATTGGAATGAAGAGCTGGTGACCATTTTCTGCTGAGAGTTCGGCGCCGACCCATTGGCCATAGGTTGGTGAACCCTTGCGTATGTCAACGGCGACATCGAAGATGCGACCGCGTATGCAGCGCACCAGTTTGTCCTGCCCACGCCGTGGCGTTTGGAAGTGAAGCCCACGCAAAGTATAGCGCGGCACGGATAAGGAATGATTATCCTGCACGAAATGGCAGGTGATGCCGAGTGTCTCGAACTTTGGTGCCGAATAGACTTCGGTGAACCAGCCGCGCGTATCGCCGAAACGGCGGGGGGTTATTAACTGTACCGGACTTGTTAGCATGCGCATCTCGCTAGCGATCCAAGTAGTAATCCACAACACGAAAGAAGCGCTGGGAGGCCGTAAAATTTCGGTAACCAGTGTTTAAGATGGCAGTGGTGCTGGCGTGCTCGGCGGCTATTGCGGACCAGTTGTCACGGTCTTGCGGCACGAGGAGGTCAGTGGCGTAGTGGTTCCGCCATCGCGAGGGTGGCCGAACCCTTGTGGATCGGAGCCCAAGGCACTTGCCGTTCGACGATCTGCTGGATGTTCTCATCGCAGCCCGTCGGGGTTCCGGCCAATTGCTGCGGGCGCGGGTCAGCATGTACGCTACGCATTCGTAGCGTGTAGGGGTGAGCTCGACAGCTTTGGCCAGCCCTCCTCGAATCCAGTCGCTGCGGCCAATGAAGCTCAAAGAGATACAATATCCTGGTGAGCCGTACTGGATTCGAACCAGCGACCTACTGATTAAAAGAAGCATCGCCAAATAAAAATTCCGTCCATGAATGTGTGCAACTGTGCGTGTTCGTGTAATTTGTGCCTATATCGATTATGGAAAATATCGGTAGTCTTGAACTTATTGCAACCTTTTGTATCCTTGCTTCACGGTGTGTTGGTGAAGCGATGGCTCAGGCAATAACATTTACGGATGCAAAGCTGGCGGAGCTTGAGGCTCCCTTGACGGGGCAGGTTGAATTCAGGGACGCCAAGGTGCCGGGTCTCAGGATCCGCGTTGGAAAGACTGGTGCCAAGACGTTCATATTGCGCAAGCGTATTGGCGGAAAACTTCGCACCGTTTCGCTCGGCAGGCATAGTGCCCGCTTCAGACTTGCCGACGCGCGACGGAAGGCGCGGACGCTGCTGTCGGACATCGAGGCCGGTGTGGATCCGGCGATTGCCATTGTGCCGTTGAGGCAAGCCGGTCCGTTCCTGAACACAATCGAGAACCTCTGGCCGAGTTATCGGCATGCAAAGAGGCATCTGCGGTCGATCAACGAGATTGACCGGATCTTCAGAAAATATGTGCTCCCGCGGCTGGGCTGCCGGATGGCAGATACAGTGACGCGCAGCGAGATCACGCGGGCAATAGACGAGATTGCGTTGAACTCACCGGTTATGGCGCGTGCCGTTCATGCCCAGTTGCGCAGTTTCTACAGCTGGGCAATGCCACGACTTGACCGGCTTCCTGCCAACCCTTGTCGCGACGCGGGACGACCGCCGGCCCCAAAAGCCCGTGACCGAGTGTTGAGCCATGCGGAACTTGTGTCACTCTGGCGGATCGCCAAAGGCCAGCCCTATCCATGGGGCCCCGGCATTCAACTCTTGTTGCTAACTGGCCAGCGCCGCAGCGAAATCTTCGAGGCCGACAAGTCGGAATTTGACCTTGAGGCCGCATTGTGGACCATCCCACGCGAGCGCGCCAAGAATGATACGGAGCATCTGGTGCCACTTTCGCCCGCGGCCATCACACTCCTGAAGTCATTGATCGACAGAAGCGAGGCAACCAAACTCTTTCCTGCGCGCGGAAATCTGGCGCATGGGCCCGGGGGCCTTTCGAAAGCCGTCAACCGTATCAGGCGTGAGCTTGAGGCTGCCGCCGGCACTCCGGTGCCCCATTGGTCACTTCACGATCTTCGACGCACTGTTGCAACCGAGATGCAGCGGCTCAAGGTGCCCATGGAGGTCGTCGAAGCCCTGCTCAATCACATTTCCGGGTCACGCGCCGGCATTGTCCGAATTTATCAGCGTTATCGTTATCTGGATGAAAAGCGCGATGCGCTTCTTGCCTGGGCAGATGAACTGGTTCGCATTTGTGAAGGGGAGGAAAGGGGGGCGACGGAGGATTTAAAATGTATCAAACCAACGAATTGATACAGAATCAAAAGTCGCCCGTGCGACAGCTCTTTCCCACATTCGTTGCCGCACATCCAGCATTGGCTTCACCCGGAGACGCAAATCTACTCTGATTCATGTGTGGACGCCCCCTTTGGCAAGGGCTTTTATCGGGATGATTTTGATCGGTTGCTTTCATGTGTCCGGCCTATTTGTGCAGCGCAGTGTTTGCCGCTGGCCCTGATGGAAATCCGCCGGTGAGGTCCCTGATCAACGTGACGCGCTTTTGAGGCGCATTGAATCAGACGGGTTTTCCTCACCATTGGCTCGATCGTTACTCATCATCGACTGCCACTGCCAATTCGGGTGTTCCGTATTCCTTTAGGCTGCTAACTGGGGGCGATAGATCTCTTTCCGGGTGAGCACGACCCATGCGATCCGGGCCAGCTTATTGGCGAGAGCGACGGAGACGAGCCTGAAGGGCTTCTTCTCGGAGAGCCTTCTGATCCAGTCGGCCATGGGCGTTGGCTTGTCCTTGATGTGTCGCATGACGGCAGTGGCACCGACAACGAGCAGTCGGCGCAGATATCGATCCCCCTGTTTTGAAATGCCGCCAAGCCGAGTCTTGCCCCCTGTGGAATGCTGTTGCGGTGTCAGGCCGAGCCATGCAGCGAACTGCCTGCCCGAGCGGAATTGATCGGGATTGGTGACGGTCGCGGCAATTGCCGTTGCGGTGACGATGCCGAGGCCGGGGATTGCGACCAGCTTGCGACTGGCTTCGCTCTCGGCATGCCAAGCGATTAGCTGCTGGTCCAGGACCGTAATCTCACCACTAACAGTCATGATCTGACGGACCAGCATCTCTAGGGCGGTGCGGGCATAGGATGGCAGCGCATCCTTGTCGGCTAGCGCCAGCTCGGCCAGTTTCGCGAGGTTGGCAATGCCGGGGTTCGCGACGAAACCGAGTTCGGCCAGATGCGCGCGAAGAGCATTGGCGAGCATGGTGCGCTGACGAACGAGTAGGGACCGGGTCCGATGGGTCATGAGGATGCTCTGTTGCTCCACCGTCTTGACCGGCACGAACCGCATTGTCGGCCGCTGAACGGCCTCGCAGATCGCTTCGGCATCAAGCGCGTCACTTTTGCCGCGCTTCACATAGGCCTTCACGTATGATGGCGGGATCAAGCGAACTTCGTGCCCCATCGCCGCGAGCGTGCGCGCCCAATAGTGTGCCGTTCCGCAAGCTTCCACGCCGATCAGGCAGGGCGACAGCTTCGAGAAAAACGGCAGCATCTGCTTCCTGTGCAGTCGCTTCATCAGCGCTTCACATAGGCCTTCACGTATGATGGCGGGATCAAGCGAACTTCGTGCCCCATCGCCGCGAGCGTGCGCGCCCAA
>NZ_JAKVIO010000034.1:12434-46883 GCF_022601895.1 Sphingomonas sp. LaA6.9
CAAGCTTCCACGCCGATCAGGCAGGGCGACAGCTTCGAGAAAAACGGCAGCATCTGCTTCCTGTGCAGTCGCTTCATCAACACCGTGGCACCGTTCCCATCGACGCCGTGCGCCTGAAACACGCTCTTCGCCAGATCGAGGCCAATTGTCGTGATCGTCATTGCGAACGCTCCTCTTCTCATCGGTTGACCGACCGGCAGCATAGCAACTGCGTCCGGCGCGGGGGCGTCCACATCATCAATGCAAATCAGATTTCCAGAGCGAGCGGCTTGCCTCCCCGACAAATCGTCCATCCGCGGCGTTGTCAGGCCGCCGGCAATCGCCCATTCGTTGCAGAAGTCGATTGGTCTGACGTCAGCAAGGCCAGACCACGAGTGGTGGGTATTAACGTGTGGACAAAGGTGCCGGTCTGCGGCGCCGTGCTCGGGCGTTTACGGGCTTCCGAACATTGGGCGTTGTGGCGACCGAAGTTGCTCTTTGCATTCTCCTGCATTCGATGGCGGACCGAGTGTAATGGGCCACCTCTAGAATCGCTCGATGCGGAATATCGCTCAACTTGTGTAACATGAGCGAAATAGCGCTTGATTTACTCGCGGCGCGTTTGTAGCGTAATTCCGCATTTTATGAGTAGAAGGGCGGAATTGCGCATGGACAAGAATGTCTTTTCCATCCTTGGCAATCAATTGCGCGGATGGCGCAAGAAGCGCGCTATGAGCCAACCGGCACTTGCGCAGCGGCTTGGCCGCGACCGTGCGCGCATCTCCGAGCTCGAGCGCGATCTGATCGGCGGGCGCTGGGGGCGCGACCGGCTGACACTCTTCGCCGAGATCTGCGACGCACTCGATTTGGTGCCCGTACTTGTGCCGCGCGCGCGGGCCAACGCGATCCGCCGCGACATTGAAGGAATGCAGGGTATCGATTTCAGCCAGCCCGCGAGCTCGGTATTCGACGAGTTGTACGTCGACCTCAGCGAGGATGAAGGGGAGGATCGCTAGATGGCGAAAGTTCCGGCGATCCTCGGCGTCTACCTGCTCGACGAGAAGCGCGGAACAGTGAAGGCAGGCACGCTCACGCGCGATATCGACGGCGCCGTCAGCTTCACGGTAGCGGAACCCTATCTGCGCGACCCCGAGCGTCCGATCCTAAGCCTTGGCTGGTACGATCCAATGTCCGACGCGGACATGCGCAATCGGCTTGCCGCGCGTGGCGACAAGATCGGCCTGCACGGCTCCGCGCCACCATGGTTCGCGGGACTGCTCCCCGAGGGGGCGCTGCGCGAACTCGTGCTCACAGAGATGGGGCCGGGCGATCATGATCAGTTCGACGTACTGACGCGACTAGGCGCAGATCTGCCCGGTGCCGTGTTAATCGTGCCCGAGACTGATGCGCCAGCGTCGGCGGGTCCGCTGGATCTCGTGTCAGTCAGCGGTTTTCGCGCGCCCGAGCCTCAAGGCCTTGTCAAATTCTCACTCGCCGGCGTCCAGCTCAAGTTCACTGCCAATGTCAATGGCGAGCGGCTGACCATGCCTGGGCGCGGCAATACGGGCCGCTGCATCATCAAGCTCCCGAGCCAGGCCTATGCCAGGCTTCCCGAGGCCGAATATGGCGCGATGACACTTGCGCGAATGATCGGCGTGGAAATCGCTTCCTGCCGGCTGATGTCGCGCGACGCGGTGGATGGCGTGCCGGACGAGATGCTGGCGCACGGCGAGAAGGTGCTCGTGGTAGACCGGTTCGACCGGGCAGCCGACGATACGCGCATCCATATCGAGGACGCGGGGCAAATCATCGGCGCAATCGGCGACCGCAAATACACGATGGCGACAACCGAGACGATCATCAACATGGTCAGCCGCTTCAGCACCGACCGACGTGCGGACATTCTTGAGGCAATCCGCCGAGTGGTCGCTGATGTGCTCATCGGCAATGGCGACAACCACCTCAAGAACTGGTCGTTCCGTTTCGCAGAACCTGGCCAAGTCCGGTTGTCGCCCGCCTATGACATTGTCCCTACGGTCCTGTACCAGCCCCACGACACACTCGCGCTGCGCTTCGTGCGCACGCACAATTTCGATGCAGTCAATCTCCACCGCTTCGAGCGTGTGGCGAGCTTCTTGCAGGTCGATCCCAAATGGATCGCTCGCGAGGTCAAAGTGACGGTCGAGCGGGCACTCGACATTTGGCCGACGGTGGCCCCTGAACTGCTCGGCGAGAAATGGGCGACGGCGTTGCTCGCGCGCCTCGATACGATGAGCCTCGTCCGCGAATTGCGAACCTGACGCTCCGCCGACCAGCTGCAGCGTCTCCTTGGCAAGAAGTCGATGGAGAACGAGCTGCTGCGCGAGGTAGTCTCCCGGGCCGCAGGTCCAAAAAAACTGCTGTTGCGCTCGACCTCGTTGCCGGGGGATGGCCGGTGAGCGCGGTCGCCGACGCGATCGGTATGTCGCGCCCGCACCTGTCTGCCATGCGCCAGCCAAAGCAGCGACGGCCGCGCGGAAGGCCGCCGCTGCCCGACGCCGAGCTCGTCGCCGATATCCGCTTGGGCAGCCGACCTGTTTCGAATTTGTGAAGGGGAGAGAAGGGCGACGACGGAGCAAATTGAAGCGAAGTGACAAGGCGCTCCGTCTGCGACTTCGAGAAATTCTGGTGCGAGGAGAAGCTCAAGCGGGCCATGGCTGCGGCTGCATGACCTGCGGCACGGCTTTGCCAGTCATAAGTCGGCGCGCTCCGAAACCTTGCCGATGGTCGACAAGCTGCTCGCCGCGCTCGATGCCGAGGTCGACGAGGGGGAAGGATAGAGCGCGCTTTCTGTACCCTTGAAATGTGTCGGAATCCCGTCAGTCTCACGAATACTCGGCAACGCACAGCTCAATGGCACGCTCCAAAAACCTGAGAATGCCGCCATGCACCCGTGCGTGAGGTGTGTATCCCAATTACCGGCTCGATGCGAAGCATCGCAGCCCCCTGCGCTATCCCGGAAATAGCTCTGCCCGGTCAGGCCACGCGCAGCACGTCGCGGGCCTCGCGGGGCAGATGGGCGATGACCGAGAGATAGGCGCTGGCGGTGGCGTCGGGCTGACGGCGGCCCTGTTCCCAACCCTTGAGGGTCGCGAGAGGAATCCGGTAGGCGCTGGCAAACGCCTGCTGCGAGAGCCCCAGCTCCTCGCGGATCGCCCGCACGTCGGGCACCTCGATCACATGGACGCGCGCCACCTTGCCCTTGCCCTGGGAATGTGCTGCGGCTTCTTCCATCGCCGCAATCAGGTCCTTGCCAAAGTCCGACATCGCTTGTGCTCCTCTAATCCACCGTGGCCTTGATCGTCGCCGCGAAGGCGGCCACCGCCTTTTTCTCGTCCGCGCTCAGGTCTGTTGCCTGCGCCTTGGCGTATGCCAGCAGCAGGTAGAGCGGGCAGTCTGGCCGGTAGTAGAAATAGACCACCCGCGCCCCGCCGCGCTTGCCACTGCCCGAACGCGCCCAGCGCAGCTTCCTCACTCCGCCAGTGCCGGGGATCACGTCGCCCGCCTCGGGATCATGGGCGAGGTAATCGACCAGCATGGCGCGTTCATCCTCGTTCCAAATCTTCTCGGCCGCCCGCACGAATAGCTGCGTCTCGGCAACGGTGATCGGGCGGGTCTTCACCGCGACCATATGCGTCAATGACGCCCAAAAGGCAAGCCGGTGTTGACCTGCTCTCCGGCAAGCTTGAAGCGATAGCGACCGCCGTTGTTGACCAGCGTTCGCGCCGCAAGCGCGACGAGATTGTCGCGCGTGGTCGGGACCGGCCGGGCAAGCGAGACGCTGAGGTCGACCGACAGTCCCTCGAATATTGACAGGCGCAAGACGGCGTTGAAGTCGATCGAAGCAGCTGTAGCTCAGCATCACGACGGCGCATCCGCAGCGCAGATTGCTGAATTGCTGGCCGTTCCTGGTTTCAGTACCGCCTTCGTGCATTATGCCGGGCGGCTGCGGCTCACTGGAGACGGCCGCGCCGCACGCTACCATCTTGCTGGCGATGCCATTGCCGAGCCGGACGCGGTCGACATCATCCCTATGTCGCCACAGGGCAAGGCATTGCTTGCCTACCCGTGGCCAGTGAGCACGCGGTCGCGGCCGATGGGCTCCCGCCAATCCACAAGGATCCCTTCGATCGGCTGCTGATCGCTCAATCGATGATAGAGGGCATCACCTTGCTCACCGTCGACGAAATCGTCGGTCAATTCCAGGGCCGATCCACAAGATCTGACAAGTCCGTATTTCGCCGCTTTTTACACCGAAATGCGTATACCTCGCTATGTCGAGTGCCAAACTATGCCGGGCGGGGGTAGGGTTCCGCGGTTTGCCAGCGCTTTGCCAGTAATCTGATCGGCCGAGTTTTGACGCGGTACATCCCAAGGATGGGCTCGTTTATGCCTCAAGGCGGAATATCTCGCCTTTGCCGTCAAGCCGAAGCTCGTGAATCATATCGACGCGCTCGCCGTTCCAGTGGTAGCGGAAATGCCGTCCCTGCTCCGGCTTCGCGACCACATCCGGCCAGAAGGCGGCGATGCACTCGCCGCCACGGTTGCGTACCGAGGGATAGACGATGCCATTGCCGCCGGCATCGCGTTGCTGGCGCGCGAAGGCTTGTGATGGCGCGTAGTCATCGGGCCTAAGAAGGGGCTCAAATCCGGCTGTCCTGATATCGGCGAGTTCGGCCTGGACCGCGCCGACCAGTTCGCGCATGTCCGAAATCCAGCCAGGCTCGTCGCTGGTATCGAGCAGGCGCTGCGCCTGGTGATGCGTGACTTCCGCGACCGCGGTCTCGAAATTTCGGGCGGCATAATAGGCGCCGAAATGGCCGTCGTGGAATCGTCCCGGCCGGTCCGGCGAACAATGGGTGAAGGGCGCCATGACGTAGCTTGCGCCCGGCCCGGAAACGCGTCGCTCGACGGGGATGAGATCGAGATTGCCGATCGTCTCGGCGATCCGTGGATTTGTCCTGGCTTCAGCGGCCGCCAGCAACTCCCAGTCCTCCGGATCGGCGAGATCCTCGAACAGGTCGATCGGGGGATATTTGCTTTCGATCAGGCGGACAGCAGTCGGCCAGTCGACAAGGAACAAAGGTGCATCGGGCATCCGCCGGTCACCACGCGCCGCGATAGCTGTCTAGATAACGTCGCACGCGCATCAAGTCGGTGAGTTGACCACCCAACATCACGTCCAGCGCCGAGCGGTCGCCAAAGGCGCGGTTCGGCGCCTTGATCCAGCGATAGCCGCGCTCCGTCTCGGTATAGAGGAGGCGCAGCGCCTTGTGGATGCCGATCAGGTTCGACAGGCGCGCGGCGAGGTCGACGTTCCAGCGACCATATTCGCCCTGCTTCCAGCGTTGATAGGTGCGCACCGCGATGTCGCCGAGCATGATCGCTGCCTGAGCATCGGTGACACCCCAGTGATCGAACAGCCGGATTACCGCGCGCTGCATTGCCTGCACTTGTGCGTGCGAAAAATCGGGAGTGGGTGCCGGAGCGGCGCCCTTGATCGCTACAAGCCGCATCTCGCGTCCTTTGACAATTGGCGTACATATGAGATTTTGACGCCATTTGTCAATATTTGACGGGCCCGCTGCTTTGGCTTTGCCCTCGCCGGGGGCATCATGGCATTTTTACCGAAATGCAGATGCAGTTCTGGATTTTTAGTATCGGTCAGTCGCTTGGCCACGGGCCGCCCGCTGCCCGATGAAGTTCGGGATCCTTCCCCAGTCGCCGGCGTCCGGCCGAAAATTGCCCTCACGGTTCTGTCTGGAGACCAGTTCGGTATTCCGCGGCAGGGCAGTGGTGCACCCACCACCCATATACTCAAGCTTCCGGACCCCGATCATCGCCATGAGGCGCGCGATGAAGCCTTCGTTACGCTTCTGGCCGCGCGGTGCGGATTTTCAGTGGGAAGTTCGGTCGCCGAGCGTGTGAACGGCCACGACGTTCTCCTCATTCAGCGTTTTGACCGGATTGTTGAAGAGGACAGGATTTACCGCCTGCATCAGGAAGATTTCGCACAGGCTTCCGGGCTACCCGCCGAGCTCAAATATGAACGCAGGGGCCGACCGGGGCGCAGGTTTGATGCGTCCGCCATTGGCAGGCGATCGGGGTAAGCGGACCTTCGTTCATGTCGACCGCCATTTGCCGCCCAAGGGTCGGCTATGTGTCGCAACCAGACAGCTAGTTTTCATTGTTTGGCATCTCGTGGCTTGCGCTATCCGCGCTCCCGCGCGGGTCTGTTTGTATCCAGCTCGGACAGGCGAGGGTGGGCGTCACGTCCTCTAGCCCCGCCCGGACGGGCTGCAACCCGGCTGTGCCGGGTCCTTCTCGTTGTTTCGGTCCTTTGGATGCAGCCCGCCCTTCAGGGGCGTGGCTGCCGGTCGCTCCTGCCGCCCACCCCCGCCCGCCCGGGCCGGGTCGGTGGCGAGAAAGGAGCAAGACCATGCATCGCAAACCATCGATCGAAGACCGTGTCAGCCTTTACGCCGGTGTCACCCAGAAGGTGGTCTCCGAACTCGAGGTCGGCCGCCTGCCATGGGTGCAGCCATGGGATGCGGAAGGCGCGACTTGCGATCTTCCGCACAATGCTGGCACGCTTCGGCATTATTCGGGGATCAATGTGCTGATCCTCTGGCATGCATGCACTGAAGCTGGCTGGCAGTCGCAGCGCTGGCTGACCTACCGGCAGACCCTGGCGCTCGGCGGCAATGTCCGGAAAGGCGAGCGCGGCACGACCGTGTGTTATGCGGATAAGTTCGTCCCCCGCGACGAAGCCGCGCGCGCCGTCAATGACGGCGACGAGGCCCGCAGCTTTGAAAGCGACGGGGCAACGCTCCCCCAGAGCGTCGCCAGACGCTTTCTCAAGCGCTTTACCGTCTTCAATATCGACCAGTGCGAGAACCTGCCCGAGCATGTGACGGCATTGCCCGAGCGCCCATCGGGGCATGACATCTATGTCGAGGCCGAGGAGATCATCGTCGGCAGCCGCGCCGATTTTCGCGTCGGCGGCGACAAGGCCTTTTATGCGCCGGGACCCGATTTCGTGCAGGTGCCCGAGCAGTCGGCCTTTCATCATCCGCTCGACTGGTACCGCACCGTCTTTCACGAGCTCGGGCATTGGACGGGGCATGGGTCTCGGCTGAACCGCGAGCAGCGCGGGACATTCGGCGGGCCCGATTATGTGCGCGAGGAACTGGTTGCCGAAATGGCCTCGGCCTTTGTCTGTGCGGCGCTGGGCATCCAGCCGACCGTCCGGCACAGCGATTATATCGGTGCCTGGCTCGAGGTGATCAAAGCCGATGAGCGCGCGATCTTTCGTGCCGCGTCCCAGGCGAGCAAGGCGGCCGACATGCTGCTGCGCAGGGGAGGCGTGTCATGAGCGGCTTTCTCACACTGCGCTGGCGTCGCCTGCGCCGGCAATTCTCCTGCCGGCTCGGGAGATCGCGTACGCTGGGCGAACGGATCGATCGCGCGACCGCGACCATGCCCTTGTTCACCTACACGGTGTTCAGCCTCCATCGTCATGAGGGACATGATTACGCCACGATCGCGAAGATGCTGCGGCTCGATGTCGACGAAGTCGAGCGGCACATCGCCGCCGCCCTTCTCCACCTCGCTGTCGCACTTGATCGTGATGATTGACGACAAATCCACCCTCGCTGGAAAACAGCGAGGGTGGATCAACAGACACATGCTTCACCTTGCCAAAGCGCTGGCGCTCCACGAAAAGATCGACAACCATGCGCAAGGACCTCGATCATCTTCCCGCCGCCAAGCAGCGCGACCTTGAGCGCGTGCTCAAGCTGCTCTTCGAGGAGTTCGAGGATGCAACCGCGCTTGGCAGCCATGACTGGAAGAAGAAGGGCCGCATCCTCAAGGTCATTCTTTATGGCAGCTATGCGCGCGGAAACTGGGTCGATGAGCCGCACACAGCCAAGGGCTATCAATCCGATTTCGACCTCTTGATCATCGTCTCGGACAAGCGGCTGACCGACCCGATCAAGTTCTGGGAAAAGGCCGAGGACCGGTTGATCCGCGAGTTCTCGATCACGCAGACCATCAAAACCCCGGTCAATTTCATCGTCCATACGCTGGGCGAGGTGAATGACGGTCTCGCGCATGGCCGCTATTTCTTCATGGACATCGCGAAGGACGGCATCGCGCTCTACGAGAGCGAGGACAGCGAGCTTCATACCCCCAAGCCCAAGACGCCTGAACAGGCACTGGCCATGGCGAAGGAATATTTCGATGAGTGGTTGCCGAGTTCGCTCGATTTCTATGAACAAGCGAAGCACGCGATGGGTAGGGGCCGAGGCAATATAGCCGCTTTCGAATTGCACCAGGCGACCGAGCGCCTCTATCATTGCGTGCTGCTTGTCGTGACCTTCTACACCCCACACGTCCATAATCTGGGCTTCCTGCGCACCCAGGCCGAGCGACTTGACCGCCGCCTGATCGATGCCTGGCCGCGCGAGACCAAGCGCGACCGCGCGCGCTTCGAAAAATTGAAGGACGCCTATGTGAAGGCGCGCTACTCGAAGCATTACCGCATCACCGAGGAAGAACTGACCTGGCTTGGCAACCAAGTCGAGGAACTGGGCCGCATCGTTCACATCATCTGCTCAGAGCGCATCGCCGAACTCGAACAGGCAGCGTCGCCCAAGGCCTGACCCGGCCAAGCCTCACGCTGATCTTACCCGGCGCGCGCCCTTCGGGCGCGCGGACTAAGTCGCTAGGAGCGCAGGGATTTTTTAACACATTCGGGTGACGCTTGGGCATGGCCCGCAAGCACGACCCGCTTTCGTCGCCTTTGGGCACGGCGCATGGATCATCACCTGGCGCGTCGAACGCCCTGGCCGATCAGTCGCCCGGCAATTCCACCGGCGCATTTGAAATAATGTCCGAATTTCTGATGCGCACGCGCAAGGCCAGCGATCTCGAGACCATTTCAGCTTGTCTTGCCGAGAGCGCGCGCAAGCTCGGTTTCGATCATTTCGCGCTTGCGCATCACGGCGATATTGCAGCGCCCGCCGCTGGTCTCGTCTTCCTGCATGACTATCCCGAACATTGGGCCCACATGTTCGCCGACCGCAGCCTTCACCGGATTGATCCCGTGCAGCACGCCGCCTCGATTGCTCGCCATGGCTTTGCCTGGGATGAGTTGCCAGCGCTCTTGCCGCTTTCCGGCGAGCAAAAACGAATGCTGGTGGACGCACGCGGCGCTGGCCTTGTCCAGGGCTACACCGTCCCCTTGCTGGCCTCAGGCGAGCTACGCGCCAGCTGCTCCTTTGTCCGCTCGGCCACCGCCGAGATGTCGAGCGCGGTCATGACCGCAGCGGAATGCCTTGCCCATCTCGCCTGGTCAGCCGCCATCCGAACGGTCAGGCCGGGGCCAAACCCCCGACCCAAAATGCTCAGCCCGCGACAACGCGACTGCGTGGTGTTGATGGCGATGGGAAAGACCGACTGGGAAATCGGACACATACTCGGCCTCGCTGAAAATACCGTCACGGCCTATCTGAACCACGCACGCACACGCTTTGGCGTGGCGCGCCGTACCCAGCTTGCGCTTGCAGCGCTCTACGCCGGCGAGATCGGAATCGCGGAGATACGCAGCTGGCAATAGCTCCTTAAGGAGGTATCGCCTGCGAAACGGTAATTGGTGATCTTGCCGAGCTTTGGTCATTCGAGGGCATCACCATGCGAATCGTTCCAAAGACCGAGGGCCAGCAAGCGCCTGCGCAGCAATGGCCTGCCCCCAAATTGTGGCGCGATCCCGGCTTCTACAGCCGGATCGCCGAGACGGGGCGCGCAGGGCTCATGTGGGAATGGCTGCGGCGCGATCCGCACTATCGACGGGCCCTTGAGCGCGCGCGCGCCTCGGCCCCACACGCAGCATTTCACGGCAATGCCCGGGTCATCGACACGAGCAATGGCGATCAGGCTGCGGCACACAAATGGGGGTTGCGATTTCGCCGAGGATGCAGGTCGCGATGCGGTTGCAGCGCGGATCTTCTGGACCGCTGATCGCGATCCATCGGTCCTGCGCGCCCATGCCAATTCGGCGCGGGCAGGTCTCGATATAGCCGAACTGGATGATATGGCGACGGTTCTGCGCTGCAAGGGCGGAACTGAATCGCTCCTGGTCCGCAACGGGCGATGCTGGCTTCGTGTCGACATCGTGAGCGGCACGTTACTCGATGGCCCAGTCGAACTCGATCTCCTGGTGACAGGGACCGTACCGATCGAGCCGCAACTCGGCGCGCTGCGGATGGTCGCAGCGCTGCGGCGCGACGGTCGCCTGCCAGCCGATGGGCGTGGCTGCGACTTGCGCCTTCAACGCGAGGTGCTGGCGCTTCGCGCGCACGACGCGCGCATGGACGGCGCCAGCATGCAGGACATTGCGCGCGCGCTGTTCGGGCAGGAAGGGGCGGGAGGCTGGATGGGGTCATCTGATTATCTCAAGTCGCGCATACGCAGGCTCGTGGCACTTGCACGGCATCGCGCAGAAGGCGGCTACAACGCGCTGCTTCGCTGAAATGTCCGCTCGGCGCACATGATGATCAGGACGATCGCGCATCGCGCAGGCGGCGCGCGAAATGCAGCCGCCACAGATCGGCAAGAAGTTCGGGCTCCCGTGATGAACCCGCAGTCACGACGATGGCGCTGGCCGGATCAGCGGGGTCGAGCCGCACCGCAAAGGGGCATTTCCCGGTGAGACGCATCGAATCGACGGGCAGGCCATCGCGCCTGAGCGCGGCTTTTGCGGCTTCGTCAAAAGAGAGATCGGCCCATATGGCCAGCACCAGCTTCTTGAATTCGGCGAGCGTCAGCGCGCCGAGTGGCAGCACCATCCTGTCATTCATGAGGGGTCACGATCATGTGCTGCATAGCCTTGCCCAACCTGCATTTTTTGCAAAGGACGCACCGCGTCCATCAACCGATCCCATTGTCTGCGCATGGGAGCACCATGGCGCGAGAGTCGAATCCGGGCGAGCCCGGAATCGACTCTCGCGCACAACATTTTCTGACGCGAAGTTGCAATCGACAATTGTGACAACGGCATCACGAGCGAGGAGGTCACAGCGATGGCCAGTCAATGGATCCACAACGCCCATGACGCCCGGCGATCGCCCTATTTCACCAACGACGAAGCCGCCCATTATCTGGGAATCTCGTCACGCTCTCTGAGGCGCTTGCGCGCGACCGGCCAGGCCCCACAGCATCGCTGGCATGGGATGATGATCCGCTATCATATCGATGACCTCGAAAACTGGTCCAGGCCTTCGCGTGCAAATCCCGGTGGCTGAAGCGCCACACCGGTCAAATGGCTGCGGTGCGCTGCCGGCCCTGTCGATGCTTGTAGTCATCGGCACGATCTGGACGATCATGACAAGGCCCGCACCAGTCATTGTTTGGAATCTGAGCGCAAGTGCGCCAAAGGGCATCTACCATGTTTCGCGCGGCAAACCGGCGCATAAGGGCGAGCTTGTCGTCGCACATATCCAGGGTCCGCTACGCGACCTGGCAGCAAGGCGTCGCTATTTGCCGGCGGATATCCCGCTCATCAAGCGCATCGCGGCCGAACATCCCGATCACCTGTGCACGCGCGGCAATGTCATCCATGTGAACGGTCGCGCAGTCGCGCGCCAGCTCGCCCAGGATGCGCTTGGACGCCCGCTGCCGCGCTGGAATGGATGTCGCGTGCTGTTGCGGCATGAGGTCCTTTTGCTCATGGACGCGCCCACGTCCTTTGACGGCCGCTATTTCGGACCGTTGAACCTGAGCGCCGTCGACGGGAAAGCGCAGCCGCTGTGGACATGGTAAGATACTGCGTCGCCGGTGCAGCACTTGCGCTGGCCGCCCCCCTCCAGGCCAATTCGGTCGAGCCGTGGCGCGTGCATATCGACGAGGCCGCACGGCGCACCGGGATTCCGGCGCCCTGGATAGAGCGCGTCATGCACGCTGAATCTGCAGGGCGCACGCATCTGAAGGGGAGGCCCATCACCAGTCCAAAAGGCGCCATGGGACTGATGCAGCTCATGCCGGGCACATGGCGCGAAATGCGTGCACGTCACGGACTTGGCCATGATCCCCATGATCCGGCCGACAATATCCTGGCTGGAGCCTTCTATCTGAAGCTGCTCCATGCGCGCTTTGGTTATCCTGGCCTGTTTGCGGCCTATAATGCGGGGCCCGCTCGCTATCAGCGGCATCTGGCAACGGGCCAGAATCTTCCAATGGAGACACGCATCTATCTGGCGCGGGTGACCGAGACCGCCCCGATCAGTGTCGGCTCACTTCCCGATGCCCGCCGCCCGACGCTGTTCTTCAAGCTTGGCGATGTCGCGCAGGTCAGCTTTGCGCGCGCGTTGCAGGGCGGACCTGACGGACTTTTCGTGCCTCTTTCAGGACAGTGAACTGCAGCCAGTATCGGGTGCTGCACGCGGGGCATGCGAAAAGCGAAGAGAAAGCTGATGAACATTGGCGATCAGGAACGCGAAAATGTGCGACGCGCCCACCCCGTCGGTGACCGAAATCCAGAACATGCAAAGCGGTGTGAGCCGGAATCTGCGCGGCCTCGCAAGGTCGACCATCCCATCTTCTCTCAATTGCGAAGTGGGGCAGAAGAACAGTAGGATCATGCGAGGCAAGATTCTAAGCTGTGGCACTGGTCTGCTGATAAACCTGCTGAAACATAAACATTTTCTTGCCAGCAATGCGGCGCCCCAATTCGACGCGACAGTGCCGGATCTTCAGCAAAGCCGCAAAATTGCTGCGCTGCGCACGGCACGTCTTGGGGTTGGCGCCGGCGCCGGGGATGATCGGCAAAGGTTGGACCATGGCTTGGGATGACCAATTCCGGCCCGACCCAGGACGCATGCGCGGCAAGGCTGGCGCGCGCAGGTTTCTGCACCGCGTGTTGACTGCCTCCAGCCTGGCTGCCGGCGATTCACCGCGGTGCATCACCGGCAAGCGCTTCATCGGCAGCCGCGTTGCGCGCGGCAGCGGCATCGGACGTGTCCTTGCTGCGCGCGGTCAGGCAGATCCATCCGGGCAGCGTCGCGTCATCGTCAAGGCGAGCATTGCAAGACTTGCAGGCAAGGGCATCCATGTGTCGCGCGTCTACCAGTCCTATGTCGAGCGCGACGGTGTCAGTCGGGAGGGCGGTCATGGGCGGTTCTACGACGCCACCCATGACGAACTCGACAAGTCGCAGTTCCAGGAACGCCAATTGCATGACCGCCATGAGTTCCGTGTCATCGTCTCGCCCGAGGACGGGGTTGAATATGAGGATCTGAAGCCACTCATCCGGCGCCTCATGGCGCGCGTCGAGCTTGACCTGGGTACCGGGACGGACTGGATCGCCATTGATCATTTCGACACCGCCCATCCGCATGCGCATCTCATTGTTCGGGGCCAAGACCTTGTGGGCAATGATCTGGTGATAGCCCCCGACTATCTGACCCATGGCCTGCGCGAGCGCGCACGCGAGCTGATCGAGCTCGATCTTGGAACAACCCGCGATCATGCGATCGGACATAGGCCCCGGATCGCAATTGACCCAGATCACTCCGCAGACCTCGACCCTTCGCTGACAGAGACTTTTTCCAGCATGGTGATTGAGGCGTCACTCGCCTCCGGCCCCGAACGCGATGAGATGGTTGACCGCCTTTGGCATCTCGAGAAACCGGAGCTTGCGGGCAAGCCACCCGAGGTTTCGCGCAGCGGGCCCGATGAGCCCGATATGTTTGCCGGATTTCGGAATCGCGAACTGGATGCCGCCGGCGCCGAGATTGCACGCCGCCTCGGCGCCACGTTCATGCACCCGCGGCCAGGAGACACGGTTCATGGGATTCTTGGTGAAACGGTCACGCTGGAATGCGGTCGGTTCATGGTTCTGGAACGAACAGGCGAATTCAGCATGGTTCCCTGGGACGCGATCCTCGAGCATCGCCAGGGTCTGCACATCTCGGGGATCATGCTTGGGAACGGCATTCGCTGGAATATCGGCCCTGAGCGATCGCTATAGGGCTTGGGTCAAGGCCGCTCATTCTTCTGGTTGGGCCTGCCAGCCTGCCTGCGACTCGCACGTCTTCTGAAGAGGGTCCCTCGGGCCTCTCGGGTCCAAGCTTCGAAATGCTGGCCGCATTTGGCCGCGATTGGCCGCGATTGGCCGCGATTGTCCGGGCGAAGAATATTCTGTTTTTTGCGATGCTTGGGCCGAGCCCGTTGCTTGAGGCACGGGCCGGAGAGCCGCCATGAATTCCAGTCGACACCAGATCGCCAGGCTGATGATCATAGTCGCGATCAACGCTGCCGGTCTGCAGCTGGCGACGCAGTGGGCGGCTGCAATGATGGGCAATCAGCCGCGCCTGGGTGCACCCGTGCTCATGCTGGGCGACTGGCCCGTCTACCACCCGCTTTCACTTTTCCTGTGGTGGGTTCGCTATGCCGATTATGTCCCCTATGTGTTCGACGCGGCCGGCGCCGTCTGTGTGTGCGCGTTCATCGCAAGCTGTGTCGTTGCGCTTGGCTTCTCATTCTGGAGCCGGCGCACGTCGCAGCAGGCCACGACCTACGGGTCGGCGCGATGGGCAAGCCATGCCGAGATCGTCGCCGCAGGTCTGCTCGGCGATGACGGCGTCTTCCTTGGATGCCATCGCCGTCGTCATCTGCGTCATTCAGGCGCCGAACATGTGCTCGCCTTTGCACCCACGCGCTCGGGAAAAGGCGTTGGGCTTGTTGTGCCAACGCTGCTCACATGGCCGGGCTCGGTCATTGTTCACGACATCAAGGGCGAAAACTGGGCGCTGACCGCAGGCTGGCGCAGCCTCGGCTCGCATTGCCTCTATTTCAATCCGACCGACCCGCGTTCGGCCGGTTTCAATCCGCTGCTCGAGGTCCGAAAGGGCAGGAACGAGGTGCGCGACGTCCAGAACATTGCCGACATGCTCATTGATCCCGAAGGCGCGCTTGAAAGGCCCAACCACTGGGACAGGACCAGCCATTCGCTGCTGGTAGGCGCGATGCTCCACATTCTCTATGCCGAGCAGGACAAGTCGCTCGCCGGCCTCGCAAACTTCCTGTCGAGGCCGGGCGCGTCCTTTGTCGCCACGCTCAGGCACATGCGGCAAAGCAATCATCTGGGCAGTGAAACCGAACCGCGGACGCACCCGGTCATAGCCGAAACCGCCCAGGAACTGCTCAACAAGAGCGAAAATGAACTGTCGGGCGTGCTCTCGACCGCATTGTCCTATGTCACCATGTACCGCGATCCCGTGGTGGCCGAGGTGACGCGTCGCTCGGACTGGCGCATCGCCGATCTTCTGGGCGGCAGAAATCCCGTTTCGCTCTACCTGGTCGTTCCGCCGTCGGATATCGAACGCACTCGGCCCCTCATCCGGCTCATGATCAACCAGATCAGCCGACGACTGACCGAATCCGAAATCGTCGAGACCGGCACCGGGCGCCAGCTCCTGGTCATGCTGGATGAATTTCCTGCGCTGGGGCGTCTCGAGTTCTTCGAGACCGCGCTTGGCTATGTCGCATCCTACGGAATCCGCTGCTTCCTCATCGCGCAAAGCCTCAACCAGATCGAGAAGGTCTACGGCGCGAATAATGCCATTCTCGATCACTGCCATGTCCGCGTAACCTTCGCGACCAACGACGAACGGACTGCACGACGCATTTCAGACGCGCTCGGCACGACAACCGAATTACGCGCGATGCAGAACCATTCCGGACCGCGCATGTCACTATGGTTGCCCAATATCAGTGTCAGCCACCAGGAAACCGCGCGCCAACTGATGACCATCAGCGAGGTCATGCAGCTTCCCGCAGCCGAGGCGATCATCCTGATGGAAGGACGCCCGCCCATCCGCGCGACCAAGCTGCGCTATCACAAGGACCCGCAGCTCAAGCGCCGTCAGCTGCCGCCGCCGCCCCTGGTCGAAGGTCGCTATGACGATTGTCCGCCTCACCGCAGGCATGACTGGCACGACGCCGACTCCCCGGGCTCCGTTCAGCCGTCCTTGCCTGTCTCGACGCTTCCACAGCCCGAGCGCGGCAAAATAGCTGAGCAGGGCGAACTTGCCCTTCATCCCAATCATCCCGCCCCGGCATCCGTAGCGGCCGACAAGGCGCCAGCGAAACCCGCGCCTGGATCAAGCGCGGATCAGCCGCTCGATTCGCTCAGACATGCCCGCGACCTGGATGCGGCGCGACAGCAAATGGTCGCAAAACCGCAAGATCGAGGTCAGCAGCCATGAAGATCCGGCTGAATATCTATCTGGACAAAGAGCTTGCAGGCGCGCTCGATGTGCTGACGCGCCGGCCCGGCACCAGTCGTTCGCGCATCATCAATGACGCGGTCGCGGCACTGCTCGAACGCGAGGCAACCAAGGAGGTCGATGGCCTGTTGCGGCCGCGTCTCGACCGGATGCAACGCGACATTGCGCTTGCGCGGCGCGACATCGAGATCCTGCTCGAAAGCCTTTCATTGTTCGTGCGGCACCAGCTGACCGTGACCGCGGCGCTACCCGAAGCCAATAGCGCAGCGATTGCCCTGGGACGCGAACGCTTCGAGGCCTTCGTTGCCGAGGTCGGCCGCCAGATCAACGCCGGTCGCAGGGCCCCCGTGCATCGGCCGCACAGGAGCGAGCAATGACGGCATCGCTCTGCGAGGAACGCCGGCGCGCGATGCTGCATACGGCAATGGGCCCCATAATTGCTGCCGCACTTTGCGACCCGGAGGTCACCGAGATCATGGTGAACCCCGATGGATCGCTCAGGCTCGATCGTCTTGGCGGGGGACGCCAGGACACGGGGATGCGCTATGATCCCGCGCAGGTCGAGCGGATCATCCGCCTGGTTGCAAGCCATGCGCGCAGTGAGGTCCATGCCGGCGCCCCCATCATATCGGCCGAGCTTCCCCCGCTTGGCGACGGCACGGGAGAACGTTTCGAAGGCGTGCTGCCACCGGTATCGGTCGCGCCATGCTTCTCGATCAGAAAGGCGGCACTTCGCGTCCATCGGCTCGATGACTATGTCGCTCAACAGATCATGTCGGCCGACATGGCGCGCGCGCTCAGCCTCGCGGTTGCCGCGAGGCGCAACATCCTGATCGCGGGCGGCACGAGCTCGGGCAAGACCACGCTCGCCAACGCGTTGCTTGCCGAAATGGCCAATCGCGACGAACGCGTGATCCTTATCGAGGACACCCGCGAACTCCAGTGCGCCGCGCGCGACCAGGTTGCGCTCAGAACGAGGACAAGCAGCGTCACAATGGCGGATCTGGTTCGCTCGACGCTGCGCCTGAGGCCCGATCGCATCATCGTGGGCGAGGTGCGCGGCGGCGAAGCCCTCGATCTCCTCAAGGCGTGGAATACCGGCCACCCCGGCGGCATTGCGACGCTTCACGCCAATAGCGCCAGGTCCGCGCTCGACCGTCTCGAACAGCTTGTCCAGGAGGCGGTGATTTCGGTTTCGCGTCAGCTCATCGCCGATGCCGTCGATATCGTCGTCTTCATTTCGGGGCGCGGCCATGGTCGGCGCGTCGACACGCTCGCCCGCATATTCGGGCTTGATGATCATGGCGATTACCTGATCCGCGCACTCGATCCATCCGCACAAGGAGACATTCCATGAGGTGCCGAAAAAGACCGCATGTCCACCTGGCCGCGATTGCAGCCGGCGCCACGGCTCTCGTGCTTTCGGTTTCAGCCGACGCTGCCGGTTCGGGCATGCCCTGGGAACAGCCGCTCGAACAGGTGCTCCAGTCGGTCCAGGGGCCCGTGGCCAAGATCGTCGCGGTCATCATCATCATCACGACCGGCCTGACGCTCGCCTTTGGCGAGGCGGCCGGTGGATTTCGACGTCTCATCCAGATCGTCTTCGGCCTCTCTATCGCCTTTGCTGCATCAAGCTTCTTCCTCAGTTTCTTCAGCTTTGCCGGCGGAGCGCTTGTCGCATGAGCGCGCCTGTCGACATTGCCCTGGGCTTCGAGGTGCGCATCCACCGCGCGTTGTGTGAGCCGATCATGCTGGGCGGCGCGCCGCGCGGCCTGGCGATCCTGATCGGAACGCTCGCGGCTGCCATCGGCCTTGGACTCCAGCAATGGCCCATCGGCCTGGCGCTCTGGATCCTCGCGCACAGCGGCAGCGCCTTTGCCGCACGCCGCGACCCCGATTTTGTAGCCGTGCTCCTGCGTCACCTCAAACATCAGGGCTATTTCGCATGCTAGCGCTCAGAGAATATCGCGATCGCTCTGACCGGCTTGCCGACCATCTTCCCTGGGCGGCGCTTGTCGCACCAGGTGTCGTTCTCAACAAGGATGGCAGCTTCCAGCGCAGCTTCGCCTTTCGCGGACCGGACCTCGAAAGTGCAACGCAGGAGGGCCTGGTGGCCGCCTGCGCGCGCGCCAACAATGTCCTCAAGCGCTTTGGCACGGGCTGGGCTTTGTTCTTCGAATCCACGCGCGTTGAGGCACCCGACTATCCGATGAGCGCCTTTCCCGATCCGGCGTCCTGGATCGTGGATGCAGAGCGCCGCGCCGCCTTCGAGCGGGCCGGCGCACATTTTGAGAACCACAATGTCCTGACCCTTGTCTTCCTCCCCGATGCCGATGCGCGCGAACATGTCGGTCGTGCGATGGTCGCGCGCGGCCAGCCGCAAAAGGGCAGGGACTGGCGCCAGCTGCTCGCGACCTTCATCGCCGAAACCGACCGGGCGCACGATCTTTTCCAGGCGTTCCTGCCCGATATCGAGCCGCTCGGCGACGGTGAGACGCTCAGCTATCTGCACCGCACCATCTCGGTTCATTCCGGTTCCGTGGCGGTTCCCGAGACCCCCATGTATCTCGATGGCATATTGGTCGACACACCTCTCATCGGCGGGCTCGCGCCGCGTCTCGGCAACCACCATCTGCGCACGCTCACCATTCTGGGCTTTCCGGGCATGAGCCGCCCCGCGCTGTTCGACGCGATGAACCATCTCGATTTCGGCTATCGCTGGATGACGCGCTTCATTGCGCTCGACCGGGTCCATGCGTCGCGCGCGCTGACAAGGCTTCGTCGCCAATGGTTCAACAAGCGCAAGTCGGTGAGCGCACTCCTGCGCGAAGTGCTCTACAATCAGCCGGCACAGCTGCTCGATTCCGACGCCGACAACAAGGCCGCCGACGCCGACCTCGCGCTCCAGGCGCTTGGCGCCGACCATGTCGCCTTTGGCTATCTGACGACGACGATCACGGTCATCGACAGCGACGCATCCGCCGTGGATGGCAAGCTGCGCGCGGTCGAGCGCGTTGTGAACGGCCTCGGCTTTGCAAGCATCCGTGAGGAAATCAACGCCGTTGAGGCCTGGCTGTCGAGCCTGCCGGGCCAGGTCTATGCCAATGTGCGCCAGCCGCTCATCCACACGCTCAATCTCGCGCATCTCATGCCCATGTCCGCGGTCTGGGCGGGCCCCGCTGGCAACGCGCATCTGGATGGTCCACCGCTGCTTCTGGCCGAGACCGGCGGTTCCACCCCCTTCAGGCTTTCGACTCATGTCGCCGATGTCGGGCATATGTTCGTCGTGGGACCGACAGGGGCCGGCAAGTCAGTCCTGCTCGCCCTCATCGCGCTCCAGTTCCGCCGCTATCCGCACGCGCTGATCTGCATGTTCGACAAGGGGTGCTCGGCGCGCGCCGCGATCCTGGCGATGGGAGGCACGCACCACATTCTTGGGCTCGGAACGGGTGATGCCCAGCCAATTGCCTTTCAGCCGCTCAGACATATCGACAAGGCCGAGGAACGGGCCTGGGCAAGCGAATGGGTCCTCGCGCTGATCGCACAGGAGGGCGTGGAATCCACGCCTCAGCTCACAGACGCGGTCTGGTCGGCCATCACCAGTCTCGCCAGCGCCCCGCCGGAGGAACGCACGATGACGGGCTTGTCGCTGATGATCCAGAACGCGGAGCTTCGCGCAGCGCTTGCCCCCTATACGCTCGAGGGGCCCTATGGCCCTCTGCTCGATGCCGCCTGCGAGGATTTCGAAGCCAGGGGCGTCCTGTGCTTCGAAGCCGAGGCGCTGATGGCGCATGGCCGCGTCATCGCACCGGTCCTGTCCTACCTTTTTCACCGGCTCGAGGCGCGCTTCGATGGCCGGCCAACGCTGCTCGTGCTCGATGAAGCCTGGATGTTCCTTGATCATCCGCTCTTTGCGACGCGCATCCGCGAATGGCTCAAGACGCTTCGCAAGAAGAATGTCGCGGTCGTGTTCGCGACCCAGTCGCTTTCCGACATAGCCGGCAGCACAATCGCGCCCGCCATCATCGAAAGCTGTCCGCAGCGCATCTTCCTGCCCAATGACCGCGCGAGCGAACCCCAGATACGGCAGATCTACGAAGGTTTCGGGTTGAGTGCGCGGCAGATCGAGATCATCAGTCGGGCGACCCCCAGGCGCGACTATTATCTCCAATCGTCACGCGGAAATCGACTCTTCGAGCTTGGCCTTGGCCCCGTCGCGCTCGCGCTGTGCGCCAGCGCAAGTCCCCAGGATCAGCGGCGTATCGATGCGCTTCTCGCCGAGCCGCACGATGCGCCCTTTGCCCAGCGGTTTCTTCAAAGTGCAGCGCTCGACTGGGCCGCGGGGCTCGTCGCGCAATTCGGTGCCCCTCATGAGGAAGGAGAAAAGCCGTGAAACCCGTTATATATGCAGCATTTCTGGCCACGTGCGGCATTGCCGTTCCATTGGCACTTACTGAACCTGCCCAGGCGATCCCGGTATTCGACAGCGCCAACTATGCCCAGAATCTGCTGATAGCGGCGCGCTCGCTCCAACAGATAAATCAGCAGATCCAGTCGCTCCAGAATGAAGCCGCGATGCTGCAGGCAATGACGCGCAATCTCTCGACGATCGACTTTCCCGAACTCCAGGCATTGAGGCGCAAGCTCGAGGAAGTCGATCGCCTGCTCGGTGAGGCAAAGGGCATCGATTTCCGGCTCGACGCGCTTGAACGCGATTACCGCAAGCTGTTTCCCGAGAGTTTCGAGCGCCTTGCCGGGTCGAGCGAACGCGTCCGCGAGGCACGGCTGCGCTTCGATACCGCAATGGCAGGCCTTCGCCACACAATGGGCGTCCAGAGCGTGATCGTCGAGAATATCCGCAGCGACGCGGGAGCGCTCGAAGCGATCGTCCAGCGAAGCCAGCGCGCCGAGGGTGCGCTTCAGGCAGGACAGGCAACCAATCAGTTGCTTGCGCTCGCCGCCAAGCAGCAGTTTCAGCTGCAACAGCTGATGGCGGCCCAGTTCCGAAGCGATGCGATCGAGCGGGCAGGGCGCCTGCAGGCCCAGGGTGAGGCACGCGCTGCCACAAGACGGTTTCTTGGAACCGGCAAGGCCTACGCCCCCGACTGAAGCATTGCGATCCCAGGAGCGACACGCTTCGCATGTTCCCGGCGCACGACATCAGGCGCGGGGGCATGCGGGGCGGTCAGGAGGCGATTGATGCACGACCTCAATGTCATTGACGACTTCATGCAGAGCTTCATCCGCTACATCGACAGCGGCTTCGGGCTCCTGGGCAATGATGTCGCATTTCTGACAACCATATTGATCGGCATCGATATCACGATCGCCGGGCTCTACTGGTCCATGGCCGGCGAGGACGACATTCTGGCCCGCTTTGTCCGCAAGATCCTCTTCGTGGGCGCCTTTGCATTCATCCTGAACAGCTTTCCCACACTTGCCGACATCATTTTCCGCTCATTTGCGGGTCTTGGCCTGACCGCCGGCGGGGGCTCGCTTGCAGCCGATGACCTGCTCAAGCCCGGACGGCTTGCAGCCACCGGCTTCGAGGCTGCCTGGCCACTGCTCGATCAGGCCTCGGAGCTCCTCGGCTTCACGACCTTTTTCGACAATTTTCTCGTGATCGCGATCCTGCTTGTCGCATGGTTCTTCGTGATCTGCGCATTCTTCATCCTTGCAGTCCAGCTCTTCGTCACCATCCTCGAATTCAAGCTGACAAGCCTTGCGGGTTTTGTCCTGATCCCCTTTGCGCTGTGGAACCGGACAAGCTTTCTTGCCGAACGCGTTCTCGGCAATGTCGTGGCCTCGGGCGTCAAGGTCATGGTCCTTGCGATCATCGTCGGGATCGGCTCGGGTTTCTTTGCCGATTTCGTCTCGGCGCTGGATGGCCAGGATCCCGACATCGGCGCGGCCATGAGCCTGGTGCTTGCAAGCCTTGCGCTGTTCGGCCTCGGCATTTTCGGGCCCGGGATCGCCTCGGGACTTGTCGCAGGGGCCCCGCAACTGGGCGCGGGCGCTGCGGCTGCCACGAGCGTCGGCGCTGTGGGCACGATCGCCATGGGGGGCATGGCCGGTATCGCCGCGACGCGCGCGATTGGTGGGGCGGCGCTCGGTGCGGTTCGCGCGGGGACCAGCATGGGCGCCGCCACGACGAGCGCGGCGCGATTGGGGCGCGAGAGTGGTGGGACTGCAATGGGTGGCGTCGCTGCATCGATGCGCGGTGCCGCCGGCCAACATGTCTCAGGTGCGCTCGGCCTGAAGGATGCTGCGGCGCGCGGGCGCGCCCAGGCCATCGCAGGGTTCTATGGCCAGGAAGCTTCAGGGGCCGCCGAGGGTGCGGTCAATCCGGCAGCTGACGCGATGCCCGCATGGGCTCGACAGCTGCGTGCCGAACAGATCGCCAGGCACCGACGCCAGGTCACCTTCCAGGCGCTGCGCGACGGCAATGGTTCAGGCGCCTCGATTGCGCCCGACATCGGCGAAAGGGATTGATCATGCAACCGAGACGCGCGCTGCAGCGATATGGGTGTACCCCGCAGAGCGAAACACCCTATCAACGCGCTGGCCAGCTCTGGGACGAGCGCATCGGCTCGGCACGCGTCCAGGCGCGCAACTGGCGCCTGGCGGCGCTCGGCGCCCTTGGGCTCTCCTCCATACTCGCCGCCTGTCTCGGCTGGCTTTCGACGCAAAGCCGGGTCGTGCCCTATGTCGTCGAGATCGACCGGCACGGCGAGGCGCGCGCGGTTGTGCGCGCCGATGCCGCGTTCCAGCCGACGGATCCCCAGATCGCATGGCATCTCGCGCGCTTCATGACCCAGATCCGGTCCCGGTCGCTCGACCCCGTCTTGTTGCGCGAAAACTGGCTTCTTGCCTATGATTTCGTGACCGGGCGCGGCGCGACCTTCCTGAGTGACTATGCGCGTGCATCCAATCCGCTTGCCGCCATGGGGGACGCAACCATATCGGTTCAGGTCACGAGCGTGGTGCGCGCGTCCGAGCGTTCCTTCCAGGTCAAATGGACCGAGACGCGCTTCGAACGCGCGCAGCTGGCCGAGACGACGCGCTGGACCGCGATCCTGACCATCAGGATCGAGCCGCCCCAATCCGCCGAGAGGCTCCGCCGCAATCCCCTGGGACTCTATGTCGACGCAATCGACTGGAGCCGGGAGCTCGAAACCCCCGCGGGCGCCGACACGCTGACACCCGGGCGTCAGCGTGTCGGCGCAGCGAGGCGTGACGCCAGCAACGCTCCGTCCGGCGTTCAGCCGGCCCGGAAACCCATTTCGAGGCAAGAACCATGATCACGCTCCTTCTTGCAACCATGTTTGCCCCATTGATCGACGTCGGCCGTGACGCTGGCCAAAGGGCTGGCGCCAGCGATGTGCAGATGCGCATGACCCCGTCTTTGCCAGCCGCGCGCGCGCGATCCGTGCACAAGGGCGCACCAAGTCCGGTCAAGCGTCCGCAGGCGCGCATCGATGCCGCCAATCGCGCGGCGTCCGAAGAGCCGGCCACGCAGGGCTTTCGCAAGGCAATCCAGGTCTATCCCTTCCAGGAAGGCGCGCTCTACCGTCTCTATGCAGCACCTGGCCGGATCACCGATATCGCGCTCGAACCCGGCGAGACGATCATCGCGGTCGCCGCTGGCGATACCGCGCGCTGGACGATAGGCGATACGAGCAGTGGCGCTGGCGAGAACAGACGCGTCCACATCCTCATCAAACCCTTTTCGGCAGGGCTGAGGACCAATCTCGTCATCACGACCGACAGGCGCGTCTATCATCTCCAGCTTGAAAGCACGGCTGCAACCGCAATGACCGGAATTTCCTGGTCCTATGGGGCAAGCGAGGTCCTGGCGATATCGAACAGGGCTGGTTCGCCGGGGCCAGTCGCGACAGTGCCGGCATTCGATCGGCTCCATCTGGACTATCACATCAGCGGCGACAGGCCTGCATGGCGGCCACTCAGGGCCTTTGACGACGGGCGACAGACCTATATCCAGTTTCCCGACCATGTCGCGCAAGGCGCAGTGCCCCCGCTCTTCGTGATCAGCGAGAGTGGAAAGCCCGAACTCGTCAACTACAGGATGATCGGCCGTTACTATCTCGTCGATCGCATTTTCGATGTGGCCGAGCTGCGCCTGGGAGACAAGCGACAGGACATTGTGCGCATCAAGCGCAGCCGAGCACCGACCGGGCGAGGTGGGGGGAAAGGGACGTGAAGGCCGCGGACCTCAGCGACGACACGGTCCAGGGCGCGCCCAAGCTGCCTCCTGACATGCTGGCACTGCGCACGCGACTTCGCCAGATCGATCGTCTCAGCCCGATTGCGATCATGCTGCTCGCAGCCCTCCTGGCGATCGTGGTCGCAGGCGCGCTGTGGATGGCGCTCGGATCCCATGTACGAGGGCCCATCCTCGGGTCGATAGAGCCGAACGACACAACGCCAAGTGAACTTCCCGACAGCATGAAGACGGCCCCTGCACGCTATGATGAGGTGCCATATCTCGGCCCATTATCCCCATCTGATCGGGGCGAGGATAGCGTGGTGCAAAGAGATGCCGGGCCCGAACTTGCGCAGGACCTGTCTGCGCCCGTCGCCGCCACAGCTGCAGCCGATCAGCCAGGCGCCGAAGATGACAGGAGCGCGCTGCAATCGGGCGTGATGCTGAAGCTGCAGGCATCGACTGGAGAAAATGACACTGGCGCGCTCCATCTCAGCGCTGCCGCAGCGGTCGGGGCAGACCAGGCGCGTGCCGGGAAAAAGGCGCTGGCTGACAATGATGAGAGCGATGGCCGATTGCGCAGGCCAGGCGACAGGCCGGCGGCGCTGCTCGCAGCGGGCACGGTTATATCGGCGAGCCTTATCACCGGACTCAATTCCGATCTGCCTGGCATCGTGCTCGCCCAGGTCACCGAGCATGTCCGTGACACCGCCACTGGAACGCAGATCCTGATACCCCAGGGCGCGCGCCTCGTGGGACGCAGTGAGCGCGTCACCGGATTTGCCCAGCAGCGCGTCATGGTTGCCTGGCAGCGCATTGTCCTGCCCGATGCAAGGACGATCGAAATCGATGACCTTGTCGCCAGCGACACCAGCGGCATGGCAGGGCTCGCCGATGACGTGGATCGCCATTTCGACATGCTCGTGCAAGGCGTCGCGCTTTCATCTATCCTGGGGATCGGCACCGAGCTCGCCATGGATGGTGAGGGCGCCGTCCTGCGTGCAGTGCGCGAGGCGACACAGCAAGGTGCCGCCCGCGCGGGCGACCAGCTTGTCGCGCGCAACCTGGAAATCGCGCCCACGATCAAGGTCCGACCAGGCTGGCCGCTGCGCGCCATCGTGACGCGCGAACTCGTGCTAAGGCCATGGGAGGGCAATTGATCCGCGTGCAGTCCCTCTGCCGCGCCACGTGCGGCATGGGCCGCACAGGAGCGCCGGACCGGCCCAATGCGTACTGGGCCGATGAATTCAACACTGGAAGGCAAAGGACCATGTGATGCTGAACCACGAGACCCTTCAGGACACCGCAATCGTACCGCTCGAGCCAGCGCGCAGGCTTGCCGTACGCAGTCCCGAAGCCGCGCAGATGCTCGGGATAAGCCGCTCAACACTGTACCAGCTCATGGGCGACGGAGAGGTTGAATCGATCAAGCTCGGCCGAACCAGGCTGATCCTCGTCGCAAGTCTTGAAAGCCTTATCGAGCGCAAGCGACGCTGGCTCGAACAGCTTGATGGTAGCGGACAAACCAACGTTAGGGGCTGGTGACGCTGCGGTGGGCACAACCGTGGATGGTCGTCATCGCCGTCGCGGCGACCAGCCAATAGTCGTCATTTGTGTAAGGGTGCCCAATGGCTCCCGCCACCTATGGAAGCCGATCGCCCGCTACAGCGCCTCCTGCTGTCAAACGAACTGAAGATTTGACCCCTCTGTCGAAGTGAAGAACTGACCCCCTTTCATGTTGTGGCGGCGTTGCTGGTTTCGAGCGCAGATCCGGCCTTCTGCAGAAGGCCGGATCTGCGCTTTTCGCGAAGCCGGTAGCTGTCTCCGCGGATAATGATTACGGTCGAGTGGTGCAGCAGCCTGTCCAGGATTGCCGTGGCGACGACAGGGTCGCCGAAGACACTGCCCCATTCGCCCACCAAACGGTTCGAGGTGATCAGGATCGAGCCTTTCTCGTAGCGCCGCGAGATCAGTTGGAAGAGGCCAGCGCGTGATCGACTATCGCCGCCGTTGGCTCGGCATTCAGCTCAATCCCGTCAACGCGCAGGACGTGAAGGCACTGCCGCGCACGGAAGCCCGCGTGTTTCCGGTGACCTCGAATGCAATGAGGAAGGCCTTCAACTACGCCCGGAAGAAAGCGGGGCTCACGCATTTCCGCTTCCACGATACGCGCCACGAACGGATATCGAGCCTGTTCGAGGCGGGGTGGGCCATGCCCCAAGTTATGGCGCAATCGGGCCACCGCGACCCCAAATCGGTCATGCGCTACACCAATCTCTCCGGCAATTATCTGGCCAACGAGCTTGCGAAGCTTGGATAGGTTCGAAAGTTTATATGCTATAATATATGAAATAAAGTGCGTGATATGCCATAGCATATATCAAAATTTGCCAAGGCGGACAGATTTGTGATATGCTCGGACATATGAGAAGTTAGAAAAATATGTGAAAGCATATAAATGATCGTCGGAATTGCGGAAATCGCCGCCAGTATAAGGCAGGCCAGAAAGGACAAAGGGCTGACTCAGCGCGAGCTGGGGCAGCGCGTTGGCCTGCCGCAGAGCCATATCTCCAAGATCGAGAGCGGGGCCGTTGATTTGCAGGTCTCAAGCCTTGCCGAGATCGCGCGTGCGCTGGACCTTGAGGTGAGACTGCTTCCGCGCAGGGCACTGCCCGCGATAGAGGGAACTGTCCGGGCTGCCGTCGGCACTGCCGGATCGAGCGCGGCCAGCCGGGCGCTGGACAGCATCCAGAAGGAACTCCAGCTCGCCGACCAGATCAGGACCAGCTATCCCAATCTGACAGAGGTCGAGAACTACCGTTCCATTCTCAAAAACATCCAGGCGCTTCAGATCGACAACAAATCGCTGAAGACCTTGCAGAACGCGCTCAAGCCTTCGCAGGACCTCGCAAAATTCTTCAAAGAATATAACGAGGTGGCGAAGATTGCCCAGCAGGTGAATTCGGCGACCGAAGCGCTGCGCACATGGCGCAACCATCAGGTCCACCTCCCGCAAATTGATGGCCCGCGTCAACGTCCGGCCTACCGGTTGGAGGATGACGAATGAGCGACATCGTTGCCCTCGACATAATCCTGCACGATCGCCGCATTGGACGGATTTCCCGCCTTGAAGGCGACCGCAGCATTTTCGCCTTCGATGATGATTATCTTGCGGATCAGGACCGTCCGACGCTCTCACTCGCCTATCGCGACGAATATGGCGGGATCATCAATGATCCGCGCGCCTATCAGACAAAGCTGGAGCCGTTCTTTTCGAACTTGCTGCCCGAAGGCGTGTTGCGGGACTATCTTGCCAAGCGCGCAGGGTTGAAAGCCGTGCGCGAATTCCCGCTCTTGAGCCAGCTGGGCGATGACTTGCCTGGTGCGGTGCGCGCCGTGCCGGTGGAAGGTGCGGCGATAGCGGATGAAGAGGCCGGAGAAGCGGCAGTCGCGGAGATCGCCAAACAGGCTTTGCGGTTTTCGCTCGCCGGGGTGCAGCTCAAGTTCTCCGGCCTCAAGCGGCATGGCAAGAACGGCGGGCTCACCATCCCGGCGAGCGGCACGGGAGGCGACTGGATTGTCAAACTCCCTTCAGTCCGGCACGCTGATGTCCCCGAGAACGAATTCGCCTCGATGAGCCTTGCCGCGCGGCTAGGCATCGACGTGCCCGAGATCGATCTGATCGGGATCGATACGATTGAGGGCCTTCCCGAGGGACTCGATCGGTACGGGGCATCGGCCTTTGCGATCCGCAGGTTTGATCGCAGCGAAGAGGGGGCCATCCACGTCGAGGACTTCGCCCAGGTCTATGGCGTCTATCCCGACGACAAGTACGACAATGCCAGCTACCGCAGCATTCTGAACGTGCTTGCCGCCGAAACCGATGACACTAGTATCACCGAGTTTATCCGCCGCCTGACCTACAGCGTCCTGATCGGCAACGGTGATATGCACCTGAAGAACTGGTCGTTGATCTATCCCGACAGGAAGAGGCCGATCCTTTCGCCTGCCTACGACCTGCTTTCGACCGTGCCGTACATTCCCGAGGACGAATCGGCGCTGAAATTCCTGCGCGCGCGCGCATGGGAGTCCTTCACCTATGACGAGCTTGTCGCCATTGCGGACAAGGCGCGCGTCGCCTCGCAGATGATCGTCAGTGCCGCGAAGGAAACGGTCGAGCGCTTCGATGACCTTTGGCCCACCGCAAAGGCGGAACTGCCATTTTCGGATGCGGTCGCATCTGCGATCGAGCGCCACCGGAAGACGCTCGCAATCTAGCAGCCGAACCTGCCGCGCGCTACCTGACTGGCCCACTCGGTGGGGGCAGGCCACCTGTTATAGCGGTTGGAGTTTATCCGTGGCCCGGGCGCCAGGCGTTGGTGACGTAGCTGACTGTTTGCGACAATCGGCAAGTTGTTGATAATATGCCAGCAGCCATCCAAATTGCGGCCTTCGTCTTGCTGAACTTGATCTATGTTAATTAACGCAGCACTTGCATTGATTTGCCTGATCAACATTAAGAGTTTCTTTTCCAATCGCGCCTAGTCTTTCTGAAAACGACCGGGGCGTGCAATGTCCAGAACGTCATTGTGGAAGAGAGGGGCGATAAAGCTTGAGCGAGGCAGCGGACTGGCTTCCAGCCTCGCGGCAATGTGCGTTGGTCTCGTCCTGGCAAGCGGGCTCCTGACGGTCCAGAAACCGGCTTCGAGCTCTCTCATTGTTGCGCTCGCGCTCCTTGCCATGGCTGTCATGATGTGTCGCAGCTTAAGATCCGAGCGTGAACTCGCGCATATTGTCCGCGGATTTGAACAATATCTCGAACCAGGAAGCCCCGATACGGCCGCGCGCGCCTCAGCTCGGCGCCTGCGCAACTGTGTCGACATCGCCGTCGGACGATTGGAACTGCTCAGCCACCGCGCCCCGCGACGGCATGGTGTAACAGGTCTGCCCACGCGCGAACCGCTGATCGAGTTCATGGAGCTCGAAACTAGGGAGCAGGGACAAGTGGGCCTGCTCGCGGTGATCGAGCTTGTCGATTTCGAGCGGCTCTATGCCTTTGATATTGCAACGGCCGATCAGGCGCTTCGTGTCATCGCCGAGCGCATCGAGCGAATGGTCGGCAAGGCGCGCGCTCTCGCACATGTCGACCGCGCGCGCTTCGCAATCTGGTTCGGCACAACCTCGCTCGAGGTCGCGCGCGCAGAACTCGACGCGATCTGTTACGCGCTTTGCAGCAGGATCGTCCTGCCAGATGCCGAATTCCTTCCTCAGATACGATGCGGCTTTGCCGACTATGTCAGCGGCACATTCTCGCCCGCAGAACTGATAGCACGCGCTGTTGCGTCGCTGACGGCTTCCGACGGCGGCGCGAAACGCATGCCGATGATCGACCCCAGCGAGGCTGCCCGGCAGGAATTCGGATTCGAGCAGGATCTCCGCCAGGCCATTGCACGCCAACAGCTCGAACTGTGGTTTCAGCCGTTCATCAATGTGTGCGACAATCGGATCTGCGGCGCAGAAGCGCTGTTGCGCTGGCACCACCCCGAGACGGGCATCGTGTCGCCGAGCGACTTTATCCCCGTAGTGGAAGCAGCGGGCCTCGCAGAAGAATTCGGCTTGTGGACACTCAACAGCGCGTGCCGCCAAGCACGTCAGTGGGAGCGCGATGGTCTCAGGGACGTAAAGGTCGCGGTCAATCTCTCCGCGCATCAGCTCCAGCGTAGCGACCTTGACCAGCTGATCGAAAGAACGCTCCAGCGGCATGGGTTGAAAGCGTCGCTGCTTGAGATCGAGCTGACCGAAACCGTGGCCGCACTCGATTCTTCAAGCGCCAAGATATTGTTCGAAAAGCTCCGTGCGCTCGGAGTCTCGATTTCGATCGACGATTTCGGCGCAGGCTATTCGAGCCTCAGCTATCTGAAGAAGCTCAGCTTCGACAAGCTCAAGATCGACCGGGAATTTGTCCAGGAGGTCGATCGACAGCGCGACAGCCAGGCGATCTGCCAGAGCATCATTGCACTCGGCAGAGGACTTGGCATCGCGGTACTCGCTGAAGGTGTCGAACGGCGCGAGGAGTTCCTCTGGCTGCGTCGCCATGGCTGTACCCTCTTTCAGGGCTTCTATTTTGCAGCACCTCTCCCGGTTTCAGAATTCACGCGACTTGCGCGCGACCGTTCGGCCATTCGTGAACTTGCCGATCTGACCTCAGCCGTACAGCAGACCGCCTTGAATGCGAGGATGAAGTGATGTCGAACGAAATGCATCAAGACCGCCCTGGATGGACGTGGTTTTCGGCTGCCCTGTTGCTGGCGACGCTGGGAGCCTGTGGTCAAAATCCTGCGGCGCCGCGTCCGGCAATGATCCAGCCGATCAGCAACGCACAACAGATGGATGACGCGGTAGCACTTCTCGATCAGGGCCAGGAAGGCAAGGCACGCAAGCTCCTGAAGCAGATGGTGAAGCGCGATCCTGATGACGCTGCCGCGGTCCGCCTGCTTGAAAGCCTTTCGGCCGATCCGAAGCAATTGCTGGGCAACAAGAGCTTTAGCTACCGGGTTCATCCCGGTGACACGATGATGGGGCTGTCAGAGCGTTTCCTCGGCGACAGGCTCAATTTCTATGCGCTGGCGCGCTACAACGATTTGTCGGTGCCGTCCTCACTCAAATCCGGCCAGGCACTTCAGATACCCGGAACAGCGCCCAAGATGGTGCCGCGCGCTGCCGAGAAGCCGCGCGCGGCTGTCGCTTCTCCGCCTCCGACGCCCTCGGTTCCGGCCAGGGCACCGGTAATAGTGGATCGCGAGCGCGCGGGGGCGCTGCGCGGGGAGGGGCTCGCCGCCCTTCACCAGGGCGAGTTGGCGCAGGCCGTGGTCCTCCTCCACGAGGCATCAACACTCGACCCGGGAAATGCCGCGATCAAGCGCGATCTCGATCGTGCCATTCGTATCCGTCGAAGCGTAAAGGCGAGGCAATGAACGTCGGACGCGCGCATCGGGCTGCCATGGCGAAGTCGGCGCACCCTGCGCGCCTGAAAGCAGGGTTGCCGCTATGACTGCGATCGGACGATACAGGATAGATGGCGAAATCGGCGAAGGCGCGATGGCCAATGTCCATCTCGGCCACGACCCGAGCATCGATCGCAGCGTCGCGATCAAGGTTCTGAAGCCCGAATTTCGTGCCGACCCCGAAGTCGTGCGGCGGTTCCTGGGAGAATCGCGCGCGGCCGGCAAATTGTCGCATGCAAACATCGTCACGATCTACGATGTCGGTGAGGCTGACGGCGCACCCTATATTGCAATGGAGCACCTGTTTGGCCGGCCCCTGGATACGGTCCTGCGCGAGGCAGGGCAGCTGGGGCTCGACAAGGTATTGACGCTCGGCGTGCAACTTGCCGATGCGCTCAGCTACGCGCATGAACGCGGCGTCATCCACCGAGACGTCAAGCCATCCAACATCCTCGCCTGTGATGGTGACACCAGGGCGAAGCTCCTGGACTTCGGGATCGCGCGCATGGACACGCGCGATGTCGCACTTGGCGAGATTGAAGCCGAACGGACGCAAGCGGGGCAAATCATGGGGACGCCGCGTTACATGAGCCCCGAGCAGGTCATCGGGCTCCCGATCGACGCACGTACCGATCAGTTTTCGCTGGGCGCGGTACTTTACGAGATGGTGACGGGACGGCCGGCATTTCCGGGCACGGGCCTTGCAACGTTGGCCATCCAGATCGCGCAGCATGATCCGATGCCCATCGAGACACACAGGCCCGATTGCCCGAGTGGTTTGCGTTTCCTCATTGAGAAGATGCTTTCGAAAAAGCCCGATGATCGTTTCTCCAACTGCCATCAGGCGCGAGATGCATTGTACAGGGAAATCGATGCCGCGGCCCGTCAGCGCGAAGCGCCGCGCCACGGCATGCCACTTCATGTTCGGCTGCCGCTGATTTTTGCGGGCGCAGCGGCTGTAGCGCTCTCCCTTGGAAGCGCCCTGGTGCTTGAGAGGCAGCGCGAGACACTTATGCAGATGGCATTGACGTCAGGCTCTTCAATGACGGCATTCATCGCTCGAAACGCAGCCTTGCGCATGGCGGACAATGCCGCATTGCCCGCCGATCAGCAGGACTGGCTGCCGCTTCAGGCCTTTGTTGAATCCGCAGCGAAGGATCCGAATGTGCGCAGCCTGACGATCATCGACGAGAATGGCCGTATCACGGCTTCAGGCTCCCCGGCACTGGTCGGAACGTCAGTTCGCGGCATCCGGCGTGGACGGTTGGACGATGTCCTTCATTTCTCCGAGGCCGTGCGCTATGGCGGCGCAGGCTTCGGCAGGGTCGACATGGAGCTGGATCGATCGGGCATCGATACCGCCATGCGTGATGCAGCATTGCTCCTCGTCACATTGTCGTTGTTTGTCGTGCTCGTCATTGCAGCGATTGGCTATATGAGTGCGCGCCAACTTTCGTCGCCCTTAAGCGCCCTGCGCCGAGCCCTGGATGATATGGCGGAAGGGAACACGACCTTCAGGCTATCGCACCGACGCAAGGATGAACTGGGCAGATTGTTCGACGCCTTCAATCGCCTTGCCACCGCGGTACAGCAGGGTGCCATCACGCGGGAATCCGCAGTGCCCCCAGAACAGCTGCTCATGACGCGCATTGATCGGGCACCCGCTCATGACTGCCAAGCCGCCTGAGGTCGCCATGTACGTCTTCAAACTCTACGAGAGAGATGACACGGAGCACGCCGTCGATGCCCGCTTCCTTCAGGATGGGCTGTTAAGGCTGGGGCGTGATCCCGCAGCCGACTGGGTGATACTCGACCCGGAGCGCCAGATGTCACGCTGGCACTGCGAATTTCGGGCGGCAGGAGACGCGCTTACACTCACATGTATTGGTGCCAACGGAGTGTTTAACGATCCAGGTGAAGAGCGTTTGCCCGACCACGAGGAAATCCCGATTGAAGTTCCTTGTGCATTCACCATGGGACGCTACCGGCTCGTGGCCGACCGCGCGCCGCAAGGCGGAATTTCTGCCGATGAAGGCCAGACACTCGTCCTTTCGCCTCCCCTCGGCACCTCGATTGCCGTGCCAACAGAATGGGACGAACCGCCGACTGGCAGACAGGGGAACGGCCAAGGCTCACTGCTTGAGGCGTTTTGCGAGGGCGCCGGGCTCGACGCATCGGCATTCAGTGCCGAGGACCCCGAACAAGTGATGCGACGCGCAGGCGCCGTCTACCGGCAGATGGTGCTGGGCATCGGCGATCTGATGGCCGAACGCGAGCGCGCGCGCAGCCGTTATCAGATCGCGCGCACGACGATCGGAGGCACGCACAATAATCCCTTCAAATGGGCGCCCAAGCAGCGGCTCGCACTCGATCTCCTCTTGGAGGGAAAGCCTGGGTTTCTAACTGGCCCTGCGGCGCTTGCGGCTTCGTTTCGCGACATCAAAAAGCATCTGATTTGCACGTTTAGCGGCTTTCGGGCGACAATCCGCGAGGCTGTTGCAACCTTTGACCCTTCGGTGGTCGACATGGCGACCCGCGACCGCGTCTGGCGACTGCAGGGGCGCGGTGCAATGCTATGGGAGGAAAGCTGTCGCCGTCACGCTGAACTAGCGCGTGAAATCGAACAGGGGGAAAAAGGGGCGCTCGATCAAGTTTTCACGCGAGCCTATGACGACGCCGCCACGGCGCTGGAAGGCGAGGGCAAATGACCGTTCAGGACCAGCCTCAATCCACCCATCCAATCCCCATCCGCTCAATTGCTCGCACGCATATCGGTAAGGTTCGTTCGATCAATGAGGATCGCGTCCTGGATTGCCCCGAAGCTGGCCTCTGGGCAGTGGCGGACGGAATGGGCGGACATGCGATGGGTGACGAAGCGGCCACGACGGTCATACGCGCGCTTGCCTCCTTGACC
>NZ_JAKVIO010000035.1 GCF_022601895.1 Sphingomonas sp. LaA6.9
CCTCGGCGAAGAAATGGGTTTCAACCGGAATCTTCTTCGCCTTCAGCGCGTCGCGCAGAAGAAGCGAATTTTCGATCACCACCGACAGGTCATCCTCGGCATGAACAAGGAAGCAGGGCGGGGTGTCCACAGCGATATTGAGGTGCGGCGCATGCGCGGCCTCGATCGCGGGCGTGGCATCGGTGCCGATCAGGTTGCGGCGCGATCCCTCATGCGCCGTCGGCAGGGTCATCGAGATAACGGGGTAGATCGGCGCCGCAAGCGCCGGGCGCGGCGAAAGCCGGTCCGCGGCGTCGACGGCGGCATAGGTCGGGGTGGCGAAGCGCGCGGCAAGGTCGGCGCACAGATGGCCGCCCGCCGAAAAGCCGAGAGCGGCGACACGCTCCGGGTCTATGCCATAATGCGCGGCGCGGTGCCGGATCAGTCGCATTGCGCGCTGCGCATCCGAAAGCGGCGTGTCGGGGCCCGCCGCCCAGCCTTGATGCGGCAGGCGATAGAAGAGGACGAATGCGGTGATGCCACGCTCGGCGAGCCACCGGCCGAGCTCATAGCCCTCCTTGTCGATCACCACCCAGCTATAGCCACCGCCCGGCGAGATCAGCACCGCCGCGCCATTGGGGCGTTCCGGCCGGAACACCTCCATTCGCGGGCGCGAAATTCCGAGCATGGCACGATCGTGCAAGCCCGGATCGGTGCTGCGTTCGTTGATCGTTTCGACGGGCGGTTTCGCCGGCATCCCGGGCGCACCGTTCGGCCAGAGCTCGATCGTCTCGTTCGGCACCTGCGCGCTGGCCGGGAGTGACGGCTGCTGCGCTCGAGCCCGTGCAGCAAGTCCAGCGGCTGCAAGACTGCCGAGAAGCGCGGTGCGCCTGTCGAGTGTCATGGCAGCGCCCGATAGCTGAAATTGGCGAAGCGCGCCTCACCCGCGCCAGCCGCATAGAGCGCGGGACGCAGGCTCAGAAAGTCATAGGCCACATTATGGTGATAGCCCGAGACTTCCATCTGGACGTCGAATTTCTGCCAGCTCGCACCCTTGTCGGTGCTGGTGTGGATCGTCAGGATATTGTGGTCGTTGGTGAGCCTCAGCCGTAATGCGCGAACCGCGCCCGTCGCGGTGTCGCGCTGCCCCGGCACCGCGCCGCGCGGGCGCTGCAGCCCATAGCGGTGCATCACCAGCCCCTTGTCGCCGAGCCCGAGCCCCGCATAGAGGCGGCGGTTGTAGAAGAGCAGCATCCCCGCCTCGGCGCCCGGATCGACCTCGATATCCGCCTCGAAACGGTAGGCCTGATCGCCCGCGAGACAGGTAATGGGCGAGCAGTCGCTCGGGCTGGTCCCCTTGCCTTTGACATGCAGCACGTCGCCCGCGCGCCGCACGCGTTTCATCTCTTCGGGTTTCGGATCGTAGAAGCTCCACTGGATGCCGAACTTGTCCTTCGAGAAGTCGTCGCTGAGCGGCATGCCGTGCGGCTGGGGTCCCAGATCGACGGGCTTGGCGATGGGATTCGAAAGGTCGCCGCCCAGCGGCTTCACCCAGCCATCGGCCGTCCATTCGATCGGCTCGAGCAGCGTCTGGCGACCGAGCGTCCAGTAGCCGTTCTCATAGCCGTGATAGATCATCCACCATTTGCCGCCGGGGCCCTCGAAGATCGTCGCATGCCCGCGCGACCACCATTTCTCGGCGGCCGACTTCGTCTTGATGACCGGGTTGTTGGGCGCGTTCTCCCAGGGACCATCGACCGAGCGCGAACGCGCCATGATGACCATGTGCCCCGTGGGCGGCCCCGCAGTGCCGCCGACCGCGAGGATCATGTAATACCAGTCGCCACGCCTCAGGATCTTGGGGCCCTCGGGTGCGAAAGTCTCCACTACCCAGTCTTCTGGGTAGCGCCAGGGGTCGTAGACATGCTCGACCGCGCCCACCGTCGACAGCCCGTCGGGCGCCAGCTTCACGCGGTCGCCGCCCGACAGGAACAGCCAGCGGGTGCCGTCGCTGCCTACTGCATGGCCGGGGTCGATATGGTCGGGCAGGTTGAGGTCGATCGGCTCCGACCAAGGGCCCTCGATGCGCTCGGCATGGATGACATAGGTCGACTTGCGGTCCGGAAAACGCGCGGGGATATAGCAATAGAAGCGCCCGCCATGCTTCACCAGCTCGGGCGCCCAGACCGAACCTATCGGCGTTTTCAGCGCGGCGGTGATCGGGCGCCAGTTCACCAGATCGCGCGAATGCCAGATGACGATGCCGGGATAGGCGTCGAAGCTCGAAAAGGTGAGGTAATAATCCTCGCCGTCCCTGAGGATCGTCGGATCGGGGCGATCGCCCGCAAAGACCGGATTGAGGAAGCTGCCATTGCCGAGATCGGCCTTGCGCTGTCCCTCGAAGCCCTGTGCCCAGCGCATGTCCGCATGCGGATCGAGCGCGCTCGACGCGGCCGAGCCCTGTGCACGCGCTCCGGGAATGAGCGGCAGCAGCCCGGTGGCCGCCAGCGCCCTGAGGCTGTCTCTACGATCGAACACTTCACTCTCCCAAAGCAAAGGCCAGCCCTGCCACAGCGATTTCTAGTCAGATGGATTCATCTGGCGACTCGGAAATCGCCGTGAATCAAGATCATGGAGCGGTCGATCCGACGCAGTTGGATCGACCGCTCCATGGTGCGAAGGCTGGCCAGTCATCATTTCATGCGGGGAAGCGCACGAAGATCACATCTTGTACCGCGCGCCGAACAGGATGGTGCGGCCGAAATGGTTGAACTCGTAGTTGCGGTTGGCGTCCTCATCGGTCCAGCGGTCGCGATACTCGTCGGTCAGGTTGACGCCTTCCAGCGAAAGCTCGATCTGCTCGGTGATCTTGTAGCGAACCGATGCGTCGACATTGATCGTCGAGTTGTAGCCCTCGAAGATGTTGCCGGTGCCGCTGTTCTGATCGACATAACCGCTGCGATAGCTGACCGATGCACGCGCACTGAACTTGTCGTCCTCGTAATAGAGCGTGCCGTTATACGCCTGCTTGGACACACCGAAGAGCGTCGAGGTGCGCGTCTCGTTGATCAGTGCGCCGCCCGGCACCACCGCAGGCCCCGCAACCACATAGTCCGCGTTGGAGTCGACGAAGGTCGCGTTCACGATGCCGCCGAAATGCGACCAGAAGCCCGGCAGGAAGGTGAAGGGCGCCTGCAGCGCGATTTCGACGCCCTTAAGGCTCGCGCCCGCGCCGTTGGTGATCGAGTTGATTGTCCAGAGCTGTCCCTCGGGATTCTGTCCGGCAGGCGAGCTGGGCGGAATGATCGAAGTCGGCAGACCCGTCGAGGCGAAGGTGCCGCTGCGCGTTTCAGCGACCGGGAAGCTCGCGACGTCCTTTTTGAACAGCGCGACCGAGAAGATCGATTGCGGTGCGAAATACCATTCGAACGCCAGATCATAGGCGGTGGCGCGGAACGGATCGAGGAACGGGTTGCCGAAGTTCACGCGATAGTTGAAGCCGTCGACGGTGCCGCCGGGCGTGAGGTTGCCCAGTGTCGGGCGCGTCACGACATCGGCGATCGCCGCCCGAATGATAATGTCCTCATGCGGGAACAGCGCGAGGTTCGCCGAAGGCAGCCAGTCCTCATAGCTGCGTTCGACGGTGACCGCGGTGCCGCTGCTCAGGCCCGTGGAGGACTGGTCGGTCTTCACATAGCGCATACCTGCATTGGCGGCATATTCGAGCCCGAAGATATCGCCCTTGCCATTGAACTCGAGATAGCCGCCAGTCACCTTTTCGACGACGCTGCGCGTATTGCCCGCATCGACCGTGAGAGGACGTTCATACAGCTTCGTAAAGGCCGTGCCCGTGTCCAGATTGGGGATCAGCCACTGCGTTGTCGTGCCCGCCGGTGCTCCGGCCCTGCGCAGCGTGAACAGCTGGGAAAGCTCGGGCGTTGCCTGGAAGCCGTAGACGGCGGTCGGCCCGACATTGGTGTTGGGCGTGCAGGTGATCGTGCCCAGCACGAGGTCGCGCCCGCCGGCATTGGGGCAAACCACGGTGTCGCGCAGGAAGCCCTCGGTGTCGAAGCTGAACCGGCGATAGACGCCGCCCGCCTTGACCTGGAAGCCGTCGGTCACGTCCCATTCGGTCCGCAGCTGGACCGTCCGGAACTTGTTGACCGTATCCGAGGGGCGGTCGCGGATTTCGGCGAGCTGGAAATTGGCCGGATCTGTGACACTGGTGCCGAAGGTCAGGACCGGATGGCGCGAATTGGTATAGTCATAGTGATAGCCCTGCGCATCACGGTCGTCGAAGACCAGCGTCGTCTCGACGGGGATGCTTGCGTCGGACTTGGAGAAGCCGCCGAGCAGCGTGAAGCGGAAGCTGTCCGACAGCTCCTGATCCCAGGTCGCGCCTGCTTGGTAAAATTCGGTCTTCGACTTGCGCAGATAATGCTCGGTGCGCACCCAGGCGTCGTTGAAGGTGCCGCTGATGAGATTGTTGTCGGCGTCGATCGTATAATCGGTCACGTCGATCGAGCGCTCGTTGCTGCGGAACAGCACTTCGCCCCATTTCTCCTCGCGCGTCTCCTTGAAGCTCGAATAGAGGCCGTCGATCGAGAGCTTGGTGCGGTTGCTCGGCTCCCACTGGATGCTCGCGGTCAGGCCCAGCCGGTCGCGATCGTGACGAATCTCGCCATAGCGCGGGATGCGCGGATGGAACGCAAGCGAGACCGCGTCGCAGGCCGCATTGCGTCCAGGCGTGTAGACACCGCCGCTATTGGGGCGCGGCGTGGTGCTGGTGGCGCTGGCGAACCAGCATGGCGTTCCATTCACCGAATCGAAGCGCGCCTGCGCCCAGCGGACGGTGTTGTTGCCCATCTCGAGCGTCTCGCCCTGCTGATAGGCCGCCGATATCGAGGCGCCGAAGGTGCCGTCGGGCGATTTCCAGCCGATGAGTCCTGCGAGCCGCGGCCCCAGATCCTCGCTCAGCGTGTTATATTGCGCCTGCGCCGACGCGACGAGCGTCAGCCCGTCCTTGCCCCCCAGCGGATTGCCCGTGTTGAGGTCGACCACCGCGCCCAGCGAGCCTTCGTCGAGCGAAGCCTCGGCGGTCTTGTGCACGACGATCGAGTTGAACAGCTCGGACGCGAAGACGTTGAAGTCGAAGGCGCGGTCGCGGTTCGCGCTCGCGCCGTCGGTTGAGGTGGCGACCGTTTCCAGCCCGTTGACGCGGACGCGCGTAAACTGCGCGCCAAGGCCGCGCACCGAAATCGCGCGGCCTTCGCCGCCGTCGCGCTGGATCGAGATGCCGGGAATGCGCTGTAGCGATTCGGCAAGGTTCTGGTCAGGGAACTTCGCGATGTCCTCGGCGACGATCGCGTCGACCGCGCTGACCGAATCGCGCTTCACGTCGAGCGCCGCGTCGAGCGACGCGCGAAAGCCCGTGACGATGATCTCTTCGGCGTCAGCCCCTGATTCCTGGTCTGCGGGGGCGTCCTGTGCGCTCGCGCCGGTGGCGGCGAGCACGGTGACGGACGCTGCGCACAATAGCCGCAGCGCGGCGCTCGAACCCTGATGGCGATTGATCACCCGCATTCCTCTTCTCCCCTTGTGCCGTCGCTTTGTCCGACGGTCCAGTCATTCCTCACCGGTTATGACACCGGTATCTATCCGAGTCGTGACAACGCATTTCGATGCGCTCCCGCGACATAAATTGGGGGAGTTCGGGCTGTTTCGCGGTGCGGCGGCCCCATCCTCTCCCTGTGCGCCGCATTTGATGCGGTCTTTTTCCGGTCATTTGCGTCTAAGTAACCGGTGTCATAAGGACATTGAGACGAACCCCCTTCTATGTCAAGAAGGCAATGAGAGAGAGGATGACGTTATGCGGTTGATGTTGTTTCTGTGCCTCACACTGGCGGGTGTCGCCCCTGCAGCCGCGCAAAAGCCGGCATTTCCTGGCGCGGCTGGCTGGGCGGCAGAGACCAGGGGCGGGCGCAGGGGCCGCATTATCCGCGTGACCACGCTCAATGCCGATGGGCCGGGCAGTTTCAGGGCTGCGGTCGAGACGAAGGGGCCAAGGACAGTGGTGTTCGAGGTTGCTGGCGTCATCGACCTCGGGCGCTCGACGCTGACGATCACCGAACCCTATCTGACGATCGCAGGGCAGACTGCCCCGTCACCCGGAATCACGATCATTCGCGGCGGGATCGACCTCAAGACGCACGACGTCATCGTCCGGCATATCCGCGTGCGCCCCGGCGTCGACGGGCAGGCCAAACGCAGCGGCTGGGAGGTCGACGCCTTCTCCACCATCGGCGCCTATAATGTCGTCGTCGATCACTGCACGATGACATGGGGGCTCGACGAGAATCTCTCCGCCTCGGGCCCGCGCTTCACCGGGAGCACGCCAGCGGACTGGCGCAAGGGGACGTCGCACAACATTACCTTCTCGTACAATCTGCTTGCCGAGGGGCTGGCGGATGCGAGCCATCCCAAGGGCGAGCACAGCAAGGGCTCGCTCATTCACGACAATGCTACGGGCATTCTGATCTACCGCAATGTCTATGCGCATAATGTTGAGCGCAGCCCGCTCCTGAAGGGCGGGGTGCAGGCCGCGGTCGTCAACAACCTGATCTACGATCCCGGCAAGCGCGCTGTGCACTATAATCTGATGGCGCTCGAATGGGCGGGACAGCCCTATCAGACCGGCGAATTGTCGGCGGTGGGTAATGTGATGCGCGGCGGACCCTCGACCGATGAGGGGCTGCCCTTCCTGATGCTCGGTGGCGATGGCGATCTGCGCTATCACGGCCGCGACAACATCGCGGTCGACAAGCATGGCAAGCCGTTACCGATGTTCGGGCGCTATGGCGAGACGCGTGCGAAACTGATCGAGGTGGAAAAGCCGGTCATCTGGCCGCAGGGTCTCGACGTGCTGCCCGCGCGCGATGTCGAGACGCATGTCCTCGCCAATGCCGGTGCGCGTCCCTGGGACCGCGACGAACACGATATCCGTGTGCTCTTCTTCGTCGCCGAAGGCCGCGGCGAGATCATCGACGACGAGAAGCAGGTCGGCGGCTTCCCCGTGTTCGCGGAAACGCGCGCGCCCTTTGTCGAGGCCGACTGGAACCTCGACACGATGGAACCCAGATCGGGGCGCTATCCGGGGCAGAAGGGGCCGATCCAGGAAAACCAGTCGGCGCGCGACCGCGCGATGCGCAACTGAGGTTGCAGCGAGTTGCCCACTTCGGCCAGGTCGCGATTAAGTGATGAGCTTTTTCACGTGCGGCTGACCTTCCTGAACTTCGTCCGATTTCGGACAATGGCGCAATAAAAAGACCCCGCCGGATCGCTCCGGCGGGGCATGAAACGCTCGGGCCTGCGGGTCAGGCGGCCGCGTGCGCCAGCGCGGCGAGCAGCAGCAGCGCCACGATGTTGGTGATCTTGATCATCGGGTTCACCGCGGGGCCCGCGGTGTCCTTGTAAGGATCGCCCACGGTATCGCCCGTCACCGCGGCCTTGTGGGCTTCGCTGCCCTTGCCGCCGTGATGGCCGTCCTCGATGAACTTCTTGGCATTGTCCCAGGCGCCGCCGCCCGAGGTCATCGAGATCGCGACGAACAGACCAGAGACGATGACGCCGAGCAGCAATGCGCCAAGTGCCGCAAAACCATTGGCCTGCCCCGCGATCGCTGTGATCGTGAAATAGACGACGATCGGCGCGAGCACCGGCAGCAACGAGGGGATGATCATCTCCTTGATCGCCGCCTTGGTGACGAGGTCCACCGTCCGGGCGTAATCGGGCCGGCTGGTGCCGTCCATGATGCCCTTGTTGCTCGCGAACTGCTCGCGCACGTCCTTGACGACGTCGCCCGCCGCGCGCCCCACCGCGGTCATCCCCATCGCCCCGAACAGATAGGGCAGCAGCGCGCCGAGCAGCAGCCCGACGATCACATAGGGGTTCTCGAGGCTGAAGCTCACCTGCAGGTCGGGGAAGAACTCGCGAAGGTCGGTGGTGTAGGCGCTGAACAGCACGAGCGCTGCCAGCCCCGCCGAACCGATCGCATAGCCCTTGGTCACCGCCTTGGTGGTGTTGCCCACCGCGTCGAGCGCGTCGGTCTTCTCGCGCACACTGTCATCGAGCCCCGCCATTTCGGCGATGCCCCCGGCATTGTCGGTGACAGGACCGTAAGCATCCAGTGCGACGACCATGCCCGCCAGCGCGAGCATCGCAGTCGCCGCGAAGGCGATGCCGATCAGGCCTGCCAGCGAATGGCTGATGATGATGCCCGCGATGATCACGAGCGTCGGCAGCGCGGTCGATTCGAGTGAGACCGCAAGACCCTGGATCACATTGGTGCCGTGGCCCGTCTCGGAGGCCTTGGCGATGCTACGGACGGGGCGGTAGTTGGTGCCCGTGTAATATTCGGTGATCCACACGATGAGCCCGGTGACGCCGAGGCCCACGATCATGGACCAGAACAGGTCCATGCCGGTGAACGCACCCTCACCCGTGAGCCCGCCGCCGATCGCGCGGTTCATGTCGCCCAGCGTCTGCCAGGTGACGTAGTAGATCGCGGGAACCGAAAGGATCGCAGTGGTCCAAAAGCCCTTGTAGAGCGCGCCCATGATCGACTGGCTCGAACCCAGCCGCACCATATAGGTGCCGATGATCGAGGTGATGATGCACACGCCACCGATTGCAAGCGGCAGGCTCATGAGCTGCATCAGCTCCTCGCCACCCGTCTGGACGAGCAGTGCGGTCAGCACCATCGTGGCGCCGACGGTGACGACATAGGTCTCGAACAGATCGGCGGCCATGCCCGCGCAGTCGCCGACATTGTCGCCGACATTGTCCGCAATCACCGCGGGGTTGCGCGGATCGTCCTCGGGAATGCCTGCCTCGACCTTGCCGACGAGGTCGGCGCCGACGTCCGCAGCCTTGGTGAAGATGCCGCCGCCGAGACGCGCGAAGATCGAGATGAGCGAAGCGCCAAATGCCAGCGCCACGAGCGAGTCGATGACGAGGCGGTCATCGGGAAGATGCCCCGCGACCGAGGTCAGATACCAGAAGAACACCGAGATCGCGAGCAGTGCGAGGCCGGCAACAAGCATCCCCGTGATCGCGCCCGCGCGGAAGGCCACGGTCAGGCCGCTTTGCAGGCTGGTGCGTGCGGCCTCTGCAGTGCGGACATTGGAGCGCACCGAGATGTTCATCCCGATGAACCCCGCCGCGCCCGAGAGTATGGCGCCGATCAGAAAGCCGACGCCCGAGGTGAGCCCGAGGAAATAGGTGACAAGGATTGCGACCACCACGCCGACCATGGCGATGGTGCGATACTGGCGTCCTAGATAGGCCTTTGCGCCTTCCTGGATCGCGCCTGCGATTTCCTGCATTTTTTCGCTGCCCGCGGGGGCAGCCAACACCTGGCGACTGGTTATGAAGCCATAGAGCACGGCCAACAGGCCGCACGCTATGGATATGGTGACTACGGTCATCCGGTATCCTTCCCCTTTTATTCTTGGAAACTGCGTTGAGACTTCAAGAATATTGGCCCGCTGATTTTTATTTTCGGGCTCGGGGCAAAGGTATGAGGTGCGATTCGCGATTAGGCAAGCGCGTACAAGGATGTAAGTTAGTCGTGCATATAACCGAGCTTGCCAGGAAGCGGGACGGCGCCCGTCCGGTCAACGAGCGCCAGACCGGCGCCCGCGGAAAAACGGCCAACGCGCGTCGCGGCGACGGGGAGGACGGCGTCACATGGTGCCGCAAACAGCAACTGATAATCGTCGCCCGCGGTGGCCGCGCTCAGCCTGAGTGCGCGCGCTTCAATCTTTTGGCCGGCAACCTCGGAAGAAAGCGGCATGGCCTCGAGGTCGATCTCGACCGCCAGCCCGCTGGCTTCGGCCATGCGCTGCGCGTCGATCAGCAAGCCGTCGGATATGTCCATCATTGCGTGGACATGCACGGCGAGCGCCTGCCCCTCGGCCAACAACGGTCGGGGCCGGCGATAGGCGGTAATCGGAGCGGCAGGGGCGGGCTCGCCCGCCTGCAGCAGCGCCAGTCCATATCCTGCCTCGCCGATCGTCCCTGTGACCCAGAGCGCGTCGCCTGCCTGCGCACCATCGCGTGGCGGGGCGCCGTCGCTCGCCTGCCCGATTGCGGTCAGCCCGAACGCCCGTGGCGCGCCTCTTGGCAGCGAAACGGTGTCACCACCCAGCAGCGGGGTCTCAAACGTTTCGAGCACGACACGCAGCCCGTCGATAAAGCGCGCATCCCAAGCGCTGTCGCCCGTCAGGCCATAGCCCATCAGCACGCCGATCGGTCGGGCGCCCTTGCCCGCGAGGTCGGAAAGATTGACGGCTGCGAGCTTCCACGCGACATCCTCGGGTGGATCGTCGGGCAGGAAATGCACGCCCTCGACGATCATGTCGTGCGTGCAGACAATCGCCGTACCGCCAATGTCGAGCACGGCCGCATCGTCCATCAGCCCGCGCGCCGCGGGGTGCGTCGCGATGCTTCTCAGCGCTTCAATGAATGTGGCTTCGCTCATTGCCCTCCTTTCGGGCTCGAGCGGCGCTCACCCCCGCACGTCCTTCGCGATCGCGTCGAGCAGGCCGTTGACGAAGCCCGTCTCGCGCTTGTCGTAGAAGGCGTGCGCGACGTCGAGATATTCGTTGATGACGCTCGCGGTGGGCACGTCGGCGCGCGCCAGTAGCTCATAGGCGCCCGCGCGAAGGATCTGTCGCATCGGTTTGTCGAGCCGCGCGAGCGACCAGCCCTCGGCCAGTTTGCCGCCGACCAGCGCGTCAATCTCCTCGCGGCGCGCGTCGACGCCCTTCACGACATCGTCGAAGAAATCGACCTCGGCATCGGCATATTCGACGTCCTCGATCGTCGCGCCGAGCCGGTGCAGGTGGAACTCGTGGAGAAGCGCCGCGAGCGGGGTCTTCTCCATCTCGAGCTGATAGAGCGCCTGCACCGCGGCGAGGCGGGCGGCGGAACGGGCTTTGGATCGGGTCATCTTAGTCGGATTCCAACGGAAAGGGCATGGGCGGGAAGCCCCTCGGCGCCCGCGAGGGCAACCGCGGCGGGGCCGATCTTGGCGAGCGAGTTCTGGTCGCACGCGAGGAAGCTGGTGCGCTTCATGAAATCGAGCACCGAGAGGCCCGAGGAGAAGCGCGCACGGCGGCCCGTGGGCAGCACGTGATTGGGGCCGGCGACGTAATCGCCCACGGCCTCAGGGGTGTGACGGCCGAGAAAGACCGATCCGGCATGGCGAACCTTGTCGAACAGCGACTGGGCATCGTCGACCGCAAGCTCGAGATGCTCGGGTGCGAGCCTGTCGCAAAGCGGGATCGCGTCGGCAAGTGTCGGCACGACGACGATCGCGCCATTGTTCGACCAGCTCGTTCGCGCGGTCGCTTCGGTGGAGAGCTGGCTGAGCGCACGCTCGACCGCGTCGGCGACGCGATCGGCAAAGCCCGCATCGTCGGTGAAGAGGATCGACTGGCTGGTCGGGTCATGCTCGGCCTGGCTCAGCAGGTCGGCGGCGATCCAGTCGGGGTCGTTGGCGCCATCGGCGACGACGACGATCTCGGAAGGCCCCGCGACCATGTCGATGCCGACCACGCCGTAAAGCTGGCGCTTGGCCTCGGCCACCCAGGCATTGCCCGGCCCCGTCACGACATCGACGGGCCTGATGCGTTCGGTGCCATAGGCAAGCGCGGCGATCGCCTGCGCACCGCCGATGCGCCACACCTCATCGACCCCCGCAAGCGAAGCGGCGGCGAGCACCAGCGGATTGACCGCGCCGTTCGGGGTGGGTGTCACCATCACCAGCCGTTCGACCCCCGCGACCTTGGCGGGAATCGCATTCATCAGCACCGAGGAGGGATAGGCAGCCCTGCCGCCCGGCACATAGACGCCCGCGGCATCGACGCCGCGCCAGCGCGAGCCGAGGCGCACGCCCGCGCTGTCGACGCTTTCGCTGTCCTGCGGACGTTGCTTTTCGTGGAAATCGCCGATCCGTGCGGCGGCGAGTTCGAGCGCGATACGCAGCTCGTGGTCGAGTTCGTCGAGCGCGGCACGGCATGCTTCGGCCGATACGCGCCAGCCTGTCGCGTCGAGATCGTGCCGGTCGAATTGCAAGGTCAGCGCATGGAGCGCGGCATCACCCTCGGCGCGCACGCGCCCAAGGATCGCGGCGACATCGCGCGAGACATCGGCATCGCTTTCGCGCCGCGCATCGACCAGCGCCGCGAACGCGTCGGCAAAGCCCGGATCGCGCGCGTCGAGCCTAAGCGGCATCCTTGCCTCCCGCGGCCTTGCGGAACGCCTCCACCAGCGGCGCGATTTCGGCGGCACGCATCTTGAAGGCGGCGCGATTGACGATCAGCCGCGCGGAGACCTGCGTGATCACCTCGACCTCGACCAGCCCGTTTTCCTTCAATGTCTTGCCCGAAGAGACGAGGTCGACAATGCGGCTCGACAGGCCGAGCTTGGGCGCAAGTTCCATCGCGCCGTTCAATTTGACGCATTCGGCCTGCACGCCGCGCGCCTCGAAATGCCGGCGGGTCAGATTGGGATATTTGGTCGCGACGCGGACATGGCTCCAGCTGCGCGGATCGTCGCGGCTCGCAAGGTCGGCGGGCTCGGCGATCGAGAGGCGGCAATGCCCGATTCCCAGATCAACGGGCGCATAGAGCTCGGAATAGTCGAACTCCATCAGTACGTCCGAACCGACGATGCCAAGTTGCGCAGCGCCGTGTGCCACGAAGGTCGCGACGTCGAAGGCGCGCACGCGGATCAGCGAGATGCCGGGATGGTTGGTCGCAAAGCTCAGCGCGCGGCTGCTCTCGTCCGAGAACGCCGCTTCGGGCACGATTCCCACCTCCGCCAGCAGCGGAAGGGCTTCCTCGAGAATCCGTCCCTTGGGAACGGCGATGATGACGGGTTGGGCCATGACGCTCGCGGCTTTACTTGTGCGGGCGCGATAGGGCAACTGGAGCCATGGTTCCCAAGGCAGCGCCCACCGTCCTCGCCACTTTCCGCGCCCAGGCCGAGGCCTGCCGTCAGATGGACGCGCCGCTCACCGCGCGGATCATCGACGCCGCCGCCGATCTGGCGGACGAGACAACGCTGACCGGCCGGCGCATCCTGCAGGTCGTCGATCATTCGGGCTATGGCGAGGCGACGGGGTTGCGGCTCGCGGGCGGGCTCCACGCGCTGGCGCGCCGCGGTGATGTGGCGGAACTCAGCGCCTTCTACACGCGCAAGGCCGATGACGCGCACAAGGCGGTCAGAGCCGCGCTGGAGGCACGCGACGCCTGGCTTGCCGACTGGCTCAACCTGCCTCCCCAGACCAACGAAACCGCGCGCAGCGCCGCAGTGATGGCGGGGATCCTTGTCGCCGCGCGTCGTTTCGGGCTGCCCTTTCGCCTGTTCGAACTCGGCGCGAGCGCGGGGCTCAACCTCAATCTTGGCCGTTACCGTTTCGATCTGGGGGGCGTGATGGCGGGAGATCCCGAATCGCCGCTGGTCTTCAGGCCCGAATGGCGCGGCGCCCCGCCGCCTGTGGCGCCCGTCTCGATCCTGTCCGCGCGCGGCGTAGACATCGCCCCGATCGCGACCGACACGCCCGAGGCGCGTGAGCGGCTGATCGCCTATATGTGGATCGACCAGCCCGAACGGATTGCGCGGATCGAGGCAGCGCTCGCGATTGCCGGGCGCCATCCCCCGCAGGTCGACCGCGGCGATGCCGCCGACTGGACCGAGGCACGGCTTGCTGAGCCGGCGGTGCCGGGCACGATGCGTGTCGTCTATCATACGATCGCCTGGCAATATTTCCCCGAAAACGCGCGCGGACGCATCCGCGCCGCGCTCGATCGCGAAGGCGCTGCGGCCACCGACACCACACCGCTCAGCTGGCTCCGGCTCGAGGTCAATGACGACCGCAGCGCTTACGAGCTCAGGCTGACCCAATGGCCGGGCGGCGAGGAACGGCATCTCGCCGACGCGCACCCGCATTGTGCATGGATCGAATGGCGGGATTAGGCGGGAATCCGTGCTTCCAGGAAATCCCTCAGCGCTGCTGTCACTGCGTCAGGATTCTCCCATGGCACGAAATGCCCCGAATCGACCTTCTCAACTTTCAGGTCGGCGCACAGCGCATCGAGCCCCTCGAGCTGGCTCGGCAGCAGCGCCTTGTCGCCGATTCCCCAGATGACGAGCACGGGCATCTGCAGGACGGGGAAGGGGCTGTCGAGCCATGCGGGGCGCTCGGGCGTCTCGTCCATGGTGGGCACCACGATCGCCGAGGCGCGATACCAGTTGAGCATCGCGGTCATCGCGCCGGGCTGTCCCCACTGGTCGAGATAGACCGCCTTCTCGTCGGCGATCTTCTCGAAGTCGGTATGCTTCATGAAGCTGCCGTCGAAGAACTTCTCCAGCCCGATGCTGGCGATGTGCGCCTCGAGCGCGGGATTGCGGAAGGTGCGGATATATTGGCTCGCCTCGCGCTGCGCCATGTCGTCGAACAGTGTGCGCTGGAAGATCAGCGGGTGCGGCGCATTGACGATGACGAGCCGCGCGACGCGCTCGGGATGCTTAAGCGCGGCCATCCATGCGATCGCGCCGCCCCAGTCGTGCCCGACAAGCGTGAACTGCCCCACGCCGAGCGCATCGGCGAGCGCGATCAGGTCGGCGACGGTGTTGTCGGGCGCGTAATCGGACATGTCGGCAGGCTTTGACGAGCGCGCAAAGCCGCGCTGGTCGGGGGCGACCACGAAATAGTCTCCGGCAAGCGCGGGCATCTGGTGCCGCCATGTCCGGTGCGATTCGGGAAAACCGTGGAGAAAGAAGATCGCGGGATTGGCGGGATCGCCGCCCAGCGTGACATCAAGCTCGACACCCGTGGGCAGTGCGAAGCGCTCGGTTCTCAGTTCGGCCATTCTTCTCTCCGCTCGATCTTTCCCTTTGTCACAGGGATCAGGGATAGCTCACCGTCTTGGGGATTTCGGGGATCGGAATGAACTCCTTCTCGTCGCCCGGAACCTTGGGGAAATTGCCTTCCTTCCAGTCATGCTTGGCCTGGTTGATCCGCTCGCGATCGGAGGACACGAAATTCCACCACACATGGCGCTGCGCTTTGAAGGCCTCGCCGCCGCACAGCATCACGCGGCCGCCCGCCTCGGAGGTCAGCGTCGCGGCATGGCCGGGCCTCAGCACATAGAGCGTCATCGGCTCGAGCTTCTGCCCGTCAAGCCGCGCCTCGCCGAGCGCGACATAGACCGCGCGCTCATCGGCATCGGCGTCGATCGGGACCATGCCGCCCGCGCCGAGCACGATGTCGGCATAGATGGTGCCCGCATAGGTCGTGGTCGGCGCGGTCTTGCCCCAGAGCGTGCCCATGATCACGCGCGCCTGCACGCATTCGTCCTCGACCACGGGGAGCGCGGCGCGCGCGACATGCTCGAAGGCGGGGTCCATTTCCTCATTTCGCTCGGGCAGCGCCAGCCAGGTCTGGATGCCCGAAAGTTCGGGGCCGGCGGCGCGTTCGGCCTGGGGCGAGCGTTCGGAATGGACGATGCCGTGACCCGCAGTCATCAGATTGACCGCGCCCGGCTCGATCGTCTGGAAGGTCCCGAGCGAATCGCGGTGGTCGATCGCGCCCGCGAAAAGATAGGTTACCGTCGCAAGGTTGATATGCGGATGCGGTCGGACGTCGATGCCACTGCCCTTGTCGAGCACCGCCGGCCCCATCTGGTCGAAGAAGATGAAGGGGCCGACCATCGTCCGCGGCTTCGATGGAAGCGTGCGGTGGACCTTGAAGCCCCCCAGATCGTGCGTCACCGGCGTGATCGTCTGGGTGAACAGGTCTTCGGTCACGGTCACTCTCCCGGTGCGGTAGCCCTGATCGCAAGCGCATGGACACGCTCGCGCAGCAGGTCGCCCAGAGCATGGTTCACCATGCGCTGGCGCGCAAGCCGGCTCTGCCCGGCAAAGGCGGCGCTTTCGATCTCGACGGTGAAGTGCGATTCGCCGCTGCCATCGTCGCCCATATGGCCGTGATGCTTCGCGCTGTCGTTGATCACGGCGAGGCGTGCGGGGGAAAGGGCGGCGGTCAGGCGCTGCTCGATTTCTGCGGCCACGGGGCCTTGGGTTGGGGCGGTCATCGCCCCTATATAGGCAAGTCGACAAGGATCGGGAGCCGTTTTGGGCGAGCAGCAGGAAGAGGGACGCAGGAAACAGAGCCGCTTCCACGGCCGCGTGGAAGGGAGCGGGCGGGCTTGTGCGCGCCCCGGATGCCCCGAGCCCGGCGAATTTCGCGCGCCCGGCATGCGCGGCCCCGGATTTGACGGCCCGGGCGACTGGCAATGGCTCTGCCTCGAGCACGTCCGCCAGTTCAATCAGGGCTATAATTTCTTCACGGGCATGAGCGCCGACGAGATCGCCGACGCGCAGCGCCCCTATGCGGGATGGGAGCGCGAGACGCGCGCCTTTTCGTCCAATGGCGCCGACCGGCCGCCGCGCTGGGCCGATTTCGACGATCCGCTCGACGCGATCGGCGCGCGCTTTCGCGAGCGCATGCAGGCCGAGGCGGCTCGCAAGGATGGCAAGCCGTTGTCCGCCGAAGACCGCAGGGCGATGAAGACGCTAGGGCTTGGCCTTGATGCGGATCGTCGCGAATTGCGACGTCGCTATACCGAGCTCGTTCACCGCTATCATCCTGATCGCAATGGCGGCGACAGGTCTCACGAACGGGCTTTGCAGGATGTGATTTCGGCTTATACGAGGCTCAAATCCGCCCCCGCCTTCGCCTGACAGGACGCGTATCATGACCGATATCCCCAACGCCCAGCCCGACAGTCGCGCCGACACCGTGCTCGACGCGCCCGACAAGATGGTGAATGTACGCGATCTGTTTGGGCTCGATACAGACATGGAAGTGCCCGCGTTCAGCGAGGCGGATGAGCGCGTTCCGGATCTCGATCCCGCCTATGTCTTCGATCCCGACACGACCCTCGCGATCCTTGCGGGCTTTGCCTTCAACCGTCGCGTGATGGTGCAGGGCTATCACGGCACGGGCAAGTCGACGCATATCGAGCAGGTGGCCGCGCGCCTCAACTGGCCGTGTATCCGCATCAATCTCGACGCGCATATCAGCCGGATCGACCTGATCGGCCGCGACGCGATCGTGCTGCGCGACGGCCAGCAGATCACCGAGTTCCGTGAAGGGCTGCTCCCCTGGGCGTTGCAGACCCCGACGGCACTGGTCTTCGACGAATATGATGCGGGCCGTCCCGACGTCATGTTCGTGATCCAGCGCGTGCTCGAGACCGAGGGCAAGCTGACCTTGCTCGATCAGAACCGCGTGATCCGGCCAAATCCGTATTTCCGCCTGTTCGCGACCGCCAACACGATCGGGCTCGGCGACACCTCGGGCCTCTATCACGGCACGCAGCAGATCAACCAGGGCCAGATGGACCGCTGGAACATCGTGGTGACATTGAACTATCTGCCCGCCGCGACCGAGGCGCAGATCGTGCTCGCCAAGTCGGGCGAGTATGACAAGCCCGAGGGCAAGCAGGCGGTCGACAATATGGTCAAGGTCGCCGACCTCACGCGTCAGGGCTTTATTGCGGGCGATATCTCGACGGTAATGAGCCCGCGCACCGTGATCACCTGGGCGCAGAACGCACTGATCTTCAAAGATATCGGCTTCGCCTTCCGGCTTTCGTTCCTCAACAAGTGCGACGAGGCGGAGCGTCCGCTGGTGGCCGAATATTATCAGCGCGTCTTCGGCAAGGACCTGCCCGAAAGCGTGGTGGGCAAGGCGCCCTGACGCGTCGATGGCCGAGCAGACGCCCCTTGACCGGTTCCGCAACGTCCTGACGGGCGCATCGCGCGCGATCGCGCACGAACCCGAGGTCGAGCTGGCGTTCACCGCCGATGCGCCGGTGGCGGCGGGCAAGAATCTGAAGGTGCCGATGCCGGCGCGCAGCCTGCCGCCTGAGCAGGTGGCCGAGGCGCGCGGATTTGCCGACGGCTTTGCGCTCAAGCTCAGGCACCACAATGCCGCGCTTCATGTGAAGGCAGCACCCGCCGAGGCCGTTGCACGCGCAGTCTATGACGCCGCCGAGCAAGCGCGCGTCGAGGCGCTGGGCGCGCGCGCGATGGACGGCGTGAAGGCCAACCTCACCCATGCGCTCGAGATGCGGATGCGTTCGGATCCGATCACGCGTGCGCGTTCCCGCGAGGAGGTGCCGCTGTCGACCGCGGTCGGGCTGATGGTGCGCGAGCGGTTGACCGGGCAGGCGGTACCCGAGGTCGCGGTTCCGGGGCTCGCGATGGTGCGCGACTGGATCGAGGAGAAGGGCGGCGCCGATCTCGACGCGCTCGCGCTGCTCGCCGACGATCAGGCGGCCTTCCAGAAGCTCGCCACGCAGTTGCTCGAGGATCTCGAACTCACCGAGGGCGAAATGACCCCCGACGACGCCGACGACGGCGGCGACGAGGATGAAGGCGAGGACCAGGAGGAAAGCGAAGGCGAGGAGGGCGACGACGAGTCGAGCGGCGCCGAGGGACAGCAGGACGCGCGCGGCGAGCCTGACAGCGGCGAGACGGGTGAGGGCGAGCAGAGCATGGCCGACGAGGACATGCTCTCCGACATGGACGCCGAGGCCGATGGCGAGGGCGAGGAGGGCATGATGCCCGTGCGCCCCAATCGCCCGCTCTCCGACTTCTCGCCGCAGTTCGACTACAAGGCATGGACGACGCGCTTCGACGAGGTGGTCGAGGCCACCGAACTGTGCGACGAGGATGAACTCGGCCGGTTGCGCGCCTATCTCGACCAGCAGCTGATCCATCTCCAGGGCGCGGTCACCAAGCTCGCCAATCGTTTGCAGCGCCGGTTGATGGCACAGCAGAACCGCAGCTGGGACTTCGATCAGGAAGAAGGGCTGCTCGATGCCGCGCGGCTGGCGCGCGTCGTCATCAACCCTACGCACTCGCTGTCCTACAAAATCGAGCGCGACACGGATTTTCGTGACACCGTCGTCTCATTGCTGATCGACAATTCAGGTTCGATGCGCGGGCGGCCGATCTCGATTGCCGCGATCTGCGCAGACATCATGGCGCGCACGCTCGAGCGTTGCGGCGTGAAGACCGAAATTCTCGGCTTCACGACGCGCGCATGGAAGGGCGGGCAGTCGCGCGAGGATTGGCTGGGTGCCGGTCGGACGCCGATGCCCGGCCGGCTCAACGACCTGCGCCATATCATCTACAAAAAGGCCGATGAACCCTGGCGGCGCGCGAAGAAGTCGCTCGGGCTGATGATGCGCGAAGGGTTGCTCAAGGAAAATATCGACGGCGAGGCGCTCCTCTGGGCGCATAACCGCATCGTCAATCGCCCCGAGGAACGCCGTATCCTGATGGTGATCTCCGATGGAGCGCCCGTCGACGATTCGACGCTGTCGGTGAACAGCGGCAGCTATCTCGAAAAGCACCTCCGCCAGGTCATCCACTGGATCGAGAATCGCTCCTCGGTCGAGCTGATCGCGATCGGGATCGGTCACGATGTCACGCGCTATTACCAGAAGGCGGTGACGATCATGGACGCCGAGCAGCTCGGCGGGACGATGGTCGAGCAATTGGCGGGGCTTTTCGACACAGGCTGATGGGGCGACACGCCGCCGCCTGACACTCGAAAGGGCCGGAACCTGTGGCTCCGACCCTTTCGGCCCCGCTACGCAACCCGGGGAATTGATCCTTCCGGCTTAACGGCAGCGGCTGTCCGATTTATCGATCGCACGGCCTGCCAAGGCACCGACGCCAGCGCCGATGATCGCGCCAGCTGTCTTGTCGCCGTAGCGGCCGACCACCTCATGGCCCAGCAGGCCGCCGGCAACCGCACCGATGATCGTGCCCGTCGTGCCATCACGATGGCAGGGATAGGCATTGCTGCGATAGTAGCGCTGTCCGCGATAGCCGCGATTATAGCCGTTGTTCCCGTAGTAGCGGCCATTCCGATAATAGCGGCCGCCATCATAATCGCGGTAATAGCCGTCGCGCGCCATGGCGGGGGCGGTGGGAACCACCATCGAGCCTGCGCCCATGGCAAGCGCGGCACCAACAAGGCTCAGTTTCTTAAGCATGACCAAAACTCCTTACGCGACCAAGCCGTTTTTCGGCCGGCATCGACCCGGGGGCAGAGCGGCTCATCGACTGATGCCCTTATGGCGCGATTCGGTTGAGCGCGTCCTGAACGCGCTCGTTATCTGATGTTCAGCCTCGATATTGGTCGCGTGGGTGGCATCGTTGGTGCGAAGGATGATTTGATCGGCGCGCGATATCGGGTATTTGCGCCAGATATGCTTCGTTCACTCCTATCCACTTCGATCAAGGTCGCAATCCCCGCGGCGCTCGCATTTGGCGGACCGGCTTTCGGTCAGGCAGTTGCTCCCACGCCCGCCTCGCCCCCGGCGGCAAATCCGGTGACACCTCCGCTCGTGCCCTTTGTGGTGCAGCCGCTGCCGACGCTTTCACCGGCGCAGGCGGCTTTCCTCGCGACGTGGCTGCAGAATGGTGCGGATCAGGGGCTGACAACGGACCCCGTGCAGATATCGCCATCGGGCGGCGATGCGCTGGTGAGATCGGTGCTTGATCGCGCGCGCGCCTTGCACGGCGGCCGTGTCGGTACGTCGGATTTTCTCAGCATCTGGGCGATACGTCCGGCGCCCTATGATCCCCTGCCCGCCTTTGCAAAGGCGGTTGCGGAAGATCGGCTGCCGCAGTGGACTGCGAGCCTGACCCCGCCCTATGCGGGCTATGACGGGCTGAAAAAGGGCCTTGCTGCCTATGAGGCGATTCGCGACGCGGGTGGCTGGCCGAAACTCGACGCCAAGGCCGGGCCTGACGCGATCCGCGCCCGGCTTGCGATCGAAGACAAGAGCATCACGTCCAACGAAAGCCTTGTCGACGTCATCCAGCGCGCCCAGCGTCGCTACGGCCTCAATCCCACCGGCCAGCTCGATGCGCGGACGCTCGCCGCGCTGAACGTGCCGGTGGAAGACCGCATCGCGGCGATCATGGCGAATATGGAGCGGTGGCGCTGGTTGCCACGCGAGCTTCCGGTCAATCGCGTGCAGGTGAATATTGCGGCGGCGGTTCTGACCGTGTTCGAGGGCGATTCTCCGGTCGCCTCGATGCGCGCGGTGACGGGGCGCCCGGGCAACGAGACGCCGATGATCGCATCGAGCATCCATTCGATCGTCGTCAATCCGCAATGGAACGTGCCGACCTCGATCGCGACCAAGGAGTTGTGGCCCAAGGGGCGAGCAGCACTGCTGCGCGAAGGCTACAAGATCGTCGGTACGCCCGAAAAGGGGCAGCGCATCGTCCAGCCCTCGGGCCCGGGCAACGCGCTGGGAAGGCTGAAGTTCGACTTCGACAACCCGTTCGCGATCTATCTTCACGACACGCCGGCCCGCGCAAAGTTCGCGAGCTATGATCGCCTCGCCAGCCATGGCTGCATCCGCCTCGAAAAGCCGCTGCCGCTTGCCGAATTGATGTTGAAGAACGATCCGATATTTTCGGGGCAGGTCCAGACGGTGATCGACGCGGGCAAGACGCAGCGCGTCAAATTGCCGCAGGAGGTTGCGGTCTATCTGCTCTACTGGACCGCTTTCGCCAGCGCCAACGGAACGATGAACTTCCGGGCCGATCCCTATGGCTGGGACAAGCTGCTGGCCGAGAAGATCGAGGCGTCGAGCCGTCGCGCCGCCGCGCTAGCAACAGCATCGAAGGAACAGTGACCATGCGTATCGCACTTCTCTCTCTTGCCGGAGCACTGGCACTCGCGGGATGCGGACGGAGTGAACCCGAACCCGACGAGGGCAACTTCGACAACGCAGCGATCGAAGCTCCCGCCCCCGATATCGAGATGCCAGCGGAAAATCTGGCGACGCCCCCGGAAAATGTGACGAACGCTGTCCCACCGGCGGCGCCACCGCCCGAATTCACCGAGGACGAGCAGATGCTCGATGACGCCGACGCGACGGGGCTGACCGCGCGACTGCCGCAGAACGAGACGGAATCACCCAGCCCAACCGAGAACGAGGCGCGACCTGCCGAATAGGCCTGTTGTTGGATGATTAACGGCCTGATGATATAGTATGCACATGGATCGTCGTACGTTTTCAAGACTTGCGCTGTCGGGGATCGGCCTTGCCATGCTGCCGCGCTCGGTGGCGTTCGGGGCTGCAGCAAAGCCGGCATCACCCCTGCCTGCGCCTGCGCCCGCACCGGTGGTGCCTGCGGCAGCCGCGCTGTCGCCGCCGCCGGCATATGCCGCAACCCCCTATGCGCGGCTGCTCGACCGTGCCCGCGCAGCGCTGGACAACCATGGTGGCGCCATTGCGCTGCGCGATCGTGTCGCACTGGCCGATTTCAGTGCGGCTTCGCGCGAACTGCGCTTCCACATTGTCGATCTGGTGGCCGGGCGGGCGAACTCCTATCTGGTAGCCCATGGCCGTGGGTCGGATCCCGCGCATTCGGGTTGGCTCCACAGCTTCTCCAACGAGCCGGGGTCGCTTGCGACCTCGGACGGGGCCTATCGGACGGGCGAAATCTATTACGGGATGCATGGCGCCGCGATGCGTCTCGCGGGCCTGGAGGTGCGCAACAGCAATGCCGAGGCGCGCGCCATCGTGATCCATGGCGCCGATTATGTGAGCGAGAATCAAATCGCCACCTGGGGCAAGCTCGGTCGCAGCGAAGGCTGCTTTGCGGTCGCGCCGCACATTCTACCTCATGTCCTTGGCCAGCTCGGGTCGGGGCGGCTGCTCTACGCCGACAAGGTCTGACGCCCATCCCATGGAGCGATCGGCCAATGCCGCGCATGTGCCGCTCCCGCACGAACGCGGTTCACTGGGGCGTTTCGCGATCCCGGGCGCCATCTCGGCGGTGATGCTCCGTCTGCTGATTTTTCCCGTGCTGCCCTTGCTGTTCGTCGGCCACTATTCAGGGCCGCCGCGCCGGCCGGTATTGGGAGGCGATGTGCGCGTCGAGGCGCAACCGATCGTTCTAGATGCCCGCGATCCGGAGCGCAGACAGATTGGTCCGCTGGTGTTTCTGGGCGGATGGGAACTGAAAGGGCGCGACGATGCCTTTGGCGGCTTCTCGGCCATGGCGACAACGAATGGACGCCTGCAATTTCTGACCGACGCGGGAGGCCTGGTCAACCTGAAGATCGACGGCGCCGGACGGGTCGAGAATATTCGTTTCGCAGATCTGCCCGGCGGGCCCGGACGGGGTTGGCTCAAGGAGGATCGCGACACCGAATCGATGGCCCGCGATCCCGAAACCGGCCGGGTCTGGATCGGCTTCGAGCGCGTCAATGCGATCTGGCGCTATTCGCGCGACCTGAAGCGGGTTGAGGCCAGCGCACAACCGTTGGCGATGCGCGACTGGCCCGAAAATGGCGGCGCGGAGGCGATAGTGCGCCTGCGCTCGGGGCGCTTTCTGGTTTTTTCCGAGAGGGCAGGTGCCAGCAACACGGCACCGGGTTTTCAGGCGCTTGCTTTCGACCGTGATCCCACCGACCCCGCTGCCCAGGTGACACGCTTCGCTTATCGCCCGCCCAGGGGCTATCGCGTGACCGATGCGGTTGAGATGGCGGATGGCCGCCTTCTGTTGCTCCACCGAAAAATCGCTTTCAGGCCATATCTGTCAGCCAGGCTGACACTCCTCGATCCTTCGGAAATTCGTGCGGGAGCGGTGCTGCTGGTGCATGAAATCGCCCGTTTCGACCCGCCGCTGGCGGTCGACAATATGGAGGCGATGGCGCTGGAGGAGGATGGCCGTGGCGGGCAGATTCTGTGGATCGCATCGGATGACAATTTCCGATCGCCGTTCCAGCGCAACCTATTGCTCAAATTCGCGCTTATGCCGATTCCCGCCTCGTAGCGCGTACATGCCAAAAGCGGCGTCTCGCTTGCGCGAGCGCCGCTTTCGAGAACGCCTTGTAGAAGTGGAGGGCGCGCGGTGCGTGCCCTCGCAGAGGCTCAGGCGGCCGCCGCGACCTTCTTGGCGACTTCGCGCTTCAGGCGACGTGCCTTCAGGCTCAGCTTCTCGTCCGAGGTCTTGAGCAGCCAGTTGTCGAGGCCGCCATTGTGCTCGACCGAACGCAGGCCGTGCGTCGAGACGCGCAGCTTGACGCTGGTGCCCAGCGAATCCGACATCAGCGTGACGTTCTGCAGGTTGGGCAGAAAAGTACGCTTGGTCTTGTTGTTGGCGTGGGAAACATTGTGACCCACCTGACGACCCTTGCCGGTCAGTTCGCAAATGCGCGACATCGTTCTTAATCCTGAATATCGGTTGCCCGGAAAGTCGGTGCCGATAGCGGCCGCGACGATTCGCGTCAACCTCGGCGTGGCATTTCATGCTGATGTTGCAAGTGCCGGGACGACCGTTACACGCTTGTGCATGGCTTTTCCACTGCCCAATCCCATGAAACAGGCGCTTGCGGTCGCGCGCGCGGCGGCGGACGCGGGCGAAGTGCCGATCGGCGCGGTGCTGATGCGCGATGGCAAGGTGGTTGCGGCTGCCGCGAACGAGACGCGCACCGGTCGCGATCCCACAGCGCATGCCGAGATGCTCGTCATCCGCCGCGCCGCCGAGACGCTCGGGCAGGAGCGGCTGGAGGGCTGCGATCTGTGGGTGACGCTGGAGCCATGCGCGATGTGTGCAGGCGCTATCGCGCATGCCCGAATCGCACGGCTCTATTACGCGGCGCCCGATCCCAAAGGTGGTGGCGTCGAACATGGCGCGCGCGTTTTCGACCAGCCGACCTGCCATCACCGCCCGGAAATATATTCGGGGCTGGGCGAAGCCGAGGCGGCCGCCATGTTGCGTGGATTTTTCGTCGCCCGGCGATAAACGCAAAGGGCGCGGAGCTGCGCCCCCGCGCCCTGATACGCGTACGCCACTCTTTACGAAGCCGTTTATCCCTTTGCGTCTTGCTGGGTGATCGGGACGATCTTGATCTCGACTCGGCGATTGGCCTGGCGCCCCTCGGGGGTATCGTTGCTGGCGACAGGGCGGGTCGCGGCAAAGCCCTGGGTGCCAATCCGCGCCGATTGCACCCCGCGCAGGGTCAGATAGTTGGCCACCGATTGCGCGCGATTCTGCGACAGCGGCACGTTGATCGCGTCATTGCCCGTCGAATCAGTGTGGCCGTAAACGTCGATGAAGGTCTGGTCGTACTGGCTCAGCGTCGAGGCGACCTGATCGAGCGTGCCCTGAAATTCGGGCTTCACCGTCGCGCTGCTCGTGTCGAAGGTGACGCCCGAGGGCATGTTGAGTAGAAGTTCGTCACCCTGCCGCACGACATCGACACCCGTGCCCGCGGTCTGCTCGCGCAGCTTCTTTTCCTGCTCATCCATGTAATGGCCGATACCGGCGCCGGCGAGGCCCCCAAGCCCGGCACCGACGATCTTGGCGGTGCGATCGTTGCGGCCGCCGATCAGGTCGCCCATCAGATATCCGCCGAGGGTCCCGGCAATTGCGCCGATGCCTGCATTGGACATGCGCTTCTGGCCTGTCTCCGGATCGGTGGTGCACGCCGCTGTCAGCAGCATCGCGCCGATCGCCATCATGCTCGTCGTTTTCATCATCACACGCATTACAGTTCCCTTGCTTTCAATTTTCCGGGCAACAGCCCGCAAACACAAGATAAACCCGTGCACTGCCTCCTTGTTCCGCATCCGATCTGAACCGGGGATGACGAGGATGTTGTTATCGCCTCGAAATGCTGACAATAGAGGTGGCGAGCCATGCCGTCGCTTCCCCCCTTTCCCTGGATCGATGTCGCGATCATCCTTGCGTTGATCGCGCTGAACGGCGTCTTCGCCATGTCGGAGCTGGCGATCGTTTCGGCGCGCCGGCCACGGCTTCAGGCCATGGCGAAGACGGGACGCCGCGGCGCGCGCACCGCGCTCGCGCTTGCCGCCGATCCGGGCCGTTTCCTGTCTACTGTCCAGATCGGAATCACGCTGATCGGTATCCTTGCGGGTGCTTATTCGGGCGCCAGCCTCGGTCAGCCTGTGGGCGCACGCCTCGCGCTGCTCGGCATTCCCGAAAGCACTGCCGACGAGCTTGGCTTTGCGCTCGTCATTGCCGTCACGACCTATGCCTCGCTGATAGTGGGCGAGCTTGTACCCAAGCAATTCGCGCTGCGTGCCCCCGAACCGATCGCGGTGGTCGTCGCCCGACCGATGCTCTGGCTCTCGCGCATCACCGCGCCGGTCGTCTGGGTGCTCGACAGGTCGAGCGCGATGATCTTCCGCCTGCTCGGTATGAAGCGCGAATCCGACAGCCACGTGACCGCAGAGGAGCTGCACCTCATCGTGGCCGAGGCGAGCAAATCGGGCGTGATCGAGGAGAGCGAACGCGCGATCATCTCGGGCGTGGTGCGGCTCGCCGATCGACCGGTGCGCGAGGTCATGACGCCGCGCACCGAGGTCGACTGGATCGACGCCGACAGCGACGCTGCCGCGATCCGCATGCGTCTTCTCGAGACACCGCACACGCGACTTCCGGTAGCCGAAGGATCGGTCGACAAGATCATCGGCGTCGTCCAGTCGCGCGACATCGTGGCTGCAATGATCCGCGGCGAGGCGCTCGCTCTTCGCACGCTGATGCGCACGGCCCAGGTCCTCCCCGATCAGCTCGATGCGATGGATGCGCTGAACGCGCTGCGCCAGGCCGAAGTGCCTATGGCGCTGGTCCATGACGAATATGGCCATTTCGACGGACTTGTGACCCCCGCCGACCTGCTGATCGCGATCGCGGGTGAATTCGCATCGGACGCCGACATCGGCGCCGATCCCGCACTTGTCGAGCGTGAAGACGGCTCACTCCTCGTCTCCGGGGCGATGGCCGCCGATCAGCTTGCAGAGCGCCTCGGGATAGACCTGCCCGAAGACCGCGATTACGCCACAGTGGCGGGTCTTGCGCTTGCCGTTCTGCGCCACCTGCCCGTGGTGGGCGAATATTTCACCGAGCAGGGCTGGCGTTTCGAGATTGTCGACATGGATGGACGCAAGATCGACAAGCTGCTTGTGAGCGAAGCACGCGGCAAGCGCAGCTGACGTTGCGGTGCCGCTAAAGCGGGCGGAACATCACCAATGCATCGACGAAGCCGAGCCGGGGATGCTCGAATGCGAGCGGCAGTCGCCCGACGATTTCGAAGCCGAGCGATTGCCAGAGCCGCACTGCGCGCTCATTGGTGCTGACCACGAAATTGAACTGCATCGCGCGATAGCCGCGAGACCGCGCATGCTCCATCGAATGCTCGCACATGCTTCGGGCAACACCGCGCCCGGTTGCGGCGGCGCTCGTCATGTAGCCGGCATTGCAGACATGGCAGCCGCCGCCGGCCTGGTTTGCGCGCAGATAATAGGTGCCGAGGATCGCGCCATCCTCTTCGGCGACGAAGGTTTCCTTGTCGGAGGCCAGCCAATAGCCCAATGCGTCCGTTTCGCTCATGTGGCGATCGAGGGTGTAGGTTTCTCCCGCGCGGATCGTTGGGGAGATTATCGACCAGATGGCTGCGGCATCGTCGGCGTGGGCGCGGCGGATAAGCATGCCATCCCCCTAAAGGCGCCCGCGCCGTTGGCAAGCCGTCAGCGGCGCGGGCGGGGGGGCGTTGTCGGCCTCCCCGTCAATTCTCGCTGTCGAGCTTGCCGAACTTCGCTTCGAAGCTCTTGATGTCGCCTTTGGCGAGATAACCGGCCTGCTCGATCCAGAGGTCGCGGGTGATGCGGCCCTTGAAGGTGCCGAGCTGACCGTCGACGCGTTCGATATCGGCCGGCCCCCATGCAGCGATCTGCGCGAAGCTGTTGACGCCGAGACCATTGAGCAGCGTCACGAGCTTGGGACCGACGCCCTTGAGCTGGAGCAGGTTGTCGGGTTTCGCGGGCGCAGCGGGCTTCGCTGCGGCCTTGGGCTTCGGAGCCGCCTTGGCAGCTGCAGGTTTCGCAGCCGGCTTGGCAACCGGCGCCTTGGCAGCCGGTGTTTTGGCGGCGGGCTTCGCTGCTGGCTTTTTCTCGACAGGTGCCTTTGCTGTCTTGGCGGCCGGCGCTGCCGCCTTCTTGGCAGCGGGTGCCTTGGCCGGGGCGGGTTTGGCCTCTGCCTTGGGCTTGGCCGCAGGCGTCTTTGCCGGGGCCTTGGCGACGACTGGCTTGGGCGCTGCCTTCTTGGCGATCGGCGCCTTGGGCGCGGGCGTCACCGCAATCGGAACGGGCGTGTCTATGTGCTCTTGCGCGGGGATCTCGCCAGCAAAGGCAAGCGGTTCGGAAGGCTTGGCGATGGGTTCCGCGATCTTTGCAGGTTCGGCTGCGGCGCCGGGGGGCGTTGCTGGCTTTGCCGGGATCGAAGGCTTGTCCCCGGGTGCGGCGCCGCGCCCCCAGACCCACCAGATGATGCCCGCGCCGAACGCCAGTACGATCAGCACAAATACCCAGTTTACGTCGGTCATGTCCGCGTCCCCTATTCCGACGGGCTTCTCGCCCCCCTCAGACAGAAAAGCCTAGCGAATCGCGATGCGCTGTCCACCCCCCAATGGGTTACGCGGAGGTTACCGCCCTCCGCCGCCCCCGGTGTCGCGAGATCCGGCGAGGCTTGCGAGCTTCACGAACTCCTGCCGCCAGAAATTCTGCTGGACCCCCGCAAGCCGCTGAACATCGACATAGCCGAAGCCGTTGAGATATTTGTCACCCCGCAGCTTCTGGCCAAAGCCCGCTACCGCGACCGCAAAGGCCATGTCGCCATGCGGACGTTGCGCGGCAGCGATCGCGCGCGCGGGGACGGTACGCTCTATCAGCCGGGAGGTGGCGCCATCGGGCAGCTTGTAGCGCAGCTTTACATAGGCGAGCTCGGAGGCCGGACCCGCGCCGGGCAGGCGCTGGTTCATCTCGTAGCGCCGTTCGGGCAACCAGCCCTTGGCGCCCGCGGGCACGACCTCGTAGATCGCGGTCACCTGATGCCCGGCGCCGATATCGCCCGCATCGACGCGGTCATTGTCGAAATCGTCCTCGGCGAGCAGGCGGTTCTCATAGCCGATCAGCCGGTATTCGCTGACCCAGGCGGGATTGAACTCGACCTGGATCTTGACGTCCCTGGCGATCGTGAAGAGCGTCGAGCTCAACTCCTCGTCGAGCACCTTCTGCGCCTCGGTCGCGCTGTCGATATAGGCATAGTTGCCGTTGCCGACATCGGCGATGCTCTCCATCAGCGCTTCATTATAGTTGTTGTCGCCAAAGCCCAGCGTGGTGAGCGTGATGCCGTGTTCGCGCTCGCGCTTGACCATGTCCTCAAGTGTCTCATTATTGGTGACGCCGACGTTGAAGTCGCCATCGGTGGCGATCAGGATACGGTTGATGCCGCCCTTGATATAGCTGGCGCGCGCGGTGGCGTACGCGAGCGACAGGCCAGCGCCCCCCGCCGTCGAGCCGCCCGCCTGGAGGCAGTCGAGCGCCTGCTTCACATAGTTCTTGTCATGCGTCGGCTCGAGCACGATTCCTGCCGCGCCCGCATAGACGACGATCGAAACGCGGTCGCGCGGGGTCAGCTTGTCGGCGAGCATCATCAGCGCCGATTTCACCAGCGGCAGCCGATCGGGCGGCGACATCGATCCCGAGACGTCGACGAGGAAGACGAGATTGGCCGGCGGCCGCTCGGCGCTGGTCGTGTCATAGCCGCGCAGGCCGATGCGCATCAGTCGCGTCTCCGCATTCCAAGGCGTGCGCGCAACGTCGGTCGTGATCGTGAAGGGAGTCTCGCGCGATTTGGGAGCAGGATAGTCGTAGCGGAAATAGTTGATCATCTCCTCGGTGCGCACCGCGGCGGTCGGTGGCACCTGGCCCTGATTGAGGAAGCGGCGGACGTTGGAATAGCTGCCCGTGTCGACATCGACCGAGAAGGTCGAGACGGGCGTCTCGGCCACCGACTGGATCGCGGCAACTGCGTGACCTTCGTAACGCGCGGTGTCGGGCGGGGGCGCATGGTGCGCTGCCGTTGTGACGATCGGCGCTGCGGCGTTGAGGGGCGGGCTCTGGACCCTTGTCCCCGTTACGACCATTTCCTGCGTGCCTTGCGACGCCCTGGGCGGTGGAGGGGGTGCGGGTGGTGGCGGAGGCGGCGCGATCATCGGCTGTCTGGGCGCGAAGACCTTGCCAGTGCGCGGCATCGGCCGCGCAGCGTCGTCGATCGCGCGTGGATTGCATCGCACTGGCGAGGGTACTGGCGGCGCGACACTCAGTGCCGATGCGGGCAGGGGCAGCGGGGTGGCGGATGTCAGGATGACGGCGGCGAGTGCCATGCCGGTCAATGGTCGTGAGCGCATATATCCCTCCCAGCGGGTGTGCCGGGCCGATATCTTCATCGCGCCCGGATCAAGCGACCTCGAAGGCGATCATTGCGCTGTCAACATGACCGGCGGATTAACGAATGTGACATTATATCGCTTCGCGTTCGACCTCGCGCCAGCCGATGTCGCGGCGGCAGAAGCCGGTGGGAAAGCCGATCGCGTCGACCGCGGCATAGGCGGAGGCTTGCGCGCGGGTGACGTTCGGTCCGCTCGCGGTAACGTTGAGCACGCGCCCGCCATTGGCGACGAGCGCGCTGTCCTTGAGCACTGTACCCGCGTGGAAGACCTTTGCGCCCGTCGCCTCCGCCGCCTCGATGCCTGTAATCGCTCCGCCCTTTTCGGGGGTGCCGGGGTAACCCCGCGCCGCCATGACGACGGTGAGCGCGACCTCGGGCTTCATCGCGGGCGGCTCCATCCCGGCAAGCCGCCCCTCGGCGGTTGCGAGCAGCAGGTCGAGCAGATCGTCGGCGAGTCGCATCATCAGCACCTGGCATTCGGGGTCGCCGAAGCGGACATTATATTCGATCAGCTTCGGTCCCTCGTCGGTCAGCATCAGTCCGGCGAAGAATACGCCCGAATAAGGCATCCCCGCCTCGGCCATCGCGCGTGCGGTCGGAGCGACGATCTCATCCATGACGCGCCGCTCAAGCTCGGGGGTGAGCACGCGCGCGGGGCTATAGGCGCCCATGCCGCCGGTATTGGGGCCGGTATCGCCCTCGCCGACGCGCTTGTGATCCTGCGCCGAGCCGAAGGGCAGCACGGTGGTGCCGTCGCACAGCGCGAAAAAGCTCGCTTCCTCGCCCGTCATGAACTCCTCGATCACGACCTCTGCGCCCGCCACGCCGAAGCTGCCTGAGAACATCTCCTCGACCGCGGCCTCGGCGGCCTCGCGCGTCTCGGCGATGATCACGCCCTTGCCCGCCGCGAGTCCGTCCGCCTTCACCACGACGGGGAAGCCGAAATCGTCGAGTGCTGCGAGCGCGCCGTCCTTGCTTGTCGCGCGGACATAGGCGGCGGTGGGGATATTGGCGCGCGCGCACAGGTCCTTGGTGAAACCCTTGGAACCCTCGAGCTGCGCGGCGGCCTTGTTCGGCCCGAAAACCGCGATGCCCATCGTCCTGAGATTGTCGGCAAGGCCGTCGACCAGCGGCGCCTCGGGTCCGACAACGACGAGTGCGATCGAATTGCGGATACAGAAATCGATCACCGCGCGGTGATCGACGGGATCGATCTCGACCAGCTCGGCATGCGCGGCTATGCCCGGATTTCCGGGGGCTGCGAACAGCCTGGTCAGCCTCGGCGATTGCGCCAGCTTCCAGGCGAGCGCATGTTCGCGGCCCCCCGAGCCCAAAAGCAGGACATTCATGAGCGATCCCTTCGACAACGAGAATTCCGGGCGGCTGTTAGCCGAGGAGCGCGGCGGGGACAACGCGCCTGCACAGTCGGTGAGCGAATTGTCAGCAGCACTGAAGCGGATGGTCGAGGGCAATTTCAGCCATGTCCGGCTGCGCGGCGAGATTTCGGGACTGAAGCGTGCGGCGTCGGGCCATGTCTATCTGGCGCTCAAGGACGAGAATGCGGTCATAGATGCGGTGATCTGGAAGGGCGCGGCTAGCCAGATCGCCTTTCGCCCCGAGGACGGGATCGAGGTGATCGCGACGGGGCGGCTCACCACCTATCCCGGGCGCTCCAAATATCAGATCGTCATCGAGCGCCTCGAGCTGGCGGGCGAGGGCGCGCTGATGATGCTGCTCGAGCGCCTCAAGGCCAAGCTCGGCGCCGAAGGGCTGTTCGATCCCGCGCGCAAGGTGCCGCTGCCCTTCCTGCCGCGTGTGATCGGCGTGGTGACATCGCCCACCGGCGCGGTGATCCGCGACATCCTGCACCGCCTCGCCGACCGCTGCCCGACGCGCGTCATCGTCTGGCCCGTGCTTGTGCAGGGAGAGGGGGCGGCGGCGCAGGTGGCGGCCGCGGTCAACGGCTTCGATTCGATGCCCGCCGATGGTCCCGTGCCGCGTCCCGATCTCGTCATCGTCGCGCGCGGCGGCGGCTCGATCGAGGACCTCTGGGCCTTCAACGAGGAGGTCGTCGTGCGCGCGGTCGCCAATTGCACGATCCCGATCATCTCGGCGGTGGGGCACGAGACCGATACGACCTTGTGCGACTATGCCGCGGACGTCCGCGCGCCGACCCCCACCGCGGCTGCCGAGATCGCGGTGCCCGTGCGCGCGGATCTCATCGCGCATCTGGGGCAGCAGCGGCTGCGCATGGCGCGCGCGGCCAATCGCTATCACGAACGCGGCGCCGAACGGCTTCAGGCGCTGGCGCGGCTCCTCCCCAAGCCGCAACAGCTGCTCGATCCCCAGCGCCAGCGCACCGACGATCTCGGCGAAAGGCTCAGGCGGGGGCTTGCGCACCGCTTGTCGGACGCGCGCGGCGAGCTGGCGCGTGCGAGCGGCGCGCTGCGTCCAGCGCTGCTCACCCAGCGCATCGCGCGCGATCGCGACCGTTTCGAGCGGCTCTGGCGCCTGATGGAGTCATTGAGCCCCAATCGCGTGCTCGACCGCGGCTATGCCTGGATCGAGAAACGCGGTGGCGGCGTGGTCACCAGCGCGGCCGGTGCGCGCGCGGCGGGCGCGCTCACGCTGCATTTCGGTGACGGCGCGGTCGACGCCCGGGTTGAGCGACCCGGCGGCAAGGCGTATGATCCTGCCAAGCCAGAACAGCCTGAGCTCTTCTAGCACAGGCCAATGAACAGGAGCGTAAAGACCCGATGTTGATGTCGCATTCCGGACGGCCGGCGAAACTCCATTACATGGCGAACGGCTTCCGTGTGCTTGCATCGGGCGACCATGTGGTGTGCGCGATGACGGGCGAGAAGATACCGCTCGATCATCTGCGCTACTGGAGCGTGGCGCGGCAGGAACCCTATGCCAGCGCCGAAATATCGGTGCGCGCCGAGCTTGATCGGTGAGGCGCGCGACAGGCGTTGCGATCGCCCTCTCGCTCGCCGCCTGCACATCTGCGCCGGGGCCGGCGCCTTCGGTCATCAGCGCGCCCGTCCCGACCGCACCCCGCCCACCGGTTCGTCCGGACGTCGAGATTGCCGGTCCCTTCAACCAGGGTGGCATCGCGCTCGGACGCGCTCCCTCGGATGCAGTGGCGCTGACCTTGGATGGCAAGCCGGTCGACGTCGCCTCCGATGGCCGTTTCCTGATCGGCTTCGGGCGTGATGCGGCCGCGTCCGCGGAGTTGGTTGTCCGCCGCGCCGACGGTTCGACGGAGACGCGAATCCTGACCATTGCGCCGCGATCCTGGCGAATCGAGAATCTCGCGTCCCTTCCGCGGGTGCCGAGATCCAGCGCGGAATTCGAGCGGCTGCGTCCGCTCGAGCTCGAAGAGATTGCGTCGGCCCGCACCGTCGCGTCCGGAAGCCAGGGCTGGCGGCAGCGCTTCGCATGGCCCGTGATCGGCCGCATATCGGGATTGTTCGGGTCGCAGCGCATCTATCGTGGCGAACCCGGCGCCTATCACTCGGGGGTCGATGTCGCGCGTCCGACCGGCACGCCCTTTTTCGCGCCCGCGGACGGCGTCGTCATTCTGGCCACCGACCGTCCGTTCACGCTGGAGGGCTACCTGCTCATGATCGATCACGGCATGGGGCTCAACAGCGCCTTTCTTCACCTGTCGCGTATCGACGTGAAGGCGGGTGACGTCGTGACGCAGGGGCAGATGCTCGGCACCATCGGCGCAAGCGGCCGCGCGACGGGGCCGCATCTTCACTGGGGCATGAAATGGCGCGACGAACGGCTCGACCCGCTGCTCGTCGCGGGCGCGATGCCGGGCGGCAACTAGTTTTCGCGCCTGACCCTGACCGACGGCTGTCCGTTGAATGAGGCAAAATACGAACCCAGCGAGGCGCGTCGGATTCTGACCTTTGTCCCGGGCTTGGGGCCCACGGCCACGGGCTTCTGGTCGATCTGCGACCAGCTTGCGCCGTCTTCCAGCGTGAACCGCCATCCGCCGTCGGCGGTGCGCCCCGTTCCGCGGACCACGGCCTCGATTTCCTTGATCTCCTCCTTTTCTTCGGCGTCTTCGCTGTCCCCGAAGATCTTGAGCGAGGGGAGGGTGAAGCCGAAAAGGCCGCGGCGGGCTTCGCGCACCTGCTCCTTGTCGACGATCACGACGTCGCGCTGCTTCTCGGCGCTTTCGAGCGCGCTGACCTGTGCATCGTAGCATGCGAGGCGCTGGGCGGCGTCGCTGACCGCCTTGCAGTCGAGCAGATTCTGGAAAGCTGCGGAGCGGGGCTTCTCCTCGTTTGCCTCCCTGGCCAATCCGGGTGCGGCGGCGACGAGTGTAGAAATAGCAATCAGAAGGGCGGCGCGCTTCATTCGATATCTCCCTGTGTCGCCGGCGTTGTGAAGCGGTCTGCGGCACGATGCAAGAATGCGCCGCGGCTCGGGCGAAACCGCGCCCCGTACTGTGTGGCATAATGGATACACACCGCCGAGAACTTAGTCTTCAGCCCGTATCCGGCGTTTACAACCCGCCGATCATTGGGGCATTTCGCACCACAGTCTGTTGGGAGAGCGCCGTGCAGGGAGCGCGTGCTTTGCCCAGACAGCCAACATATCGGGTCGAACAATTCGCCTCGATCGCTCCAGAAAAGGGACTGGAAAGTGAGCAAATCTCTCAAATATACGAGCCTGCGCGGGGGCGTTGCGTCCTTTGCACTTGGCTTGGCCATGATCTCGGCGCCTGCCTTTGCGCAGGACGAGCCCCAGGCCGCCGAAGCGGCCGAAGGCGAAGCCATCATCGTCACCGGCTCGCGCATTCCGCAGCCCAACCTCGAATCGGCTGCGCCGGTTACCGTCGTTGGCGCCGAGGACATCAAGCTGCAGGGCACCACCAAGATGGAGGACCTGCTCAACTCGCTGCCCGGCGTGTCTGCAAGCCAGGCCTCGACGCTCTCCAACGGCGCTGACGGTACGGCATCGGTCGACCTTCGTGGCCTCGGCACGAGCCGCACGCTGACCCTCGTCAACGGCCGTCGCCTGCTGCCGGGCGATCCGAGCCCGACCAGCGGTTCGGCTGCCGACATCAACATCATACCCGCTTCGATCGTGAAGCGCGTCGAGGTCCTGACGGGCGGTGCGTCGTCGACCTATGGTGCGGACGCGGTCGCGGGCGTCGTGAACTTCATCATGGATACCGATTTCGAGGGTATCAAGTTCGACGGCCAGTACAGCTTCTCCCAGCACAACAACCGCAACGAGTTCATGCCGCCGCTGCTCGATGCGCGCGCGGCTCAGGGTCTTGCCGGCTATGGCTATCCCAAGGGCAGCGTCGTCGACGGCGGGACCATCGACGCCACGGTCTCGATCGGCACCAAGTTTGACGATGGCCGCGGCCATGCAGTCGTCTATGCCGGCTACCGCAAGGCCAAGCCGGTCCTGCAGTCGCGCCGCGATTTCAGCGCCTGCACCCTGCAGAACACTGGCGCTGGCGTACCACGCTGCGGCGGTTCGGCGACCTCGGACAACGGAAACGTGATCGTGTTCGACGATTTCGGCGGTGCTCGTGCGACGTCGACGATCTACACCTTCGCGCCCGGTGGCGGTTTCAACAACTCGACCACGCTCTACAACTTCGCACCGACCAACTATTTCCAGCGGCCGGACGAACGCTACACTGCGGGCCTGTTCGCGAACTACGAGATCAACGACTCGATCAAGCCGTATCTCGAGTTCATGTTCATGGACGACCGCACGGTTGCCCAGATCGCGCCTTCGGGTGACTTCGGCAATACGCTGACGATCAACTGCGACAATCCGCTCATGTCGGCGGCTCAGCGCGCCGTAGTCTGCGACAACGAGAACCTGATCAACGGCTTCCTGGGCGTCTTCCCGCTGGCGCAGGGCGCTCCCTACAACCCCAATCCGGGGGCGGCGCCGATCGACTTCACCGATCCGACGACCGGAGCGACCTATAACAGGGCGTTCTTCCAGTTGCTCCGCCGCAACGTCGAAGGTGGTCCTCGCCGGTCCGACCTGCACCACACCAATTTCCGTACGGTCATTGGTTCGAAGGGCGATCTGGATAATGTCTGGTCGTACGACGCTTATTACCAGTATGGCCGGTCGAACTACACGCAGGTCTATTCGAACGAGTTCTCGGTAGCGCGTCTTACCCGCGCGCTCGATGTCGTGACTGGTCCCAACGGCACCCCGGTGTGCCGCTCGGTCGTCGACGGCACCGATCCGAACTGCGTGCCCTATAACGTCTTCGGCGGCGCGGGCTCCGTGAGCCCCGCAGCGGTTGCCTATCTGTCGGCGACCGGCTTCCAGAAGGGCCAGACCTCGGAGCAGGTCGCGAGCGCCTCGTTCACCGGTCTTCTTGGTGAATATGGCTTCCAGACCCCCTGGGCCGAAGACGGCGTTGGCATCAACGTCGGTGTGGAATGGCGCAAGGAGTCGCTGGAACTGAACACCGACAACGCCTTCCAGACGGGTGATCTCACCGGTCAGGGCGGCGCGACGCTGCCGCTTTCGGGCAACTTCCGCGTCTATGACCTGTTCGGCGAAGTCCAGATCCCGATCGTGCAGGACAGCTTCATCCACGATTTTTCGATCAACGCGGGTTATCGCAAGTCGTGGTACGAGACGAGCGCCGATCGCAAGTATGACACCGACACCTACAAGGTCGGCGTCGAACTCGCGCCGATCCCGGATATTCGCCTGCGCGGTGCATATAACCGGGCCGTCCGTGCTCCGAACATCCAGGAACTGTTCGCCACCAACACCGTCGCTTTGAACGGCAGCGTGGATCCCTGCGCCGGCATCACGATCACCGCAACGGATTATGGCTGTCTTGCTCAGGGTCTTCTGGTCGGCCAGCGGACTGCCGCGAACCCGGCGGGCCAGTATAACGGCTTGATCGGCGGCAACCCCGATCTGCAGCCCGAAAAGGCGACGACAAAGACCTTCGGTGTGGTCCTTCAGCCCGGCTTCCTGCCGCGCTTCGCGCTGACCATCGATTATTTCGATATCAAGGTCGACAACGCGATCCGTGCTTTCGGTCAGGATGCAGTGCTGGGTGACTGCGTCGCCAACTCGACCGCAACGGCGGCGGCCGCATCTTGCGACCTCGTCAATCGTGACGCGGCCGGCTCGCTGTGGCTGACCCCGGGCGGTTTCGTTACCGACCTTCCGAACAACGTCGGCAAGCTTCGGACCAAGGGTATCGAGGTCAACGGTTCGTACTCGCACAGCCTCGACTTCGGCACGATCTCGGCCAGCTTCATCGGGACCTATCTCGACAAGTACAAGATCGACAACGGTCTGACCGAGCCCTTCGACTGCGCGGGTCTCTATGGTCCGACCTGCACCATCGGCGGCACCACCAACGCCGGTGCGCCGCTGCCCGAATGGCGGCACAAGGCGCGCGTGACGCTGAACACCGAAATGGGTCTCGGCTTCTCGGTGCAGTGGCGCTATGTCGGCGAGGTCACGGCCGAAACGCTGGAAGACAATGAGTCGATCGGCGCTCCTGTCAGCTCGCAATTCGATCCGGGTCTGAAGCTCAAGGCGCAGAACTATATCGACATTGCGACCACCTTTGCCTTTGCCGAGAACTACCAGTTCCGTCTGGGCGTGAACAACGTGTTCGACAAGCAGCCTCCGCTGGTTACGTCGGGCAACGCCGGCCGTGCGGGTTCGAACCTGTGCCCGACTGGTCCGTGCAACGGCAACACCTATCCGGCCACCTATGATGCTCTGGGTCGCTACGTCTATGCAGGCGTGACGCTCGAGTTCTAAGGTTCAGTCCGGTTAACACTGTCGGGGGGCGGTCGATCCTGGGATCGGCCGCCCCTCCTTTTATGGTCTGCCGACAATCTTGACATGCATTTGGATTGCATTGGCGCGGCGGAACGGGGCAAACAATCACGATGGCAACTGCACCAATGCTCGATCCGATTACTGCCGATGTGTTGAGAGAGGCTGTGGGCGCCGCCCAGACCGGTGACCTTCAGCGCGCCCGACAACTGGCGGAGAATGCGCTGCTACGTGGCGGCGATGTCGTTGCACTCAATGCCTTTCTTGGAATGCTGCGTGCGCGTGCGGGAGATGCAGCAGGCGCAATCCGCCATCTCAAGGCGGCCCATGGTGGCCGGCCTGGCGACGTCACGATCGCATGCAATCTGATCGCTGCCCTGATCGAATCGGGCGATCTGGCCGGCGCGCTCGAGGTCGCCACCAGCAAGCTCGCATTCTCCGACGCGTCGCTGCGCGTTGCCCGCTATCGCGGCTTTGTCGCGCAATCGCTCGACCGGTTCGCGGATGCGGCAGAGGCCTATGACTATGTCGTCGCGCGTGCTCCTGGTGATTTCGAGAGCTGGAACAACCTCGGAAATGCACGTTCCGCGCTCGGCGATTTCACTGGCAGCGTCGATGCTCTGGAGCGCGCGGTAGCGCTTGATCCTCTCGCGTCACCGACACGATTGAACCTCGCCAATGCGCTTCGCGCGGCCGATCGTGATGAAGAAGCTGAACAGACTTTGCGCGCTGCCGCGGCGGATTTCCCTGATGACGCCCGCGCGCTCAACGAACTTTACGTGCTTTTCAAACGCCAGGCGCGACAGGAGGAGGCTCTGCCGGCGCTGGAGGAGGCCGTCCGTCGCGATCCGAAGGATCCGGACCTTCAGGTCAAGCTCGGCATCGAATATGGGCTGGTCAATCGCATTGCCGAGGCGGAACGCGCGTTTCGTGAGGCGATTGCGCTCAACCCGGTCATTTCGGACGCGTATCTCGGGCTTGTCATCCAGTATGAGCACACAAATCGCGAAAACGAATTTGCTCCGCTGATCGCACTCGCCGAAGCCAATGGCGTTGACCCCGGTACGCTCGGCTTTCTCCGTGCCATGGAGAATCGCCGACAGGGCGAGTTCGAAAGTGCCCTGGAAAATCTGTCGCATGTGCCGCCAGCCACCGAGCCCGAGCGCACGGCGCATATTCGCGCAACCGTGCTCGACCGTCTGGGCCGGACCGACGAAGCCTTTGCGGCATTCGAGGAGACCGCACGGCTGCATCAGGCACATCCCACCCAGCCCCTCAGACGCGGTGCCGAGATGCGTGACGAGATCCGCAAGGAAGCAGAACTTCTCACGCCCGATTGGATCGCCGGCTGGCGCCCGGCGCAGGCAGCAGCTGACGGCTTTGCGGATCCGGTGTTTCTCGTCGGCTTTCCGCGGTCGGGCACGACATTGCTCGACACGATCCTGATGGGGCATCCCGGAACCACGGTTCTGGAGGAGCAACCTCCGCTTAACCTCGTCGACACCGCGATCGGCGGATTTGAAAAGCTCGCCGCACTCGATGATGCGGGAATCGCAAAGGCGCGGGCGCACTATTTCGAGGAGGTGCGCAAGATCGAGCCTTATGACGGTTCGACGCTCCTCGTCGACAAATCTCCGCTGTTTCTGCACAAGGTGCCGCTGATCCAGCGGCTCTTTCCGAACGCGCGCTTCATCCTCGCGCTGCGGCATCCCTGCGATGTGTTGCTGAGCTGCTACATGAGCAATTTCCGCCTCAACGCGGCGATGGCCAACTTCCTCCGGCTTGAGGATGCTGCCGAATTCTATGATCTGACCTTCCGCTACTGGGAACGCTCGGGCCAATTCTTCCCGGTCAACGTGCACACGATCGTCTATGAAAAGCTGATCGAGAACGTTGAGGGGCAGGTCCGTCCGTTGCTCGAATTCCTCGGCCTCGAGTGGCACGAGGGCGCGCTCGATCATCAGCGTACCGCCAAGTCGCGCGGGCTGATCACGACGGCCAGCTATTCGCAGGTCACCGAACCGATCTACAAGCGCGCGGCCGGCCGCTGGGAACGCTATCGCACGCATCTGGAACCGATCCTGCCGACTCTTGAACCCTGGGTCGAAAAGTTCGGCTATTCGCTTTGAACGCTGAGCTGCCCGCGCTGCTCGCCGAGGCCGATCGCGCCTCGATGGCGCAGGACTTCGCGCGCGCACAGGCCTTGCTGCGAGAGGCGGCCGATGCGCGTCCCGATGATGCGTCGATCTTCCTGAAGCTGGCGGGCGTCAGCCGCGCTGCGGGCCAGCCGCGTGTCGCGCTCGAGGCTATTCATCGCGCGCTCGCGATTGCGCCGCTCGATTTCACCGCCTTGCTCATGAAGGCAAGCCTGCTGGATCGGGTCGGAGATCCGATGGCGGGCGAGGCATGGGGGCACGCGCTCGCGCAGAAACCCGACGGCGATCTGCCGCCCCAGATTGCCGCTGTGCTTGCGCAAGGGCAGCAGCGTTACGACGCGTGGCGTGATGCGCGCGAAGGCCAGCTCAAGTCGGCGATGGTCGAGATCGAGGCGCGCGCCGGGGATGAGGAACGTGGCCGTATCGATCGCTTTTGCAGCAATGTGGTGCGGCGGACGCGCCATTTTCACAGCGAACCAACGCATTTCCATTTCCCGGGATTGAGCGAACGCGAATTCCACCCGCGCCGGCTCTTTCCCTGGCTGGAGGAGATCGAGGCCGCGACCGACGTGATCGGCGCTGAGCTCGAAGCCGTCATGGCTGCCGAGCGCGCCGAACTCGTCCCCTATATCCAGTACGAAGCGCATCAGCCGCTCCGCCAATGGAAGCCGCTCAATCACAATCCTGACTGGACCGCGATCCATCTTTGGAAAAACGGGCGGCAGGTCGAGGCCAATGCGCGCCATTGTCCGCGCACGCTGGCGCTGCTCGATCGCTTCGATCAGCCTGCGATCCCGGGGGCATCGCCCAATGCGATGTTCTCGCTGCTTGCGCCCAACACGACGATCCCCCCGCATGTAGGCGTCAGCAACGCGCGGCTCGTCTGTCATCTGCCGCTTGTCGTGCCGCAGGGATGCTGGTTCCGCGTCGGTGCGGAAACGCGATACTGGCAGCGCGGGGAGGCCTTCGTATTCGACGACACGATCGAACATGAAGCGATGAACCCGAGCGATCAGTTGCGGATCGTCTTCATATTCGATCTGTGGCACCCCGATCTCAGCGCCGTCGAGCGCGAGGCGGTGGCGACGCTGATCACGGCAGCCGGGGGCGCCCCGGCCGCCGGGCTGTGAGCATCGAAGCCGCGCTGACCGCCGCGCGCGCCGGGCGCGCCGATGTCGACGGCCTTGATGAGCTTGCGCGGCTGGCGCTTGCCGAAGGGGAAGAAGAGCGCGCGTTGCCGCTGGTGCGCGCAGCGGCGCAGCGGCACTCGAGTGCGCGGCTGTGGCAATGGAGCGGGTTGCTTGAGCGCGCGCTCGACGAGCATGAGGCGGCACTCGAATCCTTCATGCACGCGGCGCGGCTTGCGCCTTCGGATGCGGGCATCGCGCACGGGCACGCCCAGGTTGCGCTGGAAGCGGGCCTTGATGCGGTGGCGCTATTCGAGCATGCGAACCGTCTTGGACCTCCAAAGGGCGACATACTCGTCGGTCTCGCCGCGGCGCGCATGGCCGCGGGAAGGGGCGAGGAGGCAGCGGCCGAGCTCGATGCGATCCTGGCGCAGGCGCCGCTCTGGCTTCAGGGGCATCAGCAGCTGGCGCAGCTCCGCGCAACAATGGGACGTCCCGATCTTGCGAGCGCCTCGCTCGAACGCGCAATGGCGGCAGCGCCCGGGGAAGCGGCGCTATGGCAGGGCCTGTTCGATCTCGATCTTCGACGCGAGGACTTTGCGCGATTGCGCGACGACGTGGAGCGCGCCCGCGTCGCGGGACTGGCTCACATTCACCACGCCGAGTTCGAAGCGATCGCGGCGGCCGAATTGGGGGAAACCGGGCGCGCCGACGCATTGTTCGATGCCGCGCCCTCTGACCGGCAGCCGGCGCTTGCGCTGTGGAGGATCCGGCATCTTCTGCGCAGCGGACGCGCCGACAGTGCAGTGATGCTCATCGACCGCGAGCTTCGCTCCGAGCGTTCGGCGATGGTCTGGCCCTATGCCGCCGCGGCATGGCGCCAGACCGGGGACGCGCGCAGTCAGTGGCTCGAGCAGGACGCGCATTACGTAAAAGTGATGGACCTCGGCGATGCGTTGCCGGGGCTCGATGCGCTGGCCGCGCGGCTGCGTGCACTGCATGTTGCCAAGGGCGAGTATCTCGACCAGTCGGTTCGTGGCGGCACCCAGACCGATGGCCCGTTGTTGAGCCGCATAGAACCTGAAATTCGGACGGCGCGCGCCGCGATCGTCGGCGCGATCGAGCGCTATGCGGGCGAGCTTCCTCCACCGGATGACGCGCATCCGCTGCTGCGCCAACGTCGCGACCGGCGCATCCGCTTTGCGGGGAGCTGGTCCGTCCGCCTGCGCGGCGCGGGGCATCATGCCAATCACGTCCATCCCCAGGGGTGGATCAGCTCGGCGCTGTATGTGGCGTTGCCCGGGAGGCAGTCGCACGAGGACGCGCATGCGGGCTGGCTCGCGCTCGGCGTACCGCAGGCCGAACTCGGCCTTGATCTGGCGCCGGTGCGCATGGTCGAGCCCCGCCCTGGACGGCTGGTGCTGTTCCCGTCATGGATGTGGCACGGCACCCGGCCCTTTGCCGCGGGCGAACGGCTGACCATAGCCTTCGATGTAGCCCCGCCAAGATAGGCAAGCTGCTGTCGCCGGTCGAAAAACCTTGGAACCGGCGTTCGAATGCTGCAGTCTCGCGGACAGGGTTTGTACCGAGAGGAGTAATGATGCGCCCGATTGCACGTTTGACCGCATTGGGGGCCCTGATCGCCTGTGCGCTGACGGTCCCGGCGGCCGCTGAAGAAGCGTCGTCAAAGGCCAAAAAGCAGGCCGATCCGGACGAAGTCGTCTGCGAGAAGCAGGAAGTGCTGGGAAGTCGACTGGCGGTTAAGAAGGTCTGCAAGACGCGCGCCCAATGGGCGGAGCAACGGCGGGCCGACCGCGACGCTGTCGACAAATCCCAGCTCAACTCCTGCATGCGACAGGCGGGCTGCTGAGGTCGCGGACCTCGCCATTGTAATCTGAAGGAGGCGCAGCGCGTCCGGTCACAGGGGGGCCGGCGCTGTTTGCGCTTGTGCGGCTAAGGAGCCGTTCTGTCCCGAAACGCGCGTGACGCCAAAGCCGATGGTCTTGCCCCTGTTCTGATCAATCATCGCTGCGTCTCGCCACCGATGCATCGGGCCATCGTCCTGCTGGCGCAGGGATTAAATAGTTTTATAGCAAACATATTAATCTGCGGTTCATCCGGACCGGAACGCGTCTCGATCTGACTGTTGCAAATATGTGACGGTCGGAGATTCGTATGATTCTGCACGCAAAGCTCAAATTTACAACCATGTGCAACTGAGCCATGTGATCGCCGCGGCGTGGGAAAGCCAGAATTTCCTGAGGCCGGCGACCAGAGGTCCGGAACGATCTTCGTTCCAAATTAGTGTTGTACAAAAGGATATCGACCCAAATGAACATGTGTTTGTTGCGTCTCCGGACGGGTGCCGCGCATTTGGCACTCGGCCTGGCCGTCGTGTCTCTGCCGGCCCATGCACAGGAAGCTCCCGAAGCCACCAACGAGGACGATGCCATTGTCGTCACCGGCTCGCGCATTGCGCAGCCCGGCGTCGAATCGAACATCCCTGTCGTCGCGGTCTCTGCCATCGACCTGCAACGCGAGGGTGTCGTCAACATCCAGGACTCGCTTCAGGAACTGCCCCAGATGGGCGTCGGCAACAGCCGCACCAACACCAACTTCCTGACCTCGGGCAACGGCGTCGCCACGCTCAACCTGCGCAATCTCGAGGACAAACGCACGCTCGTACTCGTCAATGGCCGTCGTTTCGTCTCGGGTCTCGCGGGCAGCTCGACCGTCGACATCAACAACATTCCGACCGATTTCATCGAGCGTTACGAAGTGATCACCGGCGGCGCCTCGGCCGTCTATGGCTCCGAGGCGATCGCGGGCGTCGTCAACTTCATCCTCAAGGACGAGTTCGAAGGCATCTCCGCGCGCGCGCAGTACAACATCACCGAGAAGGGCGATAACCCGCGCTATTTCGCAAGCATCACCGCCGGCACCAGGTTCGGCGCGGATGATCGCGGCTCATTCATGGGCAATTTCTCGTACGACAAGGATACCGGCCTGTTGTCGCGCAAGCGCCGCATCTCGGCCGAGGACTGCTATTTCGACATCTGCGGACCCGGCGGGTACAGCTCCTATTCGCCGCAGGGCCGCTTCCAGCTGTTCAACGCGGCGGGCGCCCCACAGAATGCCTATCTCGGCGGCAGCCTGTTCTCGTTCGACGACAACAACAACGTCATCGCCGGGGGTGGCGCAGGCTTCAACCGCAACTCGGTGCGTCGGATCTCGACCCCGGTCGAGCGTTACCTCGCCAGCGGTATCTTCAAATATGACCTGACCGACGACATCCAGGCATTTGCCGAGATCACCTATTCGAAGGTGAAGTCGAATTCGGATATCGAGGCGCTCGCGCTCGCCGACACCGACATCTACGCTCCGGGTTTCGGCATCGGTATCGACAACCCCTTCATCCCGGCAGATGTGCGGGCTGCGATCGCCGCGCGCAACAGCGACGGCGACGCCAGCAACGACGTTTCCTACCTCGGCTTCCGTCGCCGTCAGAACGAGGTCTTCGACCGTTCGAACAACAACACGCGTGACACGTGGCGCGTCGCCACGGGCTTTCGCGGTTCGTTCGCCGAGAACTGGAACTTCGACGCGAGCTATGTCTATGGCCGTCTGAAGGACAACACGACCAGCCAGGACATCGACAATGCGCGTTATCGCAACGCGCTCGACGCGGTCCAGCTCGCCGATGGCTCGATCGTCTGCCGCAGCGCGACCGCACGGGCGGAGGGTTGCGTTCCGATCAACATCTTCGGTTTCAACACCGCCAGCCCGGCAGCATCCGCATATGTCCAGGCGGTCGTCCCCAAGTCCGAGAAGATCACCAACGAGCAGCATGTGCTGGCTGCCAACATCACGAACAGCCAGCTCTTCTCGCTTCCCGCGGGTGATGTCGGCGTCTCGTTCGGTACCGAGTACCGCAAGGAGAAGAGCGTCGACGATCTCGACATCCTGACCAACACCGGCGGCAATTCGGGCAACATGATCCCCGACACCGTCGGCCAGTTCGACGTCTGGGAAGCCTATGGCGAGGTCAAGGTGCCGCTGCTCGCCGACACAGCCTTCTTCAACTATCTCGGCGTGACGGGCGCGGCCCGCTATTCCGATTATAGCCAGGGCAATGTGGGTGGCGTGTTCTCGTGGAACGCTGGCGCAGAATGGTCACCGGTGGATGGCGTCCGTTTCCGCGGCGCCTATGCACAGGCAAACCGTGCGCCCAACATCTCCGAATTCGCCTCGGCACCCGCGGAGACCTTCGAGGGCGTGACCGATCCCTGCAACAACGTAACCGCGACCAGCAACCGCGCCCAGGACAACGCCTGCCGCGCCATCCCCGCGATTGCGGCCGCTATCGCTGCCAATGGCACCTTCGCCTACACCCCGGCGGATCTGCAGGGCATCAACGGCTTCGTCGGTGGCAACCCCGATCTGAAGGAAGAGACCGCCAACACGATCACGATTGGCGGCGTCTTCACGCCCAGCTTCGCGCCCGGTGTCGCCCTGACCGTCGACTATTACGACATCAAGGTGAAGGACGCGATCGCGCAGGTCGGCCGTGACCTTTCGATCGAGCAGTGCCTGCTCACGGGCCTCGCGGACTTCTGCGACAACGTGACGCGCAATGCCGCGACGGGTTTCGTCACGCGCGTCGACGATCAGCTGATCAACATCGGCAAGATCCGCACCAAGGGCATCGACGTTGGCCTTCGCTACGGCCGCGCCCTCAACTGGTTCGGCGATGACCGCATCGACCTGACCGCCAACTACACCTACCTCATCGACTTCAAGCAGCAGGCCAACCCCTCGGCTCCGGTCGAGGAGTTCGCAGGCGAAGTCGGTTATGCGAAGCAC
>NZ_JAKVIO010000036.1 GCF_022601895.1 Sphingomonas sp. LaA6.9
CCGAGGAAATTCGCGCGATCGGCGAGACCAAGCAGCCGCTGACCGACAAGGCTGCCTGAGGCATCATCACTCCAACGAAAAAGGCCGGGCAATTGCCCGGCCTTTTCGATTTCAGCGGCGAACGGCGCGATCAGCCGTCGTAGTCGCCACCGATATTCTGGTTGCGCGGCGGGGCAGCCGCGGTCAGGCGCAGAGCCTCGGCCGACTGGCTGAGCGAGCCGATTTCGTCGACGGCATCATCCTCGTCGACCTGGACGCGCTGGAGCATCGAGACGACGGCTTCCTTCATGTCCTCGGGATGAATCGTCTCCTCGGCGATCTCGCGCAGCGCGACCACGGGGTTCTTGTCGCGGTCGCGGTCGAGCGTCAGATCGGCGCCGCCCGAAATCTGGCGCGCACGCTGGGCCGCAAACAGCACCAGGTCGAATCGGTTGGAAACCTTGTCGACGCAATCTTCGACGGTAACGCGCGCCATAGTCGCTCCACTTGCTTGGCAAATATCGGAAGTAAGCCGGCGAGGTAGCCATGCCGGGCGCGCGAGTCAAGGAAATGCGGCTTTTCCCTTGCCCTTTGCACGCCCGGCACCCATTGATCGGGCATGGACGACGGACGCCCCGCACGGCGCGAAGCGCCTCTGGAGGTCGACGGCAATCGGCTGGTCCCGATCGTCGAGGGGCCCGCGCGGCTGCGGGCGCTGCTTGCGCTGATCGAAAGCGCGCACAGCCGGATCCGGCTCTATTATTATATCTTCAAGGCCGACGCGACGGGCACCGCGGTGCGCGAAGCGCTGCTCGACGCGATGAATCGCGGCGTGCGCGTGTCGCTGATCGTCGACGGTTTCGGCAGCAGCGACACCCCTGCGAGCTTCTTCGCGCCGCTCAACGAGGCCGGCTGCGAACTCTGCCGGTTCGTGCCGCGCTTCGGCCGGCGCTATCTGCTGCGCAACCACCAGAAGATCGCGATTGCCGATGACCGGGCCGCGATCATCGGCGGCTTCAATGTCGCGGACGATTATTTCGCGCCGCACGAGGCGGGCAAGTGGCGCGATCTCGGGCTCGAAGTGCGCGGCCCCGCAATTGGCTGGCTCGTCACCTATTATGACAGCCTCGATCGCTGGGTGCGGTCGGACAATGCCAGCTTCCGCGCGCTGAGGCGAATGATGGCGGAGGCGCTGCCGCCCGCATCCGGAGGCGCGCTGCGCTGGCTGATCGGCGGCCCGACGCGGCGGCTGAGCCCCTGGGCGCGGACGGTGAAGCACGATCTCGAACATGCCGGGCGCGCCGACATGATCGAGGCGTATTTTTCGCCGAGCCGCTCCATGTTCAAGCGCGCGCGCAACGTCGCCAAACGTGGAGGCTCGCTGCGCCTCATCACCGCGCAGCGTTCGGACAACGCGGCAACCGTGGGGGCGGCGCGGCTGCTCTACGGGGGCCTGCTCAAGCACGGCGCCGAGGTTTACGAATATCTGCCGAGCCTGCTCCACATGAAGCTGATGATCATCGACGACGTCACCTATGTCGGTTCGGCCAACTTCGACATCCGCAGCCTGTTCCTCAACATGGAACTGATGCTTCGCATCGAGGATGCGGGCTTTGCCGCGCATATGCGCGCATTCTTCGAGAGCGAACTCGCCGATTGCGAACGTATCACGCCCGAGCTTCACAAGGCGCGCGCGACCTGGCTCAACCGCGTGCGTTGGACGCTGTCATGGTTCGTGGTGAACGTGATGGACTATACCGTCACGCGCCGGCTCAATCTCGGCCTCGATTGAGGGCCGTCAGTCCTTCCACGCCCAGTAGAGCTGGGCGGGCGGGATGTTCCAGAATTCGAAGCCATGGTCGATCCGCGCGAAATGCGGCGCGATGAAGTCGCGAACCTTGGGCGAGAACTGATAGACGAGGAATGCGCCACCGGGACGCAGCGCGGCCTGGGTTTCCTCGGCGATCGCCGGACCCACGCCCGTCGGGAGCGTCGAGAAGGGCAGGCCAGAGAGAACATAGTCGGCATGGTCATGGCCATGATCGGCAAGGATCTGGCGCACATCGGCGGCTGACCCAAGCACGGGCACGAAACGCGGGTCGGGGATTTCCTCGCCCAGATATTCGATGAAGTCGGGGTTGGTGTCGATCGCGATCAGCTTTGCATCGGGCGCGAGCCTTTTCAGGATCGGCCGGCAGAATGTGCCGACGCCCGGCCCGTATTCGACGAAGACCTTGGTATTGGCCCAGTCGACGGGGCCGAGCATGTTGGCAATGAGCGTGTCCGACGAAGGGATGACCGAGCCGACCATCACGGGATGCTTCAGAAATCCCTTGAAGAACATTGCCCATGGACCGGAACGTTGCCGCGCCCACTCGGCGACCCAGGCAGGCAGCTTGCGCTCGGTCTTTGCGGATGATGCGGGCATGAAATTCCTCGTCCGTGACAACAGTGTTACGAGCCCTCGCAAATAAAGGCGGCTTGTTCAAGTAGAGCCTAACCCATCGATACCGCAGTTTTTCCTTTCGTTCGCGCATCGTTCCGGCGTATCGGGGCGGCATGGGCATGAAACCGGACGGAGCGGTCGCCGACAAAGGCGTGACCCGCTGCCATGTCGATGTTGAGCGCTGAGGAGCGCGCGCGTCGGCGCGATTTCGGACTTCTCTTTGTCGTCATGCTCACCATCGCGGCGGGCAACACCGCGATGCAGTCGGTGCTTCCCGCGCTCGGGCGCTCGCTCAAGGTCGCGGACAGCGTGGTCGCCGCGGCGTTTTCGGTGTCGGCGGCGGTCTGGGTGCTGGCAGCACCTTTCTGGGCTAAGCGGCTCGATCGCCACGGCCAGCGCACGATGGTGGTGACAGGGCTCGCCGGGTTCACGGTTTCGACGCTTCTGTGCGGCATCTTTCTCGCGGCGGGCATTCTTGGCTGGCTCGCGCCCGCACTCACCTTCGTCGCCTTTATCGGTGGCCGGCTGATCTATGGCGCCTTTGGCGCCGCGACGCCGCCTGCCGCACAGGCCATGGTCGCCGCGCGCACCAGCCGTGACGAACGGACCAAGGCGCTGACGCTGCTCGCGTCGGCATTCGGGCTGGGCACCATTCTCGGCCCCGCGCTCGGGCCCTATTTCGTGCTCCCCGTGGTCGGCATGGCGGGTCCCGCGCTGGTCTTCGCGCTGATCGGCCTCGCCGTGTCGATCGCGGCATGGCGGCTGCTTCCCGACGACCGCCCGATCGCGCATCCGCATGGCGCGGCGGCGAGCTATCCCTCAATCGGCGGACAGTCGACAGGGGCCACGGTGACCGCCGCGATCGGTGCGCACTCGGTCGAGGTGCGTCTGCGCGACCCGCGCATATGGCCCTGGCTGCTCTGCGGCCTGGTCATGGGCCATGCGCAGGCCATGACGGGGCAGGCGATCGGTTTTCTCATTATCGATCGGATCGGCGGCTCGCTCGAGGTCGCGCTGCAGGCGACGGGGATCGTGCTGATGATGGGCGCGGGCGCCGCGCTGCTCGTGCAATGGGGCCTGATCCCGATTTTGGGGCTGAAACCGCGCGCGCTGGTGCTCATCGGACTGGTGCTGTCGGCAATCGGCTGCGCGCTGACCGGGCTTGCGACCGACCTCTACGGCATAGCGACCGCCTTCGCGCTGTCCTCGCTCGGCTTCGGCTTTACCCGCCCCGGCTTCACCGCGGGCTCGTCGCTGGCGGTGGGCGCCAAGGCGCAGGGTTCGGTTGCGGGCAAGGTGACCTCGATCAACGGCGCCGCCTTCGTGCTGGGGCCGTCGATCGGGGTCGGCATGTACGAGCTGTGGCGGCCGCTGCCCTATTACACCGCGGCCGCCGCGCTCGTCCTGCTCTTCGCCTATGCCTGGGTCACTCTTGACCCTTCTGACCCCGCGGACGGAGCATCCCGGGAGCGATAAAGCCGATCGGGTCGATCTTCAGCGCATCCTGTTTGAGCCGCGCGGCCATCGTCTCATACTCGCGCTCCATCTCGGGCGTCACCGAAGCGCGCGTCTCGCCAAGCGCCTTTTCGAAATGCGCCATCGCGACCTTCTCGACGTCGAGCGACTGGCGCAGCGCGAAAAGGCCCGCGCGCCGGACCAGATCCTCGAGATCGGCGCCCGTGAAGCGATCGGTGCGCTTTGCGAGATCGTCGAGATCCACATCGTCGCCCAGCGGCATCTTGCCCGTCTGGATGCCGAGGATACGCCGGCGTCCACCCTCGTCGGGCACGCTCACATAGACGAGTTCGTCGAAGCGCCCGGGCCGGAGCAACGCGGGGTCGATCAGATTGGGCCGGTTGGTCGCGCCGATCACGACCACGGACTGCAGTTCCTCGAGCCCGTCCATCTCGGCGAGGATCGTGTTGACCACGCGCTCGGTCACCTGCGGCTCGCCCATCCCGCCGCCGCGCGCGGGGACGAGGCTGTCGAGTTCGTCGAAGAAGATCACGCAGGGCGCGACCTGCCGCGCACGCGCGAAGAGACGCGCGATCTGCTGCTCGCTTTCGCCATACCATTTGGAGAGCAGGTCGCTCGACTTGGTCGCGATGAAGTTCGCTTCCGCCTCGCGCGCGACCGCCTTGGCAAGCAGGGTCTTGCCCGTGCCCGGGGGGCCATAGAGCAGGAAGCCCTTGGCGGGGCGGATGCCGAGCCGGCGGAACGCGTCGGGATCCTTGAGCGGCAGTTCGACGCCTTCACGCAACCGTTCGCGCGCGTCGTCGAGCCCGCCGATATCGTCCCAGCTGACATTGGGCGCCTGGACCATCACCTCGCGCATCGCGGAGGGCTGGACGCGCTTGATCGCGGCCATGAAATCCTCGCGCGTGACCGACAGCGTATCGAGCACCTCGGCCGGGATCGTTCCCGCGGCGAGGTCCAGCTTCGGCATGATCCTGCGCACCGCCTCGATGGCAGCCTCGCGTGCGAGCGCGGCGAGATCCGCGCCGACAAAGCCATAGGTCGTCCGCGCAAGTTCTGCGAGGTCGACCTTGTCGCCCAGCGGCATGCCGCGCGTGTGGATTCCCAGGATCTCGCGACGACCGCGCTCGTCGGGCACGCCCACGATGATCTCGCGGTCGAAGCGACCCGGCCGCCTGAGCGCCTCGTCGATCGCCTCGGGGCGGTTGGTCGCCGCTATCACGACGAGATTGGTGCGCGCCTCCAGCCCGTCCATCAGGGTCAGGAGCTGCGCGACGAGACGCTTCTCGGTCTCGCCCTGCACCTGGCCGCGCTTGGGAGCGATCGAATCGATCTCGTCGATGAACAGGATCGAGGGCGCGGCCTTCTGCGCGGCCTCAAAGATCTCGCGCAGCTTCTTCTCGCTCTCGCCATAGGCCGAGCCCATGATCTCGGGGCCGTTGATCAGGAAGAACTCGGCATCGCTTTCATTGGCGACCGCGCGCGCGAGCCGCGTCTTGCCCGTGCCCGGCGGGCCGTGGAGCAGAACGCCGCGCGGCGGATCCACGCCGAGGCGCTGGAAAAGCTCGGGGTAGCGCAGCGGCAGTTCGACCATCTCGCGAAGCTGGTCGATCGTCGCCGCCATCCCGCCGATATCGTCATAGGTGACGTCGGCGCGGCGCGCTTCCTTGGGTTCGGTATATTCGGGAAGCAGTTCGATCTCGGTCTCTGCATCGATATGGACCATGCCCTTGGGGCTGGTGGAGACCACCGTGAGGCGGATTTCCTGGAGCGCATAGGCTGGCGCCGCGAGCATCTGGCGCAGCTGTTGCGGCATCTCGCCACGGTCGACCTGCTGTTGCCCGACCGTTGCGATCACATCGCCCGACGAGACCGGACGCCCGATAAAGGTCCGTTTGAGCGCATTGGTCGACCCCTGAAGACGCAGGTTCTGTTGTGCAGGTGCGAACACCACACGCTGCGCGGGCTTGGTCTCGATCTTGCGGATTTCAACGAAGTCGCCCGAGCCGACGCCGGCATTGGCGCGCTGCAGGCCGTCGAGCCGGACAAGCTCGAGCCCGTCATCCTCATGATAGGGCAATACCGCGCGCGCCGCGGTCGATCGCTTGCCGATGATTTCGACGACATCGCCCTCGGCAAGACCGAGCGCCTGCATTGATGCGTGCGAAAGCCGGGCAAGGCCGCGGCCGCTGTCCTCGGGCCGCGCATTGGCGACCTGCAATCGCCGCCCCTGGGTTTCCTCGTCAGCCATCGGCCATATGCTCCGCTATCAACGACAGCGGCAAGATAGGTGCCCCCTCCGGCGCTTTCGACCCCGGAACAAAAAAAAGGCCGATCCAAAAAGGACCGGCCGTGAAAGTTTTTAGGAGAGGATGCCTGAAAGGCCTGCTCCATGTGCAGCGCAGCAAAGAATGTTGCAAGTGCGAAAAGGCTCTTTACGCTTGCATATTATGCAATCATAAAAGTGTCACGGACAACCAATACTGAGATCTGGCGGCCTGGATCCGCCACATGCGTAACGAGGGAGTGTAGATGCGGCGTTTGCCACCCCTGACCGCCATCGAGGCCTTTGTGCAGGTCGCGAAGCTCGGCTCGATCAAGGCTGCGGCCGAAGAGCTGGCGCTGTCTTCGCCCGCGCTCAGCCGGCGCGTTCAGGCGCTTGAGCGTTTCCTCGGACGCGCGTTGTTTAGCCGGCGCCATCAGGCACTGGTCCTCACCGAGGATGGCGAGAAGCTGTTGCGCAAGATTGCGCCGGCGATCGACATGCTGAGCCTCGCGATCGACGATCTTTCGACCAATCACGACGTGCTGCGGCTGCGGCTCGGCATCCTGCCGCTGTTCGCATCGCAAAAGCTGATGCCGCATCTGCCCGAATTGCGTGCGAAGCATCCCGAACTGCATCTCGATATCGACACCGCGGCGCACAGCCTGTCGCGGCTTGGCGAGGGGCTCGACGTGGCGATCCCGCTGGCGCGCGAGATCGACCCGGCACTCTATTCGCGACGGCTCGGACGCAATCGCGTCTATCCGATCGCGGGGCGCAAGCTCACCGAAGGCCCCAATGCGATCCGCGTGCCCGAGGATCTCGCGCGGACCACGGTGCTCATCCACCGCGACATGCCCGAGACATTCGAGGTGTTTCGCAATGCCCTGGGGCTCGAGGGGCTCGAACCCGTCGCAATCGACCATTTCGATTCGGGTCAGTTGATGCTCGAGGCCGCAGCCGGAGGCCTCGGCGTCGCATTCATGCTCGACAGCCATCTCGAGGACGCCGAAGACCCGCGGCTCGTGCGCCTTTTCGATATCGAGGTCGAGAGCCCGTACAGCTACTGGTTCGCATGCCGTCCGCGCGCGCTGGAAACGCGGCCGGTGCGGCTGTTTCACGACTGGCTGGTGCCCTTGTTCGAAGCGCGGGACGCGTAACGGGAAAAAGACGGCTCAACCCCGGCTTGCGCCGGGGCAGGCGCCGGTCGTGCTCAGCTCGTCCGTGCGGTCACGATCTTGCCGGGGTTCGCCGGCGGCTCGCCCTTGGGCAGCGCGTCGACATGTTCCATGCCCGAGGTCACTTCGCCCCACACGGTATACTGGCCGTCGAGGAAGCGCGCATCGTCGAAGCAGATGAAGAACTGGCTGTTGGCGCTGTTGGGGTTCATCGCGCGCGCCATCGAGCAGACGCCGCGCACATGCGGCTCGCGGCTGAATTCGGCCTGCAGATCGGGAAGCTTGGAACCACCCATGCCCGTGCCCGTCGGGTCGCCGCCCTGCGCCATGAAGCCGTCGATCACGCGGTGGAAGATCACGCCGTCGTAAAAGCCTTCATCGGCGAGCTGGCCGATGCGTTCGACATGGCCGGGGGCGAGATCGGAGCGCAGCTTGATGACGACATCGCCGCCATTGTCGAGGGTCAGGGTAAGTGTGTCCGCCATGATCGGCTCCCGCAAATGTTGGAAAACTGGGCCCCATATAGCGATCCCTGACGACAGGGAAAGGGCGCGGACATTCGTTCCAAAAGGGAGGCGGAGGCAGCGCGGGTCGCATATACGCCACCTCCGCCGGGGCTTGCGGTAAGCCTGGGCCATATATAGCCGATAGCGGCCGCGAAAACATCCCTTTTGACGGGCATTCGGTGGATTGCCTGTGCCGTTTTGTGCGCCTAGAGCAACAATATTGCCGGGGCCGTGTTTCACGAGGGGAGGCCGCAATGTCCGAGACCGAGCTGAAACATCTGCCCGAGGAGTCGATGGCGGCGGCCGAGCCCAGCCACGACGCCGAGGACCGGCTGACCCCCGAATTCGTGACCAATGTGCTCGAACGCGTCGATTCGGGTGATGCGGAGGGCGCGCGTGCGCTCGTCGAACCGCTTCATCCTGCCGATATCGCCGACCTGTTCGAACTCACGCCGTCCGATCGCCGTCAGGCGCTCGCGGCGACACTGCCCGATCTGCTCGATGGCGACGTCCTCGCCGAGATGAACGACTGGGTCCGCGAGGACCTGATCGACGCGCTCGATCCGCATCAGGTCGCCGAGATCGCGGGCGAACTCGACACCGACGACGCGGTCGCGATCATCGAGGACATGGAGGAGGACGACCAGCGCGCCGTGCTCCGCGCGCTGGCGCCCGACGATCGCGCCGCGATCGAGGAGGCGCTGTCCTACCCCGAGGAATCCGCGGGCCGCCTGATGCAGCGCGACCTGATCGCGGTGCCCGAGCATTGGACCGTGGGCGATGTGCTCGACTATCTGCGCAGCAACGAGGATCTGACCACCGATTTCTGGGAGGTCTATGTCGTCGACGCTGCGCATCATCCCCTGGGCTGCTGCGCGCTGAGCTGGGTGCTGCGCACGCCGCGCTCGATCGCGATCTCGGACGTCATGGCGCGTGAACAGACGCTGATCCCGGTCGACATGGACCAGGAAGAGGTCGCGCTCAAATTCCAGAAATATGCGCTGATCTCGGCGGCCGTCGTCGATCAGTCGGGTCGGCTCGTCGGCATGATCACCGTCGACGACATCGTCCACATCATTCAGGAAGAAGCGGGCGAGGACATCCTCAAGCTCTCTGGCGCGGGCGAAGGCGACATCAACGAGCCCGTGATGGACAGCTACAAGAGCCGCGTGCGCTGGCTGATCGCCAATCTCGCCACCGCGCTGGTCGCCTCCACCATCATCGGCCTGTTCGAGGGGACGATCGAGCAGATGGTGGCGCTTGCCGCGCTGATGCCGATCGTTGCAGGCGTCGGCGGCAATGCGGGAACGCAGACCATGGCGGTCACCGTGCGCGCGCTCGCCACCAACCAGCTGACCCAGTCGAACACCTGGCGGACGATCCGGCGCGAGATTCGGGTCGCGCTGCTCAACGGCGCCACCGTAGCGGTGGTGATCGGCGTTGGCGTCGCGCTCGCCTTCACCAATCCGCAGCTCGGCGCCGTGATAGCCGCGGCGATGATGACCAACATCCTCATCGCGGGCATGGCGGGCGTGCTCGTACCGTTGACGCTCGAGCGTTACGGCGCAGATCCCGCGGTCGCTTCCTCGGTATTCGTCACCATGACGACCGATTCGATGGGCTTTCTCGTGTTTCTGGGCCTCGCGGCGGCAACCGGGCTTACAGGATAGCTTGATCCCGGGCGCAGAGCCCCCCAAGTGGGGCCATGGCCGAACTCAATCTCACCAAGGTCGCTGTCGGCTGCGCGTCGCTCGAAATCCTCACCCAGCGGATCGCCGCGCGCAGCAAGAACGAAGTCGCCGAAGTCACCACGCGCTACCGCCCCACGCGCCACGACGAGCTGATCGGGGGATCGCTCTACTGGATCATCAAGCACAAGCTCGTCGCGCGCCAGACGATCCTCGGCTTTGAGGAAATGGAGAACGAAAAGCGGTGGATCATCCGGCTCGAATCGCGCCTCGTCACCGTACAGCCGCGCCCGCGGCGCGCGCATCAGGGCTGGCGCTATCTCACGACCAGCGACGCGCCCGCGGATCTGGGCGCTCTCGGCGACGCCGACGAACTGCCCCCCGCGATGCTGGGCGAGCTCTCCGCGCTCGCGCTTTTGTGACAATTGGCAGTTCATTAACCAAATCGTGAGGGCTTTGTCCTAAATGTCCCGGTCTGAGAAATATCAGCCGGAGTGAATATGGCCCTGTCTCCGCTCAGTGCGGTCCAAGCGACGCCCCCGGGCGCCCCGCTCGACGTTCTCGTCGTCGACGACAGCCGGACCAACCTCCAGGTCATTGGCCGCCGGCTCAATCAGATGGGCTATCGCTGCTGCCTGTGCGCCAGCGGACAGGAAGCGCTCGATCGCATCCAGGGACGCAGCTTCGACCTCGTCCTGCTCGACATGGTGATGCCGGGGATGTCGGGCAACACCGTGCTGCGCGAGATCCGCGCCATGCAGCACCGCCGCCACACCCCCGTACTGATGATCACCGCGCGGAGCGATCCCGGCGCGGTCATCGAGGCGCTGGGGGCCGGTGCGGACGATCATGTCGCCAAGCCCTTCGAATTCGAGGTGCTCGATGCGCGGATGCGCCGGCTCGTCGAGCGCGCGCAGGAAAACGAGGCGCTGCGCCGTTCCAACGAAACGCTCGATGCGCGGATCGCACATCGCGCAATCGAGATCGGCGAGCTGCGTTCCAGGGTCCATGACATACTGGCCGATCGCCAGCGTCTCGCCGATTCGCTTCAGGCGCTTCAGCAACAGGTCGAGCAGTTGGGCGGCTGAGCTCGGCTCAGGCTGCGGCGATCAGCAGGATCGAAAGCCCGGGCGGCAGTGGCTCGGAGGGCGAAGCCGCCATGCGAGCCGCATCCGCGCGCACGCGTGCGAGGATCGCGGGCGGAATCGCCTCTGCATGAAAGACGGTGTCGGCCTGGCCCAGCAACCGCGCTTCGCGCAGGCTGAGATCGTCGGGATCGTCGGATCGCAGCGCGATGGTGACGAGCCCCGTCTCGACGATGGCGTCGGGGGCCGCCAGCCAGCGTGCCACCGCGTCGCGATCCTGTTCGCGCAGTGGATCGAGCGTATTTTCGAGCGCCGCGTCGATCGCGCGCCGCCGCTGATCGGGCTCGACCCAGCGCGCGCGGATCGCCGCACGGGCACCATCAAGGGCCACCGCAAGCGCGCCCAATGAGGCCGGCAGCAGCGCCTCGATGCGCTGGCGCAGCACCTTGGCGAGCCCGGCCGACGCGCCTCCCGTCCCGATCGCAACCAGAACGGGATCGCGGTCGACGATCGCGGGAAGCGTGAAGTCGCACAAAGCGGGACGGTCGACCGCGTTGACAAGTATGCCGCGCGCCTTCAGGCGCTCCACCGCGGCCACCGCCGACGCCTCGTCATCGATCGCGACGATGGCGAGCGCGGCTTCGCCGTCCTCCCCCACGACGATTGCCCCCGCCCGCGCGATCAGCCGCGCCTTGGCGTCGCGCGCAGCGCCCTCGCCAAGCAGGATCACGGGGCGGCCTTCCAGCCGCAGGAATATGGGCAGGCTATGCATCTCGCGTCTTGTCGCGCGGTACGTTGCGCTTGCCAAGCGGCGCGTCAGTCACCCAGCCAGTCGGGCACCGAATCCGCGGCGATCAGCGCTTCGAGCGGTTGGCGCGCGCGCACCACCGCCCAGCGATTGCCCGATACCAGTACCTCGGGGGTCAGCGCGCGGCTGTTATAGGTGCTCGCCATCGTCGCGCCATAGGCGCCCGAAGTCATGAAGACGATCAGATCGCCCGCCTCCACACGGTCCATCTCGCGCGCGAGCGCGAAGGTATCGCCGGTCTCGCAGACGGGCCCGACGACATTGGCCGCGAAGCGCTCGCCCGATGGAGTCACCGCGCGGATGTCGTGCCATGCATCGTACAGGCTCGGGCGCAGCAGGTCGTTCATCGCAGCATCCGCGATCACCCACGGGTTCGCGACGCCGTCCTTGACGCGGATCACGCGGCTCAGCAGCACGCCTGCATTTGCAACGATCAGGCGGCCCGGCTCAAAGGCGAGCCGGACACCCCAGCCCTCGGTCACGCGCTTGACCATCGCGCCATATTCGGCGGGGCTCGGCGGCACAGGCAGTGCGGGGTCATAGGGTACGCCCAGCCCGCCGCCGAGATCGGCAACGGTGATGTCGTGCCCCGCCGCGCGCAGCTCGCGCACCAGCGCGCCAATCTTGGTGAAAGCCGCTTCGAGCGGCTCCAGCGCGGTCAACTGGCTGCCGATATGCACCGCGACGCCCTGCATCTTGAGCCCCGGCAACGCCGCCGCCCGCGCATAGGCCGCCAGCGCCGTGTCGATCGGGATGCCGAACTTGTTTTCGGACTTGCCCGTCGAAATCTTGGCGTGCGTTCCCGCATCGACATCGGGATTGACGCGGTAAGCCACCCGCGCCTCGACCTCGAGCTCGGCCGCGATCGCGGAGAGCATCTCGGCCTCGGGCTCGGATTCCAGATTGAACTGGCCGATCCCGTGCGCGAGCGCGAGACGCATTTCGTCGGCGCTCTTGCCGACGCCGGAAAAGATGATCCTGTTCGCCGGGATGCCCGCGGCGACCGCGCGGATCAGCTCGCCCGCCGAGACCACGTCGGCGCCAAAGCCCTCGCGCGCGAGCACCGAAAGCACCGCGCGATTGGGATTGGCCTTGACCGCGAAGGAAATCCACGGCTCGCCCCTGCCCGCACCCGAAACCGCATCGCGGAATACGCGCGCATGGCGCTCGATCGTCGTCTGCGAATAGACATAGACGGGCGTCCCGACCGCCTCGGCGATCGCCTCCAGCGCCACATCCTCGGCATGCAGCCTGCCGCTGCGAAGTTCGAAATGGTCCATGGATCAGGCCGTCGGCGGAAGGTCGAACTTGTCGTCCTCGCGCTCCTGGGACTGTTTCAGTATCTCGTCCTGGCGCTCGGGGCGCGCCTGATCGTCAGGCGTGAGCATATCCTCGGACGTCGGCGCGGTCCGTGCGGCTGCGGGCACCGGGGGAACCTGATCCCCCGCCGGGCGCGCCAGCGGCTTCTTGCTGCCGCATCCGGCAAGCGCCAGTGCAAGTGCCGAGACGATGACCAGTTTTCTCATGCAGCCATTCCCAATGCAGTCTTTGCCTCGACGATCCGCTTGAGCACCTCGGACGGGGCGGTGCCGCCATGGCTCGTGCGGCTCGCTACCGAAGCATCCACGCCCAATAGGCCAAAACAATCCTCGGTGATACGCGGATCGACCGACTGGAGCACGTCGAGTGGCAGTTCGCCCAAAGTAACGCCGCGTTCCTCCGCCAGCTTGACGACGCGTCCGGTCACGTGATGCGCCTCGCGGAAGGGAAGCCCCGCCTTGCGCACCAGCCAGTCGGCAAGATCGGTCGCGGTCGCAAAGCCGCTCTCGGCCAGCGCGCGCATCCGGTCCGTACGGAAGGTGGCGCTTTCGATCATTCCCGTCATCGCCGCGATCGAGAGGCCGAGCAGGTCGTGCGCCTCGAACACCGGCGGCTTGTCATCCTGCATATCTTTCGAATAGGCGAGCGGCAGGCCCTTCATCGTCATGGTCAGCGCGACCATGCAGCCCGCGATCCGGCCGCTATGGCCGCGCACCAGCTCGGCGGCATCGGGGTTGCGCTTTTGCGGCATGATCGACGAGCCCGTCGACCACTGATCCGAAAGCGAGACAAAGCCGAAGGGCTGGCTCGCCCAGATGATGAATTCCTCGGCCAGCCGCGACAGATGCACCGCGCACTGTGTCGCCGCCATCAGATAGTCGAGCGCGAAATCGCGGTCCGAGACCGAATCGAGCGAATTGTCGGTGGGCTTGTCGAAGCCGAGCGCGGCCGCCGTGGCATGCCGGTCGATCGGGTAGCCCGTACCCGCAAGCGCCGCCGCGCCCAGCGGGCACTGGTTGAGCCGCCGGCGCGCATCGGTGAAGCGCGAGCGATCGCGGCCGATCATTTCGTAATAGGCCATCAGATGATGGCCGAGGGTGACGGGCTGTGCCGATTGCAGATGAGTGAAGCCGGGCATGACGCTCGCGACATGTTCCTCGGCGCGCGCCACGAGCGCCTTTTGCAGCGCGGCAAGCGCGGGCTCGACCATGTCGATCGCGTCGCGCACCCACAGCCGGAAATCGGTCGCGACCTGATCGTTGCGCGAGCGCGCGGTGTGGAGCCTGCCCGCTGCCGGACCGATCAGTTCGGCGAGCCGGCTCTCGGTCACCATGTGGATGTCTTCCAGCGCGAGATTCTCGGGGACGCCACCCGCTTCATATTCGGCCGCGATCGCATCGAGCCCCTGGTTGATCGCCGCGACATCATCGGCGCCGACGATGTCCTGTGCGCCAAGCATCGCGACATGCGCCCTCGACCCTGCGATGTCCTGCCGCCACAAGCGCTTGTCGAAGGGGATCGACGCGTTTATCTCGCGCATGACAGCGGCCGGGCCCTCCTCGAAACGCCCGCCCCACATGCTATTGGAGCCCTTGGTGCGGTCTTCGTTCATTCTCATCCTCGGCCTGGCAGCACTTGGCGGCTGCGATAGGCAATCCGAACCCGCGCCGCAAGCGCCAGACCGGCAAGCGAACGTCGCGGAAACCGTTCAGCCCGAAGCCTTCACGGGCACGCTCGACATCGCGCAACGCGGCGCCACAATGCCAAAGGACGGCTTCACCGCGCCCGATGGCAGCACGGTCACGCTCGAAAAGTTCAGGGGCAAGCCCGTGCTCGTCAATCTCTGGGCGACCTGGTGCGGCCCCTGCATCAAGGAAATGCCCGCGCTCGACGCGCTTGCGAAGCGCGAGGCCGGAAAGTTGAAGGTGCTCACCGTCTCGCAGGATTCGAAGGGCAAGGAGGTTGTCGGCCCCTGGTTCGAGAAGAGCCGCTATGCGATGCTCGAACCCTATCTCGATCCCGAGAACCGGCTCGGCCTGAACTATGCCAGCGGCATGCTGCCGACCACGATCCTCTACGACGCTGATGGCAAGGAGGTCTGGCGCGTCATCGGCGGCATGGACTGGAACGGCCCGCGCGCCAACACGCTGCTCGCCGAGACGCTGGGCAAGGCCGGATAGACGCGATCGACCATCTGTTCGTCATCACCGACGGCCGCAAACAGTCGCCGGACGTTGCGCGCCTTAGCCCCTGGCGTCTTCCGCAACACTCGCCGCCTGGCCCAGATCGTGGAGCGCCTTCATCCGCGCGAAACTGACGACCTGCCCGGCCATGACGTCGAGCTGCTGGACGATCGCCGGATCGCACACCTCCCCATCGGGATCGAACACGGGCATCATCGAATTGACCGCGACCGCCATCGGCGTCGGCCAGCCTCTCAGCGCATGCGTGATCGAGCGCAGCGTCGCGAGCGTCGTTCCCGTCGCCTGCCAGCCCGCCGCCACCGCGATCAGACCGACCGCGCGCCCTTCGAAATAGACGCGTTCGTCCGCGGCCATATCCTGCACATAATCGAGCGCGTTCTTGATCAGGCCCGAGACGGTGCCGTGATATCCGGGTGACGCGATGACGACGCCGTCGGCGCGACGCAGCCCGTCGATCAGCGCGCGCGCCTTGTCGGTACGTTCGGCGATCTCGGGCGCATACATCGGAATGTCGAGCGACGGCCCGTCGAACAGCAGCGTCTCCGCGCCATGCGCCTCGCAGCGCCTGAGCACATGGCGCAAGGCGCGCTCGCTCGCGCTGCATTGCTTGGCGGTGCCGCCAAGCCCGACGATGAGCGGCGGACGGGTTTCGATGCTCGACATGCCCGCTGCTATTGAAGAAATCTGCGGTCCGGGCAAGGTGCTTGTCCGCGAACGAAGGAGATCATGCATGGCGGATGGACGGATCGAGGCGCATGTGAGCGAAACCGGCGAGAGCGCCTTTGCCGTTCGCATCGACGTTTCGGGGCATGTCCTGACGGGCGACGAGCCCGAGGGCGTCGGCGGCGGCAATCTGGGGCCCGCGCCCTATGACCTGCTGCTCTCCGCGCTCGGCGAATGTACGGCGATGACGGTGCGGCTCTACGCCCGTGACAAGGGCTGGCCGCTCGACCATGTCTCGGTCAGCCTCACGCACCGCAAGGGCGGCGTCGAGGGCCAGCCCGCCTGGACCGACAATTTCACCAAGACCGTCCATATCCACGGCGACGCGCTCTCCGACGAGCAGCGCGCGCGGCTGATCGAGGTCGCGGGCAAATGCCCCGTCCATCGCACGCTGATGGGCACGCCGGTCATCGCAACCATCGCGGGCGACCCGCGCGGGGGGCGCTAATCGATTGGAATTGGTGAGAGGCTCTGCAACAAGGCTGAAGATCATAATCGAGGGGGTAGTTCATGGCGTTTCGCATTCGTCGCATGTCCGCATCGTTGCTTCTGGCGGCGCTGATCGGCGCGAGCGCTCCCCCCGCGGCCGAATACGACCTGCTGATCCGCGGCGGCACATTATATGACGGGTCGGGCGCGCCCGGCGTGGTCGGAGACATTGCCGTCAAGGGCGATCGCATCGTCCACCTCGGCGGCAAGGCACCCGGGACGGCCAAGGAAACGATCGACGCGCAGGGTCTGGCGGTCGCACCGGGCTTCATCAACATGCTGAGCTGGGCCAATGACTCGCTGATCGAGGACGGCCGCGCGCAGAGCGACATTCGCCAGGGCGTGACGCTGGAAGTGATGGGCGAGGGGACGAGCAGCGGCCCGCTCAACCCGCAGATGAAGAAGCTCGTGGTCGAGCGACAGGGCGACATCAAATATCCGATCACCTGGACGACGCTCGGCGAGTATCTCGACTTCCTGACGAAAAAGGGCGTCTCGACCAATGTTGCATCCTTTGTCGGTGCTGCCACCGTCCGCGAGAATGTGCTCGGAGAGGACGATGTCGATCCGACCCCCGCGCAGCTCGCCGAAATGCGCCGCATCGTCCGTACCGCGATGCAGGAGGGCGCAATGGGCGTCGGCTCCTCGCTGATCTATGCGCCCGCCTCCTATGCCGAGACTCCCGAACTCATCGCACTGGTGAGCGAGGCCGCGCAGTGCGGCGGCATGTATATCAGCCATATGCGTTCGGAAGGCGATCGGCTCATCGAGGCGATCGACGAACTGATCGAGATCTCGAGGGCAAGCGGCGCACCCGCCGAAATCTATCATCTGAAACAGGCGGGCCAGGACAATTGGGGCAAGCTCGATGCCGCCATCGCGCGGATCGAGGATGCACGCAAACAGGGGCTGCGGATCACCGCCGACATGTATCCTTATGCGATCGCGGGCACCGGGCTTGATGCCGCGATGCCCACCTGGGTCCAGGCGGGCGGGCTGGAGACATGGATCGAACGGCTGCGCGACCCGAAGATTCGCGCGCGCGTCATCGCGGAGATGAAGGCGCCGGGCGAGGGTTGGGAAAATCTCTACCGTGCCGCGGGCGGCGCGGAAAACCTGATCGTTGTCGGCTTCAAGAACCCGGCGCTCAAACCACTCACCGGCAAGACGCTGGCCGAGGTCGCCGCGATGCGCGGCAAGAGCCCCGAAGACACCGCGATCGACCTCGTGATCGAGGACGGCTCACGCGTCGGCACGCTCTACCGGCTGATGTCGGAGGACAATGTCCGTCGCCAGATCGGCCTGCCCTGGATGAGCTTCGGATCCGACGAGGAAGCCGCGGCGACCGAGGGTGTCTTCCTCAAATACAACAACCACCCGCGCGCCTATGGCACCTTTGCGCGCGTGCTCGGTCATTATGTGCGCGACCAGAAGGCCGCGACCTTGCCCGACGCGATCCGCCGCCTCTCCGCGTTGCCCGCCGAGAATCTGGGATTGAAGCAGCGCGGGCGGCTGGCGCGCGACTATCTCGCCGACATCGTCGTCTTCGACCCCGCCACGATTGCAGATCGCGCGACGGTCGCGAAGCCCGCGCAATATGCGACGGGCATGAGACACGTGATCGTCAATGGCGTCCCCGTGCTCAGGGACGGCGAGCATACGGGTGCGAAGCCCGGCCGGGTGGTTCGCGGTGCGGGCTGGACGGGCTGGCCCGACGGCGGGCGGTGCAAGTGACGCGGGCGCGGCGATGACGGCTTCAGGCGCACGACGGCTGCCGCAGGGCGCCGATCTCTACGGCGATCTCGAGCCTGCGCCGCGCGTAACCCCGATCCATTACCTGCCCGGGCTCGGCGTCGCCGCGCTCGCGACGCTCGCCGCCGGCTATCTGTCCGATCACTATGGTGCGCCACTGACGCTGATGGCGCTGCTGATCGGGCTTTCGCTCAACTTCCTCAGCGCCGACGCACGGCTGGGGCCGGGCCTCGCCTTCGCATCGCGCACGCTGCTCCGGTTCGGCATCGTCCTGGTGGGCCTGCGCATCACCATCGGCCAGGTCGCCGATCTCGGCCCCTGGGCGCTCGTCGCGCTGCTGCTGATCGTCGCCGTTACGATCGGTTCGGGGGTGCTCGCGTCGCGCGCGCTCGGGCTTGGCGCGGCCTTCGGTACGCTCGCGGGGGGTGCGGTCGCGATCTGCGGGGCCTCGGCCGCACTCGCGCTCGCTGCCGTGCTCGGCGAACGGCGCGCGAGCCAGGCGCAGCTCACGCTCGTCCTCGTCATCATATCGGCGCTGAGCTCGTTCGCGATGTTCCTGTATCCGATCATTGCGCGCTTCATGGACCTCGGCGAGACCGGCGCAGGCTTCATGATCGGCGCCTCGATCCACGACGTCGCGCAGGCGCTGGGCGCAGGCTACTCCTTCTCGCAGCATGCGGGCGAGACCGCCGCGATCGTCAAGCTTACGCGCGTTGCGATGCTCGCCCCCGTGCTCGCCATCGTCGCGCTCTGCTTCCAGACCGAAGGCACCAGCCGCGCCGCCTTCTTCCGGCTCCCCTGGTTCGTCATCGGCTTCTTCGCACTGGCCGCGCTCAATTCGGCCATCGCGATCCCCGCCATGGTCGGCGATTTCGCCCAGCAGGCGGCAAGCGCGATGCTCGCCTGCGCGGTCGCAGCAACAGGCATGCGTTCGCCGATGAACACGCTGCTCGACAGCGGAGCGCGGCCGATGCTCGCGGTCGTCATCCCGACGCTCGTCGCGCTCGCGCTCGCCGCAAGCGCTGCGGCTTTGCTCACTTGACGGGATCGCGCCTCAGACGAAAAGCGCCACGCTCTGCATGCCGCTTGCCACCGGGACGCCATCGGCGTTCCAGATCGTCATCGTCTGGCTCGAACATCCGCTGCGCGCATATTCGGCGCGTGAGCTCAGCAGCCACCAGCCGTCGCGCGTCCGCGGCTCGGCGGTCAGCATATTGACCAGCCAGGTCATCGAGCTGATCGGCCCGCGCTCGGTCGCAAGCCGCAGCGCCGCGGGCGGCAGCGCATCGGCGACGGCCATCACCGCGATCATCGGATCGAGCCCGTCACGCTCGCGCAGGCGCACCCAGCGCACCCAGTCGGCACGTCCGAAGTCGCCCTCGGCGTCGATGAATTCGAAATTCCGGAAGAAGGAATCGGCCCTCTCGCTGGTCCGCGGTGCAGACGGCCGATCGGGAAATGCGGCCGGCGCAGGCAGTGCGACATGGTCGATATGCGATGGCTGGTCGCCCATGAAGACAAAGGTCGCACCAAGCCCGAGCCCCGCCTCGCTGACGACGTCGGCGCCGACGAACGCGGCGGTCCGGCCGCGCCTGAGCGTCCGCGTCGCGACTTCGACCGAACCCGCCAGCGGTCCGACGAAGGATATCTGCGCGGTCCGCAACGGCGGCAGATCCTCGGCCGTCGTGCACGCCGCATGCAGCGCGAGTGCGCTCGAAAGCCCCCCATAGGCGGTGCGCCCCTGCATCCAGGTCGGTGGAATCTCGAATCGCAACCCGGTGTCGCCGGGCGCCGCGCCCGCAAGGATATCGGCCAGTGTCGTCATGCGGTTCCTCTCCGGTGCGTCCTGGATAGGGTTTATCGCGCTCCCGATACAAGACCGACTGTTCGAGTACAGCGCAAATTGCTAGCACTTCCGTTATGAGCAGCGATACCGCCACGACGAACCGGACCCAGACCGCGCGTTTTCAGCGCAAGCGCGAGCTGATCCTCGACGCGGCCGCAGCCGAGATCAACGAGAATGGCGCGCTTGGCATGACCTTGGCGGACGTCGCGGCCATGGTCGGGCTCAACACCACCAGCGTAACCTATTATTTCAAGCGCAAGGAGGTGCTCGCCGCCGCCTGCTACGATCGCTCGCTCGACCGGATCGAGGCGATCGTCGAGTCCGCGGAACGCGCGCCCGATCCGCGATCGCGCGTCCGCGCCTATGTCGACGAAAGCTTCGCGCAGCGCGCGCGCATTCGCGATGGCGACGAGCCCCCGTTCACGGTGCTGTCCGACCTGCGCGCCATGGAGGGCCCGGAGCGCGAGGCTCTGGCCGATCGCTACCGCGGATTGCTCCGCCGCATCCGCGGCTTTTTCGGCGCAGCGGATAATGAGCGCGCCAAGGCGCTGCTCACGGCGCGGACGCACGTGCTGGTCGAGACGATCTTCTGGCTGCCCGGCTGGCTGCAACATTATGCCACCGACGAATTCCCCCGCCTGTCCGCGCGGATGTTCGAGCTGTTCGACACCGGACTGGCGCCACGCGGCGCGGCCTGGGCGCCGGTCAGCACGCTGCTCGCCGAGGATGCCTCGCCCGAGGGGCCCGAGCTTGCGCGGCGCAACTTTCTCAAGGCGGCCACGCGGCTGATCAACGAGCGCGGCTATCGCGGGGCCTCGGTCGAGCGCATCGCATCCGAGCTCAATGTGACCAAGGGCAGTTTCTATCACCACCTCGATGCCAAGGACGAACTGGTCGTCAACTGCTTCGCGCACAGCTTCGCTATACAGACGCAGGCGCAGCGCGCCGCCGACCGCGCCGACGGCAGCCAGTGGGAGCGGCTCTGCTCGGCGATGGCGATGATCCTCGATGTGCAGTTTTCGGAACGCGGCCCGCTCTTGCGGACGACCGCGCTTCAGGCACTGCCGAGCCGCGTGCGCGGGGCGATGGTCGAGCGATCCGACCATGTCGCGCGCCGCTTTGCGGGCATGATGATCGATGGGATCAGCGAAGGATCGGTCCGTGCGGTCGATCCGCTGGTCGCGAGCCAGACGCTGGTGGCGATGCTCAACGCCGCCTATGAGCTGCACAACTGGGCCGATGCACTTGCTCCGGCGGATGCGATCGGCCTCTACGCCTCGACGCTGGCATTCGGGCTTTTCGACGACCGGATGCTCGCCTGACCTGCGGTCGCTGGCGCCATGAGCCGTCGCCGCGGCGCTCGATTATGCAAGCTCAATCACGGCCGCAGCCGGACGCCGCCCCGCGTTCAGATGTGGAGCGGCGACGCCATCGAGATCGTGCCGCCATCGGCAAAGGGCAGGCTCGTGTCGCAAAATGCGCACTGCGCCGATAGCCTGCCGACATGCCAATTGCTGTTGCCGCAACCGGGGCAATGATTGGCTTCCTCGCGACGATACATGATCCGGTAGCCCATAAGGCCCGGCTCGATGGTACGGGTATGTTCGACAGGCTGAATGTTACGCATGCTACTCCCCTTTCCTTGGTCCACCATAGCATGAACCCACGATAGACCGTTAGGTTTCGCAGACGAGCCGTGTGTTTTTACGTAGTCCCGATGGGGGACAGAGAAAAAGGGTGGGACGCCAATAGCATCCCACCCCTTGTCTGCACGACGCTTGTCGGGCCGCCTCAGCGGCAGCGGCGCGTGCTGTCGATTTCCTTGCCGAGCAGAGCGCCGGCAGCGGCGCCGACGACGGTGCCCGTCGTGCGGTCGCCCCGTGTATCGATCGCGCGACCAAGCAGCGCACCGCCCGCCGCGCCCACGATCAGGCCGGTGGTGCCGTCCGACTTGCGGCAATAGGTGCGGCCGTCGCGACCGCGCCATTCCTTGTACTTGTAATGCTTGCCCGCCTCGGCCTTTTCGGTCGGCAAGGCCATCGTGGCGGGGATGGCGAGCGATGCGGCACCCAGAGCAAGAACAAAACTACGCATAAACAACAGTCCCTTTTTTTGATTTTGATCAATGACCCCTAGTGAACGCGCCCATGATGTGCCCGGTTTCATGAACCTGAAACAACAATACAAGTCACTGAATTAACGTGATTAAAAAATAAAATGATCCCATGACGCTGATTTTCGGCGCGCGTTCGCCGTCCTGCTAGGGGCCGGCGCGGCGACTGCTAAGCCGTTTTCGCGTTCGGGCACGGCCAATTGCCCGTTTTCGTCGACAAGCCGCTGCAAAGGCCATCCGGCGCAGCATGACAGGACTCGCCGCAGAGCGCGCTAAACCACTTGCGCCGGCGGCGCGTGAATGGCATCTGGCGCGCAGCCGTTCGAAGCTTGGGCTTATCCCCGATATCCCCGTTATCCACAGCCCAAAGGCATGATTTCGTGCATTGCGCGACTCGGCGCGACGTGGAAATCTTTGTGTGTCGAAGCAAGGAGCCCGACGGAAACGAAGGGCAAGACTGCAGAGACAGGCCATTGTGAAAGAACGGCAATTCTTCGGAAAAGCCATTCGGAAACAGAGGTCTGGGCAAGCGATGAACCGCCGCCAGGCGAATGCCAAGGCGGAAACCCGGTGCGGATCATAGCAGGCCCATGCACCTGCCGGAGCGTTCAGGCGCAAAGGTAAGGGCAGAACGCCAGGGATACGGGGCCAACGCCGCAAGGCGAAGATAACCGGACCCGGCGCAGTGGGGGCTGGCAGCGATGCCAGCCCCCATTTCCGTTCGTCGACGGACGCATTCGCTGGCCGGCGAACACAGGTCTGCACGATCCGGCGCTTCTCCCCGATATCCCCGTTATCCACAGGGCAACTACCCCGCTTTGGCCTTTGCGCGACTCGGCACGCCATGAAAGCATCCGCCGCAGCCGAAAAGCGCTGGGCGGATACGAGCGGGGCTTTGGCGGCGACGACGCCGCGGCTGGACAAGGACGCTTCCTTGAAAGCCGCAGCGGCGGGGCAATCAATGACGACACTTGCAAAGGCTTCGCGAAAGCGCCCGCCGCGCGAGGTTCGTAGGCGAACGCCCTGCGGGGCAAGGTCATTCGACAAGGGTCCTGCGTGGATGCCTGAGAATGGGTCGTCGGTCGCACATCTGGGCGATCCGGACTTGGCGCAGTGGGGGCTGGCAGCAATGCCAGCCCCCATTTCCCGGACACCCCATCGCACCCGGATTTTCACACCTCAGCCGATGCGGACTTTGGCGGGTCTTTCGTGCTATAAGCGCAACGAGGGGGCGGAACGAAAGGCCTCGGGAAGAGGAGCTGCGCGGTGTCGATCGACCGGAAACAGGTTGAGCAGGAGTTCCGTGACACAGCGGAACAGGCAGAGCCGCTGGCCGCCCGCATCGCGCACAAGCGCATCAATGGCGCCTTCATCAAGGACGACTATGACGAGAAGCAGCGCGCGCAAATGTGGGAAGTGGAGAGCGAAGGCCCTCACCAGGGACTGATCCAGACCGATCTGGTGCCCGATCCGGGCGGCGATGCCGATGCCGACGAGATCGAGGATGACGAGGACATGCTTGGCGACGTGGTCGATACCAACAAGCGACACCCGCGGCAGCGTTGAAACAGCGCCGCGGGCGTTGAACCTCGATCGTTTCAGGCCGAACCAGCCTGTTGGACCAGAGCCTGATTCACGCTTTCAACGGACAGCGCTCAGCACTTCCACGTCAAACGATCAGGCTCCACGCAGGATTCCCCTTATTTGAGCTTGAGTTCACGAAGAAGCATGCTGCCCGTTACGCGGCGCATCTTGCCGCGCGCGCCGAATTCGGTGTCGAGCACCCGCGCATTCTTCTTCACATGCGCCTCATATTCCTTTTGCTGGCGAAGCTGCTCGGGCGTGTCGTAAATCTTGTCGAAGATCGTGATGAGATAGAGATCGGGCTCGTCCTCGCGGTTGTTGGTGTTCGCAACGACGTGATAATCCTTGATATAGCCCTTGCTCTTGGCGAACTCCTGATTCGCCTTCCATTCGCGCGCCAGATAGTCGGCATAGTTTTCGCCTTGCCCATCCTCGACGTCGATCATCGAGACTTCCCAATAAGCGTCGGGCGTGTAGGAACTTTCCTGAGCCGCGGCGGGCGCGGCGCACAGCATGGCAAACACAAGCGCTGCGGGCACAAGGCCCGCGATCCGGTCGGTTCTGGTCATGATCCATTTTTCCCGTCATGGCCGCGTAAGCGCGCAACTGCGCGCCGCGGCGCGTTGCATGGACGTGGACGCAACTTTGCAATGCGGATCGCGAAACGCTCTCTTTCGAGACACACGAAGCGCGAGAATGGACAAGTTATCACAGCGCAATGGCGATTGGAACGCCAGCGTTCCAAGTGAAGTGCGCGACGCTGCTTGCCTCGACACGCGCAAGGACACAGCATGCCCGCCGCAAATCGCCACAGGGGGCCACAATGGTACGGTTGTTCGAACGGATCGCGCAAAGGGTCGCGCATTGGGCGGGGCAGCCCGCCGCCTTTTCGCTGGCGCTGTCGATCATTGTCGTCTGGGGGATCAGCGGGCCGGTGTTCGGCTGGTCGGACACCTGGCAGCTCGTCATCAATACGGGCACCACGATCATCACCTTCCTGATGGTCTTCCTGATCCAGAATGCCCAGAACCGCGACGCGAGCGCGATTCAGGCCAAGCTCGACGAACTCATCCGTGCAATGGGCAACGCACGCGACGAGTTCATCGGGATCGAGCATCTCAGCGACAACGAGCTTGAAACGATCCGCGCCGCCCTCGAGCGCGAATTTGGTCAGGGCACGCCGCATCCCCTGCCTATCAAGCGGCTGATCCGGCGCCGCTGAGCGCTCGGCATCAGGGGCGGGACTCGTCGAACCCTCTCCCGCAAAGGCGGGACAGGGTTCGATCCGCCATGTCCGTCGGACAGTCTGGCCAGCTGCCTCAGAAATCCTGCCAGTCGCCCCGGGCGGCCGCAGTGCGCCCGGCCGCGGCGTTCGCCTTCGCCATGGCCGCGACGGGCAAGGTCCTGATCGCTGTGGCAGAGGCATCGTCCTTTTTGACGATTCGCGCGGCGACTCGCGTCGCGGTTGCGCGATCCCCGATCCGGAACTGGCCCGCCTTCTCGGTCAGCGCCACGGTTTCGACGCTAAGGTTGCGCGCGGCGGCCGAGGTTTCCTCGACCATCGCGGCGTTCTGCTGTGTCGACTGATCCATGCTCATCACCGCAACGCTGATCTGCGTGATCGCGGAAGCCTGCGCCTGATTGTCGGTGGCCATGCGCCCCAGCAGATCATGCACCTCGCCGACACCCGCGGAGATTTCGGTCAGCGCGCCATCGATCTTCTGGACCGCGTCGACCGCCGAGACGATGTCGCTCTGCGTCACGGTCAGCTGATCGCGTGCGCGCTTCGCCTCCTCTTCGGCGCGCATGGCGAGCGCGCTGACCAGATCCGCGACGACGGCAAAGCCGCGCCCGGCGTCGCCCGCGCGTCCGGCTTCGACCGCCGCGTTCATCGCGAGCACGCGCGTCTGGAAGGCGATCTTGTCGACACCCTCGATGACCTCGTCGATACCCTTGGCGCTCTGGCGCACGCGGCCCATGGCCTGAACCGCCTCGTCGGCGACCGAGCGGCCGCCCGAAACCGTGGTGATCGCCTCATCCGCGCGCGTCACCGTCACGCCCGCCGCCTTTGCGGTCGCCTTGATACGCTCGTCGATCTGTGCAAGCGCGGCTGAAGTCTCTTCAAGGCTCGCCGCGTTGCTCTCGGTGCGGCGTGCAAGATCTTCGGAAGCGTGGGCGATTTCGCCCGATCCGGTGCGCAGCGTCTGGGCGCTTTCGGTCACCGCGCCGATCAGATCGCGCAGGTTGGTGAGCGCCGAATTGAAGTTGGCGCGCAGCTCGGCATAGTTTTGCGGGAACTCCACCCTGATCTCGGCGGTAAGGTCGCCTTCAGCCACATTGGCGAGGCGTTCGGACACCGTATCGACCACGAATTTCTGGTCCGCATCGGCGCGCGCCTTCTCGGCGGCCGCCTGTTCCTGCGCCACCGCGGCGTCGCGAAACACCTCGACGGCCTTGGCCATGTCGCCCACTTCATCCGCACGCTCGGTGCCGGGCACCGCGATCCGGTTGTTGCCCTGGGACAGGCTGCGCATCGCATCCTGCAGGCGCGCCAGCGGCGCGACGATCGCGGCGCGCGCGACCAGGATCGCGACCGCGAGGCCGCCTGCCACGCCGATCAGGCTGATCACCAGCATCCATGTCGACATTGACGCTGCCTGCGCCTGGAGCGCTGCGGTGTCGGCGTCGCTCTGCTTGACGCGGTCGATCGTCAGATCGCCCAGGGCGGAGTTCATGGCCTCCAGCTCGTCGTCCGCCCTGGCGAGGAGTTGCGCCGCCTCGGCCTTGCGATTCTGCGTGCTGAGGCCGACCGCCTGCCGCGTCGTATCGTGAACGCCGTCATAGCGCTGGCGCAGCGAGGCAATCGCGTCGGCCAGGCTCGGATCGGACTCCTTTGCGTCCTCCAGATTCTTCAGGCCCCTTTCATAGGATTTCTGAAGCAACTCCGGAGCCGCGCGACCCTTTTCGCTGTTGCCGTCATAGGAAAGCGCGCGATAGCCGATATAGACCAGATCGGTGGCGCGGCGGTTGGCGCGGCTGAGATCGGTGTTGGCCGGCAGCGAATTGACGATCAGCGAGGTATAGCCCTGATCGACCTGACCCAGCGTGCGATGGCTCAGCAAGGCGATGCCAAGCGTGAGCAGCCCCAGCATCCCCAGCAACGCGGCAACCTTGGTCGCGATCTTCATGCTCTTAAAAGTGGTCATTTGCCCTCCATGCCTCCATCAGGCGGCAGGAAGATCGGCCGCCAATATCGATGAATTATAGAGGCGCAGAAGCGGTCGCGTGCCGGAGTCGCGCCAAATACTGGCGTGGACGATCGACCCGAACCGTCCAGTTGATCAGAGGTCAGACCAAGTCATTCAATCAATATAATATGTTAGTTGATATTGATGCGGCGCGTAGCATTTGCGTCTTGTCTCGCCGCATCGGCAGAGCCGCGTTCAGTCGAACAGGCTCGAGACCGAGCTTTCGTCGGCGATGCGGCGGATCGCTTCGGCGAGCAGCGGTGCGATCGTCAGGTGACGGATCTTCTTCGCGTCCTTGATGATCTCATGGCTGCCGATCGAGTCGGAGATGACGAGCTCGGCGAGTTCCGAGCCCTCGACGCGCGCGACCGCGCCGCCCGAGAGCACGCCGTGCGTGCAGTAGGCGACGACATCCTCGGCGCCCGCGGCTTTCAGCGCGGCGGCAGCGTTGCACAGCGTGCCCGCCGAATCGACGATGTCGTCGATCAGGATGCAGAAGCGGCCCTCGACGTCGCCGATGATGTTCATCACCTCCGATTCGCCCGCGCGCTCGCGGCGCTTGTCGACGATGGCGAGCGGGGCGTTGTCGAGTCGCTTGGCGAGCGCACGCGCGCGCACCACGCCGCCGACGTCGGGCGATACGACCATGATGTTCTTGCCGCCGAAGCGCGCCTGGATGTCCGCCGACATCACGGGCGCGGCATAGAGATTGTCGGTCGGGATATCGAAAAAGCCCTGAATCTGGCCTGCGTGCAGGTCGACCGAGAGCACGCGGTCGGCGCCCGCGGTGGTGATCAGATTGGCGACGAGCTTGGCCGAGATCGGCGTGCGCGGGCCGGGCTTCCGGTCTTGGCGGGCATAGCCGAAATAGGGGAGCACCGCGGTGATCCGCTTGGCCGATGCGCGCTTGAGCGCGTCGATGCAGATCAGCAGCTCCATCAGATTGTCGTTGGCGGGGTATGCCGTCGACTGCAGGACGAACACGTCTTCGCCACGCACATTTTCATGAATTTCCACGAAAACTTCCTCATCGGCGAAGCGGCGAACGCTCGCGTCGGTGAGGGGGATCTCCAGATATTCGGCGATCGCCTTGGCAAGCGGCAGGTTCGAATTGCCGGTGAGAAGTTTCATGAGTGCTGGTCCCGCGCCGTTTCCCGATTGCCCGCCCCTTTAGTCATCGAAGTGCAATCATGAAAGGGGGCATTGCCGCAGCGGGCGCGGCTGCCTAATGCGTGGAGCCATGACCGACCGGCTAACCATTGCGCTTGCACAGCTTTCGCAGCGCGTCGGCGACATCACCGGCAATGCCGATGCGATGCTCGAATGGCGCAAGGCAACGCGCGCCGACCTGATCGTCTATCCCGAGCTCCAGCTCATCGGCTATCCGCCCGAGGATCTCGTGCTCAAGCCCGCGCTGATCGAGCGCGCGGGCGTGGAGCTTGCGCGGCTTGCAAAGGCCACGGCGGACGGCGGCCCCGCGATGATCGTCGGCACCGTCCTGCTCGAGGATGGCAAGCTCTACAACGCACTCACCTTGCTCGACGGTGGCAGGGTTGTCGCGATAACGCGCAAGCGCGAACTGCCCAATTACGGCACCTTCGATGAAAAGCGGCTGTTCGAGCCCGCTCCCCTTCCTGACCCGATCGTCTTTCGCGGGGTGAAGCTCGGCCTGCCGATCTGCGAGGACATCTGGTTCCCGACGGTGTGCGCGCACCTCAAGGCGCGGGGCGCCGAGCTTCTGATCGCGCCGCATGGCAGCCCCTATGAGATCGACAAGGACGATCTGCGCGCAAATGGCATCGCGGCCGCGCGCGTGCAGGAGACCGGGCTGCCGCTCGTCTTCCTCAACCGTGTCGGCGGGCAGGACGAGATCGTCTTCGACGGCGCCTCATTCGTACTCAATGCCGATGGCGAACTCGTGCACCAGCTTCCCGACTGGGAGGAGACGCTCGTCGATACGGTGTGGGAGCGTGGGCCAGGCGGCTGGCGCTGCGTGCCCGGCGAACTGCACACGCTCGATCCGCATCCCGCCGATGTCTATCACGCGATGGTCGTCGGCCTGCGCGATTACGTGAACACCAACCGCTTCCCGGGCGTGGTGCTCGGCTTGTCGGGCGGGATCGATTCGGCGATCTGCGCCGCGATCGCCGCCGATGCGCTGGGCCCCGAGCGCGTCTGGTGCGTGATGCTGCCCAGCCGCTTCACCAGCCAGGAAAGCCTCGACGATGCCGCTGAGTGCGCGGCGATGATCGGCTGCAAGCTCGACACCATTCCCATTGCCCCTGCGGTCGAGGCGTTCGACACCATGCTCTCCGACAGTTTCGCCGATCGCAGCGTCGACATCACCGAGGAGAATATCCAGTCGCGCATTCGCGGCGTGACCTTGATGGCGCTCTCAAACAAGTTCGGCCACATGCTGCTGACCACGGGCAACAAGTCGGAGATGTCGGTCGGCTATGCCACCATCTATGGCGATATGGCGGGCGGCTATAATCCGCTGAAGGACGCCTACAAGACGACGGTCTTCGAGATCTCGCGCTGGCGCAACGGGAACCTCCCGCGGCTTGGCCTCGGCCCCGACGGCCCGGTCATCCCCGAACGCATCATCACCAAGCCGCCCTCGGCCGAGCTGCGCCCCGACCAGAAGGATTCGGACAGCCTGCCCCCCTATGAAGAGCTCGATGCGATCCTGCACGGGCTCGTCGAGGAGGAACTGTCGGTTGACGATGTCGCGGCGCGCGGCTTCAACCGCGCCACCGTCGCGCGGATCGAGCGGCTGCTCTATATCGCCGAATACAAGCGCCGCCAGGCCCCTCCCGGCGTCAAGCTCGGCAAGCGCAATTTCGGCCGCGACCGCCGCTATCCCATCACCAACGCATTCAGGACGTCATGACCGTCGTAACCCGTTTTGCTCCCTCGCCCACCGGCCGGCTCCATGTCGGCAACATCCGCACCGCGCTCCATAACTGGATGTGGGCGAAGAAGCATGGCGGGCGCTTCCTGCTCAGGATCGACGACACCGACGCCGAGCGTTCGACCGAGGAAAATGTCACCGCGATCCGCGCCGATCTCGCATGGCTCGGGCTGGGCTGGGACGGCGAAGCGCGCCAGTCCGAACGCTTCGCGCTCTATGAGCAAAGGTTCGAGGCGCTCAAGGCATCGGGCCGCGTCTATCCGGCTTACGAGACCGCGCAGGAGCTCGACCTCAAGCGCAAGGTGCTGCTCGGGCGGGGATTGCCGCCCGTCTATGACCGCGGCGCGCTGGCGCTCAGCGATGCCGAGCGTGCAACGTTCGAGGCCGAAGGGCGCCGGCCGCACTGGCGCTTCAGGCTCGATCACGACACGCCGATCGCGTGGCATGACCTGATCCGCGGCGAGCAGCGCTTCGACCCGCATCTGCTCTCCGATCCCGTCATCCGCCGCGCCGATGGCAGCTGGCTCTACATGCTCCCTTCGGCGATCGACGATGTCGACATGGGCATCACGCATGTCGTGCGCGGCGAGGATCATGTTTCCAACACCGCAGCACAGCTTCAGATGTTCTCGGCCCTCGGCGCAGAGGCTCCGCAATTCGCGCATGAGGCGCTGCTGACGGGGAGCGAGGGCAAGCTCTCCAAGCGTCTCGGCTCACTCGGCGTCGATCATTTCCGTGAGGCGGGGATCGAGCCGGTCACGATCATCACCAAGCTCGCGCGCATCGGCACCAGCGACCCCGTCGAGGCGGTGACCGATCCGCAACCGCTGGTCGACAGCTTCGACTTCGCGCATTTCGGCCGCGCGCCCGCGCGCTTCGACGAGGCCGAACTGGCGCAGCTCAACGCACGCATCGTTCATCAGCTCGATTTCGCGGTGGTCGCCGATCGTCTGCCCGCGGGCATGGACGAGGCTGCATGGGCGGCCATCCGTCCCAATCTCGAGACGGTCGATCAGGCATCGGACTGGTGGGCGGTGGTCGAGGGGCCCGTCACCGGGACCGATATCGCCGATGAGGACCGCGCCTATCTGGGCGAAGCCGCAAAGGCCGCAGCCGAGATCGACTGGTCCGCCGATCCCTGGCACGCACTGACGGCCACGCTCAAGGAGGCGACGGGGCGCAAGGGCAAGCCGCTCTTCCTGCCGCTGCGCCGCGCGCTCACCGGGCGTGATCACGGCCCCGACATGGCGGCGCTGCTGCCGCTGATCGGCCGCGAGCGCGCGCTTGCGCGGCTTGCCGCCGTCGCGGACTGATGGCCGAGATCATCAACCTGCGGCTGGCGCGCAAGGCGAAAACGCGTGCCGATGCAGCGCAGAAGGCCAGCGAGAACCGCGCGAAATTCGGTAGGACGGGCGCGCAAAAGGCGGCCGACAAGGCTCAACATGAGCGCCACGAACGCGCGCTCGATCAGGCTAAACGCGACACCGACGACTAGATCGCGATACCATAGGCCGGGAACGTCGTGGTTATCGGACGCCCAGGTTCCTCCCCGGAACGGGGAGGGGGACCACGCGAAGCGTGGTGGAGGGGTTGGCGCGAACGCACCCATTCGGCGCCGCCCCTGCGTCAGCCCATCGGGCTGCCACCTCCCCGTACCGGCGAGGAACTTACGGTCGCAAACTCGTCCGGTAGCTCTATGAAGCGACGACGTCGCGGCCCATTGCCGTCGCGAAACAGTCTTGCGCGAATAATGTAATGATGTAACATTATCTTCACGCGGTGCCTGCCGTGGCGCCGCTCCGAGGAGGAGGACGTCATGCACAGCGCAGGAGGCTATCTCGACCAGAAAACCCGCAGCCCCACGAGCATGGGCGCTGCGATCGCGATCAACGCAGGGATCATCGGCGCTTTGCTGTTGAGCAGCCCCGAGATCATTCCGGAAGGAATCAAATATATCCGCCTGATCCCGATCGAAGAGGCGCCGGATCCCGCGCCCGTTCCACCCGATCCGCCCAAACAGAAGGTCGAGCCGCAGCAGACGGCCCCAAGCCAGATCACGCCGGGCGAGACCATATTCCCCAGCGAGCCGGACTTCGTTGTGCCCGGGACGACCGTCGATCCGCCGCCTCTCCCCGGCACGGGAGAAGGCACGGGCACGCTCGTCCAGGATCCGCCGCGCCCGTCGGTCTTCATCGGCCCCAAGATCAACACCAAATATCTGAACGCCTTCCAGCCGCCCTATCCCCCGGGCAAACAGCGGCTTGGTGAGGAGGGCGTCGTCGTCGTGCGCGTGCTCGTCGGCTCCGATGGTCGCGTGAAGCAGGTCGCGCGCATTTCGGCCGCCGACGACGCCTTTTACGAGGTCACCGTCCAGCAGGCACTGAAGAAATGGCGCTTTACCCCCGCCACGCGCGACGGCGTTGCGGTCGAGGGCTGGCGCGAGATGACGGTGCGCTTCGAGATCACGGACTGACCCGCCCAACCGGCCGGGGGTGGAATCGCATGGCCCAAACGACTATCTTGGCCGCCATGGCAATCTTCCCCCGGCCCGTCTCTCCCCGGCGCGCACTCCGCGATCTGCGCGGATTCCTCGCGATGCGGCAGAAGCATGAGCTGATCTTCGGCTTCCTGTCGATCACGATCACCACGCTGCTGATGGCGGGCTTCTACGTCGATTCGCGCGTCGAAAAGCCGTGGAAGCGCGACATCCAGTATGTCGAGAGCTGGCCGCTCGACCGCAGCCTCGAACAGATTCGCGCGCAGCAGAAGATCGACGCGGAAAAGAAGAAGGTGCTCCAGGCCGAACTCGAAAAGAGGAAGCAGGAACGCATGGAGCAGTTCCGCAAGGTCGACCGGCAGCTGGACGCGCTCGGGCTTTGAACCGCGACGCGCGCTGGATGGCCGCGGCGCTCGCGCTGTCGGAACGCACGCGCGGGGCGACCGCACCCAATCCCAATGTCGGCTGTGTGATCGTCAGGGACGGCATCGTCGTCGGCCGTGGCTGGACCCAGCCGGGCGGGCGTCCACATGCCGAGGCAATGTCGCTGGAGCAGGCGGGTGACACAGCACGCGGCGCGACCGCCTATGTGACGCTCGAGCCCTGCGCGCACCAAAGCCAGCGCGGCCCCGCCTGCGCCGACCTGCTTGTCGCAGCCGGCGTCGCGCGCGTCGTCATCGCGCTGGGCGATCCCGATCCGCGTACCGACGGACGCGGTATTGAGCGCCTGCGGGATGCGGGCATCGCGATATCCGAAGGTATCAGCGGTGACGCGGTGCGCCGCGCGATGGCGGGTTTCCTCACCCGTCGTGCGCATGGCCGCCCGCATGTGACGCTGAAGCTCGCCATGTCGCTCGACGGCTGCATCGCGCTCGTCAGCGGCGCAAGCCGCTGGATCACGGGCGATGCGGCGCGCGCACACACACATCTGGAGCGTTCGCGCCACGAGATGATCCTGGTGGGGCGCGGCACCTATGACGCCGACGCACCCCGGCTCGACGTACGCTTGCCCGGGCTTGAGCCGCGAAGCCCCCGACGCGCGCTGCTGACGCGTGGCGATCCCCCTTCGGGCTGGGAATCGGTGCGCGATCCGCGTGCGATCGGCGCGCTCGAGGATGTCGACCATCTGCTCGTCGAGGGCGGCGCTGCAACCGCGGCCTCCTTCCTTGCCGCCGATCTCGTCGACCGACTGCTGCTCTATCGCGCGCCGATCCTGATCGGGCACGGCAAGGCGGCGCTCGGCGATATCGGGCTCGAACGGCTCGACGACGCGCATGGCCGCTGGCGGCTTTCGGACACGCGGCCGCTTGGCAGCGACCGGCTCGAAGTCTACGAGCGCATGCGGGAGAACGAAGTATCGACCACAGGCCGCTCATCCTGAGGAGCCGTTGAGCGACGTCGAAACGGCATCTCGAAGGATCCTTCGAGATGAGGCTTCGTCAGGCTCAGCCTCTCCTCAGGACGAGCGGATGCCATTGTAAGCGCGATCTATGAGGCAGGCATGTTCACGGGAATCATCACCGATATCGGCACGATCAAAAGCATCGAGCAGCGCGGTGACCTGCGCGCGGTGATCCAGACCGCCTATGACACGGGCACCATCGATCTCGGCGCATCCATCGCATGTTCGGGCGTGTGCCTGACCGTCGTCGACAAGGGGCCGGGCTGGTTCGCGGTCGACATTTCGGGCGAGACCGTCTCGCGCACCGCCGGGGGCCAGTGGCACGAGGGCAATCGCCTCAACCTCGAACGCGCGCTCAAGGTCGGCGACGAGCTCGGCGGGCATATCGTCACCGGCCATGTCGACGGCGTTGGCCGGATCGTCGCGCTTGTCGACGAGGGCGATTCGCACCGCGTCACCATCGCCGCGCCGCGCGATCTCGCGCCCTATCTCGCGCCCAAGGGCTCGATCACGCTCGACGGCATCTCGCTCACCGTCAACAGCGTCACCGACACCGCCGATGGCGTCGAGTTCGGCGTCAACATCATCCCGCACACCGCCACGGTCACCACATTCGACGCGCTGGCGGTGGGCCGCGCGCTCAATATCGAGATCGACGTGCTCGCGCGCTATCTCGGTCGGATGCGCATGGCATTGGAAAACCATACAGGGTGATGTGATTTCTATTCTGGTATATCACACTGCAATGTGATAATGCCGGAGCATGAGCACGCAACTGATCGAACGCGTCCGCGACCTTGTCGCCGATGGCGCCATCTCCCGCTCCGGCCTCGCACGCGCGGCCGGGCTTCATGCCAACTCGCTGCGCAGCCTTGAGGAGGCGGACTGGAACCCCACCGCCGACACGCTGAAGAAGCTCGAGAAATATCTGCTCCAGCGCGAAAAGACGCCCGCGCTCGTCCCGATCGAGGAGATCATCGACGAGGCGCGCAACGGCCGCATGTTCATCCTTGTCGACGACGAGGATCGCGAGAATGAGGGCGATCTCATCATCCCCGCGCAGATGGCGACTCCCGACGCGATCAACTTCATGGCCAAGCATGGCCGCGGGCTGATCTGCCTCACGCTCACCAAGGACCGCGTCGACCAGCTGGGCCTCGACCTGATGGCGCGCAACAACGGCACGCGGCACGAGACCGCCTTCACCGTGTCGATCGAGGCGCGGGAAGGCGTCACCACGGGCATATCGGCCGCCGATCGCGCGCGCACGGTTGCGGTTGCGATCGACTCGACCAAAAGCGCGCAGCACATCGTCTCGCCGGGCCATGTCTTCCCGCTCGTCGCGCGCGACGGCGGCGTGCTCGTACGCGCCGGCCATACCGAGGCCGCGGTCGACGTGTCGCGGCTTGCCGGGCTCAATCCTTCGGGCGTGATCTGCGAGATCATGAAGGACGACGGCACCATGGCGCGGATGGACGATCTCGTCGAATTCGCGCAGGAACACGGCCTCAAGATCGGCACGATCCGCGACCTCATCGCCTATCGCCGCCAGCATGATCACCTTGTCGAGAAAAAGGCCGAGGCGAAGTTCACCAGCCGCTGGGGCGGCGAGTGGACCGCGATGACCTTTCACAACAAGGCCACGGGCACCGAGCAGGTGGCGCTGGTCAAGGGCCGCGTCGATCCCGACAAGCCCACGCTCGTCCGCATGCACGTTCTGTCGACCTTTGCCGACGTGTTCGGCGAGGAAGGCGATCGCGGCGTGATGCTGCGGCGGTCGATGGAAATTATCGGCGAGGAGGGCGCCGGCGTCGTCGTCGTCATCAACAAGCAGACCGATGCGCCCTTCACCAACGCGGTCCAGCGCAAGGCGGGGCTGCCCGCACCCGATATCGAGGAACTGCGCGATTACGGCGTGGGCGCGCAGATCCTCAACGAGCTCGGCGTGCAGGACATGGTGATCCTCACCAACACGCATCACACGCTGGTGGGGCTCGACGGCTACGGGCTTTCCATTCTAGGGGAACGTCCCATCGATTGCGGAAAGGCCTGAACGTCATGGCAAAATTCCTGATCGTCGAAGCGCGCTTCTACGAGCATCTCAACGACATGCTGCTCGACGGCGCGCGCACCGCGCTCGAAGACGCAGGTCATGCCCATGAAACCGTGACGGTGCCCGGCGCACTCGAAATTCCCGCCGCAATCGCGCTTGCCGCCGAAAGCGGGCGCTATGACGGCTATGTCGCGATTGGCGTCGTCATCCGCGGCGAGACCTATCATTTCGAGGTCGTCTCCAACGAAAGCGCGCGCGGGATCATGGCGCTCACGCTCGACGGCATCGCCATCGGCAACGGCATCCTGACCGTCGAGAACGAGGTGCAGGCGCTGACGCGCGCGAACCGCAAGGAAAAGGACAAGGGCGGCGAGGCGGCCAAGGCCGCGATCGCGATGCTCGAACTGCAGGGCCGCTTCGCCGCGACCTGATTTGCGCCTGTTCCCCGCCCGAGCTACACCGGCTGCCCGGATCTGAAAGGGACAGGCGATGACTTTGGGCGGGCCGATGCTGGTGACCGAGCACCTCGTGCTCCGTCCGCCCGCACGCGAGGATTTCGAGGGCTGGGTCGCGTTTCACGCCGACCCCGAGACGATGCGCTTTCTGGGCGGCGTGCAACCGCGCGCGGCCGCCTGGCGCGGCATCTGCGCAATGGCGGGCGCCTGGCACATCAACGGCTTCGCCATGTTCTCGCTGATCGAGCGTGCAAGCGGGCGCTGGGTCGGCCGTGTCGGCCCCTGGCAGCCCGAGGGCTGGCCGGGCACCGAGGTCGGCTGGGGCATAGCGCGCGAATTCTGCGGCAAGGGTTATGCGCGCGAGGCCGCGATCGCCAGCATCGACTTCGCCTTCGACCAGCTCGGCTGGGACGAGGTGATCCACTGCATCAACCCAGAGAACACCGCGTCGATCCGGCTCGCCGAGCGGCTTGGCGCGGTCAATCGCGGCCCGACCGCCCTCCCTGCCCCCTTCGAATCCGAGCGCGTCGACTGCTGGGCGCAGAGCGCGGCCGAATGGAAGGCGCGGAGGGCATCGCTTTAGGGCGATTGGGTTCGATGTTGCCGATTGATGTTTAGGAACCTTCCGGTGCAATGCTAATTGGAAGATGCCGAGCGGCGTCCCGAACAGCGTTTCACCGCCTCGGCCTCCAATTCACCCAGCCGTCCGTCATGCCTAACCGAAACCGTTGTCGGTAAAGCTTTTAGCCGTTCGACATCAAACGGGCCCATAGGTCCGATGTAGCGCGCGCTTATCAGGCGATCGACGACCGTGGTGTATTGTGGCAGCCCTTGGCAGTCCACGCTATATGGGTCGCGCGTCCTGCGACCGATGAACGTCAGGAGAAAGGCATCCCCGTTTTCCGAAGCGGCCGATGCCGGGGCGTATTTTCCTACAGCATCGTAGTCCAGTTCGATTTCGTGGGTGAAGCGAAGCGGATCGTTGGCGTCCGGAATGGCTGTCTTGTTTGGGAAAAAGCTTCTTTCCTCAAAGGTCAGGACAAAGACCCCCGTCATCCGTTTGGATGGAGACATTTCGCGGCAGTGGCCGACGCTGCTATGCCAAGCCCCTTTCTCGCGCCGCCAGCACGGATCGTTCTTCATCAATGCTACGGCTTCGGGGTCACGTTCAAAGCGGAGCGGAGCCCCCCCGTCGAGCGGCGCGCCATCGCTGCTGCCGCACGCGGTCAGCAGCAGCGCTGCTGCAAGGATCGAAATCCGGCGATCGCATCTCATGGATCGTGCGTAGCGCCTTCCCATCACCTACTGCGTCCCCAGACTCTTCAGATAGCGCTCGTTGCCGACCATGCCGAGCCGCGTGATCCCCGCCTGCTTCACGGTCGCGAGCGTGCGGTCGAAGACCTCGTAGCGCGCCGCGCCATCGGCCGCGACGTGGAGCACGGGCCCTGCGGGATCGCGCGTCATCGCGGCGAGCCGCGCGGGCAGCGCCGCCTCGCTCACCGGCTGGCCGTCCCACAGCAGCGCATTGGCGGCGGTGATGTCGAGCCGATGGACCGGCCTCGGCACGTCGGTTGCGCCCTTGCCGGGCAGGTCGACGGGCACCTTATGCAGCTGGATCGGGATCACCATGATGAACATCACCAGCAGCACCAGCATCACGTCGATCAGCGGCGTGGTGTTGAGGTCCTTCATCAGGGTCGGCTGGGCGGGTGCGGCAAAGACGGTGCGACGGCGCATGGCATCCTCCTGCATTGATGTTACGTCATCACATATCATATAGTCGTTGCGCAGCCAATATGGTTCGGACACCGCCCCGATGTTCCATTTTTGCACAGCTGACTTGCCAACATCCCGGAATTAACCAGCTTTTGCTGTTCTTTCTTCACCCTGACATGGCCTAGGTTCGCGCACGAACAAGGATCACCGCCCATGGCCCGGATTGCCCTTTCCACGTCCACGCTCTTGTGCGCCGCGCTTCTGACGCTCGGCGCGTGCAGCAACGAGCCCGATCAGGCCGAGCTTGCAAAGCTCGACAACAGCCTTGCGGGCAATGCGTCCGACCCGGCGCTCACGGGCGCGCTCAGGGACCAGATCGTCGTCGATCCAAAGCGCGCCGGTCCGCCGGCCGCGCCGGGGCCGAAGCCGAGCGCCGCGCAACTCGGCGCACTCAAACGCGCGCCCGCGCCCAAAACCACGCCCGATCCCGTCGATCCCGCAAAGCTCGCCGCCGCGAAGGCCGACGGCAGCAAACAAGCCTGCATGTCCGGCCTCGCCTATCATGCCAGCTGGGCGACGAGGCTGCCCACCGACCTTCCGCTGTTTCCGCAGGCGCGCGTCAGCGAGGCCGCGGGCAAGGACGGCGCCGGTTGCCATGCGCGCGCGATCACCTTCGCGACCGCCGCCGATATCGGCCAGGTGATCGACTTCTACTATACGCGCGCGACCGCCGCGGGCTTCACCGCCGAGCATGTCCGCGAGGGGCAGGAGCATATCCTTGGCGGCACGCGCGACCGCGATGGCGGCGCCTATTACCTGCTTGCGCGCGCGCTGCCCAAGGGCGGCACCGAGGTCGACCTGATCGCCAATATCGGCCGCTGAGGCGCTTCGCGATACAATAGGTGCATTGCCCGCCATTTTTGGGCTAAGGGCGCGACATGCGGAATCTCATTCTCGTCATGGTCGGCGGCGCGCTCGGCAGCGCGGCGCGCTTCGGCGTCGGCCGGCTGACGCTCCAGCACCTTGGTCCCCATTATCCCTGGGGCACGTTGATCGTGAATCTCGTCGGCGGCTTCGCAATGGGGCTGCTCGCGGGGCTGCTCGCGCGCTTTGGCGCGGGGGCCGAGGGCTATCGCCACCTGATCGGCATCGGCCTGCTTGGCGGCTTCACCACATTTTCCGCCTTCAGCCTCGATGCGGTCAACATGATCGAGCGCGGCGGCATGGCATCCGCCGCCGCCTATGCGCTGATCTCGGTGATCGGGTCGATCGTCGCTCTGTTTGCGGGGCTCTGGATGGTAAGGGCATTCGCATGACCAACAATACTCCCGCCGATGTCCGCCAGTTCACCGTCGCCGACGACGATGACGGCATCCGTCTCGACCGCTGGTTCAAGCGGCACCTGCCCGATGTCAGCTTCAACCTCGTTTCGCGCTGGGCGCGCACCGGCCAGCTGCGCATCAATGGCAAGCGCGCGACCCCCGGCGACCGGATCGAGGCGGGGCAGGTGCTGCGCGTGCCGCCCGCCGAACCCGCCAGGGCAGAGACCCCGACGGCCAGGCCCAGGCGCGAACGTCCCCAGCTCAGCGAAGACCAGCTGGCCTATGCCCAGTCGTTCGTCATCCACAAGGATCGCTCGGCGCTGGTGATCAACAAGCCGCCGGGGCTCGCGACGCAGGGCGGCACCAAGACGTCGGAGCATGTCGACGGCTTGCTCGACGCACTGATCTTCGAGGCCGAAGGGCGGCCCAAGCTCGTCCATCGGCTCGACAAGGATACGAGCGGAGCCCTGCTGCTCGCGCGGTCTTCGCGCGCCGCGGCAAGCTTCGCCAAGAGCTTTTCGAGCCGCACCGCGCGCAAGGTCTATTGGGCGATCGTGGTCGGCGTGCCCGATATCGATGACGGCATGATCGAGCTTCCGCTCGCCAAGCAGCCGGGCACGGGCGGCGAGAAGATGCATGTCGACGAGAAGGAGGGCCTGCCCGCACGCACGCGCTACCGCGTGATCGAGCGCGCGGGCAACCGCGCCGCCTGGGTCGAGCTACAGCCCTTTACCGGGCGCACGCACCAGCTTCGCGTCCACATGGCGGCGATCGGCCATCCGATCGTCGGCGACGGCAAATATGGTGGCAAGGAGGCCTTTCTGACCGGCGGGATCAGCCGCAAGATGCACCTTCATGCGCGCCGCATCCGCATCGATCACCCCGATGGCGGACAGGTCGACGTCACCGCCGAGCTGCCCCGGCATTTCGCCGAGAGCATCGAGACGCTCGGTTTCGACCCGCTGCTCGCCGAGGCGCTGACGATCGACGAAGTCAAATTTTCGGAGACCCCCGAGGGCAAGCGCCGCAAGGCCGCCGCCATCGCCAAGGACAAGCGCAAGGAGCGCAAGGGCGAGAGGCGCGGGCGGGGGCGCGACTGATGCATCCGGGTCCGCAGTTTCGCTGGGAGGATCGCGACGCTCTCCGCGATTTCGTGACCGGGATCGGCTTCGGCGCGCTGTTCGCAGCGACGCCCGATGGGCCTCGCGTTGCGCATGTCCCTGCGGTCTTTGTCGATGACGCGACGCTCGGTTTCCATATCGCGCGCGGAAACGGCATCGCGCGTCACCTCGATGGCGCCGACGCGCTCTATGTCGTTCAGGGCCCCGATGCCTATATCAGCCCCGACTGGTACGGCATGGAGGATCAGGTCCCGACCTGGAACTATCTTGCGGTCGAGCTCGAAGGGCATGTCCGCAAGATGGAGCCGGACGCGCTTCTGGCGCAGATCGACAGGCTTTCGGCGCTGCACGAGGCGCCGCTTGCACCCAAGCCCGAATGGACGCGGGACAAGATGACGCCCGGACTCGTCGACAGGATGCTCGGCGCGATCACCGGCTATACGCTCGAGATCACCGCATGGCGCGGCACGAAGAAGCTCGGACAAAACAAGCCCGAGGCGGCGCGCGAGCGTGCGGCCGATGCGCTCGAGGCGGCAGGCAAGCGCGCGATGGCGCATCTGATGCGGAACATGGCAGGGTGACCAACCGCCTCGCGCTTTTCGATTGCGACGGCACGCTCGTCGACAGCCAGGCCAATATCTGCATGGCGATGGAGCATTGCTTCGAACAGGCGCGGCTCGCGCCCCCCGACCGCGCCGCGATCCGACGGATCGTGGGCCTGAGCGTGCCGCAGGCGATCGCCGCATTGCTGCCCGAAGGCGATGCCGCGCTGCATCTGTCGCTCGCCCAGGACTATAAGCGCGCCTTCCATGCGCTGCGCGGCAAGGGGCTGGTCGACGAACCGCTGTTCGAGGGTATCGCCGCCGCGCTCGACGCACTCGAGGCCGATGGCTGGCTGCTGGGCGTCGCGACGGGCAAGTCCGATCGCGGGCTTGCGCTGTGCCTCGATCATCACGGCCTGAAACAGCGCTTCGTCACGCTCCAGACCGCCGACCGCCACCCGTCCAAACCGCACCCGGCGATGATCGAAGCCGCGATCGCCGAGGCCGGCGCCGCCCCCGAGACGACGGTGATGATCGGGGACACCAGCTTCGACATGCTGATGGGCCGCGCGGCGGATGCGCATGCACTGGGGGTGGCCTGGGGCTATCACGCGCCCGAGGAACTGCTGATTGCCGGCGCGCACGGCATCGCGCTCGAGCCCGTAGCGATCCCGACGCACCTCAAGGAATTTGCATGACTCCCGAACAGGCCGAGGCGCAGGCGCGCGCACGATATTTCGTCATGACCTTCACCCGGATCGCGGGCGCGCTGATGATCTTTTTCGGCCTCGTCATCACCGCGGGCCGCTTCGAGGCCATTCCGCCGGCCGTCGGTTATGTCCTCGTCGTGCTCGGGCTCATCGACACGGCGCTGATGCCGAGGATGCTCGCGCGCCGCTGGCGTACGCCGCCCCGGCCATGAAGCGCTTTTACAAGCAGGCCGAGGCGAGCGCGGCCGAGGGCGGGTTCGCGATCGCGCTCGACAGCCGCCCCGTGCGCACGCCGGGACGCGCATCGCTGATCGTACCGACGCGCGCGCTGGCCGACGCCATTGCCGGTGAATGGATGGCGCAGGGCGACGATATCGATCCGCGCAGCATGACCTGCACCGGCCTGTCCAACGCCGCGATCGACCGCGTTGCGCCCGACCCTGCGGGCTTTGCGGCGGGTCTCTCGGTCTATGGCGAGAGCGACCTGCTCTGCTACCGCGCCGACAGCCCGGCAGCGCTCGTCGCGCGCCAGGCCGATCGCTGGGATCCGCTGCTCGACTGGGCGGCGCAGCACTACGATATCGTCTTCGCGGTCGCGACGGGG
>NZ_JAKVIO010000090.1 GCF_022601895.1 Sphingomonas sp. LaA6.9
TGGCGGACGGAATGGGCGGACATGCGATGGGTGACGAAGCGGCCACGACGGTCATACGCGCGCTTGCCTCCTTGACCCAAGCTCGCCACCCGATCGATCGGCACAACATCGCAGATGCGTTGTCGGAGGCGAACGCCACCATAATCGGATTGGCGCAGAAGCTCGGCAAGACATGCGGATCCACGGTTGCTGGCATTTACCTCAATCAATGCCAGGCACTGGTCTTCTGGGCGGGAGACAGCCGTGTCTACCGATTTCGCGAGAAGCAGATCAAGCGCCTCACCCGGGATCACAGCCTAGTGCAGGAACTTGCCGACGCTGGTGTGCTCAACAACGAACAGGCGCGCACGCACCATCAGGCGCATGTCATTACAAGGGCGATCGGTGTCGCTGATTGCCCGCAGGTCGAATTTGCGGAGCTGCCGATCGAAGCGGGGGACGTATATCTCGTTTGCTCGGATGGCCTTTCGAGCATGATTGACGATGGCATGCTGGCATCGATCCTGGGCAGTAGCCTTGTGCGGGCGGCCGATGAGTTGGTCAGAGCTGCGCTCGGAGCGGGCGGAATGGACAATATTTCACTGGTGCTCATCGCGGTGGACTGTGCGCCGGGCGCATTGTCGAATGGGGGGAGTTGGAATTGAAGGGCGCTGGTGAGCAGGTCGAAAAGCGATACCGCAGGGCCGAGAGGCATAAATGGGAAGTGGAAATCAGCGTGAGGCGGCGCGGCGATCCGGCTGTGGGAACCACCATGACCGATCTGTCGCGAACGGGATTTCGATTGCGGACCTATCAAATCCTCAAACCCGAAATGGAATTGTGGATCAAGCTTCCTGGTCTGGAAGCTCTCAAGGCGCGCGTTTGCTGGGTTCGCGATTTTGAAGCGGGATGCGCGTTCGAAGATCCGCTTTATGAGCCGGTTTTTCACCATCTGGTGCGATCAGCGCAATCGTCGCGCTGATTTGTCGTCAATTGCGTGCGCTTTGCGGAGTTGGATTCTTGAACCGCCGCGCGAGTGGTTCGAAGCCAAAGCCCAGTTCGCCGTCCTCTTCGGTGACAGGTTCATGGTCTGATGAACGAAACCGGCCTCGCGCACAAAATTCCTGAAAGTCCCGACGCTTCTGGCGGACATTATCGTAAACGGGCGCCACAGGTTCAGCGCGTGGTCTTCGAGACTGGCCCGCTTTACCATGCGTTGAAAGCCACAGGCCGCTCCATCGCCAGTGCCGCCCGGTTCCGCTTCGCTCCACGTCCGGCCAGCACTGGCGATGGAGGCGTCAATGCACTACACCGGGGCAGCCACGCGCTTCGCGCGCTGATCGCAGCCCAGGGAGCGGGGCTGAAGCCCGACGATGTCCTGATCGCGGGGGGTGCTGCGACAGCATTGTTCATCATTTCCACATCGCTGCTTGTGCCCGGCGACCATCTCGTGGTGGTTCGCCCCAACTATGCCACCAATCTGGAAACGCCGCGCGCAATTGGCTGCGATATCAGTTTCATAGATCTCGAGTTTGAAAAGGGCTTTCAGGTCGATATCGAGGCGCTGGCCGCAGCGATAACGCCCAGGACACGGCTCATCAGTGTCACTTGCCCACACAATCCGACGGGTGTTGTCCTGAGCGCCGAAGAGCTCGGTCGCCTCGCGGCGCTTGCGGCCGCCCATAACTGCCGCCTCCTCGTTGACGAAACCTATCGCGACCTCTCCTATGGGGAACCTCTGCCTCTGGCAGCTACGCTCGGCCCGCATGTCATCAGCGTGTCATCGCTTTCCAAGGCCTACGGAATTCCCGGCATCCGTATCGGCTGGCTGATCACGACCGATCCCCAGCTTCAGGAGCTCTTCCTGGCCGCGAAGGAGCAGATCAGCATCTGCGGCAGTGTCGTCGACGAATGGATCGCCGAGCAGGTTCTCGCCCGCCGCGAGGCGCTGCTTCGACCGACGCTCGTCGAAATGCGCAGGCGCCTCGAGACCGTTGCGGTCTGGATCGAGCAGGAAGATATGCTTGAATGGGTACGCCCGGCAGGCGGCGTTGTCTGTTTTCCGCGCATGCGCGCCGAGCCGCCCGGGGGCACGGCGGCTTTTTATCAGCGGCTTCTGTCGAACCACGGCACCTATCTTGGTCCCGGCCATTGGTTCGAGATGCCAGACAGCTTTTTCCGTCTGGGTTATGGCTGGCCGTCGGCAGACGAGCTTTTCGCCGGGCTCGAAGGAATTTCGGCCGCGCTTCGCGGCTAGTGCCGGGGACCGGCGATTCTATGACAATTCTTTAAAGCTCTTTCCCAACAGTTGTTGAAAGACAATACGTATTCGCTGGACGCGCTCTCGGTCAGACACAAGTTCGCACGAGTAAGCGTCAGTATGCAGTGGTCCGAATTTGGGCAAGGCGTGATGCGGGTGCAATGTCGGCTGGTAGAGCAGCGTTCGGCTGAACGGCAGGGCGAAAGCGCCTGCAATTGCGCCGAGCTTTTTGCCATGCTTCGGCGTCGCGAATTGGTACTGGTCGCGGAAGCTTCGGTCGCTTTCCACCCCCATGGGATCTTCGACGTGCCGACAGTCAGGTCCTGGGAGCTAATCGGGACGAGCGGCCTTTCGTTCAGCTTCGTTCAGATTGAATAGCCAATGGCGGCTTGTGGGGACATTCCGGAGTCTGGTTTTGGATCACCAAGGGCAAACAGCTGCCGCACCGAGGGCTGCACATCATTGCGCTCGCGCGCACAGCGGCCCGATGATGCCGGCGCTGCAGGCCGTCCTGCCTAGCGTCGAGGCCATGGAGCCTTGTTGGCATCGAACGGCACGCGGCCTTGGCCCGCCTCACTTGGCTTCGTATCACTCTGTTTCAAGCGTCAGCGACAGGATTGCGCAGTGTGCCGACCGCAGGGCACGTCACCTCGACGACATCGCCCGCTCGCAAATATTTGCCTTGCAGGGCGCCGATGCCCGCCGGGGACCCTGTCACGATAACGTCCCCCGGGCGTAGATGAAAGATCGTCGAGATATACGTGATTAGCTCGTCGAATGCGAATATCAGGTCATCCATTGCCATCGACTGTCGAAGCTCTCCGTTCACGCGGGTCTCGAGCGTGAGCTTCGACGGATCGGGAATTTCGTCAGCGGTGACAATCCACGGCCCAAAGGCGCCGCTGGCAACAAAATTCTTTCCTGCCAGAACCTGGTTGGTATGTTGCTGAAAATCGCGCACGCTGCCGTCATTGTAGCAGGCGTAACCGCCAATGTACGAGACGGCCTGTTCGCGCGCGATAGCGCGGCCTTCTCGCCCGATTACGATCGCGATCTCACCTTCATAGTCGAGGCGATCGGATGCGCGCGGCACGAGAATTGGCTCGCCCTGCGCAACATGACTGTCAATGGAGCGTGTGAAGAGCCGGGGATAGGCGGGGTAGTCACCCGGGGTGCGATGATAAAGCTCCGCGGTTTCTTCGAAATGGCTCTTGGTATTCAGGCCAAT
>NZ_JAKVIO010000003.1 GCF_022601895.1 Sphingomonas sp. LaA6.9
GCTGCTCGAGATGCGCAGGATCATCGCTTTCCTCGACACCTTCATCCGCATCATGCTCGCCCTCGCCAAAGAGCGATTCGATCACCTTTTCGGCGCCCTCGAAGCACAGATAGGCGCCGCCGATCATCAACAGTGGCGTGATCGCCCATTCGGCGAACGCGCTGAGCAGCAGCGCGGCGGGCAGCAGGAAGACCAGCTTGTTCCGGAGCGATCCGAGCGCGATGCGCCAGATCATCGGCAGTTCGCGATCGGGATGGAAGCCGACCACATAGCGCGGCGTGACCGCGGTATCGTCGATCACGACGCCCGCCGCCTTGGTTCCCGCCTTGCCGGCGGCAGCCGAGACATCGTCGACCGAGGCTGCGGCAAGCTTGGCGATGCCGGCAACGTCGTCGAGCAGTGCGGCAAGTCCTGATGGCATGGTGTCGATGATCCCCTTTTTCCGCCCCGGTCGCCGCAAAGTCGCGCAGCGCGACTCCAGCCCTTTGAGCTTTCGCAAAAAGCTCTGTAGGGCCGGGGCCAAATGCCAAGCAAGACATCCTGTGACATTGCGATCGTCGGCGGCGGGCTTGCCGGCTCGCTGATCGCGCTCGCGCTCCATATGCGCCGGCCGGAACTCGACATTCGCCTGATCGAGGCGAGCGAGGTCATTGGCGGCGATCATATCTGGTCCTTTTTCGGCAGCGATGTCGCGGCCGGGCATCGCTGGCTCGTCGCGCCTGCGGTCGCGCATATGTGGCGCGGCCATGATGTCGCCTTTCCGGCGCACGGGCGCGCGCTCGACGGGCGCTATTATTCCATTCTGTCCGAAACGCTCGACCGGCACGTTCGCGCGACGCTGCCCTCCAAAGCGCTCATGACCGGACGACGCGTGGCGGCGCTCACGCGGACCAACGTCGTGCTGGCGGGTGGCGACCGGATCCGCGCGCAGGGTGTGATCGACGCGCGCGGTGCGGCCGATCTTTCCGCGCTCGATCTCGGATGGCAGAAATTTCTCGGGCAGGAACTGGTGCTGACCGACGCGCATCGCCGCGTACGTCCCATGGTCATGGACGCGACCGTGGCACAACAGGATGGCTATCGCTTCGTCTATGCGCTGCCCTTTGGCGAGGAGCGGATCTTCGTCGAGGACACCTATTACAGCGACGGCCCCGACATTGACCCCATCAGGCTGCGCGGCGGCATTGCTGCATATGCCAAAGCGCAGGGCTGGCGGGTCGACCATGTCGCCCGCGAGGAGCGGGGCGTGCTCCCCGTCTGTATGGGCGGCGACTTCGAGCGCTACTGGAATTCGGGCGGGACACAGGTTCCCAAGGCCGGCATGCGCGCTGCGCTGTTTCATCCGACCACGGGATACTCGCTGCCCGACGCGGTCCGGACTGCCGCGATGATAGCGGACCTGCCCGATTTCGACGGAGAGGCGCTGCACGACCGGCTCTTCGAGCATGCGCGCGAGGCCTGGCGCGGTCGCGGCTTTTACCGCCTGCTCAACAAGATGTTGTTCCGCGCCGCGGAACCCGATCAGCGCTATCGGATCCTCGAGCGCTTCTATCGACTTGATCCCGCGCTGATATCCCGCTTCTATGCCGCGCGCTCGACGGGGCTGGACAAGATCCGGATCCTGAGCGGCAAACCGCCGGTGCCGATCGGACGGGCGATCGCGGCGATGAGGGAGAAGCGCGCTTGAGCCTGGGGGGAAAGAGGGCGGCGGTCGTCGGGGCGGGGTTCGGCGGGCTTGCGCTCGCGATCCGGCTGCAATCGGCGGGCATCGACACGACCATCATCGAGGCGCGCGACAAGCCGGGCGGGCGCGCCTATTACTGGGAGAGGGACGGCTTCACCTTCGATGCTGGACCCACGGTCATCACCGATCCCAGATGTCTTATCGAGCTTTGGGCGCTTTCCGGGCGCGCCATGTCCGATGACGTGACGCTTGAACCGGTTTCGCCTTTCTACCGGCTCAACTGGCCCGACGGAACGCAGTTCGATTATTCTAACGACGAGACGCAACTGCGAAACGAGATCGCGCGGCTCAATCCCATGGACCTGCAGGGATATGAAAAATTCCTCGACTATTCGGCAGGGGTCCATGCCGAAGGTTACGAAAAGCTGGGTGCCACCGCATTCCTCGACATTGCGACAATGCTCAAGGCAGCGCCCGCTCTGGCGCGCTATCAGGCGTGGCGATCGGTCTATTCGATGGTCTCGCACTTCGTCCGGAACGAGAAGCTCCGCGAGGCGCTCAGCTTTCACACATTGCTCGTCGGTGGCAACCCGATGACGACGAGCGCGATCTACGCGCTCATCCACACGATCGAGAAGCGCGACGGCGTCTGGTTCGCAAAGGGCGGCACCAACCGGCTCGTCGCGGCAATGGTGACGCATTTCGAGCGACTGGGCGGGACGCTCCGGCTCGGTGATCCGGTCGCCGAGATAGAAACCGTGGGCGATCGCGTGACCGGCGTGCGTACCGAAAGCGGCTGGCACATGGAAGCCGACGCCGTCGCCAGCAACGCCGACATCATGCACAGCTATCGCGACCTGCTCGGGTCAAACCGGCGCGGCGCGCGTGTGGCCGAGGCGCTTTCCACCAAGCGCTTCTCACCCTCGCTCTTCATCGTCCATTTCGGGGTCAAGGGCACATGGCCGGGAATCCCGCACCACATGATCCTGTTCGGGCCGCGCTATCGCGAACTGCTGACCGACATCTATGAGCATGGCGTGCTGAGCGAGGATTTCGCGCTCTATCTCCACCACCCGACGGTGACCGACCCCTCGCTCGCGCCCGAAGGCCATTCGACCTTCTATGCGCTCGTGCCCGTGCCGCACCTCGGCAAGCTGCCGATCGACTGGAGCGAGGTCGGGCCGATCCTCGAGAAGCGCATCCTCGACGAGATCGGGCGACGCCTGATCCCCGACATCCATGCGCGGATCGTGACGAAGTTCCATTATGCGCCAAGCGATTTCGCGCTCGACCTCCGCGCGCATCACGGGAGTGCCTTTTCGCTCGAGCCGATCCTGACCCAGAGCGCGTGGTTCCGCACGCACAACCGCGATGACGCGATTTCCAACCTTTACTTCACCGGCGCGGGGACGCATCCGGGTGCGGGCATCCCCGGCGTCGTGGCCAGTGCCAAGGCCACCGCCGCGCTGATGCTGGAGGATTTGAGACGATGACGCGCTTCACGGTTTTTTGCGGTTCGAGCTCGGGCTTCGATCCGGTCCATCGCGAAGCGGCCGAGGCTCTTGGCCGCGAACTCGCGGACGCGGGAATCGGGCTCGTCTATGGCGGCGGCAATGTCGGGCTGATGGGCGCGGTTGCCGACGCCGCGATCGCAGCGGGCGGCGAGGTGATCGGCGTGATCCCCGAGGCGCTGGTCGAACGCGAACTCGCGCATCAGGGCTGTACCGAGCTGCACATCACCGCCAACATGCACGACCGCAAGGCGCTGATGGCCGAACGCGCCGACGGCTTCATCGCGCTTCCCGGCGGGATCGGGACGATGGAGGAACTGTTCGAGGTCTGGACCTGGGGGCAGCTCGGCTATCATCCGAAGCCTTGCGCGCTCATCAATGTGGGCGGCTATTATGATCCGCTGATCGCCTTTCTCGACAATATGGTCGTCCAGGGATTCCTGACGCAGGATCACCGCGAAATGCTGATCGTCGCCGAGAGTGTCGCCGATCTGATCGACCTGCTGGCGGACTATGTACCCCCGCAAACGGGCAAATGGATCGGCCGCAAGGACCTGTGACCGGCGCAAGCCGCGAAGCGCTCGTGGCGACGGCGGGCGAAAGCATCGCGCGCGGCTCGCGCTCCTTCGCGCTCGCCAGCCGGCTGTTCGATCGCAGGACACGCGAGCGCGCCTGGCTGCTCTATGCCTGGTGCCGCAGATGCGACGACCTTGCCGATGGTCAGGATCATGGCGGGGACATGGCGCTCGTTGCCGACCCCGCGGCCCGGCTCGACCATATCCGATCTGTCACCGAGGCAGTGCTTTCGGGTGAGATCGTGGGCGACCCCGCCTTTGATGCGCTCGGCATCGTCTTTCGCGAGTGCGCCATTCCGCCTCACCTGCCCCGCGCCCATATTCACGGCTTTGCGCTTGATGCCGAAGACTGGCGGCCACGCACCGAGCAGGATCTGCTGACCTATTGCTATCATGTCGCGGGTGTCGTCGGCGTGATGATGGCGCTCGTCATGGGCGTTTCCCCTGTAGATGCCGATACGCTCGATCGCGCCGCGGATCTCGGCATCGCGTTTCAGCTGGCCAATATCGCGCGCGACATCGAGGAGGATGACCGTGCCGGGCGTTGCTACCTGCCGCTCGACTGGCTGGTCGAGCTCGACATTCCGCCGGGCGAGCAACTCAAGCCGCAGTTCCGGGCGCGCCTGGCGGTGATGGCGAAACGGCTTGGCGAGATGGCGGCCGAATATGAGGTGTCTGCGCGGGCGGGGGCTTCCGCGCTGCCCTTTCGCGCGCGATGGGCGGTCCTCGCCGCGACCGGTATCTATGGCGACATCGCGCGGGGCGTGGTCGCGGCCGGCGAACATGCCTGGGATCACCGCTTCGTGACGACGCGTCGCGCCAAGCTGGGCTGGGTGGTGCGGGCCCTGGTGCAGGCGCTGCGGGAGCCGGAGGGGCGCAGGTCGCGCGAGGGCCTGTGGACGCGGCCAAGGGAGGTGAAGCGATGAATGCAAGCCGTATCGAGGCAATGCAGGCGGACATCACGAGGCTGGAGGTCGACGCGATCGTCAATGCGGCCAATACCAGCCTGCTTGGCGGCGGTGGCGTCGATGGCGCGATCCATCGCGCCGCGGGGCCTGATCTCGTGATGGAATGCCAGCGGCTCAACGGCTGCAAGGTCGGCGATGCCAAGATCACGCGCGGCTACCGTCTGCCCGCGCGTTTCGTGATCCACACCGTGGGGCCCGTCTGGCAGGGCGGTGGGGCGGGAGAGCCCGAGAAGCTTGCCTCCTGCTATCGACGCAGCCTTGCGGTCGCGCTCGACAGCGGAGTCACCAGCATCGCCTTTCCCGCGATCAGCTGCGGCATCTATGGTTATCCCGTCGATCAGGCCGCCGCAATCGCGGTGCGCGAGGTGCGGGATTTTCTGGAAGTCGAACCCCAGATCGAGCGGGTCATCTTCGCGTGCTTCGGCAGTGACGTGCTCAGCGCCTATCGCGCGGCGCTGGGCGCCTAGATCCGATTTTCTGCGGCATCCGCCAGCCTGCGCCAGTGTCCGAGCGCACGCCAGAGCATGAAAACCCCCGCGCCAAGCAATGCGGCAATCGCGATCAGCGCATAGGTGATCGATTCGAGCCAGGGTTCGAGCGGATTACGCGGTTGCGATGGCGGTGTGGCAATGTCGGTCTCACGCGATTTCGCGGGCCCGGCTTCATCTCGCTGATCGGGCGCGGCCACCGGCTCGCGCTCGACGCGAGGAAGGAGATCCGGCGACTGCTGCACGATTTCCATGCCCAGCCGCTGTTCGATACTGCCCGACGGGATCGCGGCGATCGAGCCAATGATCGAGAGTGTCGCGACCATGCTCAGCGCGACGGTTGCAGTGCGCGCCAGCCAGTCGAGCGCGGGCTTCACCCCAGGCTGTCCTGCGCCGCCGGGGCGCGTATGCCGGCATGGCCGCGTGCGCGAAGCATCGCTTTCAGGACCTCGGGGCGCGGCGCCCAGAGGAAGCCGAAGCTGACCGTGCCTTCGCGCGTCTCGACGACATGGTGCAGCCGATGGGCCTGGACGATCCGCTTCATATAGTCGGATTTCGGCAGATAGCGATGGTTGAGCCGCTTGTGCACGATCACGTCGTGAAAACCGAAATAGATCGCGCCATAGCCGGCGATTCCAGCACCAACCCATGTCGCCCAGTCGCCCCAGCCGAGCTGGACGCCGCCCAGCAGCAACACGATCGACGGGATGGCGAAGATCACGGCATAAAGATCATTGAGTTCCCAATTGCCGGTGCGGGGGCGGTGGTGGCTCTTGTGAAGGAACCAGCCGGGGCCATGCATGATCCAGCGATGCGCAGCGTAGGCGAAGACTTCCATCGCTGCGATGGTGACGAGAAAGGTCACGATGCCCGGCGCCCAGTGCATGGGCTCGATATAGGGGTGTGCAGGGCCTGTGTCATTGCCGCTTTCGCATTCGCGGTCCGGAGGCTATGGCGCGCCAATGACCCGTATCACCCATGTACTTGTGCCTTTGATCGCGCTCGCCGCGTGCGCGACTCCCGAAACACGCCTGCGCAACGGCCTGCAGGATGCAGGGCTTTCGCCGCCGATGGCGTCGTGCATGGCCGATGATATGGTCAACGAGCTCTCGATCACGCAGCTTCGCCGCATCCAGTCGCTCGGCAGTCTCAAGGATGATCGGCTGAGCGATCTTTCCGTTACGGAATTCCTTCACAAGGTCCGTGCATTGCGCGATCCTGAGATACTTGCGGTGACAAGCATGGCTGCGGGCACCTGCGCCCTGGGTATCTAACCTCGCAAACGCGGGCTTTCCTTCGCGGCCCAGCTATGCTTAAGCCGCCTGCGACTCTCCCTGTTGCAATGCGGAAAGGCTTGGATCGCCCATGAACATCCATGAATATCAGGCGAAGGAACTGCTCGCGAAATTCGGCGTGCCGGTTCCCGCGGGCCATGCGGCCCTCTCGGTCGAGGAGGCGGTCGAGGCCGCCAGGAAGCTCCCCGGGCCGCTCTATGTCGTGAAGGCGCAGATCCATGCGGGCGGCCGCGGCAAGGGCAAGTTCAAGGAACTCGGCCCCGACGCCAAGGGCGGCGTCCGCCTCGCCAAGACGCTCGATGAAGTTCGCGCGCACGCCACCGAAATGCTCGGCAACACACTGGTCACCATCCAGACGGGCGAAGCGGGCAAGCAGGTCAATCGCCTGTACGTCACCGACGGCGTCGATATCGAAAAGGAATTCTATCTCGCCGTCCTCGTCGACCGTGCCACCGGCCGCGTCGCGATGGTCGTCTCGACCGAAGGCGGCATGGACATCGAGACCGTTGCGCACGACACGCCTGAGAAGATCCACACGCTCGACATCGATCCCGCAACGGGCTTCATGCCCCACCATGGCCGCGCGGTTGCGGCCGCGCTGGGCCTGACGGGCGATCTCGCCAGGCAGGCGGCCAATGTCGCGGCCAAGCTCTATGATGCGTTCCTCGGTACTGACGCCGCGCAGATCGAGATCAACCCGCTTGCGATCACCGGCGACAACAAGCTGATGGTGCTCGACGCCAAGGTCGGCTTCGATTCGAACGCGCTGTTCCGTCACAAGGATCTGATGGAACTCCGCGACGAGACCGAAGAGGATCCGATGGAGCTCGAGGCGTCGAAGCACGACCTCGCCTATATCAAGCTCGACGGCGACATCGGCTGCATGGTCAACGGCGCGGGCCTCGCCATGGCGACGATGGACATCATCAAGCTCAATGGCGCCTTCCCCGCCAACTTCCTCGACGTCGGCGGCGGCGCGAGCAAGGAGAAGGTGACCTCGGCGTTCAAGATCATCCTTTCCGATCCCGCGGTGAAGGGCATCCTCGTCAATATCTTCGGCGGCATCATGCGCTGCGACATCATCGCTGAAGGCATCGTTGCGGCGGCGAAGGAAGTGAACCTTTCTGTGCCGCTGGTGGTTCGCCTCGAGGGCACCAATGTCGAGGAAGGCAAGAAGATCCTGTCCGAATCGGGCCTCGCCATCGTTCCGGCCAACGACCTGGGCGATGCCGCGAAGAAGATCGTGGCAGAGGTGAAAAGCGCGGCATAAGCGCGAGTTCGACCACACTCCTGTGCCAGCGAGCTAAATTTGTCCGGACAAATTTAGCTCGCAGACTCCCGCTCTGAAGGGAGTTGTGGCAAGGAGGTGAGGCAAATCGTTCGGATGGCTCCTCCCCGGGAACGGTTCGAACAAGGAAGGAAGGCAGACAGGCAATGAAAGTGCTGGTCCCGGTCAAGCGCGTGCTTGACTATAATGTGAAGCCCCGCGTGAAGGCGGACGGCACGGGCGTCGATCTGGCGAACGTGAAGATGTCGATGAACCCGTTTGACGAGATTTCGGTCGAGGAAGCGATCCGCCTGAAGGAAAAGGGCGTCGCCACCGAGATCGTGGTGGTGTCGATCGGCGAGGCCAAGGCGCAGGAAACGCTGCGCACAGCGCTCGCGATGGGCGCCGACCGCGCGATTCTGATCACCGCCGAGGGCGAGGTCGAGCCGCTGGCGGTCGCCAAGCTGCTCGCCAAGGTCGTCGAGGCCGAGAGCCCCGAACTGGTGATCCTCGGCAAGCAGGCGATCGACGACGACAGCAACCAGACCGGCCAGATGCTTGGCGCGCTGCTCGGCTGGGGTCAGGGCACCTTTGCCTCGAAGCTCGAAGTGGCTGGCGGCAACGCGCAGGTGACGCGTGAGGTCGATGGCGGTCTCGAGACGGTCTCGCTCAAGCTCCCCGCGATCGTGACGACCGACCTGCGCCTCAACGAGCCGCGCTATGCGTCGCTGCCCAACATCATGAAGGCGAAGTCAAAGCCGCTCGAGCAGAAGACTCCGGCGGATTACGGCGTCGACACCGCGCCGCGTCTCAAGACGCTCAAGGTCACCGAACCGCCAGTGCGTCAGGCGGGCGTCAAGGTTGCCGATGTCGATGAACTGGTTGCGAAACTCAAGGCTCTGGGAGTGGCGGCATGAGCGTCCTCGTCCTCGTCGAACATGACAATGCGTCCGTGAAGGACGCAACGCTGGCCGCGGTGACCGCTGCCGGCAAGCTGGGTGAAGTCCATGCACTGGTCGCGGGCCAGGGTGCACAGGCTGCCGCCGACGGCGCCGCGAAGATCGCGGGCGTCGCCAAGGTGCTTCTCGCCGACGATGCGGCCTATGGCCACGCGCTTGCCGAGAACGTCGCGCCGCTGGTTGCCGACCTGATGGCCGGCTACGACGCGTTCGTCGTGCCTGCGACCTCGAACGGCAAGAACATCGCGCCGCGCGTTGCAGCACTTCTCGACGTTGCGCAGATCTCGGACATCCTTTCGGTCGAGAGCGCCGACACCTTCACGCGTCCGATCTACGCGGGCAACGCGATCGCGACCGTCCAGTCGTCGGATGCGAAGAAGGTCATCACCGTGCGCGGCACCGCCTTCGAAAAGGCGGCGGCGACGGGCGGTTCGGCTGCGGTCGAGGCTGTCTCGGGCAAGGGTGATGCGGGTCTGTCGAGCTTTGTCGGCGCCGAGATCGCCAAGTCCGAGCGCCCCGAGCTGACCTCGGCCAAGGTGATCGTCTCGGGCGGTCGCGCGCTGGGCTCGTCGGAGCAGTTCCACGCGGTCATCGATCCGCTCGCCGACAAGCTCGGTGCGGCGGTCGGCGCGTCGCGCGCTGCGGTCGATGCGGGCTATGCGCCCAACGACTATCAGGTCGGTCAGACCGGCAAGATCGTCGCTCCCGAAGTCTATGTCGCTGTCGGCATCTCGGGTGCGATCCAGCACCTCGCCGGTATGAAGGACTCCAAGACCATCATCGCCATCAACAAGGACGAGGACGCCCCGATCTTCCAGGTCGCGGACATCGGTCTTGTCGGTGATCTGTTCAAAATCGTCCCCGAGCTGACCGGCAAGCTCTGACGCGATCGGACGAATTTCGTCACGGAAAGGCCTCGGCGAAAGCCGGGGCCTTTTTCGTTGCACGCCACGCATGTCCAGATTTCGCGCCTGCAAAATGCGCATGTGACGGAACGGTTACTATTTTTGGCCATTATTGCATGTCATGAAATTGTCATGGATCGAGTCGTGAACCTGTTGCCGACGCAGAGTCTGAGCGCACCGCCGCTCGGTGCGTTGCTGCGCGAGGTGCGCGTGCTCGCAGATCTGCGCCGTGGCTGGCGTTACGGTCCCGCGCTTAACGTCGACCATGATGGCGGCATGAAGCCTGTCATGGTGCTGCCCGGCTTCCTCGCCTCGGACGGAGCGACGGTGATGCTGCGCCGGACGCTGAGGTCGGCCAACTACATGACCTATGGCTGGGGGCAGGGGCGCAACTTCGGCGTACGCGCCGACATTATCGACCGGCTCGACCGCAAGATGGACCGGATCGAACGCGAATGCGGCGAACCCGTCGCGCTGATCGGCTGGAGCCTTGGCGGGCTGATCGCCCGCGAATATGCCAAGCATCGGCCCGGGCGCGTGTCGCGCGTCATCACCATGGGCAGCCCCTTTTCGGGCGACCTCCGCGCAAATCATGCGTGGCGGCTCTATGAGCTGATCAACCGCCATCCCGTCGATCGCACGCCTTTGCCGGTCAACCTGACCGAAAAGCCGCCGGTGCCCACTTTCGCACTATGGTCGGAGAATGATGGCGTGGTGGCGCCAGCGGCCTCGCGCGGCCTCCCGCACGAACGCGACCATGCGCTTCAGGTCGCGTGCGGCCATATGGGCTTCACGACCTCGCCTGACTCGATCGACGCGATATTGAAGGCGCTGGAAGCCTAACCTTCGTCGAGAAAACGCGCCGATACCTCTTTGGGTACGCGCAATATCCGCCCGCTCGCACGGTCGATGATGGCCCAGGTCGATCTGGCGCGCACTCGCACCTTGCCGTCCTCGCCAGTGAATTCGACATGGCGATCGAAGCGCGCGCCGCGCGGGCCTTCGGGATCGACCCAGGTGCGTGCGAGGACGCTTTCACCGGGGCCGACATTGCCGAGATAGTCGATCTCGTGGCGCACCACGACCCAGATATAGGCGTCGGCGTGCGCGGCATCGGCGCGTGACGCCCAGTGCGATACCGCCATGTCCTGGATCCAGCGGACCCAGACCGCATTGTTCACATGGCCGAGCTCGTCGATGTCGTCGGGCCCGGCCGTGATGTGCTTTTCAAAGCCGCTCATTCGCCTCCCATCTGCCAGAGGACAAAGGCGTACGCTTCCGCATCCTCCTTCAGACTGTCGAAGCGGCCCGACTTGCCGCCATGCCCCGCGCCCATATTGGTCTTGAGCAGCAGCACGTTCCTGTCAGTCTTGGTCGCGCGCAGCTTCGCCGCCCATTTGGCGGGTTCCCAATAGGTCACGCGCGGATCGTTGAGCCCGCCCGTAATCAGCATCGGCGGATATGCCTTGGCCTCGACATTGTCATAGGGGCTGTAACCGCGGATGAGCTCGAACGCGGCCTTGTCGGTGATCGGGTTGCCCCATTCGGGCCATTCGCCCGGGGTGAGGGGAAGCGTCTCGTCGAGCATGGTGTTGAGCACGTCGACAAAGGGCACGTCGGCGACGACCGCGCCCCAAAGGCCGGGATCGGTATTGGCCACGACACCCATCAGCTCCCCGCCCGCCGAGCCGCCGTTGATCGCGATATTGCCGGCCTTGGTGAACTTCGCGTCGACCAGCCCCTTCGCCACGTCCACGAAGTCGTGAAAGGTATTCCAGCGCGCCGCTGCCTTGCCCTGCAGATACCAGTTATACCCGAGATCGTCGCCGCCGCGGATATGCGCGATCGCATAGGCATAGCCGCGGTCGAGCAGGCTCAGGCGCACCGTCGAGAAGCCCGGCGGGATCGCATAGCCATAGGCGCCATAGGCATAGAGGAAGAGCTTGCCCTCGCCATTCTTCTCGAAGCCCTTTTTGTAGACCACCGAGACGGGCACCTTCGTCCCGTCGCGCGCGGTGACCATCAGCCGTTCGGTCGCGTACTGGCTCGGATCATAGCCCGACGGGATTTCCTGGACCTTGAGCGTGGTCAGCGTGTTTTTCGCGGGGTCATAGTCATAGGTCGTGCGCGGCGTGACCATCGACGAATAGGAAACCCGATACGTGTCGGGGTCGTATTCGGGGTTGCTCGACAGCCCCGCCGAATAGCTCGCCTCGGTGAAGGGAACGCGGCTTTCCTTGCCGGTTTCATAGTCGCGCAGGATCACCTGATCGAGCCCGTCGACGCGCTGGCTCAGGATCATGTGCTTCTTGAAGGTAGCGACGCCGGTCAGATAGACCCGGTCCGATCCTGGTATCACCGTCTTCCATTCGCCGGGCGTCTTCGGATCGGCCACGGCGAGGCGGAAGTTCACATGCTCGTCATTGGTGTGAACCCAGAGCTTGCCGTGCGCGGAATCGACCGAGTAAAGCCGCTTCTCCTTGCGCGGAGCGATCAGGACAGGTTCGGCCGCGGGATTTGAGGCGGGGAGCAGGCGCAACTCGCTCGTCTGGTTATCACCCGTACCGATGACGATCCATTGCTCGTCCTGCGTGTCGCCGATCGCGACCTGGAAGCCGAGCTCGTCCTTTTCCTCGTAGATGACCTTGTCGGTCTTCGGATCGGTGCCGAGCACGTGATGCAGCGCGCGGTAGCTGCGCCACTGGTCGTTGACCTCGGTATAGACGAGGCTCTTCGAGTCCGAGGCCCAGACGACATCGCCATTGACCACGGCGCTGATCGTCTCGAGCTCCTTGCCGCTCGCGATCTCGCGCACCTTCAGGGTGAAGCGTTCAGAGCCGTTGATGTCGGCGGCATAGGCGATCAGCTTGCCGTCGGGGCTGACCTCGAGGATGCCGAGCCGGTAATATTCCTTGCCCTCGGCCTCCCTGGGCTCGTCGAAGAGCACGATGTCAGGACCGCCGGAAACCGCCTTGCGGTAATGGATCGGATACTGTCCGCCCACCTGATAGGCATACCAGTAGAGCCAGTCGCCATCCTTTTGCGGGACGCTCGAATCGTCTTCCTTGATGCGGCCCTTCATCTCCTTGAAGAGCGTGTCGACCAAGGCTTCGCGCGGCTTCATCGCCGCATCGAAATAGGCGTTCTCGGCCTTCAGATAATCGAGCACGTCCTTGTCGTTGACTTCTGGATATTCCGGATCCTTCATCCAGAAATAGGGGTCCTGGATGGTGTGGCCGTGGCGCGAATATTCATGCGGGCGCTGTTCGGCCCTGGGCGGTGCGGGAAGCTCGGTCATCGTGTCTTTCTGGGCGAGAGTTGGCGTGGTGGTAGCGAGCAGAAGTGCAGCGGCAACGCTTGGACGCATCAGGGCTCTTTCGTCTCCGGGCAAGGCTGGCAACGAGAATGCCAAGGCCCTATGTTGATCGCCTGCAATAGAAATCAAGGAATACCCGATGTCCACCCATGAAGCACGGCTCAAGGCGCTGCGCGAGCAACTCAAGGCCGACCGTCTCGATGGCTTCGTCGTGCCCATCTGCGACGAGCATATGAGCGAATATGTCGGCGCCTATGCGCAGCGCCTCGCCTGGCTGACTGGTTTTCAGGGATCGGCGGGCTCGGCGGCTATCCTGCCCGAGGACGCCGCCATCTTCGTCGACGGCCGCTATACGCTGCAGGTGCGCGACCAGGTCGACGGCAATCTCTGGCAGTATCAGAGTGTGCCGCAGACCAGCGTCGCCGCCTGGCTCGGCGAGCACGCGCCCGAGGGGGGGCGGATCGGTTATGATCCCTGGCTCCATACCAAGGCCTGGGTCGAGCAGGCGAAAAAGGCGCTCGCCGAACGCGGAGCCGAACTGGTGGCGGTGGACACCAATCCCGTCGACAAGATCTGGCCCGACCAGCCCGAGCCCAGCAAGGCGAAGCTCGTCGTCCATCCCGAGGAACTGGCCGGCCGCAACGCGCACGACAAAAGGCAGGAGATTGCCGACTGGCTGCACGCGCACAAGGCTGACGCGGTGATTCTGTCAGCGCTCGATTCGATCGCGTGGACCTTCAACATTCGCGGCAAGGATGTGGAGCGGACCCCCGTCGCGCTCGCCTATGCGATCGTGCACGAGGATGCGACCGCCGATTTCTACGTCGCGCCCGAGAAGATGGCCGATGATGTCGCCAAGCATCTTGGCAATGCGGTGCAGGTCCATGACCGCGGTGCATTTGCGGGTGATTTCGCGAAGCTGAAGGGCAAGCATGTCGTCGTCGACCCCGAGCGCGCCGTCTCCGCGATCTTCGCGGGGCTCGAGGCGGCGGGCGCGATCGTTCATGCGATGCGCGAACCCGTTGTGCTCGCCAAGGCGATCAAGAACCCCGTCGAGATCGCGGGGCACCGCGCCGCGCAGGCGCGCGATGGTGCCGCGCTCAGCAGGTTCCTCCGCTGGATATCGGTCGAAGCACCCAAGGGCGGCGAGACCGAGATTTCGGCGCAGGACAAGCTGCTCGCCCTGCGCGAGGAGACGGGGCTGCTTCAGGACCTTTCCTTCGACACGATCTCGGGCGCGGGCCCCAACGGTGCGGTCGTCCATTACCGGGTGAGCGAAGAGACCAACCGGCCGCTCGAGATGAACTCGCTCTACCTCGTCGATTCGGGCGGCCAGTATCGCGACGGCACCACCGATGTGACGCGCACTGTGCCGATCGGCGAGCCGACGCAGGAAATGCGCGACCGTTTCACGCGCGTCCTGAAGGGCCATATCGCGCTTGCGCGCGCGATCTTTCCCGCGGGCACGCGCGGCGGCCAGCTCGACACGCTGGCGCGGCAATATCTGTGGGAAGCCGGGCTCGACTATGCGCACGGCACGGGTCACGGCGTCGGCAGCTTCCTGTCGGTGCACGAGGGGCCGCAGCGCATCGCCATGTCGGCGGGCGGGCAGGCGGGCACCGACGAACCGCTGCGCGCGGGCATGATCCTTTCGAACGAGCCGGGCTACTACAAGACCGACGCCTATGGCATCCGCATCGAGAATCTCGTGCTGGTCGTCGAGAAGGACGTCCCTGGCGCTGAAAAGCCCGTGCTTGGTTTCGAGACACTGACCTTTGCGCCGATCGAGCGGCGGCTGATCGACGCGTCGATGCTCTCCCCCGTGGAACGCCAATGGGTCGACGATTATCATGGCAAAGTCCTCGAGATCGTCGGGCCGCAGCTTGAGGGCGCGGACAAGGCGTGGCTGGAGGCGCAGTGCGCAGCACTATGAGCGGATAGGAGAGGCGCGATGTTCGTCGCGGTCTATTGGTGGCGCGTCCATCCCGGCAAGGAGGAGCAGTTCCGCGAGGCCTGGCGGCGCGGCACCGAGCAGATCACACGAATCTATGGCAGCTACGGCTCGCGACTTCATCAGGACCGCGACGGTCGCTTCGTCGGCTATGCCGAATGGCCCGACGAGGCGACCTGGCAAACGGCGTTCGACGCCAAGATGGTCTATGACGACAAGGAGGCGCGCGCGATGTTCGTCGACGCTGTGGCCGAGACGCCCCCGGGCAACGCGCCCGCCTTCACGATGACAGTGACCGACGACTTGCTGACGCGCCACGTTCCGAGCGCCGAGACGCGCCTCTGACGCGGGCGCAGTGCGGGGACGCTAAAGCACGAGTCTGAACAGCGCGCCGCCATTCTCTCGTCCGTCGACCTCGATCGAGCCGTCATGCGCGAGCAGGACCTGCCGCGCGAAGCTGAGGCCGACGCCGGTTCCCGTCTTCTTGGTGGTGAAGAAGGGGAGGAAGATGTCGTGGCGCAGTGCTTCGGGGACACCCGCACCATTGTCTTCCACCTCGATCCGCGTGCGCCCTGATCTGAGTGCCTCGATACGCAGCGCCACCTTCGGGGCATCGCCATTCATCGTTGCCGCGTCGGCGGCGTTGCGCAACAGGTTGATCACGACTTGCGCCAGCAGGTCGGGATCCGCATCGATCAGATGATCCTGCGGCGCCACCGCGACCGACAAGGCGACCTGCTCCCAATCGCCATCGGCCTCGAAAAGCCGTTGGAGTTCGGTGGCGAAGGGTGACGCGGCGAAGATGCGGCGGCTGATCTGGGGCGGTCTGGTGATCTCGCGGTAGGTCTCGACGAAATGCATCACGCCGTCGGCGCGGCGCGCGAGCGTCTCGACCGCGGCGCGGGCATCGGCGATCGCGGGATCATTATCTTTGTCAGCCTCCGCGATCAGTTGCGCCGCAGTGCGCGCGAGCGAGGTGACGGGAGTCATCGAGTTCATGATTTCGTGCGTCAGCACGCGGATCAGGTCGCTTTGCGCCGCCACCTCGACCGCGTTCAACGCCTGCTGGATCACCTGAACCGCGATCACGCGGGTGGTGCCGCCGAGACGCGCGAGCGCGCCAGCGCGCAACATCGCGCGCTGCGGGCCGACATCAAGGTCGAGGATCAGCGTCTGGCTGCTGCCCGGGGCCAGGCTGGCGAGCGCTGCGGCGAAATTGCGGCCATAGCATTCGAAATCCGACGATCGCGCGCCGCCGTGCCGGTTGAACAGCTTGCGCGCGGTCTTGTTGGCGAGATCGACGCGCCCCTCGGCGTCGATGGTGAGCAGCGCGACCGGCACGTCATCGACCAGCGCCTCGTAGAAGCGCGAGGCTTCGCTGAGCCTGGCGCGATCGTCGCGCAGCGCACGGATGCCCGCATCGAGCGCGTCGCCAAGTACCTCGAAACCGCTACCCGCATCGGGGCGTGAGAAGCGCGCCTGCAGGTCGTTGAACCGGATCGCCTCGACGAAGCGCGCCACTTCGAAATTGGTGCGCTGGATATAGCGCCACAGCCCGGCGCCCGCCGCCGCGGCTATCGCGAAGGCGAGCACGCGCGCAGCGCCCAGATCGGGAGTGACGAGCGACCAGGCCAGCACGCTTAAGCCCACGAAGACGAACATGATGCGCAGGCCAAGTCCGATCGCGAAGCGGCGGTCAAAGTCCATGTTTTTCCATCCGCCGATAGAGCGAGGCGCGCGTGAGGCCGAGTTCGGCTGCCGCGCCCGATATATTGTAGCCGTGCTTCTTCAGTGCGGTTTCGACGACGCGGCGCTCGACCCTGTCTAGGTTGAGATCGTCGTCGGCCTTGTCGCGCTCTACCACCGCCTCGCGCGCGAGGCGTGTCGGCTGCGGATCGCTCGGGCGGATCGAGAAATCCTCGAGGGTGAGCGGCGCATCGCCCGACAGGATGACCGCGCGTTCAACCGAGTGGCGCAGTGCGCGGACATTGCCCGGCCAGTCATAGGCCGTCAGCGTCGCGACGACCGGCGCGGGGATCACGTGCGGCTGCTTGCCATATTTGCGCGCATAGATGCCGAGATAGTGGTCGAGCAGCTGCGGAATATCCTCGCGGCGTTCGCGCAAGGGGGGCAGCACGATCTCGACGGTGTTGAGCCGGAAGAGCAGATCCTGGCGGAAACGCTGTTCGTCGGCGAGTTGGCCGGGCGTCAGATTGGTGGCTGCGATGACGCGGATGTCGACGGGTACCGGCTTGTTGGCGCCAACGGGGGTGACCCTGCGCTGTTCGAGCGCGGTGAGCAGTTTCGGCTGCAGGTGGAGTGGCAGATTGCCAACCTCGTCGAGGAACAGCGTGCCGCCGTCCGCGGCCTGCAACCGGCCGATGCGATCTGTGCGCGCATCGGTGAAGGCGCCCTTCACATGGCCGAACAGTTCGGAATCGATCACCGTCTCCGCGACCGCGCCGAGATCGACCGAGAGCATCACGCGATCGGCGCGGCGCGATCGGCGGTGAAGCTCGCGCGCGACGAGTTCCTTGCCGGTGCCGTTTTCGCCGAGGATCAGGACGTTGGCGTCGGTGGGCGCGGCGCGCTCGATGAGTTGCATCACGCGGCGCATCGCGGGCGAATCGCCGAGCAGCGGGGTTTCGCCGCTGGCGGGCGGTGCGGTGATCGCGGCGGCGCGGTCCTTTTCGGTTGAGACCGCGCGCCGCGACTGACGCAGCGCGGCCGCGGTCCGCACCGTCGCGAGCAGCCGCTCGTTCGACCAGGGCTTGGTGACGAAATCGGTCGCGCCGCGCTTCATTGCCTCGATCGCGATCTGCACGCCGCCATGCGCGGTGATCATCACGACGACCGTTTCGGGATCACGCGCAAGGAAGCGGCCGAGCCATTCAAAGCCCTCGGCGGCATTGGTCGCGCCGCGCGCGAAATTGGCGTCGAGCAGAATCGCGTCGGGCGAGCGATCGCCGATCGCCTCGTACGCCGCGCGCGGGTCGCAATATGTCAGCACGTCTTCGAAGAGCTGGCGCAGCAACAGCCGCGCCGCGAGCAGGATGTCCTCATCATCGTCGATGACGACACAAAGGTCGAATGGCTTCCCCATGTCCATGCGTTCATTCCCGTACAGCGAGTGTCCGAAATCGCACAATCAATATTTGTGCCATTGCGTCGCCTGCATCGGAAAATGCAAGGAAATCCGGGCCATTCATGAAATTGGCACGCGACCTGCGAAGCGGAGGGACAGGCGGCCACATGATGGCGCGCAGATGGAGACCGACGATGAATACGCCCCGCAATATCCGCATCCCGAGCGCGCTCGGTGCAATCCTCGCCGCCACGCTGATGACCGTAATCAGCGCGGTTCCCGAGGCCGTTCATGCCCAGGACGGTGCGCGGATCGCGTGCGCCGACAAGATTTCGCACGATTTCCGGCCGGTGCTGCTCTGATGCGGACGGCGTGCGACCTGTCCGGAACCGGACAGTGATTGTCCGTTTTCGGACAGGGGGAGCGCAATGGGTCTGGTGAGCATCTCGACCGACAGCAGCATGGGCGCCGTCAGCGGCGGTGCGATGGATCGCGTCGTCGAAAAGCGCACAATATCGCGGCGAGTGAAGATCGGGCTCGGTGCCGCTGCGTTGCTCGGGCTGGCGGGTGGTTTCTACGCGTTTGCGCCCGATGGCGCATCGCAGACCGTCGCTGCGGACCGCGTGACGATTTCGACGGTCAGCCAGGGCCGTTTCGAGGACTTCCTGCCGATGCGCGCAAGCGTGACTCCGCTGGTGACGGTCTATCTCGATGCGATCGAGGGCGGGCGCGTCGAGGAGGTGCTGGTCGAGGACGGCGCGACCGTGGAGAAGGGGCAGTTGCTCGCAGTGCTTTCCAATGCCGAGCTGCAATTGTCAGTGCTCGCGCGCCAGACCGAAGTGACGCAGCAATTGAACTCGATGCGCAGCCAGGAACTCGCGCTGGCGCAGAACCGCTTGCAGAACGAGCGCAGCCTGCTCGAAGCCGAGCTTGCGATGAAGAAGGCTGAACGCCAGTATCAGCGCGAGGCGCCGCTTGCCGCCAAGGGCTTCGTGGCGGGCAAGACATTCAGCGACACGCGCGACAGCTATGCCTATGAGCGCGATCGCCGCGCGGTGCTCCAGCGCGCGCAGTCGACCGACGAGCGCCTCCAGTCGAGCCAGCTTGCGCAGCTCCGCGCGTCATCGCAGTCGCTCCAGTCGAGCCTCGAACTCGCGCGGGCGAACCTCGACGCGCTCAACCTGCGCGCACCCGTTTCGGGCACGCTTTCGGCCTTTTCGATCCAGGTCGGCCAGTCGATGGCGCGCGGCGAAAGGCTGGGCCAGATCGACAGCCCCGGGCGCAACAAGCTCGTCGCAGGCGTCGACGAATTCTATCTCGCGCGCGTGCGCCCGGGGCAGCAGGCGACCGTTGACTGGAACGGCAAGAGCTACAGGCTGCGCGTCACCAAGATCTATCCCACCGTCAAGAACGGCCAGTTCGAGGTCGACCTCCAGTTCGTGGGCGACGAGCCCCCGCAGCTCCAGCGCGGTCAGACGCTCCAGCCCAAGCTGACGCTCGGCGATCCGGCGCCCGCGCGGCTGATCCCCAACGGCAGCTTTTACAACGACACCGGCGGCAGCTGGGTGTTCGTGGTGACCCCGGACGGGTCGGAGGCGGTGAAACGCCAGGTCCGTCTTGGCCGTCGCAATGCCGATTTCATCGAGGTCCTCGATGGTCTCGACCCCGGCGAGAAGGTGCTGACCTCCCCCTATACCGGTTTCGCCGACAAGGATCGGCTCGATCTTGCAAGGAAGTGAAAGGATGATGCCGATGCTGAGCATGCGCCAATTGTCGCGGGTTTACCGCACCGACATGGTCGAGACGACCGCACTGGATGCGATCGATCTCGACATCCATGACGGCGAGTTCGTCGCAATCATGGGGCCGTCGGGTTGTGGCAAATCGACGCTGCTCAACATGATCGGCATGCTCGACAGCCCGACAAGCGGTTCCTATCGTTTCGCCGATCAGGAGGTGGCGGGACTGAGCGAGGCCGACCTGGCCGCGATCCGCAAGCGCAACCTTGGCTTCATCTTCCAGAGCTTCAACCTGATCGACGAGCTTTCGGTCGCCGAGAATGTCGAGCTGGCGCTGCTCTATCACGACATCCCCGCTGCCGAGCGCAAGCGCCGCGTCGACGCGGTGATGGACAGGGTGGGGATCGCGCACCGCGCCAGGCACCGCCCGAGCCAGCTTTCGGGCGGGCAGCAGCAGCGTGTCGCTGTGGCTCGCGCGTTGGTCGCGGAACCCAAGCTGATCCTCGCCGACGAGCCTACGGGCAATCTCGACACGCAGCACGGCGAGGAGGTGATGAAGATGCTCCAGACGCTGAACGCGGAAGGGTCGACGATCGTGATGGTCACGCACTCGCCCGCACATGCCGACTATGCCGGGCGTGTCGTCAACATGCTCGACGGGCGCGTGCTGGTCGAACGCCGTCGCGCAGCCTGAAAACCGGAAAGGTAACAATATGCAGTTCGAATCCCCGCGTGCCGTGATCGCCGCGCTCTTCATCGCCGCTGCGCTGGCCCCTGCAAGTGCGGGCGCCCAGGCACGCACCGAACAGAGCGTCGTCATGTCAGCCAATCCGCGCGAACGCGCGGGGCAGGAGCAATATGGCTTTGCCAGCGCGGTGATCGCGGGCGACATGATCTATCTGTCGGGCGTCGTCGCGGGTCAGGCGCCTGGCGAAAGCGACCTGGCTCCCGCCTATGAGCGCGTGTTCAACCAGATCGAGGCGACGCTGAAGCGCGTCGGGGCGAGCCTGGACGACGTTGTCGAGATGACCAGCTTTCACACCGACATCACCGCCCAGATCGACAGCTTGTCCGCGGTGTCCAAGCGTCGGCTGACAGGCCAGCCGCCGGCGTGGACCGCGATCGATGTCGATCGGTTGCTGCCCGATGGGGGGCTGACCGAAATCAAGATCATCGCCTACCGCGCCGGCGCGGCGAAGGCTCAATAACCAACAGGGAAGGATCGGCAGAATGTGGCGAAACTATTTCACCGTCGGCATCCGTTCGCTCGCCAAGAATCGCGCCTATGCGCTGATCAACATCCTGGGGCTGGCGATTGGCATGGCGGCGTGCCTGCTGATCCTTCTCTTCGTCCGCTATGAACGCACCTATGATGCCGCGCTGCCCGGGGCGGAGCACGCCTATCAGTTCCAGACCTATTTCACCGATCCCGACACAGGCGAGCGCGACAATCTGCAAATGGCGGCATATGCCGCCAAGGTATCAATTCAGAAAGATTTTCCACAGATCGACCGTGCGGTGCACGTGCTTGCAACGGGGCCGGTGCTGCTCAGGGACGGCGTTGGCCACGCAACCGAGAATTTCCGTTTTGTCGACGGAAACCTGTTCGAGATCCTCGATTTCCCGTTCGTCCGAGGCGATCCGCGGACGGCGCTCGAAACGCCAGGCTCGATGGTGCTGACCCAGAGCGAGGCGCGCAAATGGTTCGGGACCGACGATGCCATGGGCAAGACGCTGACCGTGGGCGGGCGCGCCGCGCCGTTCGACATGCGCGTGACCGGGATCATCAAGGACATTCCGCGCAATTCGCACTTCAGCGCGGGCATCATCGCGCGGTACGACCCGCAGAGCCATTTTGCGGACAATCCCGACTTTCTCAACAATTATGGCTGGCAGGGCGGGTGGATTTACGTCCGGCTGAAACCGGGTGCAGATGCAGAGGCGATCAATGCGCAGATGCCCGCCTGGGAAAAGCGGAACATTCCCGATCAGTATTTCGGGACGCAAAAGTCCAATCAGGGCGATACGTCGGACTACCGGCTGGTCAATATCCGCGACATCCATCTCGGTCAGGCGCAGCGCGGGGCGATGACGCCGGGCAATACCGAACGCGCAATCACGACCTTTGCGGTGATCGCGCTGCTGATCCTTGCGATGGCGTGCATCAATTTCACCAACCTGGCGACTGCGCGCGCCAGCCAGCGCGCGCGCGAAGTGGCGCTTCGCAAGGTTCTCGGAGCGAGCCGCCGACAGCTGATCGTCCAGTTCATCGGCGAATCGATGATCGTGGCGGCCATCGCGATGCTGCTGGCGCTGGCGATCGCCGAACTCGCCTTGCCCGCGTTCAATGCTTTCCTCGATGCCGAGATCCGGTTTCGCTATCTCGGCATGGACGGGCTGTTGCTGCCGGTCATCGTGCTGGTGCTCGTCGTCGGCGCGGCGGGCGGGGTCTACCCCGCCTTCCACCTTTCGCGCTTCCAGCCCGCGCACGTGCTCAAGGCCAACAAGTCCGCGGCTGATGCGCAAGGATCGGGGCGACTGCGCAATATCCTTGTCGTCGGCCAGTTTGCGGTGTCGATTGGACTCATCATCTGCACCGCAGTGATCCAGGCGCAGACCGATTATGCGCGCACCTCCGATCCCGGTTATCAGCGCGAAGGGCTGATCCAGATCGAGAATATGGGGCGTCGCCAGATACAGCCGCTTGCCGACACGCTGGTGCGCGAGATCGCGGGGCTCGACGGTGTCGTCGCGGTGGGGCGCTCCTCGATTGCGATGGCGACGCAGAATTCGACCAGTTCGTCGATCCAGGTGCCGGGGCTCGCAAACCCGCCCAGCATCGGCGACTATGTCGTCGACCCCGATTTTTTCGCGGCGATGGGGATCAGGACGCTCGCCGGCCGAACCTTCGACAAGACGCGACCGGCCGATGACGCCACGACTCCCACACCCGAGGATCCGGCGGCGGAGCGCGCGCTCGTTGCGCGCGGCGTGAACATCGTGATCAACGCGCTTGCGGCGAAGCGCATGGGCTTTGCAAGCCCCGCCGCCGCGATCGGCAAGCAGGTGAAACTGCCCAACGATCCCGAATATGGAGGGGTGACGCCCGCAACGATCATCGGTGTCGTCGAGGATTCGCGCTTCCGGTCGGTGCGCGAGCCGATGGAACCCATATTGTTTCGCTATACGACCAGCGGGCTCGATTATGCCGTGGTGCGCTATTCGGGTGATCCCTCGGCGCTTCGCGATCGCATCGAGGCGCTGTGGAAGCGCACCGCGCGCGACGTGCCGTTCGAGGCCGAGTTCAGCGAGGACGTGATGGAGCGTCTCTACAAGGCCGAGGAGGCACGCGCGCAGATCTTCGCGGCCTTCGCCTTGCTGGCGGTGATCGTGGGCTGTCTCGGCTTGTTCGGGCTTGCGGCCTTTACCGCGGAGCGCCGGACCAAGGAGATCGGTATCCGCAAGGTGCTGGGCGCGAGCACGGGGCGAATCGTGCAGCTGCTGGTCTGGCAGTTCAGCCGCCCCGTGCTGATGGCAAATATTATCGCCTGGCCGGTGGCATGGTGGGTGATGCGAGACTGGCTCAATGGTTTCGACGCGCGCATCGCTCTGGGCCCGGTGCCTTTTGTCGCGGCAGGGCTGGTTGCGCTGACGATCGCGGTGGGAACGATCGCCGCCCACAGCTTCCGCGTCGCGCGGACCAATCCGATCCATGCGCTGCGCTACGAATAGCAAGGACCGGGGCCGATAGCCGTGGCCCATTGAAAACGCGCAATCCGCACTCCAGATAGCGCCAGCCGGACACGTGTTACATTGTAACATGGATCCGGCTGGCTGTTTTGTATCTTGGGAGCTGGTTCATGAAACGACCGTCGCGCGCGCAGCGGATCTGGGATGGCGCTGCGATCGGCGCGTCGGCACTGTGCCTTGCGCACTGCCTCGGGCTTCCGGTTCTGATCGCGATGCTACCTGCGCTCGCTGACTTGCTCGCATTTCCCGAAAGCTTTCACCTGGCGGCCTTTGCGTTTGCGCTCCCCGCGAGCGGCATCGCGCTGTTGGCGGGATATCGCCGTCACGGGCTGCTGCTTCCCGCGATCATGGGCGCAGTAGGGCTCCTGCTGATCGGCTGGGGCGCGACGGGCGGCCATCGCATTGCGATCGAGACGGGGCTGACCGTTCTCGGCAGCCTTCTCCTTGCTATGGGCCATATCTGGAACTGGCGCGCGCGTCTGGCGCGATGACCGGGATCTGAAGCGCTCCAAAAGAAAAGGCCGCCTTGCGGCGGCCTTTGTCTTTCGACCCTGAAGTCGCTGGAGCGGGCGAAGGGATTCGAACCCTCGACCCCAACCTTGGCAAGGTTGTGCTCTACCCCTGAGCTACGCCCGCTCGCTGCGTACCCGGTGGCCGGAGCCACTCGGTGGGTGAGGCGCGGCTGTTAGCATCGGGTCGGGGACCCCGCAACCCCCCAGTGAAGAGTTTTTTGCATTATGCTGCGACACGGCTTTGGACTTGGCATATGGGGGCCGCGCCCCACATAAGGGCGGCTGAATTCTTGAAGGAGCGTGATGGTGGCAAGTCTCGGACTGGGTGCGGAAGAGCGCGAGGCGCTGGAGGTGTTCAAGCGCGACGTGGTCGAGCCCTCAATGACCCAGTTGATCATCCTCGATTTCTGGGCGGACTGGTGCGGACCGTGCAAGCAGCTCACCCCCGTGCTCGAAAAGACCGCCGAGAGCTATGCCGCAAAGGGCGTCAAGCTCGTCAAGATCGATGTGGAGGCCAACAAGGCGATCGCCGCGCAGTTCCGCATCCAGTCGATTCCGACGGTTTACGCGGTGTTCCAGGGCCAGATTGTCGCAGACCTGACCAATGCGCGCACCGAGGCTCAGCTTTCGCAGATTCTCGACCAGATTCTGCGCCAGCTTCCCGTGAAGAGCGAGGCGGCCGACCTGAAGCAGGAGATCGAGCCGCTGCTCGCCATGGGCGAGGAGGTGCTGGCGGGGGGCGACGCTGAACGCGCGCTTGGTATCTTCAGCCAGATCGCCGAGATGGCGCCCGAGGAGCCCGCAGCGCTTTCGGGGCAGCTTCGTGCGGCGATCGCGGCTGGGCATGTCGACGAGGCCGAAGCCATGCTCGCCGCACTGCCCGAGGACCTCAAAAAGGATCCCGCGATCCAGCGCGCGCAATCGGCACTGGCACTCAAGAAGGATGCCGCGCCCGTCGATGATCTTGACGCGCTGCGCGCGCGGGTCGATTCGAACCCCGAGGATCACGAAGCGCGATACGAGCTCGCGGGCGGGCTGATGGCGGCGGGCGACCGCGATGGCGCGGCCGAGGCCCTGCTCGAGATCATCCGGCGCGACCGCGACTGGAACGACAATGCCGCGCGTGGTCGACTGTTGACGCTGATGGAAGTCGTCGGGCTCGAGGATCCGTGGGTGTCTGCGCTGCGCCGGCGGCTTTCGGCGATATTGTTCACCTGATGACCGAAAAGACCACGCGGCTGTCGGTATTCCCCCTTGGCGGCGCGATCCTGTTCCCGCGGATGCAGTTGCCGCTGCATATCTTCGAGCCGCGCTATCGTGCGCTGGTCAGCGATGCGATGGCGCGTGACCGGCGGATCGGCATGATCCAGCCCAAGGCGGGCGGTGAACCGCCGCCGCTGTTCGATATCGGCTGCATCGGCCGGATCGCGCATGTCGAGGCGCTCGAAGACGGACGCTACAATATCGTGCTCGAGGGTGTTTCGCGCTTTCGTGTGCTTCGCGAACTCGACGTGACCACACCGTTTCGCCAGCTCGAAGTCTCGCTCGAGGGGTTCGAAGGCGATTCGGATGAGCGGGCACTCGCGATCGCTGAGCGTGCCGCGCTTGAGATCGAGGCGCGGCGCTTTGCCGATGTACAGGGCTATGCGGTCGACTGGGAGGCGGTGACGCGGCTCGACGACGAATCGCTGGTCAACGGCATCGCGCAGATCGCGCCCTTCGACGTCGCGGCGAAGCAGGCACTGCTCGAGGCGCCCGATATCGCCGCGCGGTGCGAACTGATCGTCCAGCTCATGCAATTCTTTGGTCGCCACCATGGCGGCGACGACGAAGGTGTTACGCTGCAATGAGCCGCGAGCCCGACCCCGAATTGCTCGCCATTCTGGTGTGCCCGGTGACGCGGCAGACATTGCGCTACGACGCCGGGCGACAGGAACTGGTATCGGAGGCGGCGGGGCTCGCCTATCCGATCCGCGACGGGGTCCCCGTCATGCTGGTCGAAGAGGCGCGCCGGCTGGACGAGACTCGTTGAACAGAGGCTGATTCAAGCTTTCAACGGAAACGCGTCGTGCTTCCGCTTCAACCGATCAGGCTCCACATCTAGATCCAGAGGTCCGCCGTGTGAATGATGAGGCCGACCAGGCCGCCGACGAGCGTGCCGTTGACGCGGATATATTGGAGATCGCGCCCGACCGCATTTTCGAGGCGGCCGGTGATCGTCTCGGCATCCCAGCCCCGGACAGTGTCGGACACCAGCCGGACGAGCCCGTCGCCATAGGTCGCGGTCGCACCTACCGCGGTGCGGCGCGCGAAACGGTTGATGGTCTCGCGCAGGCCCTCATCCTGCTGCAGTGTCGTGCCGAGATGCCTGAGTGCCTCGCCCAGCTTGCCTGCGAGCGCGGCATCGGGATCGCGCGCGGCCTTGAGCAGCCCCTGGCGCGCCTGCTCCCACAGTCCGTCGATCCAGCGTTGCATCGCCGGGTTCCTGACGATTTCACCCTTCCAGCGGTCGACCTTGGCCTGCATGTCCTTGTCGTGCTGAAGGTCGAAGGCGAGGTTGGCGAAAGCCTCGTTGACGCGCGCGCGCAGCGGATGGTCGGGATCGTCGGCCATGTCGAAGAGCAGCTTGTGCAGCCCCTTGATGATGGCATTGGCGACATTCTCGTCGAGCCCGGTCCAGCGCAGGATCGTGCCCGCGCGCTCATGGACCATGTCGCGGATGATGTGCTCGTTGGCGGCCAGCGTCTCGGCCGCCCAGTTGATGATGCCCTCCTGCAGCGGCAGGTGTCGCCCCTCCTTCATCGCGGCATCGAGCGCCTGCCCGAGGATGGGCGCGACATCGAGCGCGTCGAGCCGCTGCGCGATCGCATTCTTGACCATGCCGCCGAGCCGCTCCTGATCGAGCGCCTCCAGAATGTCGGCCGCGAGCCGTGACGCGCCCTGACGCAGCCGGCCTTCGCCGGTCACATCGGGATTTGCGAGAAACCGGCCTGCTGCGGCGGCGACGTCGACGCGGTACATGCGCCTTGCGACGACGGTCGGGGTCAGGAAATTGTCACGCAGGAACAGTGCGAGCGTGTCGCCGATCCGATCCTTGTTGCGTGGTATGATGGCCGTATGCGGTATCGGCAGGCCAAGCGGGTGGCGGAACAGCGCGGTGACCGCGAACCAGTCGGCGAGGCCGCCCACCATCGCCGCTTCGGCAAAGGCCTTCACGAAGCCCCAGGCGGGGTGGAGCGGCTCCATATACCGCGCCACAAGGAAAACCGCCGCCATCAGGACCAGCAGTCCCGTGGCGGCGGCGCGCATTCCCGCAGCGCCATTGGGCGCGACGCTCAGCCGTGAAATACCCGTTCTTGCGAACAATCCCATGCTGCTAGAATGATCCGGCAGCGAAATGGTTCACTCCGCGGGTTGGGGGGTGGTGTGACCACCCGCCTCATGTTCGGGTCGATAGGTCAGCAGGCGCCGGCGCAGCCGCGGTCCGATCCACCGTTCGACGCCGATCGCAAGGCTGAACGTCGCGGGTACGATGATCAGCGTCAGGAGTGTCGAGACGATCAGCCCGCCGATAACGGTGATGCCCATGGGCTGGCGCCATGCACCGTCGCCGGACAGCGCCAATGCGGTCGGCACCATGCCCGCGATCATTGCCACCGTGGTCATCAGGATCGGCTGGGCCCGCTTGTGGCCCGCATCAATGACGGCTTCGGTCTTGTCGACGCCCTTTGCCATCTCCTCGAGCGCGAAGTCGATCAACAGGATCGAGTTCTTGCCCACGATGCCCAGCAGCATCAGAACGCCGATCATCACCGCGAGCGAGATCGCATTGCCCGTCAACAGTAGCGCAATGCCGCCACCAAGCGGCGCGAGCAGCAGCGAACCCATATTAACAAAAGGCGGCATCACCGTCCGGTAGAGCAGCACCAGCACGCCAAAGACCAGCATGATGCCCGAGACCAGCGCGATCATGAAGCTGACCATCATTTCCTGCTGCCATTTGGATTCGCCCAGGATCAACCGCTTTACGCCGAGCGGCAGGTTCTGGACGGTCGGCAGCGCGTTGATCTTCTCCATCGCCTGACCCGAGACGAGGCCGGCCGCGAGGTCGGCGCCGATCGTGATCTGGCGCACCTGATTGGTGCGGTCGATCTGCGTCGGGCCTGCGCCGAAGCCGATGTCGGCGACCAGCCGCAGCGGCACCGAACCGCCGCTCTGCGTCGGAACGGGCAGATTTTCGATGGTCGCCAGCTTTTCGCGCGCATTCTGTTCGATTGCGACGCGGATTGGGATCTGACGGTCTGAAAGCGAGAATTTCGCGCTGTTCTGATCGATATCGCCCAGTGTCGCGATACGGATCGCGTTGCTGAGCGCCGAGGTCGTCACACCGAGATTGGCGGCCAGATCAAGCCGCGGTTTGAGCACGATTTCGGGGCGCTGGAGATTGCCCTCGATCCGCGGCGCGACGATTTCCTTAAGGCCCGACATCTCGTCGAGTATCTTGCCCGCGACCTGCATGAGCTGCTCGGGGTTGTCGCCGCCCAGCGTGAGCGAAATCTCGCGGTTGGTCCCGCCGCCGCCGCCGCCGAACTGGCTCTCGAAATTGACGCGTGCATCGGGAATGGCGGCGAGCTTCGGAGCACGGGTGCGCTCAAAGTCGATGCTCGTGGTGTCGCGGTCCTTCTTCAGGCGCAGATAGACCGTCGCCTGGCCAACATCGATGCGCGAGAAGGCGCGTTCGACGATCGGCTCCTTCTCCATCATCGTGACCACCTTGTCGGCAACAGCCTCGGTCTGCGCGAGCGTCGTGCCCGGCACCATGCGGATGCCGATGCGGCTGGTGTCGCTGTTGAGCGCGGGCTGGAAGGTGAAGGGAAGCATGCTGAACACGACAATGGTCAGCACGAGGGACAGTGCGCCCATGCCGACGACCCAGATCCGGTGGTCCGCGAGCGGCCATGCCCAGCGCTTGCGATCGGTACGTGCGCGGACCTTCTTTGCCCAGCTCTTGTCGAGCGTCCAGTGCAGGATGCCCATATAGCGATCCATCAGCCAGCCTTCGCCGTGGCTCGCCTCGCCCTTGGCCTTGAGGAAATAGGCCGCGACCATCGGTGTGATCATGCGCGCAACGGCAAGGCTCATCACCACCGCTGCGACGACGGTGAGGCCGAAATTCTTGAAGAACTGGCCGGAAACGCCCGGCATGAGGCCGACGGGAAGGAAGACGGCGACGATCGTCATTGTCGTGGCCAGCACGGCGAGCCCGATCTCGTCGGCGGCGTCGATCGACGCCTGATACGCACTCTTGCCCATGCGCATATGGCGCACGATGTTTTCGATCTCGACGATGGCGTCGTCGACCAGCACGCCCGCGACGAGGCTGAGCCCGAGCAGCGTCATCGAGTTCAGCGTGAACCCCATCAGGTCCATGAACCAGAAGGCGGGAATTGCGGACAACGGGATGGCAAGCGCCGATATCGCCGTCGCGCGCCAGTCGCGCAGGAACAGAAAGACCACGAGCACCGCGAGCACCGCGCCCTCGACCATGGCCCACATTGCCGAACTATATTGTTCCTTCGCATAATCCACATTGGTGAAAAGCTGCGTGAACTTCACCTTTGGATTCTGCTTTTCGAGGTCCTTCAGAACCTTGATCGCGTCGTCATAGACGGTGATGTCCGAGGTGTTCTTGGCACGCTCGAAGCCGAAGCTCACGACCTGCTTGCCGTTGGACTTGGAAATCGACCGCTGCTCGGCGAACAGGTCGCGGACATCGGCGATGTCGGCGAGCTTGACGGTGCGCCCGCCACCTATCGCAATCTGGGTCTGCCCCAGCTGGAAGGCGTTCTTGGCATTTCCGAGCACGCGAACCGACTGTTCCGATCCCGCGATCTCGGCGCGTCCGCCTGCTGCGTTGATGTTCACCTGGCGCAGCTGATTGTTCACGTCCGACGCGGTCAGCCCGTGGGCCTGCATCCGGACGGGATCGAGGATGATACGGATCTCGCGGCTGACGCCGCCGCGCCGGTTGACGTCGCCCATGCCCGACACCGAGAGCAGCGCCTTTGCGACGTTGTTGTCGACATACCAGCTCAGCTCCTCGAGCGTCATGTCGCTCGTCTCGGCAGCGAAGAAGGCCAGCGTGTTTCCCGAGGTGGACAGGCGGATGACCTGTGGTTCCAATATGCCTTCGGGCAGATCCGAGCGGATTTGCGTCACCGCGTCGCGCACGTCCATCACGGCGCGGTCGATCGGCGTGCCTATCGCGAACTGGACGAAAGTGCGCGAATTACCCTCGGTAACCGTCGAGTTGAGCTCGTCGATACCCTCGATGCTGCGGATGGCCGCCTCGACGCGCTGCGTGACCTGTGTCTCCAGCTCGGTCGGCGCAGCGCCCGGCTGGGTAATCGAGACGATCGCGCCGGGAAAATCGATGTCCGGATCGTTCTGGACGTCCATGCGCATGAAGCTGACGAGCCCGGCGATGGTAAGCGCGACGAAGATGACGAGCGGCGGAACCGGGTTGCGGATCGACCAGGCTGAAATGTTGCGGAAGTTCATTGCGGCGAACTCCTAGCGCGCGGCTTTATCGAGAACGGGTTTGACCGTCTCGCCCGGATTGACGAAGCCGCCTGCCGACGACACCACCCGCTCGCTTCCCGTAAGGCCCGAGCTTACCGCGACGCCCTTGTCGGTCACGTCGCCCACCGTGATATCGCGACGGACGATCTTGTTCGTCTTGTCGACCAGATAGACGAAGTTGCCCTTGGCGTCGCTTTGCACGGCAGATTCGGGCAGCATCGGAGCTTCCTGCGATCCGCGCACGATATCGGCTGCCGCAAAGCCGCCCGGACGCAGCGCGTTGTTATAGCTGAGCGCGATGCGCGCCGTGCCCTGGCGCGTCTGAGGATCGACAACTGGCGAGACCTGCCAGACCGACCCGCTGAAGCTTTCCGCGCTGCCCACTGGCGTCACGGTCGCCCGCGAGCCGACCGGCATGCTCATCAGGTCAGCCTCGCTGAGCTGTGCGAGCAGTTCCATCTCGCCGCCCTTGGCGAGTCGGAACAACACGCCGCTGCCGGAGCCGACAACCTGTCCGGGCTCGACCGCGCGGGTGAGCACGAGGCCAGCCGCAGGGGCGCGGATGTCGAGCCGACCGGTCCGCGCGCGATTTTCAGCGAGCGTGGCCTCGGCAACGCGCACACGCGCGATAGCCGCATCGCGTGTTGCGGTCTTGCGTTCGATATCGGCCTTGGAGATGAAGCCGCGCGAGACAAGCGCCTGCGCGCGCTCCAGTTCGGCCTGCGCCAGTCGCGCATCGGCATTCGCGACATTGATCTGCGCGGCGAGCTGCGCATTCTGCTGCGTCTGCACCGAGCGCTCGATCGTGGCGAGGACCTGGCCCGCACCCACCCAGTCGCCCGGTTCCACATGCACCTGTACCACCATGCCGCCTTCGCCGACGACGCCAACCGGCATCTCGCGGCGCGCACCGATCGAACCAGTCGCAGAAACAACGCGATCGACGACATGACGGCCGGGCACCATCACCGTTACGACAGGCACGGCCTTGCCCGCACCTTCGCCTGCGACGGGCGTGGCTTCCTTGCCTCCGCCAAAGGCGAGGACCGTCACCACCACGAGCGCAATCAAAGCCGCCCCGGCGGCAATGATGATCCGGCGCCGGTTGCGCCTTGCGCGATCCTCGTCGGAGGAAAGATCTATCTCGCTACCGTTTTCGGTGAAGCGCGATTCGTAGTTCATCATTGCCTGCTTTCAGCCTTGAAGCATCCGAGGGTGCGGCAAGTGTATTACATCAATAAGTCACCAGCCTCAAGCGGGACTTTTGGAAAGCGCGCTTCCTGCGCCCAGTCGTGGCCGAAATCAAGGAATTTCGTCCATAATCGCATAGTTGTAACGCGAGCGTCGCATTTCGCCGCTTGCCATTTCAGACGATCGAAGGAAGAGTGCGCGGCGCTTCGTGCGCGCTGTTCAGGGAGGGAAGGCGAATGGGCGATTTTCTCTGGTGGATACTTATCGGACTTGTCGCGGGCGGGCTCGGTAAGCTCATCATGCCGGGCAAGGACCCCGGCGGATGCCTCGTGACGATCCTGATCGGAATCGCGGGCGCGCTGCTGGTTGGCTATGTCGGCCAGATCGTTGGCTTTTACGAGCCCGGTGAATCGACGGGCTTTATCGGCGCGACGATCGGCGCAATAGCATTGCTCGCGTTGTATCGCGTCATCCTCAAGGTACGCGGCAGGGGCTGAACGCGAAGCCATGCTTGAGGCGGTGCATTCAGCCGCCGTGCAGCAAATCTGTGTTGAAAGGCCTTGATGGCGGGAGGATGTCCTTCCACCAGGACAAGGAGTTACGCGTCAATGCACAAGACCTTTCCGGTGTTCGCGCTCGCCCTGCTGGGCGCCGCACCGTCCGCGCTGTCGGCGCAATCAACGGTCGCGGTCCCCGTTCCCGTGCTTCAGGGGGCTAAGCTCGACATTGTCGCCACAGGCGAAACGCGGCGCGTGCCCGACGTTGCGGTGATCGGCGCGGGTGTCGTGACGCAGGCCAATGATGCTGCGGGCGCGATGCGCGAGAACGCGGCGCGCATGGCGCGGGTCATAGCGGCGCTGAAAAAAGCGGGTGTGGCCGAGCGCGATGTTCAGACCAGCACCGTCAACCTGCAGCCGCAATATCGTTATGGCGAGAACGTCCCGCCCGTCATCACCGGCTATCAGGCGACCAACATGGTCTCGGTCCGTTTTCGCGACGTCGCCAGGAGTGGCACGATTCTAGATGCGCTGGTCGCGGAAGGGGTCAACCAGATCCATGGGCCAAGTCTGCAACTCGACAAGCCCGAAGCAGCCGAGGACGAGGCGCGTGTCGATGCGGTCAAGAAAGCTCGCGCGCGCGCCGAACTCTACGCCGGCGCGGCCGGCCTCAAGGTGAAGCGCATCTTGTCGATCAGTGAAGCCGGAGGCTATGCGCCGCCGCCGCCCATGCCCTATGTCATGGCATCGCGAGGCAAGGCCGAGGCCGACACCGCGATCGCAGCCGGCGAACAGACCGTGGGTGTTACCGTGACCGTCAGCTTCGAACTGGAATAGGGCTTGCCCCACAGAAGCGAGCCGCGCGAATTCCGTTCGCGCGGCTCCTTCAGACGGTCCGCGTGATCAGCGCACGCTGCCGCGCCGGATCAGATTGACGATGCCGAGGAGCACGACCGCGCCGACAAATGACGCGACCAACGAGGTCACGTTGACTCCGGCATTGTTGATCGAACCACCCGAGAGCACCAGGCCGGCCAGAAACGCGCCGACAATCCCGACCACTATATTGAGAAAAATGCCCTGCTGGGCGTCGGTGCGCATCACGATGCTGGCGAGCCAGCCAATGATGCCGCCGATAACCAGCCAAAGAATGAAAGAGAGCATGATCCGTCCTCCTGCCTTGACGCGCCTCTGAAAAAATGGGCGTCTGATGGGAATTATACGGATAATGATTGTCTTTGTTCCATGCCCGTCACGTCATGCACAGGGCCCCAAAATGAAATCTCCGCCCCATCGCAGGGCGACAGGGCGGAGATAACGGTAACGACCTGACTGCTGTCAGGACCGCGTGGGGTTTCAATATTTCTGCTGACGCTCGTAAAGCGACTTGTAGTGCTGGATGCGCGTCACGCGCAGCCCGGGCATACCGGAACGATCGACCGCGCGCTGCCAGCCCGCGAACTCCTCGAGCGTCAATCGATAGCGCTCGCAAACCTCGTCAACCGTCAGCAAACCGCCATTCACCGCCGCGACGACCTCCGCCTTGCGACGGACGACCCAGCGCGTGGTGGCCGGTGGCGGCAACGTGTCCAGCGTCAACGGCTCTCCGAGCGGACCGATCACCTGGGCGGGGCGGATTTTCTGGTTTTCGATCATTCCTACCTCAAAAGACGGGCGTTTCTGCCCTCGAACCTTCTTGCTGAATCAACCTACTCCGGGTGCGTTGAAATAAACCTAAAGCGCTAGGGTAAATTTTCCGGTCATTTTCCTGAATCACCGGACAGCGACCGGGCGACGTCGGGATTGAAGCTTCCCGAGGCACCGCGCGTCGCCGAACAGGGATTTTGCGCGAACAGGTCGACGGGCGGAAAAGCCTCGCCATCTTTGGTTGTGTCGCTATTTTCCAACAAAATCTGATACCTGGCGGTGGCGCTCGCCGATTGGTGCGCGGACAGTCCCGCGATCAGCACCGCGAAATCTGGCGCCGGCGAATTTGACGGCGTCGCCTTGTCGAATCGTGGAAATACCAGCTTCATCGCGACTCGGGTGCCCCTCAATTATTGTTTGCGAAGTAACCTGAAATGCTGAATCAGCCGTAAATTGGCGTGCCTAACGCGGTCCCGGGAGGCGGTGGAAGCGCGTCGATTTTGCGTCTTTCATGAAACGGCGTTATGGGGCGCGCGCAATGTCCCCCGAATTTCAGCTCGAAGGCCCGCTTAAGGCTCGTCGGATCGTCGTCGCAATGTCGGGCGGCGTCGACAGTTCGGTCGTCGCGGCGCTCGCCGCACGCACCGGTGCCGAAACGATCGGCATCACGCTCCAGCTCTACGATCATGGCGCGGCGGTCGGGCGCACCGGCAGCTGTTGTGCGGGGCAGGACATCCGCGATGCACGCGCGGTCGCCGACAGGCTCGGAATCGCGCACTATGTCTTTGATCACGAAAGCCGGTTTCGCGATTCGGTGATCGAGGACTTCGCCAACGAATATATGGCGGGTCGCACGCCGATCCCCTGCGTGAAGTGCAATATGGGGGTGAAGTTCACCGATCTTTTCAAGCTCGCCAGGGATCTGGGCGCAGATTGCCTGGCAACGGGCCACTATGTCCGCCGCGTCGAGGGCAGGGAGGGCGCGGAGCTTCACCGTGCCGCCGACCCAGCGCGCGACCAGAGCTATTTCCTCTTCGCCACGACGCAGGACCAGCTCGACTATCTGCGCTTCCCGCTGGGCGGGATGCCCAAGCCCGTAGTGCGAGAGATTGCGAAGGAACTGGGGCTGGGCGTCGCGATGAAGCCCGACAGCCAGGACATCTGCTTCGTGCCCGACGGCGACTATGCGAAGATCGTTCGCAAGGTGCGCCCCGATGCCGACACAACCGGCGAGATCGTGGACCTGGCGGGCAATGTGCTCGGCCAGCACAAGGGCTTCATTCATTTCACCGTCGGCCAGCGCCGCGGGCTGGAGATCGGGGGGCAGGCCGAGCCGCTTTATGTCGTCCGGCTCGATGCGGCGACGCGGCGCGTGATCGTCGGGCCGCGCCGTGCGCTGGGCGTGTCGGCCGCGCGTATTTCAGGTGTCAACTGGATCGGCGGCGATCATTCCGGCCCGGTCACGGCAAAGGTACGCTCGCTCGCCAAGCCCGTTGCCGCGCGGCTCGACGGCGAGCGCGTCGTGTTCGACGCGCCTGAATATGGCGTGGCGCCGGGGCAGGCTGCGGTGCTGTATGCGGGTGACCGTGTGCTCGGCGGCGGATGGATCGAGGAAACCGAAGCGGCTGAGTTCGCCGAGGCGGCCTAAAGGCTGAACACACCCTCGATCACCGTGACGCAGGGCGCCTCGAGAACAACGCGATCGCCTTCGAGCCGGCACTGCATGTGCCCGCCGCGCGCCGACGCCTGAAAGGCCGAGAAGGCGTTGCGCCCCAGCCTTTCCGCCCAGAAGGGCACGAGCGCTGCGTGCGCCGAACCCGTGACGGGATCTTCGTCAATGCCCCAGGCCGAAACGAAGACGCGGCTCGCAATGTCGGCGCTGTCGCCTGGCGCGGTAACGATCGCCATGGTGTCTATGCCCGCGAGCCTGCGGAAGTCGGGCGCCGCCGCGCGCACCGCGGCTTCATCAGGCAGCAGCGCGATATGAACACGCTCGACACCATTGCTCGCCACGAAGATCGGCGCGCCGGACACGCCGAGCACGTCCAGCAAGGTTTCGTCCTGGCCCGGCACCATCTCGGTTGCGGGCAAATCAAGTGCGTAACCCACGCCCGCGCGCCTTACTTCAAGCACCCCGGCCTTGCGCGTCCGGAAGCGCACGGCTTCAAGCGCCGGATTGGCGGAGAGCACGAAATGTCCTGCCGCGAGCGTGGCATGGCCGCACAGCGGTACTTCGGTTGTCGGCGTGCACCAACGCAGGTCATAATCCGCATCGCCTTGCGCCGGCACGAGAAAGGCGGTTTCCGAGAGATTGTTCTCCATCGCGATCGCGATCAGCATCTCGTCGGGAAGCCAGGCGTCGAGCGGGATAACCGCCGCCGAATTGCCCTGAAAGGGCCGCTCGGCAAAGGCGTCGATCTGGGCGAAGGGTAGCTTCATTCCGGAGTCTCCCGCAGGGCTTCGTCGGGTTCGCCCAGCCGGTCGATCTGACCGTCGGGGTCGAGGTGGATGAGGATTTCGGTGTCGGGAAATGCGGCCATGAGGTCGCGTTCGGCCGCCTCTGAGATTTCATGCGCTTCGGCAACCGTCATGTCGGGGCGAACCCAGACATGAAACTGGACGAAGTCCAGCGCGCCGCTCGAGCGTGTGCGAAGATCGTGTACGCCGTGCAATTCGTGATGCTGTGCGACAATCGCCAGGAATCGCTGCCGCTTCTCTTCAGGCCATTCCCTGTCCATCAGCTGGTTGATAGCGGACGTCGAGGCGCGCAGCGCGCCGTAGAGCAGCCAGAGCGCGATCAGCACGCCGAACACTGGATCGGCGCCGGTAACGCCGAGAAACTGATCGAGTATGAGCGCCGCGATCACCGAGCCGTTGAGCAACAGGTCGCTCTGATAATGCACATTGTCAGCGCTGATCGCGATCGAGCGTGTTTGCCGGATCACGTGCCGCTGATAGGCGATAAGCGCGAGCGTCGCGACGAGTGCGGCGATCGACACGCCGATCCCATATTCGGCGTTGGCCGTGACATCGCCCGCGATCAGCCGGCGCACCGCTTGCACGGCGATACCGCAGGCCGAGATCGAGATCAGCACGACCTGGAACAGCGCTGCCAGGGCCTCGGCCTTGCCGTGGCCGAAGCGGTGGGCGCGATCTGCGGGTTGCGCGGCGTATCGGACGCTGAACAGAGTCACCAGCGATGCCACGAGATCGAGCGCGGTATCGGCAAGCGATCCGAGCATCGCGACCGAGCCGGTAATCCACGCCGCCCAGCTCTTGAGCGCGAGCAGAAAAACTGCGGTGCAGACGCTGGCGATCGCTGCGCGCTGGGTCAGCGTCGCCCGAGTCACGGGTAGAGCAGCCCCTCGTTCCAGCTACTGTCGATGCGCGTGAACAGCCGGCGCTCATGAAGGCGGTGCTCACGGTCCTGCCAGAATTCGATGCGCTCAGGCGTTACGCGATAGCCCGACCAGTGCGGTGGACGGGGTACGGCCTGCCCCGCAAAGCGTGCCTCCATTTCCTCGAAACGCGCTTCGAAGGTCTCGCGACGGTCCAGCGGACGCGACTGATCGGACGCCCAGGCCCCCAGCTGCGAATCCCGGCTGCGTGTCGCGAAATAGGCGTCCGCCGTCGCCGTATCGACAAGCGTCACCGGTCCTTCGATCCGCACCTGACGGCGCAGCGATTTCCAGTGGAACAACAGAGCCGCATGCGGATTTGCGCTCAGATCGCCAGCCTTGCGGCTTTGCTGGTTGGTGTAGAAGACGAAGCCCTCGGGGCCGCGCCCCTTGAGCAACACCATGCGCACCGAGGGACGCCCCTCGGCATCAACGGTGGCAAGCGCCATCGCATTGGAGTCGTTGATTTCGCTGGCGCGCGCTTCGGCGAACCATGTGTCGAACAGCGCAAAGGGATCATCTGTCATGGCGAGCGCCATAACCGATGGATGATAAGAGGGAAACGGCCAGTCTTGAACCGGTGGCATCGCTTCCAATCTGTTGTCTCCGCGCACGAACCGCGCCAAAAGGACGATCATGGCATCAGATCCGTATCAAATTCTGGGCGTCCAGCGCGGCGCGACCGAAGCCGACATCAAGAAGGCGTATCGCAAGCTCGCCAAGGAGCTGCATCCGGACCGCAACCGGGACAACCCCAAGGCGGCCGAGCGCTTCGCGCAGACGACCGCGGCCTATGACCTGCTGACCGACAAGGATAAGCGCGCGCGCTTTGATCGCGGCGAGATCGATGGCGACGGGAATCCCACCTCACCCTTCGGCTTTGGCGGCGGTGGCGGGCACGGCGGCGGTTTTCGTGGCCAGGGAGGCGGCGCGCAGTTCGAGTTCGGCGATGACGGCGCGGACTTCGGCGACATATTCGACGGCCTGTTCGGCGGCGGGCGCAGCCGGAGCGGCTTCGGCGGCTTTGGTCGCGGCCGCCAGGCCCCGTCGCCTAAGGGCGCCAATGTCGCGTACCGGCTGGCGGTGTCGTTCGAGGATGCCGCGGCGCTGACGCCGCAGCGGATAACGCTCCAGGACGGCAAGACGATCGATCTGAAGCTGCCCAGGGGTGTGGAGACGGGCACGCAGATGCGGCTCGGCGGCAAGGGCCAAACCGGCCCCGGCGGCGCGGGCGACGCGATCGTGACCATCGAGATCCGTCCTCACCGTTTCTTCAAGCGGGACGGCGACAATGTCCGTCTCGACCTGCCCGTCACGCTCAAGGAAGCGGTGCTGGGCGCCAAGGTGAAGGTGCCGACGGTCGACGGCCCCGTGATGCTCGCCATTCCCAAGGGCTCGACATCGGGCAAGGTGCTGCGCCTGAAGGGCAAAGGTTTTCACCCGAAATCGGGCGAGCGCAGCGACCAGCTCGTGACGCTGATGGTCGATATCCCGGCGGATGATGGTGCGCTGACCAGTTTCGTCGAGGGCTGGGCCGGCGATGACGGGCGCAATCCGCGCGCGGGGCTGGACGTCTAACCCTCGATGCAGGACCTCCATCCCCTGTCCCCCGAGGAGCGTCGCAAGCGCCTCGCGCACGCGGCGCGCGACGCGGTGCAGGAGGGGATAGACCGGGTCAGGCCGGGCACTTACCCTTTCACGGTCGCCAAGAGGGTGATCATCGGCGTTTATGACGACGGCTTCCTGCACGCGGGCAACCTCGCCTATCTTGCGCTCTTCACGCTGTTTCCCTTCTTCATCGTCGCCGCGGCGATCGCGCGGCTGTTCGGGCGGACCCAGGACGGCATCGCCGCGGTCAACGCCTTTCTGATGACGGTGCCGCCCAATGTCGCGGCAGTGCTCGAAAAGCCGATCAACGATGTGCTTGCTTCGCGCTCAGGGGGTTCGCTGCTGTGGATCGGCGCGCTAATCGGTCTGTGGACCACGGGAAGCTTCATCGAGACGATCCGCGACATCCTGCGCCGCGCCTATGGCGTGCGCTATTCGCGCCCCTTCTGGGAATACCGGTTGGGTTCGATCGGGATCATCGTGTTGTCGGTGATCCTCGCCTTCGCGGCCTTCAGCCTTCAGGTCGTGCTGGTCGGTGTCGAGCAGTTTGTCGCGCGCTATTTTCCCTTCGAGGCCGATGCCGCCTGGTATGTCGCGACGTCGCGCGTTGGCCCTGCGATCGCGCTGTTCGTCGCGCTCTACATTCTGTTCCTGTCGCTGACCCCCAAGACCTATCGCGCGCGGGGCTATCCCAAATGGCCCGGGGCGCTGTTTGTCACGCTGTGGTGGCTGGGCGTGACCGAGCTGCTTCCGCGCGCGCTGGCGCATATCACAAGCTATGATCTGACCTATGGCAGCCTCGCCGGTGTGATGATCGTGCTCATTTTCTTCTATCTTGTCGGCTTCGGCGTGGTAATCGGGGCCGAACTCAACGCGGCGCTGGCGGAGAGCCCCGATTTGCGCTCGATACAGGCGGCTGCGGCAGACAAGGAAGCGACGGAGGAATTGTGAGCGGTTTGATGACCGGAAAACGCGGGCTGATCATGGGGTTGGCCAATGATCGCTCGCTTGCATGGGGGATCGCGCAAAAGCTTGCCGAGCAGGGCGCAGAACTCGCGTTCAGCTATCAGGGCGAGGCGCTGGAACGGCGCGTGCGTCCGCTCGCTGAACAGCTGGGATCGGATTTCCTGATCGATTGCGACGTCTCGGACATGGCGGCGCTCGACAAGACCTTCGAGACGCTGGCGGCGCGCTGGCCCAGGATCGACTTCATCGTTCACGCCATCGGCTTTTCGGACAAGAACGAGTTGCGCGGGCTCTATGTCGACACCACCCTCGACAACTTCCTGATGACGATGAACATCTCGGCATACAGCTTCGTCGCGGTGGCCAAGCGCGCGCGGCCGATGATGAACGAGGGCGGCAGCCTGCTGACGCTGAGCTACTACGGCGCCGAAAAGGTGATCCCGCATTATAATGTCATGGGCGTGGCAAAGGCCGCGCTTGAGACGAGCGTCAAATATCTGGCGATGGACCTTGGCCCCGAGGGCATCCGTGTCAACGCGATCTCGGCGGGTCCGATCAAGACGCTCGCGGCATCGGGCATCGGCGATTTCCGCTACATCATGAAGTGGAACGAGCTGAATTCGCCGCTGCGCCGCAATGTGACGATCGAGGACGTGGGCGGCGCAGGGCTCTATCTGCTCAGCGACCTCGCCTCGGGCGTGACGGGCGAGATCCACCATGTCGATGCCGGCTACAATGTCGTCGGCATGAAGGCCGAGGACGCGCCCGACATCGCACTGCAATAACCGGGCAGGTCCGCTCGACATAAACGGGGATTTCAGTGTCGCTCAACACCTTCGGCCGCGTGTTCCGGTTCACCACCTGGGGTGAGAGCCATGGGCCAGCATTGGGCGCGGTCGTCGATGGCTGCCCACCGGGGCTGGCCCTGGCCGAGGGCGACATCCAGCCCTGGCTCGACAAACGTCGACCGGGCACGTCGCGCTTCACCACCCAGCGTCAGGAACCCGATCAGGTGCGCATTCTCTCGGGCGTGTTCGAGGGCAAGACGACGGGCACGCCCATCAGCCTGATGATCGAGAATGTCGACCAGCGTTCGAAGGATTATTCCGAAGTCGCGCTCGCCTATCGCCCTGGCCATGCCGATTATGCCTATGACGCGAAGTACGGCTTTCGCGACTATCGCGGTGGCGGGCGCAGCTCGGCGCGCGAGACTGCGGCGCGCGTCGCGGCGGGCGCGGTCGCACGCGCGGCGATCCCCGAAGTGTCGATCCGCGCCTGGGTGTCCGAGATCGGCGGCGACGCGATCGATCCCGCGCGCTTCCATGCGGCCGAGATCGACAGCAACCCCTTTTTCTGCCCCGATCCCGAAGCCGCGAAGCGCTGGGAGGCGCTTGTCGACGAGGCACGCAAGGCGGGATCGTCGCTCGGCGCGGTCGTCGAGTGCGAGGCGACGGGCGTCCCCGCAGGATGGGGCGCACCGCTCTATGCCAAGCTCGACAGCGAGCTCGCCGCCGCGATGATGTCGATCAACGCGGTCAAGGGCGTCGAGATCGGCGACGGCTTCGCCGCGGCACGGCTTCGCGGTGAAGAGAATGCCGATCCGATGCGCCCGGGGAATGACGGGCCCCTCTTCCTCGCGAATCATGCCGGCGGAATTGCGGGCGGCATCTCGACCGGCCAGCCCGTGCGTGTGCGCGTGGCGTTCAAGCCGACCAGTTCGATCCTGATTCCGGTCGAGACCGTCACGCGCGAGGGAGAGGCGGCTGAACTTCGTACGAAGGGGCGCCATGACCCCTGTGTGGGGATCCGCGGCGTGCCGGTGGTCGAGGCGATGATGGCGCTTGTGCTGGCCGACCAGAAGCTGCTCCACCGCGCACAGTGCGGATAGACTCGTAAAATTTACGTCATTTTCGCCCCCTTTGTCGCGCAAAGGGTTCGGACCGTCCCCGGTTGTGCGAGCCGTGCGATGAACGGCGCGCACAAAGCGAACCAATTGCAGATGTGCGGGTTGAGAGTTCCGCTAATCCCTTCGGAGGAAATCTCGACATGCGTATCAAGATGTTTCTGGCAATGACGATGCTTGCCGCCCCGGCGGCACTGATGGCGCAGGCTGTGCCCGAACCCGCCGCTCCGGCCGAGCAGGCACCAGCCGCACCGGCGCCCGAGGCGGCTGCGGACGCCGCGCCCGCACCCGAGGCGGCGAGCGCGCCGGCTCCGTCGGCCGAGGCCGCCCAGTCCTCGAGCGACGCGGATCATGCCGAACACAAGAACGAGAAGGCTGACAAGCCCGAATAAGCGCACGCATAGCGCGCTCAAGGAAGGCGGTCGGCTCCCCCCTTTGCCGGCCGCCTTTTTCGTATGTCAGTAAGGTGGTGCCTTTAAGGCGCGCTGCGCCTTTGCCGCCTCCGCCCACCATGCGAGATCTTCGGCGAATTTCACGAAGTTGCGCTCCAGCCGGGCGCCCGCATCGCCCGTCGGCATACCCTCCGGATCGAGCGCCTGGCCGATCTGGCCGACCGGGAAAATGCTCGAAATCGTAGGCATTCCCATTTCCGCGAGCGTGACGCGCCAGTTCATCATCGCGCGTACCCCGCCGAAGATACCCCGGGAGTAGCAGGCGATGGCCGCCGGCCGCCAGAACCACTCCTCGAGGAAATGATCGGTCAGGTTTTTGAGGCCGGGCTGAACGCCGTTATTATACTCGCCGGCGATGAAGACGAAGGCGTCCGCGGTGCGGATCGTCTCGGCCGCACGCTCCATATTCTCGGGCGCCTCACCCTTGGCGTGCTCCTTGTACATCCGATCGAGCATCGGCAGGCCCACGGCCTTGGCGTCGATGAGCATTGGCCTGTCGCCGCGGGCTTCGAAACGCGACAGGAGGAACTGCGCAAGCCTGATCCCCAGTCGGTCGCGTCGGTATGATCCGTACAGCAATACGATGTCGAGCGGCATGATTCAGCTCCTTCGTTCGGCGACGAGCGTTCCCTTGGTGCCGTTTCTGACGAGGTGAAAGCCGAAATTCGGCCAGCGCCGCTTCCAGCGTGCCGCGATCACGCGCTCGCCCGGTCGCACACCATCATCGAGCATGACCAACCCGCCAACCGGGATGCGATCGAACAGGCACTCGGCCGAGCCTCGGACAAAGGGATGAATTGTCCAGGGCGGACCATCGATGACAAGCATGTCGATCCGTTCGGGCAGCGCGTCGATGTCATACCAGTAGCCGGGCCAGTCGCCCGGCGCCGGGATCAGCGCGGCCACGCGCAGATCGGCGGAAAGTCCATGCTCGGCGAGCCAACCGCGCGTCGCTGCGACGAAATCGCCGTGCTGATCGAAGCTGGTGAGCCGTCCGCCGCCGTGCAGTTGCAGCGCGCGTGCGGTGACGAGACTTGTGGCGCCGGCGCCCAGCTCGACGACCATTTGCGGCCGCAGTGCCTCGATCTTGTCGACGATCAAATGCAGCAGCGCGGTATCCGCCTTCCAGCTTCCGAGATTGGGCAGCGCATCATGGGGCAGTGCGAGACGATCGAGCAGTGCGCGCTTCTCCGCCTTGGTACCACCCGACAGACTCCGCAACAGCCACGGCCAGCCGATCGCACCAAAGGCGAGGATATGCGCCCAGTCCGAAAACGACGTCACCATCCTGTGCGTCGGCGCGCGCGGCAGTAATTGTGTGACGTCGCGCGAGGTCATGTCGCGATTCTGGCGCGACGGGTGCCGTAAGGCAAGCTTACGGCACTTCATCCCGCCTCAGTCGGCGAACGGATCGCGGACTAGGATGGTGTCCTCGCGCTCGGGACTGGTCGAGACCAGCGCCACAGGGCATTGGATAAGTTCCTCGACGCGGCGGATATATTTGATCGCCTGGGCTGGAAGCTGCGCCCAGCTGCGCGCCCCCGCGGTCGATTCGGACCAGCCCTCGATCTCTTCATAGATCGGTTCGATCGCGGCCTGATCGGCGGCATTGGCGGGATAGTGGTGGATGACCTCGCCGCGCAGCTTGTAGCCTGTGCAGATCTTTACGGTCTCGAAGCCGTCGAGCACGTCGAGCTTGGTGAGCGCGATGCCGGTGACGCCCGAAACCGCGACCGACTGGCGCACCAGCACCGAATCGAACCAGCCACAGCGCCGCTTGCGTCCTGTGACCGTGCCGAATTCATGGCCGCGCTCGCCGAGCCGCTCTCCCGTTTCGTCCTCAAGTTCGGTGGGGAAGGGGCCGGAGCCGACGCGCGTCGTATAGGCCTTTGCAATGCCGAGCACGAAGCCGACCGCTCCGGGGCCGAGGCCCGAGCCGCCCGCCGCGGTGCCCGCGATGGTGTTGGACGAGGTGACGAAGGGATAGGTGCCGTGATCGATGTCGAGCAGCACGCCTTGTGCGCCCTCGAACAGGATGCGCTTGCCCGCCTTGCGCGCCTCGTTGAGCATCAGCCAGACAGGCTTGGCGAACTGGAGCACGAAATCGGCGATCTCGCGCAGGTCCGCGAGCAGGCGTTCGCGGTCGATCGGCGGCTCGCCAAAGCCCGCGCGCAGCGCATCGTGATGCGCGGTCAAACGGTCGATCTGCGGACCCAGTTCGCCCAGATGCGCAAGGTCGCACACGCGGATCGCGCGGCGGCCGACCTTGTCCTCATAGGCCGGGCCAATGCCGCGGCGCGTGGTGCCGATCTTGCCCGCGCCCGACGCATCCTCGCGCAGCGCGTCGAGATCGCGGTGGAAGGGCAGGATCAGCGTGCAATTGTCGGCGATGTGCAATGTCGCCGGCGTGATCGAAACGCCCTGGCCCGTCAGCTTCTCGGCCTCGGCCTTGAGCGCCCAGGGATCGAGCACCACGCCATTGCCGATCACGCTCGGCGTGCCGCGCACGATGCCCGAGGGGAGGAGCGAGAGCTTATAGACATTGTCGCCGATGACGAGCGTGTGGCCCGCATTGTGGCCGCCCTGAAAGCGTACGACCATGTCGGCGCGTTCGGCGAGCCAGTCGACGATCTTGCCCTTGCCCTCATCGCCCCACTGGGCGCCGATCACTGCTACGTTAGCCAAGGTTTCAGCCTTCCTGGATTGTTACGCGCGACCCCTAGTCGCCCAAGCCGATTCGGTCCACCTTCAGGCGGGAACCGGCGCTCCGTCTTTAAGTATGTGCGAGCAGATCTGGGCTGCGGGCGTATCGTCTGCCGTGAGCGCCGCGACGGTCACCCAGCCTTCTGCACGCATCTTTGCTGCGATCGCGGGATCCGTGTCCATCGGGACGAACAGCCGCTTGCGCTGGTGCGGAGTCAGGCCGGCGTCGACCAGCGGGTCGCAATAGATCGAAAAGCCGATTGCGGGTTCCTCACGACCGTCTTCATGGACGATGGTGTAGGAGCCGCCGCGTCCGATCTCGCCGCTCACCCCTTCTGCAAACAGCGAGAAGCCGAACCAGCTCTGATATTCGAAGCCGTGGCGCTCGGTGGGATCCAGCGTCAGCGCGACCCCGGCGCCCAGCGGTGCGGCGATCGCCTCGAGCGCGTCGAGCCGCGAGGCAATCGCACCGCCAGCGAATCCGCGCAATCGCCTGATCGCCGCTTCAAACGGGCCGGCAGCCTCGACCAGCGGAAGAAACGCCTCCGCGCCAGCCGCGGAAAGCCCGCCGGCATCCTTGGCGTCTAGCAGTGCCCGGATCGCCGGCACACGCACAGGATCGGCGGCGAGCGGGCCTTGCGCCAGTGTTTCGACCAGATTGGGCAGCGTAAAATCGACCGTAATGCCGCTGACGCCCGCGGCGCCCAAAGCCTCGATCGCGACCGAGACGATCTCGCGTGCGGCGGCGACGCTGTCGAGCCCGATGAGTTCTGCGCCGACCTGCATCATTTCGCGCTCGGGGCGGAGCTGCGTTGCCTTGAGCTTGAGCACCGAGCCGCCATAGGCGAGGCGGACGGGGCGCGGATGGTGCGCCATGCGCGTCGCAGCGATTCGGCCAACCTGCGCGGTGATGTCGGGGCGCACCGCCATGGTCCGTTGCGAGACGGGATCCACGAAGCGCAGAAGATCCTGCGCGCGCGTCGATTTCAGGCGCCCGACGAGACCTGCCTCGAACTCGGCAAGCGGGGGTGAGACGCGCTCATAGCCATGCGCAGCGGCGGTATCGAGCACGCGGCGGACAAGACGCGCGATCGCCTCGGCTTCGGGAGGAAGCCGATCGCGGAAACCTTCGGGAAGCAGGCCGGGCGGAATCATGACGCCTCCTTAGCAAGCTTGCGTTCGATTGAAATGCCGATTGGCATCAGGCCCTCTCCCCGAAGGGAGAGGGTGATGGCTTGGATCAGAACTTGAGCGCCTTGACCTTGTTGACGCCGGGCAGATTGCAGACGTTCCAAAGGACGGGCTCGGGCACGGGGCCGTCGACCGAGAGCAGCAGCGCTGCCTCGCCGCCCGGGCCATGCGAACGGCGGCCAAGATGGAAGGTGGCGATGTTGACGCCGGCCTCGCCCAGCGTCGAGCCGATACGGCCGATGAAGCCCGGTGCGTCCTGATTGACGACATAGAGCATCTCGCCGTCGAGATCGGCCTCGATCTTGATGCCGAACAGTTCGACGAGGCGCGGTTCGGAATTGCTGAACAAGGTTCCTGCGACCGATCGCTCGCTGCCGTCCTCGAGCTTGATCGTGACGCGCAGCAGCGTGTGGTAATCCGCCTCGCGGTCATGGCGCACCTCGCGGACATCGAGCCCGCGTTCCTTCGCGAGGAAGGGCGCGTTGACCATGTTCACCGTATCCGAATAGACGCGCATCAGCCCCGCGAGCACCGCAGCGATGATCGGCTTGGCGTTGAGCTCGGCCGCCGCACCCTCGGTCTCGATCGAGACGCCGCGGATATGATCGCCCTCGAGTTGCCCCACCAGACCACCGAGCTTTTCGGCGAGCGCCATATAGGGCCGCAGCTTGGGCGCTTCCTCAGCGGACAGCGAGGGTACGTTGAGCGCGTTGGTGATCCCACCCGAGACCAGATAGTCCGCCATCTGCTCGGCGACCTGAATCGCCACATTGACCTGCGCTTCGGATGTCGACGCGCCGAGGTGCGGGGTCGAGATGAAGTTGGGGGTGCCGAAGAGCGGGCTCGCATTGGCGGGCTCTTCGACGAACACGTCGAGCGCCGCGCCCGCGACATGCCCCGAATCGAGCGCCGCCTTGAGCGCCGCTTCATCAATCAGCCCGCCGCGTGCGCAGTTGATGATCCGCACGCCCTGCTTCGTCTTTGCAAGGTTCTCGGCCGAGAGGATGTTGCGCGTCTGGTCGGTCAGCGGCGTGTGCAGCGTGATGAAATCGGCACGCGCGAGCAGATCGTCGAGCGCGACCTTCTCGATGCCCATTTCGACCGCGCGTTCGGGGGTCAGGAAGGGATCATAGGCGACGACCTTCATCTTCAGTCCGAGCGCGCGATCGGCGACGATCGAGCCGATATTGCCCGCGCCGATGAGGCCGAGCGTCTTGTTGGTCAGCTCGACGCCCATGAAGCGGTTCTTTTCCCACTTGCCCGCCTGCGTCGAGGCGTCGGCCTCGGGAAGCTGGCGCGCCAGCGCGAACATCAGCGCGATCGCGTGCTCGGCAGTGGTGATCGAGTTGCCGAAGGGGGTGTTCATGACGACGACGCCCTTGGCCGAGGCCGCGGGGATATCGACATTGTCGACGCCAATGCCGGCGCGGCCGACGACCTTCAGGTTGGTCGCGGCGTCGAGAATTTCCCTTGTGACCTTGGTCGCCGAACGGATTGCGAGACCATCATACTGGTCGATGATCGCGATCAGCTCTTCCTTGGTCTTGCCGGTAATTTCGTCGACCTCGACCCCGCGCGCACGGAAGATCTCGGCGGCCTTGGGATCCATTTTGTCCGAAATGAGAACTTTGGGCATTGGTGTTTCCTTGATGCGGAGTGCCCCGGCGAAGGCCGGGGCCCAGAGTCATTCATGAAGGGTCTGGACCCCGGCCTTCGCCGGGGTACACGCGGAAATTCAGGCGGCGCGTACTTGCTGCCAGGCCCAGTCGAGCCAGGGACCGAGCGCCTCGATATCCTTCGTGTCGACGGTCGCGCCGCACCAGATGCGAAGCCCCGGAGGTGCATCGCGATAGCCCGCAATGTCATACGCCGCGTGCTCGGCCTCGAGCAGCGAGGCGATCTTCTTGACGAGCGCCAGCCTGGCGTCGTCATCAAGACCCTCAACGGCCTGGTCGGCGAACTTGAGGCAGACCGAGGTGTTCGAGCGAACGGCGGGATCGGTCGCGAGGTGATCGAGCCAGTCATAGCGATCGACGATCGCGTCGAGTGCTTTGGCATTGGCCTGCGAGCGCGCCTTCAATGCGTCGAGTCCGCCAATCTCCTTCGCCCATTCGAGCGCGAAGATATAATCCTCGACCGCGAGCATCGAGGGGGTGTTGATCGTCTCGCCCTTGAAGATGCCCTCGATCAGCTTGCCGCCCTTGGTCATGCGGAAGATCTTGGGGAGCGGCCATGCGGGCGTGTAGCTTTCAAGCCGCTCGACCGCGCGGGGGCCGAGGATCAGCACGCCGTGCGCGCCTTCGCCGCCCATCACCTTTTGCCAGGAGAAGGTGACGACATCGAGCTTGTCCCATGGCATGTCCATCGCGAACACTGCCGAGGTCGAATCGGCGATCGTCAGGCCCTTGCGGTCGTCCCTGATCCAGTCGCCATCGGGCACGCGCACGCCCGAGGTCGTGCCGTTCCAGGTGAAGACGATGTCACTGTCCTGATCGAGCGCGGTGAGATCGGGAAGTTCGCCATAGGGCGCCTTGACCACCTTGGCGTCGAGTTTGAGCTGCTTGACGACATCGGTGACCCAACCCTCACCGAAACTTTCCCAGGCAACCATCGTTGCGGGCCGCGCGCCGAGCATCGACCACAGCACCATCTCGACCGCACCGGTGTCCGATGCGGGAACGATGCCGATACGGTGCGTGTCGGGAACGCCGAGGATCTCGCGCGTCAGGTTGATCGCGTGTTCGAGGCGCGCCTTGCCCAGCTTGGAGCGGTGCGAACGGCCAAGCGATCCGGTGGCGAGTCTTTCGGGAGCCCAGCCCGGCGGCTTTGCGCAGGGGCCGGAGGAAAAGTGAGGACGCGCAGGCTTTGTGCCCGGGCGGGGTAACGCATCAGTCATTTCAGTCTCTCCTTGCAGAGAGCACGCGCGGCGTTGGGACCGCGTGGCCCGCCGCCGCTCCTAGAGACGCGCGCGCCCCTGTCAACCTGATTGTCGGCGAGCAGCGCAAGAAAACGTCCGTGCCGCATCGTTCCGGGGTTCCATTTTTCGCTGATTTCGGGGAGAAAGGCGCATGTTCGTGCGTCGGGGGTTTCGCGTCCTTTGGGCTCCGTTGATCGCGTCGGTGATGCTTGCCGGCTGCGGAGGAGGCGAGCGCGCGCGAATCCCCGAGAAGAAACCCGTCGCCGAGCGTCCACGCATCAGCGAGCGCGAACTGCGACAGTGCATGGCCGATCTGCGCGCGGCGGACGTCCGCTATGATCCCTTGCCCGACCGCAGCTTCGATGGCGGCTGTTCGGCGATCGCTTCGGTCAAGCTGCTTGATGTCGGGGTGCCCGTCGCCAATCTCGGCGCGATGCAGTGCCCGCTCGCGCGAACCTTCGCGCAATGGGCCTATTATGCCGCGATGCCCGCGGCGCGGAAATTCCTCGGCAGCGAACTGGTGAAGATCGAGACGATGGGCAGCTATGCCTGCCGCAACGTCAACGGCAACGCATATTCGAGCGGCCGGCTTTCGGAGCACGCCTTCGCCAATGCGGTCGACGTTGCTGCCTTCCTTCTCGCGGACGGGCGGCGCGTGACCGTCACCAGCGGGTGGAACGGTTCATCGGACGAAAGGGCATTCCTGCGCGCGCTTCACCAGTCCGCGTGCAAGCGCTTCCAGACCGTGCTCGGCCCCGATTACAACCGCGCGCATTACGACCATCTGCATTTCGACATGGGGCGCGGTCCCTATTGCCGATGAAGGACTTGGGGCTTTCACGATAAACCGCTAAAGCCCCGGCAATGACTACAGAACCGATCGTACCAAGCCGCGTCTTTCCCAAAGCCAGACAGGACGCCGAGACCGCCAAGCACGGCGTGTCCACCCCGCAGACCGAGCATCCCGCCTATCGGCTCGCCTTTCAGGACATCGATTTCCTGCTGCGCGAGGATCTGCGCCCCGTGCGCTTCCAGCTCGAATTGCTGAAACCCGAACTGCTGCTCGAAGAAGCGCGGATCGGTTCGATGATGGTGTTCTACGGCTCGGCGCGGATTCCCGAGCCGTCCAAGGCGCAGGCGCTGCTCGATCTCGCGACCGACGAGCAGAGCCGCCGCATCGCCCAGCGACTGATCGCCAAGTCCAGATATTACGACGTCGCGCGCGATCTCGCCCGTCTGGCGAGCGAGTGCCCGCGTGACATGGACGGCAAGCGCCACTTCGTCGTCTGTTCGGGCGGCGGCCCCTCTATCATGGAAGCGGCCAATCGCGGCGCGGTCGATGTCGGCGCGGATACTGTCGGGCTCAACATCGTGCTGCCACACGAACAGGCGCCCAACGAATATGTGACGCCGTCGCTCAGCTTCCAGTTCCACTATTTCGCGCTCCGCAAGATGCACTTCCTGCTGCGCGCGCGCGCCGTCGCGGTTTTCCCCGGTGGCTTCGGCACTTTCGACGAAATGTTCGAACTGCTGACGCTGATCCAGACGGGCAAGATCAAGCCGATGCCCGTGCTGCTCTTCGGTCGCGAATTCTGGGAACGCGTCGTCAATTTCGAGGCGCTGGTCGAGGAGGGAGTGATCTCGCCGCACGATCTCGACCTCTTCCACTTCGTCGAGACCGCCGAGGAGGCCTGGGCGATCGTGCGCGATTTCTATTCGGTGCCCGACTGCGCCGATCTGGCGATCTGAAGCGCCTTCATCCAGAATTGCATCGGCTTTTCGGTTTCGGCCGAATCGCCGATGTCGCGCCAGTTGAACCGCGCGATGAGGCCATCCACCTTCGAATAGCCCCGCTTCGACCAGAAGGCGTCGAGCGGGGTGTAGTCGCCGGGCCGTGCAGGGTGATCTTTGGGCCGGATGACCGCGCAGAAGGCGGCGTGCCGGCGTCCAAGTGCACGGCCGCGCGTCTCGCGGGCCTCGAAGAACGCATGGCCGAGTCCCTGGCCGCGATATTCGCGAAGCAGCACCGACTCGCCGAAATAATAGACCGATGACAGCGGGATGCCGCGCTCGGCAAAGGGCGCGGCAAAATCTTCGGCATGGTCTTCCATGGGGGCGGCAGTGGTGACGCCGACGAGTCGGTCGCCATCAAAAGCGCCCATCACGAGCGCAGCCGTGCTTGCCACATAGGGCTTCAGATATTCCGCCTCATAGGCGGGGTCGCCCTCATAAAGATATGGGAAATCGCGGAACACCGCGATTCGGAGCGCGCCGATCTCCGGAAGGCGGCGGGTGAGCGAATCACCCGCCAGTATCTCGGTGCGGACGCCGGCGCCCGCCCGCAGCATCAGTGCGCGGCAGGTGCCGCGGCATTTTCCGCCGGCGCGGCAGCGTTCGCCGCGGGGGCTGCTGCGGTGTCGGCCGCGGCCGGCGCTGCGCCAGCGGCGGGAAGCGGCAGGTTGGAGCCCTGGCTGTTGAGGTACACGATCAGGTTCGCGCGGTCTTCGGGCTTCGAGAGACCGGCAAAGGTCATCTTGGTGCCGGGCGCATATTTGCGCGGGCTGGCCAGCCACTTGTCCATGCCAGCGAAATCCCAGTTGCCCGCAACGCCCTTGAGCGCGTCGGAATAGGCAAAGCCCGCGACATGGCCGTGCGGCTTTCCGAGCGCGCCCCAGAGATTGGGGCCGATGCCGTTGGCGCCGCCCTGGTTGATCGTGTGGCACGCGGTGCACTTCTTGAAGACTTCCGCGCCCTTGGCCGCGTCGGCGGTGGGAAGCAGCGTCGCGATATCGACCGCAGCGGCGCCAGCGGCGCCGCCGGCCGCGGGATCGGCGTCAGCGACTTCATATCCCGGCTTCTCGGGCGCGTGGCCCTTGAAATACATGCCGCTTGCAATGGATCCGCCAAGCGCGACGATGCCCGCCGCAAGTACCCATCCCGCAATCGTGTTGAACCGGTCGTCCATCGAAATCCCTCTGCTCACCCGGGCATTAATTCGCGGCACCCTTTATCGGGGCATCGCGCAGACCGCAAGCCGCGCCTTGCCGTTCTGCGTCATTGTCCCTAAGCGCACTGCGCCCATGGAAAATTATCCCGCCCCCGCCCGCCGCCTTGTCGAACAGATGGCCGAAGCCGCCGCGGCCGATCCCGCGCGCGCTGTGGCGTTTCAGGGGGCTCCGGGCGCCAATTCGCACATTGCGGCGATAGAGCACTTCCCCGACGGGTTGCCCTTGCCCTGCTTCTCGTTTGAGGACGCGATCGACGCGGTGCGCGAACGGCGCGCGGGCTGCGCGATGATCCCGATCGAAAATTCGCTGCACGGCCGCGTTGCCGACATCCACTTCCTGCTGCCCGAATCGGGGCTGGTGATCACCGGCGAGCATTTTCTGCCGATCCACTACAGCCTGATGGCGTCGGGACCGATCGAGGGCGTGCGCGAGGCGACGAGCCATCCGCAGGCGCTCGGCCAGTGTCGCAAATGGCTGCGCGCGCGGGGGATTACATCGGTCGCCTATGCCGACACCGCGGGGGCTGCCGCGCTCGTCGCCGAACTGGGCGATCCCAGGGTCGCCGCGATTGCGCCGCCGCGTTCTGCTGCGCTCTATGGCCTGCAGACACTTGCCGAGGGGCTGGCGGATTCGGACGACAACACCACGCGCTTCGTGGTGCTTGCGCGCGAGGGTGTGACGCCCGCGCCCAACGGTCCCGTGATGACGACCTTCATCTTCGAGGTGAAGAACGTACCCGCCGCGCTCTACAAAGCGATGGGCGGCTTTGCGACCAACGGGGTCAACATGACCAAGCTCGAAAGCTACCAGCGCGGCGCGAGCTTCGCGGCGACCGAATTTTACGCCGATATCGAGGGCGCGCCCGGCGAGCCGGCGGTCGATCGCGCGCTCGAGGAGCTGCGTTTCCATACCAAATGGCTGCGGGTGCTCGGCACCTATCGCCAGGCGCGACCGCGCACCGTCGCCTAGCCGAGCGCCTCGTCTAGCAACCGTGCGAGTCTCATCCCGCCGCGCTCGACCTGCAACCTGACCGGCGCGATCAGCTTTTCGATTGTCGCATTGTCCAGCGTTACGCGGCCGGCGGGCACGGAGCCGCAGGGATCGCCCCCATAGGCGCTGGCATAGGTGCTGTCGCGCGCCACCTGCCAATTTTCGCGGCTCCAGTCCTCGACCGAGCCTCCACCCATCGCTGCTCGCTCCTCCGCATTGTAGACGCGAACCAGCGAAGGCGGCGTGGTGATTGCGCGCTCGGCCAGATAGCCGTCCCAGATCAGATGCAGATTCATCCGCTCGGTAACCGCGTCGCCATAGCCCGCCTTGACGCGATTGCCGCCAAGGTCGCCGCGATCGCCAGCGTGGAGCGGCATGTGGAGGTCGCCGACGAAATGCACGAGAAAGGCGAGCGCCATCACACGCTCACGCACCGGCACGCTGTTGTCCGCCAGCAGCGTGGCGTTGCGCTCGATCTGCGCCGAGACGCAGTTGCCGTCCTTGCACGCCGCCTTCAGGTCGAAGGGCTTGCACACGTCGACATTCTGGTAGTGCCATGAATAGGCGTAGTTGAAGCGCTCCTTGAGCGGCTTGATGCAATCCGCCCAATAGCTTGCCTGCTCGATCGTCGCGACGGGGCAAGTTGGGGTTTCGAGCAGCCGGCCCTGCTTCAGCAACGCGTCAATGGCCGCGCGCGTCTTCGGGCTCACCTGTCTGTATGCGATCGCGGCGACGGTCTCATGGCCAAAATCCCACCACGCAAGGGCAGGGGCGGGGGCAAGCAGCAGCGCGGCGACGGCCGCCAGCAGGATTTTGCGCAATGTCAGCCCTCGTCGCCGTAGATCGCGATCTTCTTCACGCCGTCGCTCGTCGCCTTGGCGCGGTACATGCCCGGAGTGTTGAACGACCAGTCGGCATTGCCGCCGGGGCCGGTGACGATCACGCCGCCCGTGCCGCCCAGCGTGCCCAGTTCGGCCAGCACCGCATCGGCCGCCTGTTTGGGCGTTTCGCCCTTGAGCCGCACGCGCGCGCAGATCTCGTGCGCGACGCCCAGGCGGATGAAATACTCGCCCGCGCCGGTTGCTGAGATCGCGCAGGCGCGGTCATCGGCATAGGTGCCCGCGCCGATCACGGGCGAATCGCCGATACGACCCCAGCGCTTGCCGGTAAGCCCACCCGTCGAGGTCGCGGCGGCGACATGGCCGTTGCCGTCGACGGCGACCGCACCGACCGTGCCATATTTCAGGTCGACATCGTACCAGCCGACCTTCTTTGCTTTCATCTCATCAAGCTGGCGCTTGCGTTCGGGGGTCGAGAACCAGCTGGGGTCGACCTGCGGCAGCCCCTGTTCGATCGAGAACTGGTCGGCGCCCTCGGCGCTCAAAAAGACGTGCGGGCTCTTTTCCATGACTGCGCGCGCCAGGCTGACCGGGTTTCGGGTACGCGTCGCGCGCGCCACCGCGCCCGCAGCGCGCGTGCGACCGTCCATGATCGCGGCGTCGAGTTCGTTGCGGCCTTCATAGGTGAACACTGCGCCGCGGCCCGCGTTGAAATTCGGATCGTCCTCGAGAACCTTCACGGCAGCCTCGACCGCGTCGAGCGAGGAACCGCCTTGCCCAAGCACCCTGGATCCCGCCTCGAGCGCCTGATCGAGTGCCTTGCGGATTTCCTTGTCCTGCTCATGCGTCAGGCGCTCGCGCTCAATGACGCCTGCGCCTCCATGGATGACGAGCGTCCATTTGGGGGCGGCTTGGGCGGCGCTGGATGACATCAAAACGGCTCCGAGAAAAAACAGGAAACGCATGGGGAGAACCTCCCGTTCGTGTTGGCCGTGCTCTTAGAGCACTTCCCGAAAAAGTGGGAACCGGTTTTTCGGTCGGGAAGTGCTCAAGATATTTGGTCGGGAGCCTTTCTGGTCCGGCAAGACGATTCCGGCTTCCCGGGAAAGGTTCTGCCAGAAAAGGGGGCGCCCTCAACACGCTATCGCCACGCGCATGTTACCGGCTATGTCGGAAATCAACGGCGGTAAAGACCGGGCAAGGGAGTGGCGAATGACGGGAGCGATCGAGGTCGAAGCAAGCAAGCCGCGCGGGCAGAGCGAGAGGCTGGTCATTCTCGCCTCGTCGCTCGGCACCGTATTCGAATGGTATGATTTTTACCTGTACGGGCTGCTTGCGACGATCATTTCGGCGCAGTTCTTCTCGGGTGTCAACGAGACGACGGGCTTCATCTTCGCGCTCGCCGCCTTTGCCGCGGGCTTCGCGGTCAGGCCCTTCGGCGCGCTCTTCTTCGGGCGGATCGGCGATCTTGTCGGCCGAAAGAACACCTTTCTGGTCACAATGGGGATCATGGGGCTTTCGACCTTCGTCGTTGGGCTGTTGCCCAGCTACGCCGCGATCGGGGTTGCAGCGCCGATCATGCTCGTGCTGCTGCGGCTCCTCCAGGGGCTGGCGCTCGGCGGCGAATATGGCGGAGCGGCCACCTATGTCGCTGAACATGCCCCCGCGAACCGGCGCGGCCTCTTCACCAGCTTCATCCAGACCACGGCGACGCTGGGGTTGTTCGCGGCGCTGCTGGTCGTGATTGGTACGCGCACATGGCTGGGAGAGGCCGCCTTTGCGGACTGGGGCTGGCGCATTCCCTTCCTGATTTCGGTGGTGCTGCTGGGCGTATCGCTGTGGATCAGGCTCCAGCTCGAGGAGAGCCCGGTTTTTCTCGCGATGAAGGAGGAAGGCAAGCAATCAAAGGCGCCGCTCACAGAAGCCTTTGCGCGCTGGGGCAATCTCAGGATCGTGCTGATCGCGCTGTTCGGCGCAGTGGCCGGACAGGCGGTGGTCTGGTATGCGGGGCAATTCTATGCGCTCTTCTTTCTGGAAAAGACGCTCAAGGTCGATGGCGCGACCGCCAATATCCTGATCGCGATCGCGCTGGCGATCGGTACTCCTGCCTTCATCTTCTTCGGCTGGCTGTCGGATCGCGTGGGCCGCAAGCCGATCATCCTCATCGGGTGCACGCTCGCGGCACTCACCTATTTTCCGCTGTTCGATGCACTTGCAAAGGCCGCCAATCCGGCACTCCATGCGGCGCAGCGAATGGCGCCAGCGATGGTGATCGCCGATCCTGACACGTGCTCATTCCAGTTCGACCCAATCGGGCGCAACAGGTTCGAAAGCTCGGGCTGTGACGTCGCCAAATCGTGGCTGGCGCGCGCCGGGGTCAGCTATGCCAACAGCGAGGCACCGGGCAGCGAGGCGCGCGTCGTCATCGGCGAGGAGTCGATCGCCTATGCCGGCGATCCCAGGGCATTCCGGCAGGAGCTGGACGGCGCGCTTGCGCGCGCGGGCTATCCCGCCAGCGCCGACAAGGATGCGATCAACAAGCCGCTGGTGGTGGCGATCCTCACCATCCTCGTGCTCTATGTGACGATGGTCTATGGCCCGATCGCGGCGCTGCTCGTGGAGCTGTTCCCGACGCGGATCCGCTATACGTCGATGTCGCTGCCCTATCATATCGGCAATGGCTGGTTTGGTGGTTTCCTGCCCACCACGGCCTTTGCGATGGTCGCCGCGACAGGGGATATCTATTACGGGCTGTGGTATCCCGTCGTCATCGCCGCGCTCACGGTGGCAATCGGCCTGCTACTTCTACCGGAGACCTTCCGGCGCGCGATCGACGAATGAGCGAGATCGGGGTGGTGGCCGGAACCCTTTGAGGCCGATCAGCAGCCGGAAACCGGGGATTGCGCGCCCGATCCGGTAGAAGATCCAGCATCCCGCGACCGTCGCGACGACCAGCAGTGCGAACTGTATCGATGGCGCAAGGTGCGCGGGGATCATCCACCAGCCGACAAGCACGATGATCGTCTGGTGGATGATGTAGAAGGGAAACACGGCTTCGGTCAGCATCGGGCGCGCGGGGTGGTCGCGATTGAGGAAACGGTCGGCCAGCCCGATCAGGGCGATGATGGTGCACCAGGCCTGGACGATCCGGGCGACCTCGATCGCCATGTCGAGCATCTCGGGACGCGAACTGCCAGCGGGCCCGTCGAACAGGATCGTAACGACCACGGCGTAGCTGAGGATCGCGAGGAGCCCGGCCGCCTTCCAATGGCTGCGGATCGCGCGCCAGAGCGTGTCGCTCTGCGCGAGGAGATAACCGAACAGGAAGATCGGGAAATAGGCGGCGTGCGCCCCCCAGTCGTCCACCAGCGCGTGCGTCTCGTCTGCACCGGGAAACAGCACGAATGCGCGCAGCGCAAGTAGCAGCAGGGGGACGATCAGGATACGTCTGCCCGACAGCAGCGATTCCGCGCCGTGCACGGCGGCGTTACGGACGCGCGCAGGTGCCAGCAGGATGAGCGCGAGCAGCATCGAATAGGCCCAGAGATAGACGACGAACCAGAGATGATTCCAGGTCGGCAGAATGATGCCGTGGAGCGCGCCGAGGCGGAAATAGTCCTGCATCCAGAAATATGTGAAGCCATGCGCATAGCCATGCTTGAACATCAGCTCCACCCACGCCTGGGGCGGTACGATAACCGTGACGCCGAAAATGAGCGGAACCAGCAAACGCGCGGTGCGCGATGCGGCGAAGCCGCCCGGGCCACTCAGCTTGGTCATCAGCTTGCAGCTCGCATAGCCCGAGACCGCGAAGAGCAGCGCGAGCCGCCAGGGATTGACCGCCATCATCGGCAGCGTCGCCCCGTCGATGGGGTGCGCGGTCTTCACATGCCAGTCCCAGGGCACGAAAAACATGCCGATATGGTATAAGATGAGCAGGCCGAAGGCGCCGATGCGCAGCCAGTCCACCCCGTAGTGCCGATCCGTCATCCCACCATGTCTATCCGGCTTGCGATTACGGAGCCAGCCGTCCTGGTTACCGAACCGCCTAGGTTGCGGATGCAATGATGGCCGGGCGAATCCGGGACCTGGCGTTCAGGCCGATCAGCGGGCGCACCACGCCTATCTGTGCGCCTATGGCGTAAAAGACGCCGCATGAAATAACCGTCCCCGCAAACATGAGGATGAACTGCGTCGTGTTCGACAGCCCCGAAGGCAGCAGCCACCATCCGATCACGACGATCATCGTCTGGTGGAGGATGTAGACGGGAAAGACCGCTTCGCTCAGGGGCGCGCGCCATCGTGCATCGCGGTTGAGCCATGTGTTGGCGGCGTGGAGCAGCACGAGCGTCATCGACCACATCATCGCCATCATGGCGGCGCGATCGAGCGCCATCATGTCGTGTGGCGGAATGGCCTTGCCGGGGTAAAGCGCCTCGACCCATGCGAGCACCGCATAGGCGGCGAAGGCAAGCACCAGCGAAGGCTTCCAAAGCCGGGCAATTGCGGGCCACAGCGCGGGAGTTCGTGCGAACCCGAAACCGAAAAGAAAGGCAGGGATATACATGGCATCGCCGGTCCAGTCGTCGAACAGGCCGTGCGCCTCGCTGACGGTGAAGGTCATCGCGACGCGGACGCAGATGAAGAAGGCCAGCGGTATCCAGAGCAGGCGCCACCCCTGCGCCAGCGTCTCGAACCGACGTGCGATCTCAGCGACCAACTGCGCGGGCAGCCATGCGACCGCGCCCGTCAGCAGCATGGTATAGGCCCAGAGATAGGCCACGAACCAGAGATGCTCCCATTCCGGAAGCGCGATGCCGTGCAGCGTGCCGAAGCGGAAATAATCGCTCAGCCAGAAATGCAGAAAAGGGCCGTCATGGAGCCCCAGAACCTTCAGCCTTATCCAGCTCTGCGGCGGGATGATGACCGCCATGGCAAAAGCGAGCGGCACCAGCAGACGGAGGCTGCGCATCCGCGCGAAGGCTCCGGGGCTGACAAGCTTGTCGAGCATGGCGTGCGAGGCATAGCCCGACACGACGAAGAGCAATGTGAGCCGCCACGGTGTCACGAACAGCATCGGATATGACACCCAGCCCACCGGCTCCGCGCTTTTCACCAGCCAGTTCCACGGCGAGAAATACAGGCCGATATGATACAGGATGAGCAGCAGGAAGGCGCCGATCCGCAGCCAATCGAGTCCGTAATGCCGGGAGATGCCGGCAGCCCTTGCCACGCCTATATTGCCTTCTATCGGTGAGCGCCCGTCGGCGCTATAAGCCGGGCCGGCTGATAATCGCAGAGTAGTTAAGAATGTCCGTTCGTCCCTGGCGCGATATCGCGCGCCGCCAGTCGCGTCAGATCATGGTGGGCAACGTCCCCGTCGGCGGTGATGCGCCCGTCAGCGTTCAAACGATGACCAATACGCTCACGTCCGACGCGAAGGCGACGATCGACCAGATCCGCCGCTGCGAGGATGCGGGCGTGGACATCATCCGCGTGTCGTGTCCCGACGAGCAATCGACCGCGGCGCTGAAGCAGATCGTGCGCGCGGCGCGCGTACCGATCGTCGCGGACATCCATTTCCACTACAAGCGCGCACTGGAGGCCGCCGACGCCGGCGCGGCCTGTCTGCGCATCAATCCGGGCAATATCGGCTCCGAAGCGCGCGTGAAGGAGGTTGTCGACGCGGCCAAGGCCAATGGCTGCGCGATCCGCATCGGCGTGAACGCGGGCAGCCTCGAAAAGGACCTGCTCGAAAAATATGGCGAGCCCTGCCCCGAGGCGCTGGTCGAAAGCGCGCTCGACCATATCAAGCTGCTCCAGGACCAGGACTTTCACGAATACAAGGTCGCGGTGAAGGCGTCCGACGTCTTCCTTGCAGTCTCGGCCTATATGGGGCTGGCCGAAGCCGTGGATTGTCCGCTGCATCTGGGCATCACCGAGGCGGGTGGGCTGATCGGCGGCACCGTGAAATCCGCGATCGGCATCGGCAATCTGCTCTGGGCGGGGATCGGCGACACGATCCGCGTCTCGCTCTCGGCTGAGCCCGAGGAAGAGGTGCGCGTCGGCTATGAGATCCTGAAATCGCTGGGTATCCGGTCGCGCGGCGTGCGCGTCGTATCATGCCCGAGTTGCGCGCGACAGGGCTTCGACGTGATCCGCACCGTCCAGGCGCTCGAAGAGCGCCTCCAGCACATTCACACGCCGCTTTCGCTTTCGGTACTCGGCTGCGTGGTCAACGGCCCCGGTGAGGCGCGGGAGACCGACATCGGCATCACCGGCGGCGGCAACGGGAAACACATGGTCTATCTGTCGGGCGTGACCGATCATCATGTGCAGGACGCCGACATGATCGAGCACATTGTCAGGCTCGTGGAGGCCAAGGCGGCCGAGATCGAGGCAGCGAACACCGACGCGACGCTTGCCGCCGAATGAAGCAAGCCTCTCCGGCAACCGCCTTCGGCGTGGCAACGCTTGGTATCGCCGTGTTCTCGGCGATGGACGCGATCATGAAGGGACTGTCGATCGAGATCGGCGCCTATAACGCGATGCTCTGGCGCTGCATTTTCGGGCTTGCGATCGGAGTTCCCATGTTCGTGCTGATGCGCAAGCGCTGGCCAGCACGGCCCGTGCTCGTGCTGCATTTCTGGCGCGGCGTAACCGCGGGCGGATCGGTGCTGCTGTTCTTCTGGGGGCTGGCGCGCGTGCCCATCGCGCAGGGTGTCGCGCTCAGCTTCGTCGCGCCGCTCGTAGCGCTTTTCCTTGCCGCCGTGGTGCTCAAGGAAAAGGTCGGGCGCGCCGCAATATCGGCCTCGGTGATCGCCTTTGCGGGCGTGCTCGTCATCCTTGCGGGGCAGGCAGAGGCGGATATGGGGCCTGATGCGTTTCGCGGCGCTATCGCGATACTGATCGCCGCGGTGCTCTATGCCTTCAACCTCGTCGTGGCGCGGCGCCAGTCGCTCGTCGCCGATCCGGTCGAGGTTGCGCTGTTCTTCAATATCGTCGCCGGTGCCCTCTACGCCTTCGCCGCACCATGGCTCGCGCTTGTTCCCAGCGCGGAGCAATTGCCGTTGCTCGCGGTCTCCGCGCTCTTCGCCTTCGTCTCGATGATGCTGCTCGCCTGGGCATATGCGCGCGCCGAGGCGCAATATCTTCTGCCCGTCGAGTATACCGCGTTCATCTGGGCGGCGCTGCTTGGCTGGTGGTTCTTCGACGAAAGCGTGTCCGCGCTCACCATCATCGGCGCGCTGATGATCGTGGCCGGGTGCCTGCTAGCGGCGCGCAAGCGCCCCGAACCCGTCACCCATGCGGAGGCCGCGTTATGATCGAGGAAATCAACTGGCACGTGAAACAGGCGCTCTACAAGCGGCTGTGCCGGCCGGTGCTGGCAACCCCGCCGATCCGGCCCGCCGATGACGGCGTGGTGCTGTTCTCCATGATGGGCTCCGCGGTGCTCATACCCTATCTGGTCGCGGTCAAGTCGCTCCACCATCATCTCGGGCGCGGGCGCGTCATGCTGCTCGATGACGGCACGCTCACGGCTGACGATCGGGCCATCCTCAAGGCGCATCTGGGCGATCCCGAAATCCTCTCGATCCATGATGTCGATGTCGGCCCATGCCCCAACGGCGGGACGTGGGAAAGGTTGCTGACCTTGCTCGATCTGAGCGCCGGCAACTACATGATCCAGCTCGATTCGGACACGGTGACGGTGGGGCCGGTGCCTGAACTGATCGAGGCGATCGATACCAATCGCAGCTTCACGCTGCTCGGCGAATCCGACATCGCGCCCGCGGTGCTTCCCGCGCCCGAATTCGTGCGCGAGAATTTCCCGCAGGGCACCGGAGCCGTTTCGCTGAGCGGGAGCCATGTCCAGCGCGCCACCGAGTCGGTGATGGATCGGCTCGCAATACCCGGGCTGGCATCGCCGCGCTATGTCCGCGGCTGCGCGGGCTTCGCTGGCTTTGCACGCGGCGGCGATCGGGGGCTGGCCACCCGTTTTTCGCAAGCCGCCGAAGCCGCCGTGGGGCGCTCGAAATGGTACCAATGGGGCAGCGAGCAGGTGGCGTCGAACTTTGTCGTCGCGAACGCGCCCGATCCGCTGCTGTTGCCCGCGGACCGTTACGTCAATCACTGGAACATGCCGCTTCCCGAGGATTCGCGGATGATCCATTTCATCGGCACCTATCGCTTTCACGGCATGGAATATCTCGCACGATCGCGCGCCGCGATCCGCGCGCTGAACGAAAGCGTCGCGGCATGAGTGTTGCCATTCGCGCTGCCACCCGCCCCGACCTGCCGGTCATTCACGGCTTCATCGTGGCGCTCGCGGAATATGAGAAGCTCGCGCATGAGGTCCGCGCCGACGCGGCCCTGCTTGAACGCAATCTCTTCGGGCCGCACCCCCATGCCGAGGTTCTGATCGCCGAGATCGACGATGCGCCTGTGGGATTTGCGCTGTTCTTCCACAATTTCTCGACCTTCGAGGGCAAGCCCGGCGTCTATCTCGAAGACCTCTTCGTTGCGCCCGAGGCGCGCGGGGCAGGGGCAGGGCGCGCTTTGCTCGCGCGACTTGCCGCGATAGCGATCGAGCGCGACTGTGCGCGTCTCGAATGGTCGGTGCTTGACTGGAACGCACCCGCGATCGGCTTTTATCGTGCGATCGGCGCGCGGGCGATGGATGAATGGACCGTCCAGCGGCTCGATGGCGACGCGCTCCGGGCGCTGGCCGCCCCGTGATCGTAAGGGCGATGGCGTCCTGACGTCATTCGCGCTTCCAGTCGGTGGACAGTGGCGTCTATAGGGCGAACGGCATAATTGGAGTTCATCATGTTCCGGCGGATTGACGACAGCTTTTCGGTGGCCCCGCAGATCACGCCCGATCAGGTCGCGGCGGCGAAGGCGGACGGGGTGACGATGATCATCAACAACCGCCCCGACGACGAAGAGGCGGGCCAGACCAACGGCGCCGAAATCGCAGCCGCCGCCGAAGCCGCGGGTATCGGCTATCGTGCGATTCCCGTCACCCATGCGGGCTTTTCGGCGAATCAGCTCGACGAGATGAATGCTGCGCTCGACGCCGCGGGCGGGCAGGTGCTCGCCTATTGCCGTTCGGGCACGCGCTCGACCTATCTCTGGGCATTGGCGCGTGCGCAGCGCGGTGACGCGCCCGATATGCTCGCCGAAAAGGCTGCGGCTGCGGGCTATGACCTGTTGTCGATCCGGCCGATGCTAGACGCGCTCAGCGGAGGCCGATGAACTGGCTTTTGCTGGCGGGATCGCTGGCCGGGGTATTGGGGCTCGCGTTCGTTGCGCGGCTGCTCGGGCTGGGTGAGGAAGCGCGGATCGTCAATCCGGAACACGCCCTCGCGGTGGCGGACGAAGTCGACAGCGGCTTCGAGCCCGTCGCCGTGGTCGTTGATCGCGCCGGCTATGCCGCGCTGCTGCGTGATCGCGAGGGGCGATTGCTGCTCATACGCGCCCATGGGGCGCATTTCGTCGGGCGGCGGCTGACACCGTCGGTGGAAGCGCGGCTTGATCGCAACCAATTGACGCTGATCCCCGATGATCCGATGTTCGGTTCTGTGACGCTCAATCTGGGTTCGCAAGCGGCGGAGTGGGCCAGCCGCATGCGCGATCTGGTCAATGTGGGAACGATGACCGATGCCTGATCTGCCCGATCCGGTGAACCTTGCGGTTCCCGCGTTCATTGCGCTGGTGCTTGTCGAGATGCTCGCCGCACGCATCCGCGGACGGCATCGCTACGATCCCAAGGATACGCTGACCTCGCTCTCGCTGGGGCTAGGCAGTACGATCGCGGGCGTGCTCAGCGCGGGCGCAGTGATTGGCATGGCCTGGTGGTTCTGGAACCATCGGTTGTTCGACATCCCCTATGTCTGGTGGGCATGGGGCCTGTGCTTCGTGCTCGACGACCTGGCCTATTACGCTTTTCATCGCTCGGCGCACCGCGTCCGCTGGTTCTGGGCGAGCCATGTCATCCATCATTCGAGCCAGCATTATAATCTTTCAACCGCGCTGCGGCAGACCTGGACAGGCTTCCTCAGCCTTGCCTTCATCTTTCGCCTGCCGTTGTTTCTGATCGGCTTTCCGCCGGCGATGGTGCTGTTCTGCGGCGGCATCAACCTGATCTACCAGTTCTGGATCCATACCGAAATGATCGGACGGATGCCGCGCTGGTTCGAGGCGGTGATGAACACGCCCTCGCATCACCGCGTCCATCACGCGACCAACCCGCGCTATCTCGACAAGAATTACGCGGGAGTCTTCATCATCTGGGATCGCATGTTCGGCTCCTTCGTCCGCGAACGCGACGACGATCGTCCGCGCTATGGCATCGTCCGGAATCTGGGCAGCTACAACCTGCTCTGGGCGGCGTTCCACGAATGGGTAGGCATCGCGAAGGACGTATGGAAGGCGCCGGGGCTCGGCAACAAGCTGCGCTACATGATCGCGCCGCCGGGCTGGAGCCACGACGGATCGCGCGATTCGAGCGAGACGATCCGCGCGCGCTGGATGGCGCGGCAAACCGTTCCCGAACCCGCCGAGTAATCAGGCCGTCATTTCCAGCACGTCGGCCAGCAGCGCTTGCCAAGTCCTCGTATGACGTTAACGTAAACGTCCAATGCCGGGTACATGGCGCGAGCGGAGGGGCTGATGGACGAAGTCGATATCGTGGTGATTGGCGGCGGTTCGGGTGGCAGCGCGGTCGCGGGACGGCTTGCCGAGGGCGGCCGCTTTTCGGTCGCGCTGCTGGAGGCGGGCGGCACCAACGACAACTGGCGGGTCAAGGCGCCGGGCATGATGCCCTTTCTGCCCGACGCTTCGAACTGGCGTTTCGAAACCGTGCCCCAGCTCGGCCTCAACGGTCGCGCGGGCTATCAGCCGCGCGGGCGGGGGCTTGGCGGGTCGAGCGCCATCAACGCGATGATCTATATCCGCGGCAATGCCTGGGACTATGACAATTGGGCGGCGTTGGGTTGCGATGGCTGGTCCTGGGCCGATGTGCTCCCCGTGTTCCGGGCATGCGAGGATAACGAGCGCGGCGCAGACGCATGGCACGGCGCTGGCGGACCGCTTTCGGTCAGCGACCAGCACAGCCCCAATCCGGGAAGCCTCGCCTTCGTCGAGTCCGCTGCAAGCCTGCAATTGCCGCGTACCTCAGACTTCAACGGCGCGCAGTTCGAGGGTGTCGGCATCTATCAGGTGACGCAGCGCGGCGGCGAACGCTGGAGTGCGGCACGCGCCTTTGTCGAGCCCAATCGCGCGCGGATCGACGTACGCACGAATGCGCTTGTGGAACGCGTACTGATTGAGAACGGTCGGGCGACGGGCGTCGTCTATCGTCAGGGCGGGGCGACGCGAACGGTGCGGGCACGCGGCGCGGTGGTTCTGGCGGGCGGCGCCTTCGGATCGCCCCAGACGCTGATGCTGTCGGGAATCGGTCCTGCGGGACATCTGCGCGACCTGGGCATCGATGTCGTGCTCGACCGGCCTGCAGTGGGCGCCGACCTGCAGGACCATATCGATTATGTCGCGGGCTATGAGACCGCCGGGGCGCCGTTCATGGGCCAGTCGCTAGCGGGCATGCTCGGCGCTCTCAAGGGCATGGTGCAATGGTTCCGGCATCGTTCGGGGCCCTTCACCACGCCCTATGCCGAGGCCGGCGGCTTTGCGAAGACGCGTCCCGACCTGCCCATCCCCGACATACAGTTCCATTTCGTGCCTGCGTTGCTTGAGGATCATGGGCGCACCAAGGTGAAGGGGCACGGCTTTTCCTGCCATGTCTGCGTGCTCAGGCCCGAGAGCCGCGGAAACGTGCGGCTCGCCACGCCCGATGCCGCAGCAGCGCCCGCGATCGACCCGGGCTTCCTGACCGACGATCGCGACGTGCAGACGCTGCTCGCGGGCGTGAAGCTGATGCGCCGCATCCTCGAAGCGCCGCCGCTGTCGGACTATGCAGGACGCGACCGATACATGGCAGGGGTGAGCGACGATGCGGCGATGATCGAGATCATCCGCAGCCGCGCCGATACCGTCTATCACCCGGTCGGCACATGCAGAATGGGTGCGGATGAAGCGTCCGTCGTGGACACGAGTCTCCGCGTACGCGGCGTGGATGGCCTTTATATCGCCGATGCGTCGATCATGCCGCGGCTGGTCAGCGGCAATACCAATGCGCCATCGATCATGATCGGGGCTCGCTGCGCCGATTTCGTGAGCGCCGATCTGGAGCCTGATCGTTTGAGGTGGAAGCGCGACGCGCTTCCGCCGAAAGCGTGAATCAGGCTCTATTTCAACAGGCGAGACCTTGATCGTTTCAAGCTGATTCAGCCTGAAAGTCTGGCGGCATGAAATAGGGCCGGCGCCTTTCAGCGCCGGCCCTCCTCCCCCAGAGTGTGTTCAGAAGCCCTTGCGGACGGTGAGCCCGATCGTGCGGGGCTGGCCCACCTGGAAGCCCAGGCGCGCGCGGCCGCCGCGCTCGCGGTCGAACGACAGCAGCGCGCTCTCGTCGAGCAGGTTGTTGACATAGAGCGTGATCCCGAGCTCGTTGTCGAACTCGAGGCCCGCGCTCAGATTGATGAGCTGGTAGTCGGGCAGCTTGAGGTCGAGCGTTGTTGCCGCAGTTGCGGGCATGCCCGCAAATGCAAGATTGTGGACGAAGGTGCGCGGGTTGTTCTCCTGATCGCCCGGCTGCGTGAAACGGCTGCCGACATGCTGGAACGACGCCGAGACGAAGGCCTCGTTGCCGTCATTGTCGATCGGGAAGCTGTAGGTCGCCGCGGCCGCCATCTGGAATTTGGGCACGGTCGGCAGGCGGTTGCCCTCGCGGATGCCGGTGTTTGTGGCAAATGGTTCGGGCAGCGAGGAATCGAATTCGGCTTCCACCCAGCTTCCGGAAAGCGACAGGTCCAACCCGGTGATCGGGGTCGCCGAGAGTTCGGCTTCGAGCCCCATGGTGTGCGCCTTGGGCACGTTGAACACGATGCGCGAGGAGCAGGACCCCGCATCAACCGTTACCTGAAGGTTCTTGATGTCGGTGTAGAAGCCTGCCGCGTTGAAGGTGAGGATGCCGGTTTGCGCTTTCACGCCCGCTTCGTAGTTCCACAAGGTTTCGTCGTCATAATCCTGGAAACCGCCGAAGATATCGCGGTCTGCGGGCGTACAAAGCGGTACGTTGAGCGGATCGTTGACGCCGCCGAGGCGGAAGCCCTTCGATACCTGTGCGTTGAGCGTGACATCGTCCGATGCCTCGTAGCTCAACAGAAAACGCGGCGTGATGCCGGTCGACGAGGTCTTGTCGCGACGGTTGTCCTGCCCGGAGAAGACGCCGCCCGAAATGAAGCGCCGTTCTTCATTGTATGTATAGTAACGGGCACCGGCGGTGGCCGTGAGAGCGCCGAACTCGTAGCTGGCCTCGCCGAAGATCGCCAGCTGTTGGAGGGTGTAGGGCAGGTTGGCGTTGTACGGTGAATCGGCGCCAAAGCCGTTGGCCGCGGCGGCAGAGTCGCCGGGGTTGTTGGCGGCGTCGTAGAACGCGTCATAGCCGGGCGTTGGCAGCCGCTGCAGATAGTCGCGATTGGCGTCGGTGTAGAAGCCGCCGATCAGCCACTGGAAGGGGCCCGTACCGTTGGAGGCAAGGCGCAATTCCTGCGAAATCTGCTCGAGACCCGTCGTGTCGAGAAGATTTGACGGAAGCAGGACCGCCGCATTGGGCAGGCCGAAGTCGATCGTGATGCTGCCCGTGAGCGCGCTCGCGTCGCGGCTGACGACAATGTCGCGATTGATGTAGCTTGTGATCGAGGTGATATCGACCGGCCCCGCGCTGACGTTCATCGTCAGGTCGGCAAGCAGGAATTCGTCTTCGAACTCTTCCTTGAGCAGCAGATATTGCTGCCGCTTGTCGAAGATCACCTGGGGGCGCGTCGTCGTGAACTGGTTGGCGTAGAGGTTGTAGACCTCCTGACGGTTGAAGCCGTCGGTCGCGATCTTCTGATATACGATGCGGGGTACGATCGTGAAATCGTCGCTCGGCTGGATCAGGAAGGAAAGCCGCCCACCCGCGCGCCAGCCGTCATTGACGTTCTGCACCTCGCTGTCGCCTTCGCGCAGCGCGTCGATGAAGCCCGCATATTGGGTGTAATAGCCCACGGCGCGGACCGCGAAGCCGTCGACGATGGGCAGGTTGATGGCGCCCTTGATATGGCCGCCGAAATCGTCCTCATCGACCATGTTCACATTGGCTTCGACCTTGCCTTCGACCACGTCCAGCTTGGGCTGGTTCGTGATATAGCGCAGCGTACCGCCCACCGAGCCCGAGCCGAACAGCGTGCCCTGCGGGCCGCGCAGCGTCTCGACGCGGTTGAGGTCGAACAGATCGACGTCGGGGGTGAACAGCGAGAGCGAGATGACCGATTCATCGAGATAGATGCCCACCTGCTCCTTCACGCCGGGCTGGTCGCGCACGATCTGGCCCGCCGAGACGCCGCGTACCGACACCTGGCTCTGGCCGGGACCGAGATTCTGGATGGTGAGGCCCGCGACGTTGCGCGACAGATCCTCGATCGTGCTGGCATTGGCGCGTTCGATATCGGCTTCGGTCTGCGCGTTGATCGAAAAGGGAACATCCTGGATCGTCGAGGCGCGTTTGGTGGCGGTGACGATGATATCGCTGCCCTGATCGGCGGCTTGGGGCTGGGGATCCTGCGCTGCTGCCGGCGTGGCCGCGACGGCCAGCGCAATTGCACAACTTCCTGCAAAAAGAAGATATTTTGCAAAAGTATCGGCCTGCGATGCAGACATAGTCATCCTCCCTGTGCTTATTTTGTTGTCTTGTAATAAAATTATGCCGGCGCGGTCACAAGTTGGCCGCACCGATTTTGGCCGGGCGTTGCATTTGTGCACCAAATAAAAAAGGGCCGGTGTGTCGCCACACCGGCCCAGTCAGTTCGCAGGAGGAACTCCTTGAGGAAGGCGGCCCGGGGAATAAGTGGGCCGCCCTCCAAACTTGTCAGTAGTTGTAGGCGCGTTCGTTGTGCGACGAGAGGTCGAGCCCTTCGCGCTCGGCTTCTTCGCTCGGGCGCAGACCCAGCGTCTTGTCGACGATGAAGTAGAGGATCGCGGAGCCCACGCCGGACCAGACGAGCGTCAGCGCCACTGCCTTGATCTGCGTGATGACCTGTGCGCCCATGTCATAGGTGCCGACGACTGCGGGCATTACGGTATAGTCGAAGAAGCCCTGGCCGCCGAGTGCCGGGTCGGCGACGATGCCAGTGCCGATAGCGCCGATGATGCCGCCGATGCAGTGAATGCCGAACACGTCGAGCGTATCGTCATAGCCAAGCTTGTTCTTCACGGTCGACACGAAGAAGAAGCAGATCGGCGAAACGATCAGGCCGAGCAGGATCGAGGTCATCGGTGCGGCGAAGCCCGAGGCCGGAGTGATCGCGACAAGGCCGGCAACCGCACCTGACACTGCGCCGAGCAGCGAGGGGCGGCCATGCTTGATTTGCTCGACGATGGCCCAGCTCACCGCAGCGGCGGCCGTGGCGACGAAGGTGTTGATGAAGGCGACCGCGGTCACGCCATTGGCTTCGAGATTGGAGCCGGCGTTGAAGCCGAACCAGCCCACCCACAGCAGCGAGGCGCCGATCATGGTCATGGTGAGCGAGTGCGGCGGTGTTGCTTCCTTGCCGAAGCCGATGCGCTTGCCGATCATGAGGCAGCCGACAAGACCAGCGATGCCTGCATTGATGTGGACGACGGTGCCGCCGGCGAAGTCGAGTGCGCCCCAGCCCCAGAGCAGGCCGGTGTCGGTCGGTGCGTCCTTCAGGAAGTCCGGACCCGCCCAGTACCAGACCATATGCGCGATCGGGAAGTAGACGACGGTCAGCCAGAGCACCGTGAAGATCATCAGCGAGGAGAATTTCACGCGTTCGGCAAAGGCGCCGACGATGAGCGCTGGCGTGATGCACGCAAACGTCATCTGGAACACGACGAACGCATATTCGGGTATGTAGACGCCGTTGGAGAAGGTGGCGGCAAGGGTCGTGCCGTCAACACCCTGAAGGAAGAGCTTGCTCAGGCCGCCGATGAAGCTGTTGCCGCTGGTGAAAGCGAGGCTGTAGCCCCAGCTGACCCAGACGAGCGCGGCGATCGAAACGATCATGAAAACCTGCATCAGCACCGAGAGCATGTTCTTGGTGCGGACGAGGCCGCCATAGAAGAGCGCGAGGCCCGGGATCGACATCATCAGCACGAGTACCGAGGAAACCAGCATCCAGGCGGTGTCGCCCTTGTTGACCATCTCCGCGGTCGGCACGAAGGCAGCGGCTGCGGCCGGTGCGGCCTCGGTGGCCGCTGCCGCGGCATTGCCCGCGGCTTCTGCTACATTGGCCACCGCGGTGTTCGCCCAGGCGGGCAATGCGGCGAGGAACGACGCGCCGATCGCGCCCGCACCCGCCACTATCTTTCTGGAAGTCGTCATCTTTCCCCCTTTGTGATTAGAGCGCGGTCTCGTCGGTCTCGCCGGTGCGGATGCGCACCGCCTGCCCGACATCGAGCACGAAGATCTTGCCGTCGCCGATCGCGCCGGTGTTGGCGGATGCCTGTACGGCTTCGACGACGCGATCGGCCAAGTCGGAGGTGCAGACCACCTCGATCTTGATCTTGGGAACCATGTTGGTGCTGTATTCAGCGCCGCGATAGATTTCGGTCTGGCCCTTCTGGCGGCCAAAACCCTTTACCTCGGTGACGGTCATGCCCGCCACACCAAGCTCGGAAAGTGCTTCGCGCACCTCGTCGAGCTTGAAGGGTTTAATGATGGCTATGACGAGTTTCATTCGGCCCCCTTCTGAATGTGTCCGGAATATTACTCCGCAAGGGGTGTGCCAGATTCGAAAATTGCCCGAAATCAGCCGTGACGCACAAATAGTGCGCGCAAGCGTGGCGGGAACGGTTCTATTTATTGTGCAGTTGCGAAGTGATGCCTAAAAATCAGGCAATATCTTGGAGCAGCAGCCGACCGCGCTCCGCATCGTCCTCATCGACCATCAGCCGCGCCGGGGTCATCATGCCCAGACCCAGGCTCGCCATCCCGCCATCGAACAGATAGGCGGGGATTCCCGCGGACTTGAGCTGGAGCAAGGCGAGATCTGCGGCGATGCCGTCCGGAAATTCGGCGATGGTGATCAGGGCCATCGGTCGCTCATTCTCGCATCGTGCGCGAAATGATTGACCGACATCGGGCCAACCTGCGGCCAAGTCCCGTAGCCGTTGCGCGTCACGCCGCGGTGCCGCCGACCGTCAGGCCGTCGACGAGCAGGCTCGGCTGTCCCACGCCCGCGGGGACCGATTGGCCGCCCTTGCCGCACATGCCAATGCCCTCGTCGAGCGCGAAGTCGTTGCCGATGCCCGTCACCCTGGTGAGCACGGTCGGTCCGTCGCCGATCAGCGTCGCGCCCTTGATCGGCCCGCCCAATCGGCCGTTCTCGATCAGATAGGCCTCGGTGCACGAGAAGACGAACTTGCCCGAAACGATGTCGACCTGCCCGCCGCCGAAGCTCTTGGCGAAGATGCCTTTCTTCACGCGGCCCAGCAGCTCGGCGGGATCGTCATTGCCCCCCTTCATGAAGGTATTGGTCATGCGCGGCATGGGCGCGTGCGCATAGGACTGGCGTCGGCCATTGCCTGTGGGTTCGACCCCCATCAGCCGCGCATTGAGCCGATCCTGCATATAGCCCTTCAGGATGCCGTCCTCGATCAGCACGGTCTCGGCGGTGGGCGTGCCTTCGTCATCGATCGAGAGCGAGCCGCGCCGCCCGCCGATCGAGCCGTCGTCGACCACCGTCACGCCCGGCGCCCCGACGCGCTCGCCGATCCGCCCCGAAAAGGCGCTGGTGCCCTTGCGGTTGAAATCGCCCTCGAGCCCGTGGCCAATCGCCTCGTGAAGCAGGATGCCCGGCCAGCCGGGGCCGAGCAGCACCGTCATCTCGCCCGCGGGAGCTGCGACCGACTCCAGGTTGACCAGCGCCTGCGCCAGCGCCTCGTCGATCGCGCGGTTCCAGACAGTTTCATCAAACATGCGGTCGTAGAGCTCGCGCCCGCCAATGCCGAAACTGCCCGTTTCGCGCCGGCCATTCTGCTCGGCGACGATCGAGACATTGAGGCGGACGAGCGGGCGGATATCGGTGGCGGTGAAGCCGTCGGCACGGACGATCTCGACCACGTTCCAAGACCCCGAAAGGCCGACCGATACCTGCGCGACGCGCGGATCGCGCGCGCGCGCCGCCGCGTCGATCATCTGGCACAGCGCGACCTTTTTCGCGAAAGGGACAAGGCTCAGCGGATCGGCATCGGTGTAGAGGTGGCGATTGGTGCGCTGTGGCGGCGTTGCTGGCTGCCCCTTCGCGGGGTCGAGCAGCGTCATTGTTTCCGCGGCGCGGCGAATGGCCGACTCGCTCAGTTCGTTGGCGTGCGCGAAGGCCGTCGTCTCGCCGCTCACGCCGCGCAGACCGAATCCCGATTCGCTCGAATAATCGGCGGTCTTCAGCCGGCCGTCGTCAAAGCCGAAGCTCTCCGAGGCGCTGTATTGAAGATAGAGCTCACCATCGTCGCAGCCCTTGAGCGCGTCGGCAGTGAGCGAGCGGGCGGCGTCGGGATCGAGGCCGTCGGGGCGGTACAGGAAGCTGCGGGGATCGGTCTGCATGCGACCGATATAGGCATGTCCCGAGCAAAGTCGAAGGGGCGATCAGACCGGGCTGGAACCTTCTTGCGTGTCGGCGGGGCCGCCGATCAGCACAAAACGCTTGTCGCAATAGCCACAGTCGACGAAGCCCTTCTCGTCGATCTCGAGGAAGACGCGCGGGTGGCCGAGCGAGGCGCCCCCGGGGATTTCACTGGCGCCGTCGCAGGCGACGCGGGCGGTGCTGACGCGGATGGTTTCGGGCGGTGCGATCATGACGGCGCGCATAGCAAGGCCCGTTTGGCCATGCAACGGCGTGCGCGATCAGAAGTAGTTGACGGTCAGCGTGAACTGCCCTGCATAGCTGCCCGCGGCCTGGTTGGCACCGACATTCAGCTGTCCGCCGACATGGAATGTGTGAGGCCCCGTGCCCGGAAACAGGCGCCATCCGGTGCCGCCATCGACCTCGAGGGCAGTCGACATCGTGCCACCACCCGCACGCACCAGCGTCGGTGACGCACTGATCTGGACGTTGAGCGCGATGCCAAGCTGCGATGCGCCGAGGAAGGTCGCCCGTGACGGGGCGCCGCCGCTGGCTATCGCGCCGCCGGTGGTGGTTCTCGCGCCCGTGGCGGGGTTGATCCGCACCGTACCTGGCGTCGGGCCTGCAGAGATGATTCCGAAATCCAGATCTTCGGTTTTGATTAAGGTGAGCGGTCGGACCATCGTCGCGCTCGCGTCGCCCGGTGTCTGCGCCGCAAAGGCGAGCCCCGGAATGCCGGCAAGCGTCAGCAGCAATGTCGTGCGCAACGCCAGGCCAAGCGCATTTTCGAGCGGGCTCGGGCATTGGGCGGAACGGCATGAGAGCAGGGAAACGGCATAGGCCGAATCCCTGCTGGTCCCCGGATGCGTCCCCCCACAGGCTGCCTCCGGTCGCCGCGACAGGCCCCCCGCCCGTCGCCACATTCGATGAAATGATCTGGTCCCCACATGCCATCCACTAGGCGCGATTGGTTAAAACTCTCCCAATCGCGCGGGTTAATTTGCGTTGAAATGCGTTGGCCGTCTTTGCGCGCGCACCGCAAGCCGTTATGCGCTTGGGAAATGAGCGACGCAGCAATCGAGATCGTCGGGCTTGAGAAAGTCTATGCAGGTGGCAAGCGCGCGCTGGCAGGCGTCAGTTTCGACGTGCCGCGCGGGCAGATTTTCGGGCTGCTCGGCCCCAATGGCGCGGGCAAGTCGACGCTGATCAACATCCTGGCAGGGCTGGTCAACAAGACCGCGGGCAGCGCGTCGATCTGGGGCTTCGACATTGATCGCCATCCGCGCAATGCCAAGGCGTCGATCGGCATCGTCAACCAGGAGATCGTCTTCGACCCCTTCTTCACCCCCTTCGAGACGCTCGAGATCCAGGCGGGGCTGTTCGGCATTCCCAGGGGCAAGCGGCGCTCGATGGAATTGCTGCGCGCGATGCATCTCGAAGACAAGGCAAGCGCCTATTCGCGGACGCTGTCGGGCGGCATGAAGCGGCGGCTCATGGTGGCAAAGGCGATGGTTCACGCCCCCCCCGTGCTCGTCCTCGACGAGCCCACCGCGGGCGTCGATATCGAGCTTCGCCAGCAGCTCTGGGCCTATGTGCGCGGACTGAACGAGCGTGGCGTGACCGTGGTGCTCACCACCCATTATCTCGAGGAAGCCGAGGAACTGTGCGATCGCATCGCGATCATCAACCACGGCAAGCTCATCGCCAATGAACCCACGCGCGCGCTCGTCGGCATGGCGCAGGAAAAGGCGGTGGAGGTCACGGTCGACCGCGACGTGCCGACGCTGCCGTCCAACCCCTGTTTCCAGAAGATCGAGCTGAAGGGCAGCCGCACGCTCGCCATTACCTATTCCAAGGACAAGGTGAATGCCGGGCAGGTTCTCGATGCCGTGCAGGCACAGGGTTACGGCATTATCGACGTCGTCACGCGCGAGGCCGATCTGGAGGACGTCTTCCTCAACCTGACGCGGGCGAGCGCCAATGGCTGAGCACACATATGACGTCATCGTCATCGGTTCGGGCGCCGCCGGGCTGACCGCGGCGATCAACCTGGCCGAGCATTGCCGCGTGGCGGTAATCGCCAAGGGCGCGCTGTCCGACGGATCGACCGCCTGGGCACAGGGCGGCATCGCGGCTGTGCTCGAGCCAGGCGACACTTTCGATAGCCATATCGAGGATACGATGGTCGCGGGCGCGGGGCTCAATAACCGCGCGACGGTCGAGTTCGTCGTCGAGAATGCGCCCGCCGCGATCGAGCGACTCGCCGCACTTGGCGTGCCCTTCAATCCTGGCGGCGAGGACGAACGCTGGCACCTTACGCGCGAGGGCGGGCACAGCCACAGGCGGATCGTCCATGTCGACGATGCGACGGGCTGGGCGGTGCAGCAGGCACTTGAAGCCGCGGCCAAGGCCAATCCCAATATCACACTGATTCCCGACATGGTCGTGATCGACCTCGTTACCGGGCGTCATGGCGAGCGTTATTCGGGCGAGGGACATGTCTGGGGCGTCTATGCCTGCAATCGTCGCACCGGACGCGTCGAACTGTTCACCGGCCGCGCCACCATCCTGGCGACGGGAGGGGCGGGGCGCACCTATCTTTATTCGACCGCACCGCGCGGCGCCACGGGCGACGGAATCGCGATGGCCTGGCGCGCGGGTTGCCGCATCTCCAACATGGAGTTCATGCAGTTCCACCCGACCTGCCTCTACAATCTGGAGGTCAAGAATTTCCTGATCACCGAGGCGGTGCGCGGCGAGGGCGGGCATCTGTTGATACCGGAGACGGGCCACCGCTTCATGCCCGATTTTGACAGTCGTGCCGAACTCGCGCCGCGCGACGTCGTTGCGCGCGCGATCGACCATGAGATCAAGCGGCTGGGGCTCGACTATGTCCATCTCGACATCAGTCACAGGCCCGAGGAGTTCGTGAAGGAGCATTTCCCGAACATCTACGAAAAGCTGCTCGGCCTCGGCATCGACATGACGAAGGAGCCTATCCCCGTCGTTCCCGCGCAGCACTATACCTGTGGCGGCGTGGTCGTGGATCTCGACGGACGCACCGACCTGCCCGGGCTTTATGCCGCCGGCGAGGTAACGCAATCGGGACTGCACGGCGCCAATCGCCTTGCGTCCAACTCGCTGCTCGAATGCTTCGTTTTCGGTGAGGCGGCCGCGCGCCACATTATCGCCAACTGGGAGGATCTCCCCGAGCCGCCGCCGATCCGGCCCTGGGACGAGAGCCGCGTCACCGATTCCGACGAGGAGGTCATCGTCGCCCACAACTGGCGCGAGATCCGCCGTTTCATGTGGGACTATGTCGGGATTGTGCGCACGACCAAGCGGCTCGAGCGCGCGGCGCACCGCGTGCAACTGCTCCGCCAGGAGGTCGAGGACTATTACGGCAATTTCCGCGTGGCGCCCGACCTGATCGAGCTCCGCAACCTGATCGAGGTCGCCAACCTCATCGTCCGCTCGGCGTTGCACCGCAAGGAAAGCCGCGGGCTGCACTATACGCTCGACTATCCGACAACCTTGCCGCAGGCGATCGATACCATTCTGGTACCTTAAATTTCGCCTCGCCGATTTTGCGGCGCAACAATTGGCTCCCGGTGGCGTTCAGCTACGTCGTCACTCGGGGAGCCCAAGCCATGTCCAGCCTCATCACCCGCCGGCAGCTTGTCGCAGCAGGCCTTGTCATGCCCATGGCTGCGCGTGCCGCGCCGACGCGGCGGATCATCGAGGGACAGCGTTTCACGGGGACGCGTCCGCTCGTGAATGACGGCTGGCTCGACGGCGGCACCGCGCTTCTGGCCGAATCCTACACCACCATCCGTAATTGCACCTTCGACAATTACGGTAACGGTGCGATCCGTGCGGCACAGGGCGGCGTCGACGGGCTGGTGGTCGAGGATTGCAGCGGCAGCAATTTATTCCGATTCTTCGAGAATTCGACCTGGGACAGTTCGCCCGCGACGGTTCTCAGCAATTTCGTCTTCCGCCGCATCACTGCGCAGAAGATCGATCGCGGCATGATCCAGCTCAAATATGGCTCCAATAAGGGACTGATCGAGGATTGCATCGCGCTCGCCGCGGACGACGCGGTCACCTATTCGGTCGGCTTCGCGCTCGTTGGCGAGGCCAGCGACATCCAGTACCGCCGCTGCGAGTCGCATCGCTTCTTCGAGGTCGGCCGCAAGGCGAGCCAATATTGGAATGGCGACGGCTTTTCGGACGAGCGCGGCAATGCGCGCATCCGCTATCATGGCTGTGTCGCGACGCAGAATGCCGATGGCGGTTTCGATACCAAATCGGAAGGCGTCTACCTCGCCGAATGCAAGGCGCGCGGCAACAAGCGCAACTATCGGCTCTGGAACACCGGGCGGCTCGAACATTGCCAGAGCGAGACCCCTGTATCGCGCGGCGGCATCGGCGGCACCGCCCATTTTTCGTTCCATGGCGGCGCCGGCTCGCACTATGTCATCAGCCGGCCTTATGTCCGTGCGACTGCGACGAATGCGTCGCCGGTCTTTCTGTTCGAGACCACCGAGCCCGTCGTCGTCGATATCTATGATGCCGACATCAAGGCGCTCGGCGCCCCCCTGATCGTCGTCAATGGCCCTGAGCCTGTCATCAACTGGTATCCCGCGCGTGCCAGCCAGAAGATTTTCGTCAAGACCGAGCGCGGATAGGACGACCTTCTCGGAACATTTCGCGGGGACGGCTGGTTGGTCCTCAGCCTACGAATGGAGGACGCGTCATGGTATCGAGAAAACTTGCTCTTCTGGCGGCAGTTCCGCTGGTGATTTCCAGTTTCCCCGCGATTGCCCAGAGCAACGCCGCGCAAAGACTGAGCGTGACCAACCACCCCTCGGTAGCGAAGAACGTCCGCTCTGGCGCTGCCCTTGATCGCAAGAGTTCGGTCGCGGGCGGCGACGCCATGCTCTATGTGATCGGAGCTGTTGTGGCCGGTGCCTTTATCTGGGGTGCAATCGAACTGATCGGCGGGGACGACGACAACGAGCCCGCCAGCCCCTGACCAATTGACCGAAGCCGCGGCTCAACCGTCGCGACAGGCGACCGGATCGGCCGTCTACGTTTCGGTCGGGCACAGTGGCCGGAGCGATGTTGCCGCGCCGCACGACTGATCGTCGTCCCCGGGGTCGAACCAGTGACGAACTGGTATTCGCGTCGTAACCGCATGCGGTGGCGGCTGACGAGGCGCTGGCCCGGTGGAGCGCCAGGCGCTAGGACATCCGATCCAGTATCGGAGTGTCCGCATGATCGCCATCACAACCAGGCATCGCAACGCCGCGATCGCCTTCATCATGGTGACCGCGGTTCTCGACATCATGTCGATGGGGATCGTCATCCCCGTGCTCCCCTCGCTGATCGAGGAATTTTCGGGTTCCAATGCCAGCGCCGGCGTCTGGAACGGCGTGTTCGTCGCGCTCTGGGCAGCGATGCAGTTCGTCTGTTCCCCGATCATCGGGTCGCTTTCGGATCAATATGGCAGGCGTCCCGTCATTCTGCTCTCGACTGCGGGGCTTGCCGCCGATTTCGTGCTGATGGCGCTGGCTCCCGGCCTGTGGTGGCTGGCGCTCGGCCGCGCAATCGGGGGAATGACCTCGTCCAGCTTTACCACGGTCTTTGCCTATATGGCCGACATTACCGAGCCCGAGAAACGCGCGCGCGCCTATGGCCTCATCGGTGCGGCCTTTTCAGGGGGCTTCGTCGCCGGCCCCTTTATTGGTGGGCTCCTTGGCGAAATTTCGCCGCGTCTGCCATTCTGGGCCGCGGCCGGGCTCTGCGGGCTCGCCTTTCTCTACGGCCTGTTCGTGCTGCCGGAATCGCTGAAGCCTGAAAACCGGATGCCGTTCTCGTGGCGGCGCGCCAATCCCTTCGGTGCGCTCCGGCTGCTGCGTTCGCATCCCGAACTGTCGGGGCTCACCGTCGTCAATTTCCTGCTCTATTTTGCGCACCACGTCTTTTCGGCGGTATTCGTGCTTTATGCCGCCTATCGCTACGGCTGGAGCCCGTTGGAGGTCGGCGTGCTGCTCGCCTTTGTCGGCGTGCTCGACATGATCGTTCAGGGCGTCGTCGTCGGTCCGGTGGTCAAGCAGCTAGGCGATCGTCGCACCATGGCGCTGGGCCTGTTCGGCGGCGCAATCGGCATTGCGTGCATGGGGCTTGCGCCGACGGGGCTGCTCTTCACGCTCGCGATGCTGCCCAATGCGTTGTGGGGACTCGCCATGCCGACGATCCAGTCGCTGATGACGCAGCGTGTCTCCGAATCCGAACAGGGCCAGCTCCAGGGCGCCAATAACAGCGTCGCCAGTATCGCGGGTGTCGCGTCGCCGCTGTTTTTCGGGGTCGTCTATTCGATGTCCGTGGGCGATACGCCGGTGCTTCCGCATGTCGGCAGCGCCTTCCTGATCGCGGCGCTCGTGCTGCTTCTGGCTGCAATTATCGGCCGCTTCGTCGCGCTCCGCGCCGAAGCTGCGGAGACCGCAGCCGTCTGAGTCCTCAGAAATGCGACAGATAGCCGCCGTCGACTGCGAGCGTCTGGCCAGTCACGTAGCTCGCTGCTTCAGAGGCGAAGAACAGCACCGCACCCGCGATTTCGCGCGGTTCGCCCCAGCGTCCGAGCGAGGTGCGTCGCGCCAGCCATTCGGCGGTTCCGGGATCGGCCACCATCTCTGCATTGGCCTCGGTGGCGAAATAGCCCGGTGCGACTGCGTTGACCGTGATCCCGCACGGCCCCAGCTCGGCCGCAAGTGCGCGCGTCAGCGCGTCGAGCCCGCCCTTGGCCGCTGTATAGGCGGCGTCGCCCGCGCGCGCGATGGGGCCCGCGATCGAGGTGATGTTGATGATACGTCCGCCGGGACGCATCATCGGAGCGGCGCGTCGGCACAGCTCGAAGGGCGCGACGAGATCTGCATCGAGCAAGCGCCGGATCGCAGGGGGATCGAGTGCGTCGAGCGGCCGGCGATCGCGCGCGCCCGCATTGTTCACCAGAATATCCAGCCGGCCATGCGTCGTGCCGATCATCTGGAACGCCGCGGCGATGGCATCGTCGTCGACCAGGTCAAAGGCAAATGCTTCCGCCGATGCGCCTCGGGCGCGGAGTGCTTCCGCAGCGGTCTCGATTCGCGCCCGCTCGCGGCCATGCACGATGACATGCGCGCCCGCATCACCGAGCGCCTCCGCAATGGCGCGGCCAAGGCCCTGTGCCGAACCCGTGACGAAGGCTATCTTACCGGAAAACATGGCAACGTCTCTGCGACGCGCCGGGCGATCTGGCAACCGCTTCAATGTCTCGATGTGAGTCGGATGTTCCGTTTCAGGTCAGAAACGGATAACTTTATTCAAATAAATATTCATAAATTACAATAGATAAATAAGATATGTAAGATATTGTCGTTTCTGTCCTAGACAGAGCAACGTTCATTTGCCATTACGCGCGCACTAACCCGTTCGCCTGAGCGTTCGTTCTGGGTCACGACGCGCGGCGTTGGTCGGGTGGGAGCTTCGCCAGCCGTTCAGTGCACCAGAACTCCCGGCCGAGATGCAAGCAAGATGCGGGCGTGCCAGATCACTCCTAAACAAAAGGCTCGCCCGCGGCTTCCGGCGGCGATCACTGTTTGAAAGCCGCCGTTCACGGAGTGCGCCGCGCAGATATCGGCGCCTCAGGGAAAAGCAGGACGATCAGATGCAGACCTCAATTCTTCGCACGTGCGGCGCCACCGCGCTCGTGGCCTCGACACTATTCATCGCTTCGCCCCTGTTCGCGGGACAGGCGGACGCACCAATTGTTTCCACCGCAAAATCGATCCCGGGAGACGGCATCAGGTCCGTGGCCGTCAGCTACGCCGATCTCAACCTGCGCTCGGACGGTGGCGTGGAACGGCTCAACGGTCGCGTGCACCGCGCGGCGCAATTCGTCTGTGATCTTGGCACGCGGGTCGAAGCCGTCGAGCAACGTCAGGATGGGCGCAATTGCTACAAGGGCGCAATGGGCCGGGCCAGCCGCGACATTGCGGTGATCGTGGCCGAGGCGCGCAGCACAGACCAGCTTGCCAGCCGTGGCAGCGGGCGCGCGATCCGGATCAGCAGTCGGTAACCGCAGCGTCACCGGGCAGCGGGCAGGAATGCCTTCAGTTCGGCGTTAAAGCGCCGGGGCTGGTCGAGCATGATCATGTGCCCGCTACCCGGAATACGCGTCAATTTTGCGTGCTTCGTGGCAGCGTAGCCGCTGCGATAGGCGCGGTCGACCGTGGCCGTGTCGAATTGCGCGCCGGGCACGGTGGCATAGAGGACGGCCAGTGGCGTCGTGATGTGGGGCAGTTCCGATGTCAGGTCGGTCACCGCGATGTCGTGCATCGCGCGCGCGACGACGTCGGCATCACTCTTGCGCGCGCTCTGCTCGGGCGGGCCGAACATGCCGATCAACGACTCGAGCGTGCGGCGTCCCTCGGGCGTCCGTGTCAGCGAGTCGCGCAATCCGTCGACCAGTGGGCGCAGCCCCGCGACGGACATGCCGAGACCCGCAGCCGGAGCGGGGAGCATGTCGACGACCATGGTGCGTCCGGCGCGCGTAGGCCAGCGCGCGGCGATCATCAGCGCTATCAATCCGCCCATCGAGTGGCCGACGAGCGTTGGGGCCTTGAGGCCGTTCGCGATGATGTAGCGCACGATCTCCTGAGCGAGGGGTGCGACGACCGGCCCGGATGCATTGCCGCGCGCGGGATCGCCCGCGAAGCCCGCGACCTGCACCAGATGGAAGCGATAGCCGGGAAGCGCTGCGACGGTGCTGTTCCACATCTCGCGCGAGGCGGTGAGGCCGGGGATCAGGATCACGTCGGGGCCATTGCCGCGGACCACGACTGAGAGTCGGGTGGACGTGAAGGCGCCCGCCGCCAGGAGCGAGCGCGGCAGCACGCCAATGCCCGCCGCGGCCGCGCCCGATATCAGCATGGTCCTGCGCGTAATCATGCCCTCGCGCCTAGCGCGCCGTGGCTGAACAGTCGATGACCCCGCTGATTTCGCGACGGCGTATCAAACGACCTTTGTGGCGAGGCACGGCCCTGCTATCCCGCGCGCATGTCCTCGCACAAGCATCTCTATCTCGTCGACGGCTCGGGCTATATCTTCCGGGCCTATCATCGGCTTCCGCCGCTCACCAACATCCGCGGAGAGCCCGTCGGCGCAGTCTATGGCTATACGACCATGCTCTGGAAGCTCGCCGATGCGCTGCACAAGGCGGATGGCCCTACACATCTCGCGGTGATCCTCGACAAGTCGGCCAAGTCGTTCCGCAATGACCTCTACGACCAGTACAAGGCGCATCGGCCGCCCGCGCCCGAGGACCTGGTGCCGCAATTCCCGATGATCCGCGATGCGACGCGCGCCTTCTCGCTGCCGTGCATCGAGGAAGAGGGTTTCGAGGCCGACGACATCATCGCCTCATACGCCAAGGCGGCGCTGCGCGAGGGGTGGCAGGTCACGATCGTGTCTTCGGACAAGGATCTCATGCAGCTTATCGAGCCCGGCCTCGACCTGCTCGACACGATGAAGAATGAACGGCTTGGTCCCGACCATGTGGTCGAGAAGTTCGGCGTGCTCCCCGAAAAGCTCGGCGAGGTGCTCGCGCTGATGGGCGACAGCGTCGACAATGTCCCCGGAGTTCCCGGCATCGGTCCCAAGACCGCGTCAAAGCTCATCAACGAATTCGGTGATGTCGAGGCGGTACTCGCCGCGACTCCGGCGATGAAGCCTTCGAAGATGCGCGACAATCTGATCGAGCATGCGGATATGGCGCGGCTGTCGCGCGTGCTTGTCGCGCTCAAGGAAGATGTTCCGTTGCCCGATCCGCTCGAAGATCTGGAGATGAAGGGCATTCCCGAAGCACCACTGCGTGCCTTTCTCGAGCATCACGGTTTTCGCTCGCTGCTCAACCGGTTGGGCACCGTCGCCGATGCGCCCGCGCCGCCGCCGAGCGCCGAGGCGATTTTGCCCGAGGATCCGCCGTGCGACGTCCACGCCTATGAGACAGTGGACACGCTTGGGGCGCTCGATCGCTGGATTGGCGAGGCGACCGCGCAGGGCTTTGTCGCCTTCGATACCGAAACGGACAGCCTGGGCCCCCGCTCCGGATTGGTCGGGATCAGTCTCGCGCTCGCGCCCAACAAGGCCTGCTACATCCCGCTTGCGCATGTCGGCGGTGATCTGCTCTCGGACAATCCCGTCCAGCTGCCCTTCGACGCGGCGGTCGCGCGGCTGAAACCGCTGCTCGAGGATCCAGCAGTGCTCAAGATCGGGCACAACATCAAATACGACATCTGCATTCTCGCTGAACACGGCATCGCAGTCGCACCAATCGACGATTCGATGGTGATGAGCTTCAACCTCGATGCCGGCTTGCACGGGCACGGGATGGACGAGCTTGCCGCGACACACCTCGATCATAGCTGCATCGCCTTCAAGGACGTGGTCGGCACGGGCAAGAACCAGAAGGGCTTTCACCAGATCGCGCTCAAGGACGCGACGCGCTACGCAGCAGAGGACGCGGACGTTACGCTGCGGCTCTGGCGCCGCCTCAAGCCGCGGCTCGCGCCCGAACAGGCGACACGCGTCTACGAGATGGTCGATCGCCCCGTCATCACCGCGCTCGCCGCGATGGAACGCGAAGGTATCAAGGTCGACCGCGAGGAACTCGCACGGCTCTCCGCCGAGTTCGCAGGCCTGATCGTCGAGCTCGAAAAGGAAATCCACGGCATTGCCGGAACGCCCTTCACCATCGGCAGCCCCAAGCAGCTCGGCGAAATATTGTTCGAGCGTATGGGCCTGAAGGGCGGCCGCAAGGGCAAGTCGGGGGTCTATTCGACCGACGTCAACGAGATGGAGCGCATCGCCGCGATGAAGGATGGCGGTCCGGGTGTCGAGATGGCGCGCAAGGTGCTCGACTGGCGCCAGCTCTCCAAGCTCAAATCGACCTATACCGATGCGCTTCAGGCCGAGATCAATCCGAGGACAGGCCGCGTCCACACCAGCTATTCGCTGACCGGCGCCCAGACCGGACGATTGTCGTCCAACGACCCCAATCTCCAGAACATCCCCGTGCGCACCGAGGTCGGCCGGCGCATCCGCGACGCCTTTGTCGCCGAGCCCGGCAATGTCCTGCTCTCGGCCGACTATAGCCAGATCGAGCTGCGGCTTGCAGCGCACATGGCCGACGTGCCTCAGCTCCGCGAGGCGTTCCTGCGTGGCGACGACATCCACAACATGACCGCGCAGGAACTGTTCGGCGAGGTCAATCGCGACACGCGCGGGCGGGCAAAGACGATCAACTTCGCGATCCTTTATGGCATTTCGCGATGGGGGCTCGCGGGACGGCTGGAGATTACAGCGGACGAAGCGCAGGCGATGATCGACCGCTATTTCGATCGCTTCCCCGGCATTCGCAATTATATCCATGAAACGCTGAGCAGCGTGCGCGAAACGGGTTTCACGACCACACTGTTCGGACGAAAGACGCATTTCTCGCGGATCAAGTCGAGCGTCCAGCACGAGCGGCAGGGTGCCGAGCGCGCGGCGATCAACGCGCCGATCCAGGGCACCAGCGCCGACATCATCAAGCGGGCCATGGCCCGCATGCCGGGCGCGCTTGCTGCCGCGGGGCTTTCCAATGTCCGCATGCTGCTTCAGGTCCACGACGAACTCGTCTTCGAACTGCCCGAAGGTGATGTTGACGCAGCGAAACCGATCATCGAACGGGTGATGGCGAACGCCGCCGAACCCGCTATAAAACTCTCGGTTCCGCTCGGCGTCGAAATCGGAACAGGCAAAAGCTGGGGCGCCGCGCATTGAAGGCCGTTCGGTGAACGGTCGAACCGAGGGGAGCGCCATGCCGGCCGAGGGGGATCAGAACGGCGATATCGCTGCGCTTGCCAAGGGCGGGCGCACCAATTTCTTCGGCTTCCTGATGCGGCTCGCCGCGCGGCTGCCGTTCCTGTTCATCGCGGGCCGCTGGTATGGCGAGGAAGCGCTGGGACGCTTCGCATACGCCGTGCTTGTCGTCGAATTCGCGGCCCAGCTCGCGACATTGGGGCTGCGGCGCGGGCTTGCCGAGCAATTGTCCAAGACCGACCGGCCGCACGTCCATGTCGTGTGGGATGCGCTGCTCGTCGCGGGGCTAGCATCGGTGCTTGCGTGCGGGGTGCTGATGCTCTTCCCGCAGGCGATGTTCCCCAACAGCCAGATCAACGGGCTGGAGCTGCTGCTGCCGCTCGTGATCTTCGGGCTGGTAGGATCGGACCTGTCGCTTGCAGCGCTCGCCTATCGCTTCGACGTCGGCGCGACCGTGCGCGCGCGCGCGATCATCGAGCCCTGGACGATCAGCATCGCCGCATTCGGCTTTGCCTTTTATTCGACGCGCGACGGTTTGATCCTCGCCTATGCGGTGTCGATGGTCGCCGCGCTCGTCGCGTCGCTGATACCCTTGTTCAAGAGCTACGGCATGCCGCATGGCTGGCGTCCCCACCCCGCGGCGTTGTTCCGGCTCGCCAAGCGCAACATGCCGCTCGCCGCGGCTGACGCGATCGAATGGGGCTCGCGCCGGCTCGATCTCGCCATTCTCGGTCTCTTCGCCTCGCCCGCGATCGTTGGCATCTATTATGTCGCGCAGCAGGTCGCCTCGCTGCCGCAGAAGCTCAAGACCAGCTTCGATCCGATCCTCGGTCCGGTCATCACGCGCAATCTGGAAGCGGGCGACAAGGTGGCGGTGGCGAAGCAGATCAGCCAGGTCGGCTTCTGGATCATCGCTGCGCAGGCGGGCGTCGCGCTCGCGCTCGGCATTCCGGGTGAGGCGGTGATGGGACTCGTGGGTCCAACCTTCGTGGGCGGCGTCGGCGCATTGGCCTTCCTGCTCGCCGCCGAGGTTGTCGCTGCGACCGCAGTCGTCAGCGAATCCGCGCTCGTCTACGTGGCGCGTCATCGCAACCTGGTGATCTCTTTCGCGATGATCGCAGTGCAGGCGGTCCTGAGCATCGTCTTCATCGTCGCAATGCAGGACATGAGCCTGCCCCCGCTCTATGTCGCAGCGGGCCCGGCGGCAGCATTGTGCGTAGCCCTGGGGCTCGCCTCGATCGTCAAGGCGGGGCTGCTCTCCAGGCTGCTGGGCGCGCCCGTCAGCGGCTGGCGCTGGGCGCTGGTCTGGGCGGCGTCGGTGGCGACCGTGGTCGGCTATGTCGCGACGCAGGTGCCCGAATGGATGGAGCTGATCGTCGGCATCCCCGTCATCCTCGGCACCTATGGCTATGTGATCTGGCGCCGCGGTTTCGGGCCGGAGGACCGCGCGTTGTTCAAGATGAAGGGCGCGGCAGCCACATAGCCGCCGCGCCCTGCCATGATGCGCTGATGTTCCGAACGATCAGTGCCGGAAGTGGCGCATTCCGGTGAAGACCATCGCAAGGCCCGCCTCGTTGGCAGCCGCAATCACTTCCTCGTCGCGGATCGATCCGCCCGGCTGGATCACAGCGGTCGCGCCCGCCTCGACCGCGGCGAGCAGGCCGTCGGCAAAGGGGAAGAAGGCGTCCGAAGCGACCGCCGATCCGATCGTGCGCGGTTCGGCCCAGCCTGCCTTTTCGGCGGCGTCCTTTGCCTTCCACGCCGCGATGCGCGCGGATTCGAGGCGGTTCATCTGGCCTGCACCGATGCCTGCGGTGCTGCCGCCCTTGGCATAGACGATCGCGTTGGACTTGACGTGCTTGGCGACGGTCCACGCAAAGAGGCAGTCGGTCAGTTCCTGCTCGGTCGGCTGGCGCTTGGTGACGGCCTTGAGCATCTCGCGCGTCACGCCGCCATTGTCGCGCGACTGGACGAGATAGCCGCCCGCGATCGACTTGAGCATCATACCCGGGCGCGCGGGGTCGGGCAGTTCGCCTGTCAGCAGCAGGCGGAGATTCTTCTTCTTCGCGAAGATCTCGCGCGCGTCTTCATCGGCGTCGGGCGCAGCCACCACTTCGGTGAAGATGCCAGAGATCGCCTCGGCCGTCGGCCCGTCGAGCGGGCGGTTGACCGCGATGATGCCGCCAAAGGCCGAGACGCTGTCGCAGGCAAGGGCAGCCTGATACGCCTCGATCAGCGTATCGGCGCTGGCGACGCCGCAGGGATTGGCGTGCTTGACGATGACGACGGTCGGCGGGCCGTCGCGGAACTCGCTGACGAGTTCGAGCGCGGCGTCGGCGTCGTTATAGTTATTGTAGCTCAGTTCCTTGCCCTGGAGCTGCTCGGCCTGCGCGATGCCGCGCGCGTGCGGGCCACTGGGGATGTAGAGCGCCGCCTTCTGGTGCGGGTTCTCGCCATAGCGCAGTTCCTCGCGCCGGTTCGCGGTCACCGCGAGCAGGTCGGGGAACGTCTGCTGCTGGTCGGCAAAGGCGAACCACTGGCTGATCATCGCATCATAAGCCGCGGTCGCCGAATAGGCCTTGGCGGCAAGTCTCCGACGGAAGGCGAGGTCGGTCGCGCCGGCATTGGCGTCGAGTGCCTCGATCAGCTCGGCATAGTCGGAAGGATCGGTGACGATCGCGACGCTGGCATGGTTCTTCGCCGCCGAGCGGACCATGGAAGGGCCGCCAATATCGATATTCTCGATGATTTCGTCGCGGTCCGCACCCTTGGCGACGGTCGCGGCGAAGGGATAGAGGTTGACCACCACGAGGTCGATCAGCGCGATCGCATGCTCGTCCATCGACGCGACATGCTCTGGATTGTCGCGCACCGCGAGCAGCCCGCCATGCACCTTGGGGTGCAGCGTCTTCACGCGGCCGTCCATCATTTCAGGGAAACCGGTCAGATCGGAGATGTCGCGCACCGCGAGCCCCGCATCGCGCAGCGCCTTGGCGGTGCCGCCGGTCGAGACGAGATCGACGCCGTGGCGCGCGAGCGCCTGGCCCAGCTCGACGAGGCCGGTCTTGTCGGAAACGGAAAGCAGCGCGCGCGTGATCTTCACGGGCGAAATGTCGGTGGTCATGTCGATCCTTTGTCAGTCTGGATGCGGGCAAGCGGGAGACAAGCTGCGCGCCGAGTCTGCGCTGCCCCTTAATGGTTCCGCCCCGATGGGGAAAGACCGGGTATCAACCCGCGCGCTTTAGCACCCAGTTGACCGTCGCGCTGCCGGCGGCTTCGGCACTCACCACGAGCTGGACTGTGGGGTGGGGGCGCCCTTCGGCATCGACCCAAAGACTGTCTTCGACCGCAAGCATGCCGCCGCGGCAACGGAACTGCCATATCGGGCCATGCGCGATGCGGAGCACCGCACCGAGTCCATCGGCAGTCGACGAGACCTCGACGCCGGGCGCCAGGTGAAAGCGCACTGCAAAGGGCGTCTGCGCAGGGCGGCGGCGCACTGGCGCCGGATTCAATGTGTCCTCGCCCGCCAGCTCGCGGCCGTCGGCGCTGAGCGACAGCTTGCGCTTGTGGATCAGACCGAAACGTCGCGCATAACCGTCATGGCTCGAATCGAGCCTGCTGCCCGCATCGCTCTCCTGCCGGTGCATCTCGACCTCGGTCACCCCGCGGCCGAGCGATCCGTCATTGTGGATGGCGGTGCTGTTATTGTCGTGGACCACCAGCGTCGAATGCGCCGCGGTCGAGCGCAGGCCGTGCGCCAGCTTGGCGGGGATGTGCGCGCTCGTCTCGCGCGATCCGCCGCAGCTCACGATCAGGCGGTGCGCGCCGTCGGACATCTCGAAGGCCAGCGTCGAAGCGCACCCGCCGACATTGAGGCGGCTCAAGGGGGGCGGCGCTGCGTCGACGATGACGATGCTGTGCCCCGCGGCCATGCGCTGATAGCCCCAGTCGCGCGCCTGCGGCTGGGGACGCGTCCTGACGCCCGATGCCTCGATCACCGCCTGCACGCGCTCGGCGGGCCAGGGCGCGCTGCCCTGCCAGCTCGCGAGCCCGCCATCGCCGTGCGTGATGCCCAGCAACGCAGGCACCGCCTGCGCCAGCGCTGCCTCCAGCGCGACCGGTGACTGTTGGCGCCGCGCGTCATAGACCGCGCGCAGCATGGAGAGCAGCATGACCAGCTCGAGCTGGCCAGAAGGCGACCGGCAGATTACGCCGCCGTCACTCGACATGCCCGTGGTCAAGGCACGTGCGAGCCCGGCCTCGGCATTTTCCCTGCGCTTGCCATCGCCCGGTATCAGCAAGCCGGCGGCGGCGAGCCCCGCCCAGGCGGCGATCCGCGGCACGCCTTGCTCTGCCTTGTCGGCTCCCCGGTCGAGGTGCCGTGTGCCCCGCGCCAGCGAATTGAGCACGGTCGAGCGATAGACGAGGTCGCTGCTCGAAAGGATGAGCGGCGCGTGCGCGGTCCAGAACAGGATGCGCTTGCCCCACAGGCTCGGCCGCCATGCGAGGTCGCTCACCTGCTCGGCATGCCGTGCGGTCCATTTGCGCATCACGCGCTCGGCAATGGGAGCACCCTGTTCGCGCGTGGCGACGGTCGAAAGGTCGCGCAGCCACTGGAAGCTGTGGATGTAGCGCGCCATACCGTCCGAGGCGTCGAGCTTCGCGAAATCGAGTGTCTTCAGTTCGAGCTTTTCGCCGCGATACAGGAAATGGCCTGAGAGGAGCGCCTGTCCGGCCTTGACGTCTCCGACCACCGGATCGTCGGGCACCGCGAGCAGCTTGAGCGGATAGCGCCCCTTCAGCCGCAGCGCATGGAGCGGAGACCTCCAGGTCAGGCGCAGCAACCGGTTGGCGATGCGCTCTGCGAGCGACAGGCCCTTGTCTCCGCCAATCCGTACCAGCCGCTTCCCCTGCTCGATCCCGTCGGCCGCGGCATCGAGAGGCGACTCGATCGTCACTTTGTTCTCAGCGCCTCGATGTTCGCGGCATATTGCGAAGGGCCGCCGCGGAAGGTCGCAGTGCCGGCGACGAGCACGTCGGCGCCCGCCGCGATCGCGCGCGGCGCGGTGTTGACGTCGATCCCGCCGTCGACCTCGAGCCGGATGTCCTTGCCGAGCTTGTCGATGCGGTTGCGGATCGCCTCGATCTTGCGGAGCTGGCTCTCGATGAAGCTCTGGCCGCCGAAACCGGGGTTGACGCTCATCACCAGCACGAGGTCGATCTCCTCGAGCACATAGTCGAGCATCTTTGCCGGCGTGGCTGGATTGAGCGAGACGCCCGCCAGCTTGCCCAGCGCCTTGATGCGCTGGATCGTGCGGTGCAGGTGCGGCCCCGCCTCGGGATGGACAGTGATGATGTCCGCGCCCGCATTGGCGAAATCTTCAAGGAAATTGTCGATCGGCGAGATCATCAGGTGCACGTCGAAAGGCTTGGTGGTGTGCGGGCGAAGCGCCTTCACCACCGCGGGGCCGATTGTGATGTTGGGCACGAAATGCCCGTCCATCACATCGACATGGATCCAGTCGCAACCCGCGTCGTCGATCGCGCGCACCTCCTCGCCCAGTTTGGAAAAATCGGCGGAAAGGATCGAAGGCGCTATGCGGACGGGATGGTTCATGACCTGCTGCCTTAACCCCCGCTATCACGGGGGGCAAGCCGGCTCTTCGGTCAATCAGCCCTTACGAGTCAGACGCGCGATGAAGAACCCGTCGAGGCCGCCAGCGTCGGCCAACATGCCCGGCAGCGTACGGACCCAGCCCTGCGCGGTTTCGGGCACATTGGCGGGCAGATCCGCTGCAGTGATCGGCGTCAGGGCGATATCGTCGCGGTTCCGCAACAATTTTTCGATTTGCGCTTCCCCCTCTGCGGGTTCGAGCGAGCAGGTGGCGTAGACGAGCGTCCCGCCGGGGATCAGCCAGTCGACCGCACGCGCCAGCATAGCGCCCTGCAGCTCGGCCATCTCGGCGATGTCGCGCGGCCTCACGCGGTGGAGTACATCGGGGTGACGGCGGAAGATGCCGGTGGCGCTGCACGGCGCGTCGAGCAGGATCGCGCCAACCGGGGCCTCGGGCGCCCAGCGCATAACATCGGCCTCGCGGACATCGAGCGGAAGACCCGTCCGCCCGGCATTTTCGCGCACGCGCTCGAGCCGCTGTGCGCTGCGGTCGAGCGCTGTGACCTTCCACCCCGCCGCCGCGAGCTGGAGCGCCTTGCCTCCCGGTGCGGCGCAGAGGTCGAGCGCGGTCCCGTCGCCTCTCCCGAGCAGCCGCGCGGGGAGCGAGGCAGCGAGATCCTGAACCCACCAGCGCCCCTGCTCGAAGCCGGGAAGGCTCGTGACAGGACCCGCATCGGTCAGCCGGACATGGCCGGGCATCAGGCTGGTGCCGCCGAGTTCGGCCACCCAATGCTGGGTTTCGGCCGCGTCGACGAGCGTCAGGTCCAGCGGCGGGGGTGCGGCGATGGCTGAAGCGGCGCCCGCCACCATCTCGGCGCCCCAATCGGCTTCCCAGCGCGCAGCCACGTCGGGAAGCAGCTGCGGCACTTCGGGCAGGCTCACGCCCTTGCGCAGCAGGCTGCCGAATACGCCATGCACGAGCCGGCGGGGGCCGCCATCGACGAGTGGCAAGACCGTTGCGATCGCGGCATGGCCCGGTGTGCCCAGCGCGAGCGCCTGGACGAGCGCGATCCTCAGCGCAAAGCGCGCCTTGGCGTCCTCGGGCAGCGGCTTGGCCGTCGCGCTGTCGATCAGCGCGTCGAGATCAGGAAGCCGGCGCAGTGTCTCGGCCGCGATGGCATGCGCCAGCGCGCGGTCATCCGGCCGCGATATGCCTTGCGTCGCGGCGCCCAGCGCCGCCTCGAGCGGCTGACCGCGACGGATCACCGCATCGAGCAGCTTCAATGCCGCGCGACGCGCGGGCATGCCGGGGGGAGGGGCGGGGTAGCGCGCCTTCTGGCGATCGGATGGAATTTGCGGCATTGCGCCGCTGCTAGTCGTTCCGGCCCAGCGGGTCCAGTGCGCTGCCGCGACGCCGGCGCGCCGAGGAAGGCACTGCCGCCGCAATGCCGCGCGTCGGAGCCAATGGGGGCGGGCTGTGCAGCCCCATCTCGTCGGCAATCGCCTCGAGCTCGGCGATCCGCCTTTCGGTCGCAGGATGCGTCGAGAACATCTCGCTGATGTGCGTCGGCACAATATAGAGCTGCGCCGCCGCGGGATTGCGCTCGGCAACGGGGCTGGGGATGCGCGCCGCGCCCTGCGCCAGCTTGGCAAGCGCCGAGGCGAGCGCGCGCGGATTGCCCGAAATCTCCGCGCCGCCCCGGTCCGCGCCAAATTCGCGTGTGCGGCTGATCGCCATCTGCACGATCATCGCCGCAAAGGGCGCGACGATTACCGCGAGGATCATAGCGAGCATGTTGGAGCGGTTGTCGTCCGAGCGGAAGAACATCCCGAAATTGGCGAGCATGGAGATCGCGCCCGCAATCGTCGCGACCATGGTCATGATCAGCGTGTCGCGGTTCTTCACATGCGCCAGTTCGTGCGCCATCACGCCCGCAATCTCGTCGCGGGTGAGCATATTGAGCAGCCCCGTGGTCGCTGCGACCGCCGCGTTCTCAGGATTGCGGCCCGTCGCGAAGGCGTTGGGGTGCGGGCTGTCGATGATATAGACTTTGGGGGCAGGCAGGCCCGCGCGCGTGGCGAGCTGCTGCACGAGCCCATAGAATTCGGGCGCGGACCGGTCATCGACCTCGCGCGCGCGGTGCATCTTCAGCACGATCTTGTCGGCGTTCCAGAAGGTGAACAGGTTCATGCCCGCCGCAAAGAGCAGCGCGATTACAGCGCCGCCGCTGCCTCCCAGCGTATAGCCCAGCCCCATGAACAGCGCGGTCAGCGCCGCGAGCAACATCGTGGTCTTGAGACCGTTCACTTGCACTTTCTCCTTTGGTCCCCAATGTGGGAGAAAGCCAGGTGCTCTTCAATATCGCAAAGGATGATTCCGATGACCGGTGGCCGCCGCCCGCCCCATGTCAAGGCGCCCGACTATCTGTCCAAAAGCCCGCCGGTGCCCAAGCCCGCGCCTTTGCCCAAAAAGGCCGACACCGACGATCCACTCGGCCTCAATCCCGTGCGCTATGGCGACTGGGAGCTGAAGGGCGTCGCGGTCGACTTCTGATCCCGGGGCGCGCTACCGCGTGTGGACGAGGCGGATCGGCGTGGTGCCGACCAGATAGTTGACGCGCTGTATCACCGCGTCGAGCTGCGCGCCCGCTTCCAGCGCCTCGGCCTTGTCCAGCAATATCAATGCCTGCGCCATCAGCGCCTGCGCATCGGCGAGCGTTCTGGCTCGTTTCGACATGGTCATGTCAAGATCCCCACAGATCTGATCAATGGCCCGATCCGACGCTGCCGATCGCGAAAAATACGCCACAGGATACGAACACGCATCTGCAGGCTGTCCCACATTTCCGCGATCCTCAAGGGATCGGTTGCACATGCCATACCGGCTTTCGCGGCCGCTGACAAAGGCTGAAAAGCGTGGTCCCGACGCTGTCCCGGAATGCGTCAGTTTACCGGTCGTTAACTTCGATGGTCCATAGATTTCAGCCGAAACTCGTGGATGGGCCCACAATGAAGCCTGGTCTCAACAATGCCGCGCTCCAGCGCTCCAGCCAGGGCACACGCGTCCATGCCGCGATCAGCCGCGCGGCCGAGCGGACGGGCGTCGACTTCGACTATCTGTGGAACCAGGCGCGCGTCGAAAGCAGCCTCGATCCGGTCGCGAAGGCGCCGACTTCCTCCGCTTCGGGCCTCTATCAGTTCATCGAGCAGAGCTGGCTTGGCGTCATCAACAAGCATGGCGCGACGCATGGCTATGGTTGGGCGGCGGACCAGATCACGCAGCGCGGCGATGGCCGCTATGTCGTGGCCGATCCCGATGCGCGCCGGGCGATCCTTGCGCTGCGTCAGGACCCCGATGCAGCAGCCGTGATGGCGGGCGAGTTCGCGGCCGACAATGCCAATGCGCTTGCGGGTGCGCTCGGGCGCCAGCCCAATGCCACTGACCTCTATTTCGCGCATTTCCTGGGGGCCGGGGGCGCATCGCGCTTCCTGCGCGCGGCGGGCGAAAATCCTGAGGCGAGCGCGGCAGCGCTGTTCCCGCGCGAGGCTGCGGCCAATCGTTCGATCTTCTATAACCGCACGGGCGAAGCGCGCAGTCTTGGCGAAGTCTATGCGCTGATGGCGCGCAAGCTTGGCAGCGGCGATGCGCCCGCCGCGATCGCGCCCATGGGGGAGCCGGGACTGCGGCTCACCAAGATGCTGCCCGAAAGCCAGGACGCTGAGGGTGAGCGGCGCATCGATGACATTTCCGCACCGCTGATGACCGCGATGGCCGAGCGCAAGCCGTTCGATCCGCTTCGCCCGAGCCCTCAGGCCGCGCGCCTTGCCTATATGATGGTGGTGTCGTCGCTCGACGGTTGAATTCCAACGCGAACGAGCCGTCGGTATAGCCTCTCATTCCCCACGCACGCGCGGCGGTCGGTAATCGCGGACTGTCATATTTCTTCCAACAAGAGGAGGCATGACGTGGCGAGTAGCGTGGTGAATGAAGGATTCTGCGATACATAAGGTCGCTGCCCTGCCTTATCGTCTGACGCCCGAAGGCGTCATGTCAGTACTGCTCGTTACGTCGCGGCGATCCCGGCGTTGGATCGTCCCCAAGGGCCATCTCGAGACGGGATATACGCCGTGGGACATGGCGGCGCGCGAAGCCTATGAGGAGGCCGGCGTGATGGGCACGATAAGTTCCCGTCTCCTTGGCTGCTTCACCTATCGCAAGGTGCTGGAGAGCGGCGCGATATCAACGAGCAGCGTCCAGCTCTTCGCACTCGCCGTCGGCAGGGAGCTTGAGGACTGGCCCGAGCGCGACAGCAGAAGACGCCAATGGTTCAAGGTGGTCGATGCCATCGCCGCCGTTGAGCAGGAAGATCTGCGCGAGATCATGCTGGCTTTTGCAGGCCGCGTCGCAGACGGGCGTTTTGCCTATTAGCGTGGGTCGTATCGAACCACCCGCCGATCGCTTGTCGCGGCCGTGTGGCAAGATGCCAAATCACGCGCACGCGCATTGCCCGATGGTCGCGCCTGCGCAACCGGCTGACCAATCAGGAGCAGTGCGGGCGCGTCGGGCAAAGTCGCCGTCGCGGCGATCGGCAACAGATCGAGGCGTGTCCGGAGCAACTGTTCATCGGGCAGGCTGATATTGGCGGCGACGAGCACTGGCGTTTCGGGCGGCAGTCCGTGCGCGATCAGTTGCTCGGAAAGGTCGCGCGCCGCGGATCGCCCCATATAGATTGCAAGCATCGCGTCGGGATCGGCGAGTGCCTGCCAGTCGAGCGACAGCGGCTCGTCCGCGCGCAGATGCGCGGTGACGAATTGCAGCCGCCGCGCCAGCCCTCTGAGCGTAAGCGAAATGCCCGCATTGGCGGCCGCCGCGCTCGCAGCGGTAATCCCCGGGCAGACGCGCACGGCGATTCCATGATCCGCAAGGCTCGCCATCTCCTCCGCCGAGCGCCCGAAGATCGACGGATCGCCGCCCTTGAGGCGAACGACGCGTTCACCGTCGAGCGCAGCTTCCACGAGCAGATCGTTGATCGTGCCCTGATCCCTGGAATGCCGCCCCGAGCGCTTGCCGACCGCGACGATGCGGACATGATCGGGCACCAGTGCGAGCACGCCGGGCCCGACCAGAGCATCGTAGAAGACGACGCTCGCCGCACGGATCAGCTTCTCGGCCTTGCGAGTCAGCAGATCGGGGTCGCCGGGGCCAGCGCCGACAAGCCACACCTCACCGGGGGCGATCAGTGCGTCAGCCATTGGCGACCTCCTTCGTCTCGACGATGAGCTTCTGGATCGCGGGGCGGCACGATCCGCAATTGGTGCCCGCGCTGAGCGCCGCGCCCACCGCCTCGACGCTGGTCAGCGCCTGATCGGTGATCGCGGCCATGATCTGCTTCATGCCGACATCGAAGCAGACGCAGATGATCGGGCCGCGATCGGGTGCGGGCTTCGCGGGGCGTCCCGCGAGCAGCGCCATCGCGGATTCGGCTTTGGCCGCCTCAAGCTGACCGATCAGCCAGTCGCGCTGCGGCAGCGCGCCGGTGCGGGAGATGTAGAGTGCGGCGACGAGCCGGCCCTGATCGAGCACCGCGGCGCGCATCTGCCCGCGCGCGGGATCGCTCGCCTCGATATATTCGCCCTTGGGAAGCAGCGACCTGACCAGTGTGGCGGTGTCGCCATTGCCGGAAAACTCGATCAACCAGCCCTGCGGCACGCGCACACGCGTCGCATAGGCGGAATCGATCTTCGATGGCGCCGTGCGTGTGACGATGAAGCCGCGCCATTCGACCACGAATTTCTCCACGCGCACCGGGGTCGACTTGAAGCCCGGCTGCCCCGAATGCGGATCGACAAGCGGACGGGGAAGCAGGCCGGTGCGCCCGCCCGTCGATTGCTGGTCGGTCCAGTGGATCGGCGCGAACACCTCGCCGCGTCGCTGGCCGTCCGCCAGTCCGACACGGAAGACGCTCGCCCCCTGCGCGGTTTCGACCCGCGCCAGATCGCCCTCGATCAGCCCAAGTTCCTCCGCATCCTTCGGATGGATCTCGATCAGCGGCTCCTGCCGGTGCCGCGCCAGCCGCGGCGACAGGCCGCTGCGTGTCATGGTGTGCCACTGGTCGCGATAGCGCCCGGTGTTGAGCGTCATCGGCCAGCGTTCGAGCGGCGCGGCAACCGGCCCCTGCTCGACCTTCACCAGCCGCGCCTTGCCGTCGACGGTCGGGAAGCGGCCATCGGCAAAGGGCGTACCACCCCAACGCCACGGTTCCATCGCGTCATAGGCGGCATTGCCGATCGCGGCATGATGGCCGATGTCGAACAGCCGCGCGCCGCCATTTTGATACGCCGAGAGCCGAGCATGTTCGCGATAGATGTCGGCGGGGCGCTCATAGGAAAAGGCGGTCTTCCAGCCCATGCGGCGCGCGACCTCGGTCATGATCCACCAGTCGGGCTTCGCTTCGCCGGGGGGGGCGAGGATCGGGCGCTGACGGCTGATCGTGCGGTCCGAATTGGTGACGGTGCCGTCTTTCTCGCCCCAGCCCGAAGCGGGGAGTTTCACATGCGCGAACGCCGAAGTATCGGTCTGGGCGATGCAGTCCGAGACCACGACGAAGGGGCAGGCGGCCAGCGCCTCGCGCACCATATTGGCATCAGGCAGGCTGACCGCGGGATTGGTCGCCATTACCCAGAGCGCCTTGACCCTCCCCTCGCGGATCGAACGGAACAGGTCGACCGCCTTCAGCCCCGGCTTCGCCGCGACATTCTTCACGCCCCAGAAGCGCGCGACGCGCGCGACATTTTCAGGCGCGAAATCCATGTGCGCGGCAAGCGTCGAGGCAAGCCCGCCCACCTCGCGCCCGCCCATCGCATTGGGCTGGCCGGTGATCGAGAAGGGCGCCGCGCCGGGCTTGCCGATCCGCCCCGTCGCAAGATGGAGGTTGAGGATCGCATTGACCTGATCGGTCCCGCGCAGCGACTGGTTGATCCCCTGGCTGAACAAGGTGATCGTGCGCGGGTGCGCGGCGAACAGGTCGTAAAAGCGCTGGAGGTCGGCGGGGGACACGTCGCAGGTCTTCGCGACCGACCAGAGATCAGTGCCCGCATCGAGCGCATCCCAGAAACCCTCGGGCACGTTGACGCTTTCGTCGACAAAGGCCTGATCGACCAGCCCGCGCTGCCTGCAATGTGCGAGCAGACCGTTCATCAGCGCAACATCGGTGCCGGGCCTGAGCGCGAGATGCAGGTCGGCATCCTCGCAGGTCTCGGTGCGGCGCGGGTCGATGACGACGAGCTTGCTGCCGCGGGTCGCGCGCGCAGCCTGGATGCGCTGGTAAACGATCGGGTGGCACCATGCCGTATTGGAGCCGACGAGCACGATCAGGTCGGCCTCATCGAAATCGTCATAGCTTGCGGGAACGACATCCTCGCCAAAGCCGCGGATATGCCCCGCAACCGCGCTCGACATGCACAGCCTTGAATTGGTGTCGATATTGGACGAGCCGACAAACCCCTTCATCAGCTTGTTGGCGACGTAGTAATCCTCGGTGAGCAACTGGCCAGAGACGTACAAGGCGACGCTGTCGGGGCCGTGGCGCGCGATGGTTTCCTCAAAACGCCGCGCGACGAGATCGAGCGCCTTGCCCCAGCTCGCCTGCTTGCCGCCGATTTCGGGATGGAGCAACCGGCCTTCGAGGCTGACGGTCTCGCCCAGATGCGTGCCCTTGGAACAGAGCCGCCCGCGATTGGCGGGGTGTTCGGGATCGCCCCTGATCTCGACCTGACGCTCGCCCGTCACCGTCGCGGAAATGCCGCAGCCAACGCCGCAATAGGCGCAGGTGGTGCGGATCGCGCCCATATCAGGCCGCCTGCCTCAAGGTGCTCTCACGGCAGATGAGCACACGCCCGCTTCGCACCTCAACCGGAATGGTCGGCGTGCAGCCGACATCGGCGCCCTGCGCCTCACCCGTCGAAAGCGAGATCACCCAGTTGTGGAGCGGGCACGCCACGCTGTCGCCGTGGACGATACCCTGGCTGAGCGGGCCTTTCTTGTGCGGGCATTTGTTGACGAGCGCATAGACGCGATTGGCGCCCGTGCGGAACACCGCAATCTCCTCGCCACCCTCGACGGGCACCGTCCGCGCGCCGCGCAGCGGAATGTCGTCGAGCGCGCCCACGTCGAGCCAATCTCCGTTCATGCGTCTGCTCCTTCGAGTGTCGGGATGGGGCGGACCTCGGCCAGCGGCCGGTGCAAGAGGTCGCGCTCGACGCCTGCCGCGCGTTCGGCCCAGGGGTCGTCCTGCATGAACTGCTGGCTGTACCAGAAGCGCGCGGCGAGTTCGTCGCGCAGCGCCGCATCATCGACGATGCGTTCCTTCACATAGGCCAGCCCGACGCGCTCGATCCATGGTGCGGTGCGCTCGAGATAGCGCGCCTCCTCGCGGTAGAGCTGGACGAAGGCGGCGGCGTAATGCAGCGCCTCCTGCTCGGTGTCGACCTTCCCGAGAAGGTCGGTCGCGCGGACATGGATGCCGCCATTGCCGCCGACATGAAGCTCGTAGCCCGAGTCCACGCAGACAACGCCGAAGTCCTTGATTGTCGCCTCGGCGCAATTCCGCGGGCAACCCGATACCGCCATCTTGAACTTGTGCGGCATCCAGCTTCCCCAGAAGCCGCGTTCGAGCTTGACGCCGAGCCCCGTCGAATCCTGCGTGCCGAAGCGGCACCATTCGGAGCCGACGCACGTCTTCACGGTCCTGAGCGCCTTGCCATAGGCATGGCCCGAGACCATGCCCGCGGCGCCCAGGTCCGCCCAGACCGCGGGCAGATCCTCCTTTTTGATCCCGAAGATGTCGAGCCGCTGTCCGCCCGTCACCTTGACCATCGGCGCGTTATATTTCTCGACGACGTCGGCGATCGCGCGCAGCTCCTGCGGGGTGGTGAGCCCGCCCCACATCCGCGGCACGACCGAATAGGTGCCATCCTTCTGGATATTGGCGTGCATCCGCTCGTTGACGAAGCGGCTCTGCTGGTCATCGACATAGTCGCCGGGCCAGGCGCAGAGCAGATAGTAATTGAGCGCGGGGCGGCATGAGGAGCAGCCATCGGGGGTGCTCCAGTGCAGTTCCTGCATCACCTGCGGGATCGCCTTGAGCGCTTTCTCGACGATCAACTTGCGCACCTCGTCATGACCGAAGCTCGTGCACTTGCACATCGTCCTGGTTGCGCGTTCGCCCGAATAATGATGGCCGAGCGTCACCGCGAGCAGCGTCTCGACGAGGCCCGTGCACGATCCGCACGATGCCGACGCCTTGCAGGTGCCGCGCACCGCATCGAGCGTCGTGTTGCCTGCGGCGATGCAGGCGACGACCTTGCCCTTGGAAACGCCGTTGCAGCCGCAGATTTCCGCATCGTCGGAAAGCGCCGCAACGGCCAGTTTAGGGTCCGCCGCGCCCCCTCCCTGGGCGAAAGCCTGGCCGAAGATCAGCGCATCGCGGATTTCCGCGATGTCTTCGCCCTTCTTCAGCAGATCGAAATACCAGTTGCCGTCGGCGGTATCGCCATAGAGCACCGCGCCGACGATGCGGTCGTCCTTGACGATCACGCGCTTGTAGACACCGCGCGATGCGTCGCGCAGCACAATGTCTTGGGCGCCGTCGCCGCCCGAAAAATCGCCCGCGGAGAACACGTCGAGCCCCGCGACCTTCAGCTTGGTCGACGTGACCGAACCCTTGTAGCCGCTGGGCGCAGAGGTCATCCCGTCGGCGAGTGCGCGGCACATGTCCCACAAGGGAGCGACCAGGCCATAGACCTGTCCATCATGTTCCACGCACTCGCCGACGGCGAGGATGTCGGGGTCTGAAGTGACCATATGATCATCCACATGGATGCCCCGCCCGACCGAAAGCCCTGACTCTCTTGCGAGCTTCACGTTCGGGCGGATGCCCACTGCCATCACCACCAGGCTTGCCGGGATCTCGCGTCCGTCCTTGAGCCTGATGCCCTCGACTTTCCCCTCTCCAAAGATTTCAGCCGTGTCCGCGCCGGTCAGGATCGTCTGGCCGCGCGCTTCCAGTGCCGATTTGAGAAGCCATCCCGCCGCTTCGTCGAGCTGGCGTTCCATCAGCGTCTGCATCAGGTGGATGACGGTGACCTTCATACCGCGGAGCGATAATCCGTGCGCGGCCTCAAGCCCCAGCAGCCCGCCGCCGATCACCACGGCATCGCCGCCGCCATCGGCCGCGCGCAGCATCGCATCGACATCGTCCATGTCGCGGAAACTGACCACGCCGGGCAGGTCATGGCCCGGTACGGGGATGATGAAGGGATCCGAGCCGGTGCTGATCAGCAGCTTGTCGAAATCGGTCACCGCGCCCGAGGCGGCGGTCACGGTCTTCGCGTCGCGGTCGATCGCGGCCACCGCATCGCCCGCCACCAGCGTGATGCCGTTGTCCTCGTACCAGGCGGTGTCATTGATGACGATGTCGTCAAAGCTCTTCTCGCCCGCGAGCAGCGGCGAAAGCATGATGCGGTTGTAATTCACACGCGGCTCGGCGCCGAAGATCGTGATCCGGTAGCGGCCGGGATCGCGCGCAAGGATTTCCTCGACCGCGCGGCAACCGGCCATGCCGTTGCCGATCACGACGAGATGCTCGCGCTTGATGGGGTGGGTCATCTCACTTCCTCACAGGACATAATCGAACTGGAGCCAGAGCTTGCGCGTATCGGTCGCGAAATCCTCGGCATCGTAATCGGCATATTTGAGCAGCACGGCGAGCTTCTTCGCGGGCTTGAAGCCGATCTGCGCGTTCCATTCGGTGCCGTAATCCTGGTCGAGCCGATCGCTTTCGAACCTGTGCCAGGCGATCAGCAGCGACAGGCCCTTCAGCGAGGGGGCGGCATAGCCAGCGCTGGCATAAAGGTCGCGAATGCCGTTGGGGGGCGTGGTCAGGAACTTGTCGGCCCAGCCCTGAAACTTGTGGAGCGTGGCGAGTGGTGTCTGGAAGCTGGTGAACGCGGCCCCCTCGTCTGCACCGAGCTCCTCATAGCCGCCGGTCAGCGTAAAGCCCTTCACGGCAATGCCCGCCTCGCCCAGCCAGTAATCGGCGGAATAGTCGTTGGGATTGTCCTGCCAGTCGGATTGATGCGCGTAGCTGGCCAGCAGGTTGAGCTTCGCCGTCTTGCCCAGCGGGATCGCACCAGCGGCCCGCGCGCCATAGGTCTGGCTTGAGAACTGCCTTCGCCCCGCCTCGTCCTGATCGATCAGATAGCCGAAGCCGTTGATCGTCACCGGCCCCAGCTTCACCCCGGCATTGGCGAGGATGTTGTCCCCCGAAATCGACTGGATTGCGCTGTCGACGCCGAAGATCGTCCGGTCCGACCAGGCGTAGCTGAGGTCGAGCGTGACGGGGCCAAGCGCCGAGGATTCGAGCCGCACCGCGTCGAAGGTCTGTTCGTTCTGCCTCCAGCCGACGCTGCCTACGAAGCGCTGATCGTCGAGGTTGATCCGCTGGCGGCCGAGCGTCACGACGGTCTTGGGTAGCCCGCGATACTGAATCTGAAGCCGGTTGAGCTCGACATTCTCGGGATCGGCGACCATCGGGAACTGCGTGCGCCCGTTGGTGCTGCTATTGTAATCGCCGACGATCGCGAGCGTCGCTTCGCTTTCAGCGAGCAGTGCGAAATCGCCTTGCGTCAGTTCGAAGCCCGCGCGCATCCGCGCGGTCACCGCATCAGCCTCGCGGGCGATGCCCTGCTGGTCGACATTCTCGTAGCGCAGACGGGCATCGACGATCGGCTTGAATTCCGGGCCGGTCCCGGCCGCCGCCGGGGTAGCGATGCACCCGGCGGCGAGGAGGAGGGCGCTGGGCGCGCGCATCAGATCCGCGCTCCTTCGAGCGTCGCGCCCCAGGTCGCGCGCCACTTCTGCTTGACCAGTGTCAGGCTGGCCAGCGCGGCGAGCGCGAGCCCCGCGAAGATCAGGAAACCCCATTGCGGACTGCCCGTGAGCTGCTTGGCGAGGCCGAGCGAGGAGGCGAGGTAAAAGCCGCCGACGCCACCCGCGAAGCCGACCAGCCCGGTCATCACGCCGATCTCGTCGCGGAAGCGCTGCGGCACGAGCTGGAACACCGCACCATTGCCCGCGCCCAGCGCCAGCATCGCGACGACGAACAACCCGAGCGCCATCGCCACCGTCGTCGGGCCGGTGCTGATCGCGGCGAGCGTGACCGCGGCGACCGCATAGACCAGCATCAGCGTGCGTGTCCCCCCGATCCGGTCGGCGAGCGCGCCGCCCATCGGCCGGACCATCGAACCCGCGAAGACGCAGGCCGCAGTGCAATAGCCAGCGACGACCGGGGTCAGTCCGAACTGATCGGTGAAGTAGATGCTCAAGGACGCGGCGAGCCCGACGAAACCGCCGAAGGTGACGCTGTAGAAGAACATGAGCCACCAGGCGTCGGCGTGCCTGAGCGGCGCGAGATAGGCTGCAAGCGGCTTGGGCGCGGGCGCATTGGGTGCGTCCTTCGCCAGCGCCATGTAGATCACGAAGGTGATCGCAAGCGGGATTACCGCAAGACCGAGCACCGCATTCCAGCCGAACAGCTTGGCAAGGCCGGGGGCGAAGAGCGCGGCGAGCACGGTGCCCGAATTGCCCATGCCCGCGATGCCGAGTGCGGTGCCCTGATGCTCGGCGGGATACCAGCGGCTCGCAAGCGGCAGCGCCACCGCGAAGCTCGCGCCCGCAAAGCCCAGGACGATGCCGAGCGCGATCGTGCCTTCAAAGCTGTTGACGCCGAAGCTCCACGCCGTGCTTAGCCCGGCGATCACGATCAACTGCCCGATCGCGCCGGTCATCTTGGGGCCGATCCGGTCCACGAGCAGTCCGTTGACGAGCCGCAGCACCGCGCCCGCAAGCGTCGGCACGGCGACCATGAAGCCCTTTTGCGCCGCGTTCAGGCCAAGGTCCTGCGAGATGAAGGGCGCGAGCGGCCCGAGCAGAACCCACACCATGAAGGCGAGGTCGAAATAGAGAAACGCGGCAAACAATGTTGGTCGGTGGCCAGCGGCCCAGAATCCCTTGTTCATCCCAATCCTCCGCAAGCCGATACGGGCGGCAGCGCGGTCAGGCGCGCCAGTCGTTCGGGCATGAAAAAAGCCGCCTCGAAGCACGGTCGTCGGGACCGGTTCGGGCGGCGTCGTTGCCTGCTCGCGAGCACCCAATGGCGGGCTTCGCGAAAGGTCGCGCCCGCCATTGGGCGCTACCTGTTATTTCGTATCCGCACATCGTCGTCCGGATGTAAAAAAGCTGTCACGATTCGCGCTGCAGCGCAAGATGATTTTTGCGCGGTGCAGCATATTTCTGGCGAGGCGTCATCCCTGCGCCAGATACTCCTCCGCCCGGTCGGGGTCGAAACGGCGTCCATCGAAGAAACGGTCGGGACCAAGGATCAGGCGGCCGCTCACCGAGGGCGCGCCCATGGGCTGCTCGATCGCGCCCTCCACCTTGGCGCTTGCCCCCGGCAGGATCGCATCGGTGCCCGCCAGCGCGGCGCGATAGATGTCGGGCCGGAAGACCGCGGCCGCGGCCTCAAACCCTTTTGAATCCAGCGTTGCATGTCCCCAGCGGACCATCTGCGAATAGAGCCACATCGCCTGGCTGCGCCACGGGAAGTTCGCGGCTTCGCGGTGAAGCACGAGGAAGTCGGCGATCGGGGTCGGCGCCTGTCCCGCGGCCAGCACCATCTGGTTGCACAATGCGTGCTCGATAAGCGCTGCGGGCTGATCGATATAGGCGTGGCGCGCAAGCAGTTCGGCAACCCCCTTGCGCTGCACGGGGTCCGAAACCGCCTTGCCCGCGGCGTGCAGCGCGCGGATCAGCGCCGCGACCTCCTCGCCTCGCTCGTCCAGCGTCTGGCGCCGGAAGGCGAGCAGCTTCTCGACGCCACGGCTCCAGATCCGCGCGGTTGCGGCGATGATGACGCCGACCCCGCGCTCGACCGCGACGCTGTTCCACGGCTCGCCCACGCACGATCCGTCGATTTCGCCCGATGCCAGCGCATCGGCGACGAAGGGCGGCGGCACGACCACGATCTCGACATCGGTGTCGGGGTCGCAGCCCGATGCTGAAAGCCAGTAACGCAGCATGTAATTGTGGCTCGAGTAGCGATGGACCACCGCGAAGCGCAGCTTGCGTCCGGCGGCCGATTCCTTGCGCGCCACCCCGGCCAGCGCGCGCCCCGTCGCGGCGACATCGTCGATGCCCATATTTCCGATCAGCGCAGCGATCCGCCTGCTGACCGTCACTGCATTGCCGTTCAGCCCCAGCATGAAGGGCGCGCCCAGCGGCACCGCGGGCCGGTCGAGCCCAAGCGAGGTCGCGATCGCGAGCGGCGCGAGCAGATGCGCGGCGTCGGTCTGGCCATAGATCAGCCGGTCGCGCACCGTCGCCCAACTCGGGTCCCTGACCAGCTCGATCGCGATACCCTCGGCATTTGCGAGCCCGAATTCGTGCGCCACGATCGGCAATACCGAATCGACCAGCGGCAGGAAGCCGATCCTGAAGACACTCATGAATCGCCTCCCAGCAATTTGTCGGCGGTCACCAGCGCCTCGGCGATGTCCGCGATCCTGCGCCCGCTGTCCATCGCCTGCTTGCGCAGCAACGCATAGGCTGCGGGCTCGTCGATCCCGCGTCGTTTCATCAGCAGCGTTTTTGCGCGGTCGACCGTCTTGCGCTCCGCCAGCGCGGACTGCGCCTCGGCAAGCTCGGTCTGCAGGCGCGTGAACGCCTTGAAGCGCCGCACCGCAAGTTCAAGGATGGGCTTGATCCGGTCCTTGCGCATCCCGTCGACGACATAGGCGGAAATGCCCGCATCGACCGCCTCGGCGATCGACTGTTCGTCGGACTGGTCGACGAACATCGCGATCGGACGTGCCAGCGCGCGTGACAGCGCGAAGCTCTCCTCGAGCATGTCGCGCCCCGGATTCTCCAGGTTGATGAGCACGACATCGGGCGCCAGCCCCTCGAGTCGCGCGACGAGCCCGCGCCGCTCGACAAGGATCGAAATGTCGCTGAGCCCCGCTTCGCGCAGCCCTTCCTCGATCACGGCCGCACGCGCAGGGCTTTCGTCCACGATCGCGATCTTCAGCCCGGCCTCCTGTTGCAGCGCGGCAAAACTATGGAGCGGGAAGCCAAAGTCAATTGGTGAGACGATCGCGCGATTTCGTCCGCAATCGGCAGGTCGGTTTACCGTGCCGCCAGCGCCATGCCCGCACTGGCCTTCGCGCCCGCTTCGTCATATTTGAGCCAGGCGAGCGTGATCGACATGCGGCGATTGCGTGGGTCGTAGATATCCGTGGGAACGAAGGGTTCGCGGTCGGCTACGCCCTCGATCCGTGCGAAACGGTCGATCGGCACGCCATTGTCGCCCAGCGTCTGCCGCGTGGTCTCTGCGCGCGAGCTCGACAGCAGCCAGTTGTTGTCGGTGCGGCCCGATGCATAGGGAAGCGCGTCGGTGTGGCCGCGCACGATCACGTCATTGGGCACGCCTTCGATCACGGTCGCGACCTCTCCGATCAGCTTGCGCGCGTCGGGCAGCAGTGTCGCGGTACCGAGCGAGAACATCGCGAAATCGGCCTCGTCGACCAGGTCGATGCGCAGCCCCTCGCGCGTCTCGGTAAAGCGGACATTCTTCTGCAGCTTCGCAAGCCGGCGATCACGCTTCATCCGGTCAATCAGCGCTTGGCGCAGCATCATGAACCTTTTGCGATCGCGCATCTTCTGCTCGCCCGCGCCCTCCTTGTCGCCACCCGTCGCGTCCTTGGGGATGGTCAGGCTCTTGGACCCCGTCTGCGCGGCCTTGTGCGGATAATTGTCCTTGGAAACGATCGAATCGCCGCCGAACGGGCCGTTGGAACCCGCACTTTTCTGCCGCATCTCGACCAGCGTCGGCGTGAAATAGTCAGCGATGCCGCGACGCTGCTTCTCGGTGGTCGCGCCGAGGATCCAGAGCAGCATGAAGAACGCCATCATCGCGGTCACGAAGTCGGCATAGGCCACCTTCCACGCGCCGCCATGATGGCCGCCATGTCCCGCCTCGACGATCTTCTTGACGATGATCGGGCGCGGCTCGGGCTCGTTCCTGCCGCGCTTTTTGGTGTCGCTCGCCATCGCTCAGCGGCCGCGCATGCCGTCGAACACATCGGCAAAGGCCGGCTGGTTCGAATGGCTGATCCCCGAACGCGCGGCCTCGATCACCAGCGGGATCGGGTGGCCGTGGAGCGAGGCGATGATCATCTGCTTGACGACGTCGTAGATCGCGGCGTCGGCCTCGATCACCTGGCGCGCGCGATTGGCGAAGGGGTTGACCATTCCGTAAGCCAGCAGCACGCCGAGAAAGGTGCCGACGAGCGCTGATCCGATCATCGCGCCCAGCACCGCGGGCGGCTTGTCGATCGAGCCCATCGTCTTCACCACGCCGAGCACCGCCGCGACGATTCCCAGCGCGGGGAGCGCGTCGCCCAGCGTCTGGAGCTGCTCGGCGGGGCGGATCGCATCGTGGTGGTGCGTCTTGATGCCGTTGTCCATCACCTCTTCGACGGCGTGCGGGTCGAGCGTGCCCGACGAGACGACGACGAGGCGCAGCGTGTCGGTGATGAGGTGGACCAGCGTCTGGTCCTTCATCAGCTTGGGATATTGCGTGAAGATCGTCGAGGCCTGCGGCTCTTCGATGTGCGGCTCGAGCGCGACGGGGCCTTCCTGGCGCAGCAGCTTCATCAGCGTCGAGATCAGCAGGATCACGTCGAGGAAATCCTGCTTCTTGTACTTCGGGCCCTTGAAGATCTTGGTGAAGCCGCCGCCGAGTTGCTTCAGCTCCTTGCCCGAATTGCCGATGATGAGCGCGCCAGCGGCGGCGCCGCCGATGATCAGCATTTCGTGGGGGAGTGCGTGCAGCACAGCACCCAGGTCGCCGCCCGTCAGCATGAAGCCGCCGAACACCATCACCAGAAGCACGACCAGGCCGATCGCAGGAAACATGGACAACCCCCGAAGCAAGCAGAAAACCGTCGTCGGAAGCTGGCCTTCGTCGGGCTTGGCCTCCTGTAACCGTTAACGGCTCAGGAGGCGCAGATTTAAGCGCGAATTTGCATCAACCGAGCAGGTCGAACAGCGTCTTGCGGTTGATGCGGGCGAACGCCGCCTGCGCGGCTTCGAGCGTCAGCATCTGCGCGTTCATCCGCGCCACGGTTTCGGGAATGTCGGTCGCCTCGATGCCCAGCCGCTCCTCCGACAGCGCCAGCTTGGAGTTGGTCAGCCGTTCGAGCGCCGAGTCGATCAGCGTCATGCGCGCGCCTTGTTCGCTGCGCGCGTCGATGGCGCGGCCAGTAGCGTCCTGGAGCCGGGTGAGCGCGGTTGCGGTCGCTGCATTGCGCGTGGCGTCGTCGACGATCGCGAGCGCTGCGGCCGCGTCATCCATGATCGTCGCAAGGTCCGTCGCGCCGGTGCCGAAGACGCGGTCGAGCTGGAGCGTCCCGCTCAGCTCAAGGCTCTTCCCGACCGGGATCGCGAGCGGCGCGGTTAGCGGAAAGACCGCCTGACCGCGCGGATCGGTCTGCGCCATCTGTGCGCGGATATCGGCGGCAAGTCCCTGAAGCTCTATGGCATAGGCCTGACGATCTTCGGCGTTCACGGTGCCCGTGCGCGCCAGCGTGATCAGCTCGACCGAGCGCGTCGCGGCTGTAACGACGCTGTCCAGCGCGGAATCCGCGCGCGCCGCGAGCGCAGCGGCGGCGTCGGCATTGGCCGCCCATACGGCCTCGTTCGACTGTGAGCGCTGGATCTGGCCGACGCGCGCATAGCCCGCCGGGTCGTCCGACGGCGCGAGGATGCGCTTCTGGCCCGAGATCTCGACCTGCGATCGCGCGATCGCCTCGGCAAGCCGCGTCTGGCGGGCGATTTCTGCGCTGATCCGGTTGCGGCCGCCAATGATCATGGTCTCAAATCCCTGTTAGAATATCGCGAGAATGGATTGGAGCGTCTCGCGCGCGACCTGGATGATCTTGGACGAGGCGTCATAGGCTTGCTGGTAGCGGATCAGTTCGGCCGCCTCGCGGTCGAGGTCGACACCCGACACATCCTCGCGCGCGGCAAAGGCGTTGTCGCGCCGCGTCGTGAGCGCTGCATCCTGCGTCTTTGCCGAGGCGAGCTGCTGCGCCAGGATGTTGATCATGTTGGACATCCGCGCTTCGGGCCCGGTGTCGCTTCGCTGCGCCTGGAGCGCGAGCAGGTTGCCGTTCTCGGTGCCGGCGCCTGCAGCAGCAATGCCGTCGGGGTTGGTCATCACGACTTGCAGAGTCGCCGCAGTTGCGCCCGAAAGCATCGCAGCGCCCGGATTGCCCGCCTTGTCGGTGCCAGCAGCCGACCAGGCATTGAGCTGGGTGGCGAAATCGGCGGCGAGTGCGTCGAGTTCCTGCCGGCGGCCCGCAACCGCGTTTGAGGCGTCGATCAGTCCCGCCATCGATCCGGCCATCACGGGCAGGGGATCGGTGCTGCCCTCGGCGGTAATCATCAGCGAAAGCCGGCCGTCGACGGCGGTCTGGAGCATGACGATGCCCGCATCGGGACCGGCGACCAGATTGGGTGTCGTCGTACCGCGCGCGCGCACCGTCGCCTCGCCCTTGGCGCTGATCTCATAGTCGATCTGGATCTTGGTCGAGAGGCTGTCGAGCAGCCGGTCGCGCTCGTCCTCAAGGCTCGCGCGTCCCGAGCCACCGGGCTGCGATCGCGCGATCGCGACGTTGACATCGGCCAGTGCCTTGAGTTCGTTGTTTACCGCCGCGACCGATGTCTGCGCCTCGGTCGCGATACCTTCGGCGGCACGCGCCAGACCGTCTGCACTGGTATGGAAGGCGTTGGCGACATCCTGCAGCGCCGCGAGCATCGCGCGCCGCGGCGCCGCGCCGCCCGGATCACCTGCTAGTGCGTCGGCGGCGTTGTAAAAAGCGGTCAGCCTCTGACCGATACCCGCAGGACCATCGTCGAGCGCAACCTCGGTTGCGCTCAGCCAGCGCAGCCGCGTTTGGGACTGCGCCGAATCTGAATTGCTGAGCCGTGCGTCGGCGGCGCGAAACGCGTCCCAGCTTCGCTCGATCGAGGTGACGCGCACGCCACCCACGGTGAACTTGTCGTTGTAGAAGGGCTGGCCCGCACCGAGGATCCCCGTTTCGCGCAGCTTGATGTCGCGGCGCGAATAGCCCTCGCTCTGCGCATTGGCGACATTGTCGCCGACCGTCGTCAGCGCGTTGCGATAGACCGACACGCCCATCGCGCCGATGCGCAGCAGATCGCTCATTTCGCGGCTCCCTCATCCCCGGGCAAATGCTTGCCGAGCTGCCCGATCAGCATCTCGGCGATACCGAACGCGCCCTTTTCAGCCATCGAGTCGGCCAGTCGCGCATCGGACATTTCGCGGAACTGGCTGGTCGCCTCGCTCCCGAACAGGTCGTCGCCAAAGCTCGCCTGACGCATCGATCCGATCATCTGGCGCAGGAAAACGGCTTCGAAGGCCTGCGCGGCCTTTTTCAGCTCGGCACGCTGCTGCGTGGCGGCGGACGGGCGCGCGCCTGTCGAGGCGATGGGCGTCGTCACAGGATCACCAGCTCCGCCTTCATCGCGCCCGCCTGCTTCAAGGCCTCGAGGATGGCGACGAGATCGGCGGGAGAGGCACCGATGGCATTGACCGTCTTGACGATGTCCGCAAGCGAAGCGGTTTCCTGCACCTGGAACATCGGGCGCATCTCTTCCTCCACGGTGATGTCGCTCGAAGGCTCGAGCGCGGTCTGTCCGCGCGAGAAGGGCGCGGGCTGGACGACCGTCGGGTTCTCGTCGACGCGGACGGTGAGCTTGCCGTGGCTGACCGCCGCGGGGCGGATGCGGACCGCTCCGTTGATGACGACCGTGCCCGTGCGCGCATTGACGATCACGCGCGCGGGTGCCTGTGCCGGATCGACATCGAGATTTTCGATCTGGCTCATCAGCATCGTGCGCGCCTCAACGCCCTGCGGCGCGTCGATCGCGATCGAGACCGCGTCTACCGCGCGTGCGCGGCCCATGCCGAGCGAGCCATTGATCGCCGCGGCAACGCGCAGCGCAGTGGTCACATCGGCTTCGGCCAGGTTGAAGGTGAGGTGGGGGGTCGTGCCGAAGCCCGTATCGACCGCCTGCTCGATCGTCGCGCCCGAGGGGATGCGGCCCGCCGAGGGCACATTGACCGACAGCTTGGACCCGTCCTGCGCGTTCACGCCGAGGCCGCCCACCGCAAGGCTGCCCTGTGCCATGGCATAGATCTGGCCGTCCGCACCGCGCAGCGGCGTCATGATCAGCGTGCCGCCGCGCAGCGACTTCGCCTTGCCCAGCGCCGAGACGGTGACGTCGAGCCGCTGGCCCGGCTTGGCCATGGCGGGAAGCTCGGCGGTGATCATGACCGCGGCGCTGTTCTTGAGCTGCGGGTTCACGCCCGGCGGCAGCGTCAGGCCGAAGCGCGCCGTAACGCCCTTCATGCCTTGCGTCGCATATTCGAGGCTGTCGTCGCCCGTTCCCGCAAGCCCGACGACGATGCCATAGCCGATGACCTGGTTGGCGCGCAGGCCCTGGAACTGGCCGAGATCCTTTACGCGCTCTGCCTGTGCGGGCGAAGCTGCAAGGCCGAGGAGAAGGGCGGCGAAGGTGAAAAGGCGCTTCATCGATCGGATCCCCATGCTCAGAACGGGCTGAATCTGGAGAAGAACCGCTGCAGCCAGCCTTGTTGGCTGGCGCGGGCGACTTCCCCCTTGCCGGTATAGTTGATGCGCGCATCGGCGACGCGCGTCGAAAGCACGCGGTTGTCGGCGCTGATGTCCGTCGGCCGGACCAGCCCCGAAAACTGCACAAATTCGTCGCCCCGGTTCAGCCGCACAAGCTTTTCCCCGCGCACCAGCATGGTTCCGTTGGGGTAGACCTCCGCAACCGTCACGCTGATCTCCCCCTGGAGCGCGTTCGACTGGGTGGCCTGCCCCTTACCATTGAACGTCATGTTGCCGCCCATATTAACATCGGAGGGCTCAAAAAATGACAGCGGCCCCGTCGTGGGCGGGGTGAGGCCGATCTCGCCCGAGCGGTCGCCGCTCTGCGTGGCGCTCTTGGAGGCGAGCGTGCGCTCGACCAGCGCGATCGTCAGAACGTCTCCCACCATCGCGGCGCGCGTACCGCTGGTGAGCGGGGCGTAACCCTGCGACGCCTGGAAGATCGAACCGTTGGCAACCGGCGCCGCGACGGGCGCGGGCGCATAGCTCGGCGCATATTCGGACACGCGATCCTTCTTGCGCGCCTCGGCGGCGTTGATGAACAGCACAGTGGCGAGACCGGTGACGAGCGCCACCGCTGCGCGGCGGCTAGAGCGTCTGGTTGGCATTGCGCAGCATCTCGTCGGTGGCCGAGATCATCTTGGAGTTGATCTCATAGGCGCGTTGCGTCTCGATCATGTCGACCAGTTCCTCGACGATGTTGACGTTGGAACCCTCGAGCGAACCCTGGCGCAGCGAACCGCGACCATCGAGGCCGGGCTGGCCGACCTGCGGCGCGCCCGAAGCCTGCGTCTCGATCAGCAGGTTGTTGCCGATCGACTGGAGGCCCATGGGGTTGACGAAGCGCGCGGTCTCGATCCGCCCCAGTTCGGTGGACTCGGTTTCGCCCGCCACCTTGACCGATACGGTGCCGTCCTGGCCGATCGTCACCGATTCAGCACCTTCGGGCACCTGGATCTGCGGCACCAGCGGCATGCCGTCGCCGGTCACGATCTGGCCCTCGGGCGAAAGCGTGAAGTCTCCGGCGCGCGTATAGGCGGTGCGGCCGTCAGGCATCTCGATCTGGAAATAGCCGCCGCCCTCGATGGCGAGATCGTAGCTGTTGCCCGTCGTCTGGAGCGAACCCTGGGTATCGATCCGCGAGGTTCCCGTCATCTGCACGCCCGTTCCCAGCGAAAGGCCCGTCGCGTAGCGATTGTCGCCCGATGAGGGCGCGCCCGGTGCGGTCAGGATCTGGTAGGTGAGCGTCTCGAAGCTGGCGCGATCGCGCTTGAACCCCGTGGTGTTCACGTTGGCGAGGTTGTTGGCGATCACGCGCATGCGGTTGTTCTGCGCGTCGAGCCCGGTGCGGGCGACATGGAGAGCGGTGTTGGACATGGGTCTTCAGTCTCCGTGAAAATCAGGAAGGCAGGCGCATCAGATCGGCCGACGCCGTATCGAGATCGCGCGCGGTGGTGAGCAGCTTCATCTGCGTGTCCCAGGCGCGGCTTGCCTCGATCATGTCGACAAGCGCCTGGCTGGTGTTGACGTTGGATGCCTCGAGGCTGCCCGCGATCACGCGTCCCTCGGGATCGGCGGGCAAGGTGCCGCCGCCGCGAACGCGGAACAGGCCGTCCAGACCCTTCAGAACGTCCGAACCCGTGGGCGATGCGATCTTGAGGCGATCGGCCCGCTGGGGCTGTGTGGGGTCGCCACCAGCGGGCACGATCCATACCGTTCCGTCCTTGTCGATGCGGACATCGTCGGCCGGCGGCAATGTGACGGGGCCGCCTTCGCCGAGCACGGGAAGTCCGTCACCCGTTGTCAGCAGCCCCGATTCGGTGAGTTGCAGGTCCCCGCGTCGGGTATAGGCTTCCTCGCCATTCTTCGCCTGCACCCCCAGCATCGCGTCGCCCTCGAGCGCAATGTCGAGCGCGCGACCGGTCTCGGAAATCACCCCCGCGCTCATGTCGGCCGCGACGACTTCCTCCGACGAAGCGACGCGCGCGTCGTAGCCGGGACCATCGACCCAGAGTGGGCGCGCATTCGCCAGTTCCTTGCGAAAGCCCGTGGTGCTGGCGTTCGCAAGGTTGTTGGCGGTCGTCGCCTGGCGCGCCATCGCGCCGCGCATTGCGGTGAGCGAAGTGTAGATCAGACGGTCCATGGCCCAGCCCTCCGACTATTCTCAGGTCCGGATGTTGACGATGGCTTGTGTCATCGTGTTGGCGGTCTCGATGGCTTTCGCGTTCGCCTGGAAGTTGCGCTGCGCCGCGATGAGCTGGACGAGCTCCTCGGTGATGTCGACATTGGCCTGTTCGAGCGCACCCGACTGGATCACGCCGAAACCGTCCTTGCCCGCTTCGCCGATCGTGGCGTCGCCCGACTTGCCCGTGATGCCCCAGCTCGCATCGCCGAACTGACGAAGCCCCGAAGGGTTGGCGAAGGCCGCCATCACGACCTTGCCCAGCGGGATCGTGTCGCCGTTGGAGAAGGTCGCGGTGACGAGGCCGTCGCTGCCGACCGAGACATTGTCGAGCTTGCCTGCGGCGACACCGTTCTGGTCGAACGCGGTGGGCACGAAGGGGCCGCCCGCCTGCGTGGTGGCGGTGCCGAAGTCGACGGTGAAGTTGAGCGGCTGCGCGGCGCCCGAGGGCTGTGCGCTCGCAAAGGTCGTCGGGCCCGCGGGCGCGGTCAGCGTACCCGCGGCGTCGAAGGTGAGCTGCAGCGGAACCGCGGGGCTCGTCTGCGCCGGATTCGACGAAACCTCCTGGTTGCCGACGAACAGATGCGCTTCCCAGGTGCTGTCGGTCACCGCGCCGCCGGGGGCACCCGTGCGGACATAATAGACCGTTGCGGCAAGCGCGTTGCCCGCGGCGTCATAAACGGTCGCTGCGGTCGAATAATTGTAGCTGTTGGGATCGGTGCGATCGAACGCATAGGGGTTCGCGGCATTATAGACCGGCCGGCTGGCGGGAAGATCTGCGTTCTGCGGCAGCGTGACCGAGATGTCGATCGCGCTCGTCGAGATCGACGCGCCCGAGGTCTGCGGGATCTGCAGGTTGCGCGTGGCCGAAATGCCCGTGGCGGTCACATTGCCCTCGGTGTCGACGGGCAACACCTGGAGATACGCGCCGCGCGAGTCACGGACATAGCGCTCGGGATCGATACCGAAAGCGCCATTGCGAGTGAAGCTCATCCGGCCACCGGTCAGCTCTCCGCGCGTCATGAAGAAGCCTTCGCCGCTGATCGCGATGTCGAGCGCGCGTTCCGAAGCCTGGAAGCCGCCCTGGCCGAACTGCTGCGTGATGCTCTTCAGCCGCGTGCCCTGACCCGCGACATTGCCCGACGACATCGGCGATGCCGACATCAGATCGCCGAATTCGGTGCGGCTCTTCTTGAAGCCGACGGTGCCGACATTGGCGATATTGTTGGAGACGACCGCGAGTTCGGTCTGCGCGCCCTTGAGGCCGGAAAGCGAGGTGTAGAAGGACATGGCGTGTGTTCCTTTTCTGGAATTGCGTCAGCCGAGACGTACGGCGTCGTCGGGCGAAAGAAGGCCAAGCGGGGTGACGAGGCGCGTCGAGGCGCCGCCCGCGGGGGACTGAACCCCAGTGATCTGCGTCCATGTGCCGATCGCGGCATCGACATCGCCCTTCGCGCCCGTCGCGTTGACTACGACGCGCAACGGGCCGGCAACTGCATTGCCCTCGGCATCCTTGCCGTCCCACGCGAAGGAGGTGGTGCCCGCCTTCTGGTTCTCGAAGGTGGCGTTGTGGACGACCTGGCCATTGGCATCGACCAGGCTGACGATCACGTTCGACGCATCCTCGGGCAGCGCGACTTCGCCGCGATAGCTGCCATCCGAAAGCGGGGTTGCCTGATCGGTCTCGACCAGCGCGTTCTTGCCGATCCAGCTTGCCGCGCTGCCGAGCCGCGAGGCCTGAAGATCCTGCGCGATCGCGCCGAGGCTCTTGTTCATCTCGGCGATGCCCGCGACGCTCGAGAATTGCGCCATCTGCGCAACCATCTGCGTGTTGTCGACGGGATTGAAGGGGTCCTGCGTCTTGAGCTGCGTCGTCATCAGCTTCAGAAACGCGGTCTGGTCGAGCGTGTTGTTGTGCGTCGCGCCCGGCGGCTGCTCGAGCGCGAGATTGCTGAAGGTCGAACCGTTGACTGTCGTCATTTGCCCATCCTGATCGTGTCGAGAGTGAGGGTCTTGGCGGTCTGGAGGACCTGGACCACATTCTGGTACTGGCGCGCGGTCTCGATCATCTCGACGAGCTCTGCCGCGCTGTCGACGCCGGCTTCCCAGACGTCGCCATTGGCATCGGCGAGCGGATGATCGGGCGCGTGGCGCTTTGTCGGTTCGACCTGCGAGTTCACCACCTGTTTCACGCGCACGGTGGCGGCATCGCCGTCGCGCACCGTCTCGAAGACGGGTTTGAGCGAGCGGAACGCGGTTTCCTTGCTGCCCGAAACCGAACCCGCATTGGCGAGGTTGGAGGCGGTGGTGTTCAACCGCACCATCTGCGCGGCCATCGCGCGGCCGGCGATGTCATAGACCGAAAGCGGACCCGCCATTGTCATTCTCCCCTGATCGCGGTCATCAGCGTGCCGATCCGCCCTTCGAGGAAGGAGAGGGTGGTGCGGTAGCGCACTGCGTTCTCGGCAAACATCGTCTGCTCGGTGCCGAGCTCGACGGTATTGCCGTCCATCGATCCTTCCATCGGGATCCGGTAGCCCATCGCGTCTTCGGCGGCGGCGTCGAGCGCCATGCCGTCCTGCGCCTTTGTCAGCGCCTGGGTGAAGTCGATGTCGCGCGCCTTGTAATTGGGCGTCGCGGCGTTCGCGATGTTGGACGCGAGCAGGGTGAGGCGCTGGCTGCGCAGCCGAAGCGCGTCGCCATGCACACCGAAAATATCCTGCGTCGTCGTCATTTGCGGCCCCCCGCTTAAAGCTCTGTCCGCTCCGCCGTTATGATTGGCAGGAGCAGTCGCGCCCAATGGTCGCAAGTGCCGTGCCAGAAATGGTAAATGCACGCATTTCCGGGGGGATGTCCGGGGCTGCAAAGCCTGTGCGGCAAGCAATTGCCGGGGGCGGCAAATTTTTGCCGGTCATTGCCGGCAAGGGGTGGATATGGCGATTTTCGAAAGGCTTGCGCTCTATTTCGACCCTGTCGCCTTCCTGCTTGTTATAGGCGGTTCGCTGCTGCTTGCGGTGTTCAGGTCGCAAAAAAATGATGTCGGACGCGCGATCGCCGCGCTGGTGCCGCTGCTGCGCGCCAATCCCGCCGCCGACAGCGATGCCGCGATGCGCGCGGTGCGCGCGATGGAACGTATCGCCCAGACGCGCAGCATCCGCTGCACCGATCGCGTCCAGACCGCCGAACGCTTCCTGATGCTCGCAGGCCGCCGGCTTTCCGACGCAGCGAGCGCCGAGGATTTCACGCGCTGGGCCGAAGAGGAGCTCGAGGATCGCGAGCGTCGTCATCGCGGTGCGATCGATTTCTGGAATGCGGTGGCGGACAGCGCGCCGGGCATGGGTATGGTCGGTACGATCATCGGTCTTGTCGGCATGTTCGCGGCGATGAACGACGCCGATCGCATCGGCCCGGCAATGGCGCTGGCGATGCTGACGACCCTTTATGGCATCGTGCTGTCCTATCTGGTGGCGGGGCCGATCGCGCGCCGTCTCGAACGACTTTCGGGGCTCGAGCACGACTGGCAGCGTCGCGCGCTCGCTCATCTCGGCTATCTCGCGCATAACGAACTGGGCGAGCCGCTCAGGCCGCGCGTACCGCGCCGTTCGCGTGCCGCATGATGCGCGCTTCCGACCAGACGCGGTGGCTGCTGAGTTTCGCGGACCTCGTCCTGTTGCTGCTCGCCTTTTTCGTGCTGCTCCATGCACAGAGCATCAATCCCGATGCGGTGGTCGAAAGCATCGGTGAGGCCTTTTCGACAGAGGCGCGGCCAGCGACGATCGAGCGTCGGATTGTGGCCGACGAGATCTTCAACCGTGGCGAAGCGGTGCTCAGGCCTGACGCACGCGTGGCCTTTGAGGGCTTTGCGCGAAGCTGGGCGAGGCGCCGCGGCACTGTCTCGATCACCAGCATCGGCCGTGCGGACGATTCCGCGCGCTTCGACGGCTGGGAACTAGCCGCCGCGCGCGCCGCCGCGCTCGGCCGGCTTATCCGCAACGCGGGCATGGATCCGCAGGCGATCCAGATCGTGATGCCGCCAAGCCGCGGCCGCGAAGGGCTGGGTGGGCAGCGGCTTGTGCTGCGTTTCACGCCGGCGCGCTGAATCTGGCGCGGTACTTGCTACACATGGCGCGAAAGGGTTTTTCGCCATGACGATGACGGTTTTCCGACACCTGATGCTGACCGCCGCATTTGCGGCGCCTGCAGCCGTCCAGGCGCAGGCGTTTCAGAATGTCGACCAGCTCGAAACCGCGCTCGTCGCGGCGCTTGGCGCGGGCGTCGGCGAACCTGGCGGCCCTGCCGCGCCGATCGACCGCCGCCTGAAGCTCGCGCAATGCCCGCAGGCGCCGGTCTTCGATGCACCCATGCTGGGTGCAGTCGCGGTTCGCTGCGTGTCGCTCGGCTGGCGGATCCGCGTGCCGCTGGCACGCGGCCTTTCGGCATCGGCGGTGCGCGAGGAACCCGTGATCCGCAAGGGCGATCCCGTCGAGCTGATCGCGGGGGGCCGTTACTTTGAAGTCAGTACCCAGGCGGTCGCCGAACAGGACGGTGCGCCGGGCGCGCGGATCCGCGTGCGATCGGCGCCAAAGGCTGCGCCGGTCTTCGCCGAAGTGGTGCGCGCGGGCGTTGTTCGCATTGCCGATTAAAGTTGTCCCGTTAATTGCCGTTAAGAGCTTCAAGAGGGCAACAGGCCCGCTGAAAAGCGAAGGATAAGACGATGATCAAGGGCGTGGGGCTTGGGCCCGCCAGCAGGATCGATCCGGTCCGCACCAAGGCTGCCGAACAGGGTGGCACGACGCCCGCAGGCGTTGCGCCCAAACCGCGCGCCTCCGCCGAGACCGCGCTGTCGCAGATGCTTGCGGACGGCCCTCCGGTCGACAGCGATCGCGTTGCCGAACTGCGCGCGAAGATCGCCGACGGCAGCTACAGCATCGATCCACGCGCGATTGCCGAAAAGATGATCGCGCTCGACCTCGGTTCCAGGGACGACGCGTGACCGTAGAACTCGAGGACATGGTTGATGGCATCGAGCGGCTTATCGCCGCGCTCGATGGCCGCGATCCGCAGGCGATTGAACTCGCCAACTCCGCGTTGACGCTTGCGATCGGCCGGTTGCGGGGGCTGGGCGGCTGGCGCGACGACCGCGCCGGGCTCGCCATGCTCGATCACGCGCTCGGGCTTGCCGAGGCGGCGCGCGTGCGCGTCAACCTGCTTGGTGACATGACGCAGCGCCAGCTCGACTTGCTCGGGCAAGCGCGCGCTGAAGCGCAGGAATCGAAGGTTTACGGCCGCAAGGGACGCCGCAGCCGCGCCTGAGACTCAGGTGCCGCGCTTGGCACGCTAATTGCTGGACACCCCATGTACCATGTGGAGGTGTCATGTTTCCGACAGTCGACCAAGTCACCGAAATCGTCCGGATTTTCCGGAGGTGAATCCGGTGAACCTGAAGATCTGGGGCGATGCCGGGCGCGGTGCCATCTTCCCGCTCGCCACATTGCTGATCGTCGGCCTGATGGTCGTCCCGATCCCCGCGGTGATCCTCGACATCGGCTTCATCACCAATATCGTGATCTCGCTGGCGGTGCTGATGGTGGCATTGAACGCCGCCAAGCCGCTTGATTTCTCCGCCTTTCCCACAGTTTTGCTGTTCGCGACGCTGCTGAGGCTGTCGCTCAACGTCGCTTCGACGCGCGTGGTGCTCGTCAGCGGGCATGAAGGCCCCGACGCTGCCGGCCACGTGATCGAGGCGTTCGGCAGCTTCCTGATCGGCGGCGACTATGCCGTCGGCATCTTCGTCTTCGCGATCCTGATGATCATCAACCTGGTGGTCATCACCAAGGGCGCAGGCCGCGTCTCCGAAGTTTCGGCGCGCTTCACGCTCGACGCGCTGCCCGGCAAGCAGATGGCGATCGACGCCGACCTCAACGCTGGCCTGCTGACCCCCGACGAAGCCAAGGCGCGTCGTCAGGAAGTCGCGACCGAGGCCGATTTCTATGGCTCCATGGACGGCGCCTCCAAGTTCGTGAAGGGCGATGCAGTTGCGGGCGTCCTCATTCTCGTCATCAACATCCTCGGCGGGCTTGTGCTCGGCGTGGTCAGCCATGGGCTCTCGGTCGGCCAGGCTGCCGAAACCTATATTCTGCTCGCGATCGGCGATGCGCTGGTGGCGCAGGTGCCCGCCTTGCTGCTCTCGATTGCGGCGGCGGCGATCGTCACGCGGGTGTCTTCACCCTTCGACCTGTCGGGCCAGATCACGAGCCAGTTCGGCGACCGTCGCGCCTGGGTGCCCGTCGCCGCGATCCTGGCGCTGCTCGGCGTCGTGCCCGGCATGCCGCATTTCATGATGCTCTCGGCGGCCGCGATCTGCGCTTTCATCGCCTGGCGGCTGAAGGGTAAGGACGACGCTGAGGGCGAAGCCGCGCAGGTCCAGGAATTGACCGCCGCACCGCAGCCAGCTGCGATCGAATGGGACGAGGTCAGCGATGCCGCGCCGCTCGGCCTCGAAATCGGCTATGGGCTGGTCAGCCTGGTCGACGAGCGCAAGGGCGCTCCGCTGATGGGCCGCATCACGGGCATCCGCCGCCAGCTTTCTCGTGAACTCGGCTTTGTCGTGCCGCTCGTGCGCGTGCGCGACAATCTTTCGCTCGCGCCCAACAGCTACCGCATCACCGTGGCTGGGGCAGTGATGGGCGAGGACGAGATCTGGCCCGAGGATCTGCTCGCGCTCGATGGCGGCGATGTCGAATTTCGTATCGAGGGGCGTGCCGTCACTGATCCCACCTTCGGTCTCGATGCGCTCTGGATCGGCGCCGAGCAGCGCAACGACGCGATCGTCGCGGGCTACACCGTTGTCGACCCCGCGACCGTCATCGCGACACACCTCAACCAGCTCGTGCTCAATCATGCCGCCGACCTGTTCGGGCTCGACGAAGCCGAAAAGCTGCTTGCGGCGCTGAAGGAAAGCGCGCCGCAACTCGTCGGCGGGCTGACCCCGCAGCCGTTGTCGCTGGCCGACATCACCGCGATGTGTCGCGCGCTGCTCATGGAAGGCGTCTCGCTCAAGGACTTCCGCCGCATTGCCGAAGCGATGGTCGATGCGATGCGCGACAATCCCGACCTGGCCATGCTCGAGGAAAATGTCCGCAGCCGCATTGGCCCCATCATCATCCAAGGCATCGTCCCCATAAAGATGCCGCTCCCCGTCATCACGCTCGACGCCGAACTCGAAGGGCTGCTCGCACAGGCGATCCGCTCGGGGCCTAATGCCTCGCATCCCTTCGATCCCGCACTCTCGACGCGGATCATCGAATCGGTCACCCAGGCCGCCGCACCGCTCGTGGGGGCCGCGCGCTCATTCGCGATCGTCACCTCGCCGCTCGCGCGCCGCGCGCTCTCGAAGCTGCTGCGGCCGCACCTGCCCGATACGCCGGTGATCTCCTTCCTCGAAATTCCCGACGACAAGCCCGTCGAGGTGGTTGCGGTGATCGGCCGCGATGCGCGCAACGTCGCGATCGGCGAGGCCGTCCAATGATGTCTGAAATGCACGCGATGGAGACGCGCCATGTCCGCTAGCCTTGCGGTTTCCTCTCCCGTCTATGGGCGCAATCCCGCGCAGAAGGATGCGCAGGCGCTGATCCGCGCGCATATGCCGCTGGTCCGCAAGATAGCCTGGCACGTCCATGGCCGCGTCGCCTCGGCGATCGACATCGAGGATCTTGCGCAGATCGGCATGGTCGCGCTGGTCGAGGCCGCCAATGCCTATGAGGATCGCGGCCACGCCTTTGGTACCTATGCCTCGATGCGCATCCGCGGCGCGATGATCGACAAGCTGCGCGCGCAGGCAAGCATCTGTCGCTCGGCGATGGGGCGCAGGCGCGAGCTTGCGGCTGTTCGCGCAAGGCTGGAAAACCAGCTTGGTCGCCGGGCCGACGAGGGCGAAATGGCAGGGGCCATGGGACTCGACGCTGCGGCCTATCGCGCGGTGGTCGACGGTTCGGAAGCCACCATCCATGAATCGCTGGACGATCTCTACTCGGACCATTCGATGTGGTTCGCCGATGTCGAGGAGCGCGCCGACGACGCGCTTGAGCGCGAGGCGCTGCGCGATGCGATCGAGCACGGTATCAAGGGGCTGCCCGAGCGCGAGGCGATGATCCTTCAGCTCTATTTTGTCGAGGAACTGAACCTCGAGGAAATCGCGCAGGTGCTCGGCGTCTCTGGCGCGCGCGTCTGTCAGATCAAGAAGGCCGCGCTCGACAAGCTGCGCGCGCACCTCGCCGACTGGGACTGATCCCCAGGCGCAATCGAACTGTCGCAATTAAGCGTCGGCGCACCAGCATCCATTGGGACGCGCTGAAAGGAAAAGGCCTCGCCAATCGGCGGGGCCTTTTTCCTAGGGCAAATGAAAACCCCCGGCGCCATGTGGGGTAGGCGCCGGGGGTGGTGCCACGCGGAAGGGACCATTCTCCCGCGGAGCCATGAGGCTTGTGCTTAACGCAGCAGGCTCATCACGTTCTGGCCCGACTGGTTCGCCTGGGCGAGCATCGCGGTCGCTGCCTGCGAGAGGATCTGCGACTTGGCGAGGTTGGTGGTCTCGACCGAGAAGTCGGTGTCTTCGATCCGCGAGCGCGAGTCCTCCAGGTTGGTCGAACGGCTGGTCAGGACGTTGACCGTGGCGTCGAGGCGGTTCTGCACCGCACCCAGCGTTGCACGGGCTGTCGTCACCGTATCGATCGCGGTGTCGATCGCGGTCATTGCTGCATCGGCGTCACCGGCCGAGCCGATGTCTTCGCCGTCAACGGCCAGCGTCGCGGAGGTCAGATCGGCCAGAGTGATGTCGAGCGTCTCGCCGGCCTTGGTGCCTGTCTGGATCGCAATGGTGGTGTTGGTGCCGTCGGCCAGCGCAACGCCGTTGAAGGACGTGCGGTCCGCAACGTCGTCGATCTGCGCGATCAACTCGGCGAACTCGGCCTGGAGATTGTCCTTGTCGCCGTCGCTCAGTGTGCCGTTGGCCGACTGGACCGCAAGTTCCTTCATGCGGTGAAGCATGTTGGAGACCTCGCCCATCGCGCCTTCGGCGGTCTGCGCCAGCGAGATGCCGTCGTTTGCGTTGCGCATGGCGGCGCCAAGACCTTTGAGCTCGGCGGTCATGCGCGAGGCGATGGCGAGACCGGCGGCGTCGTCCTTGGCGGAGTTGATGCGCTTGCCGGTCGACAGGCGCTCCATCGCCGTGCTGAGGTTCTTGTCGGCGACGCGCGAGCTGTTGTGAGCGCGAAGAGCCGCACCATTGCTGTTGATGACAGTCATTCGAAAATTCCTTTCCCGCTTCTTTAATCCCGGCGGCCAGGCGAAGAAGCGTGGCAGCCACGATCCGATTAACGGCGGGGTGCAAAGCTCTTTAAGCCGATAAATTTTCGTCGGCTTTCCGACGGCTGGCGCGTCGGCTTTCCGTCAGCAGGACTCCCGCGGGGACGCGCGCTATCCTTTGAATGCGTAGATTCACGACTGGCATGGTTATTGCAGCATTACCTCCGGAAGATGGTCGAGGGACCATCGCGTTCGGGGGTATTTGTTCATGGCCATCGCGATCAGCGACCGCGCCGCGGAAGCAAGTCCGACGCTCGCTGCCTGGATGACGGCGGCGGGGATGCCGTGTGCCGTGGCCGCGATCAACTTCCCAGACCGCAAGCAGGGGCCGCGCATCCTCCACGCGAGCGAGATCGCCAAGGCGACCGTCCAGGACGTGCTGATCGAATTCGAGGATGGTGCGCCCCTCTTCATCCCTTCGGTCAATGGCCACCCCGCGCGGCTGCGCTTCGGCTTTGCCGACATGGTGTTCGGGCATGCGCTCGCGACCGAACTGGTCCGCCCAGCCTGTCGTCCCGCGACGGGCGAACCCGAATCCGCGCGCTTCCTCGATCTTGCCGCGCGCGTTGCCGCGAGCGACGCGACCGTCCTCATCCTCGGCGAGACGGGTACGGGCAAGGAAGGGCTGTCGCGCTTCATCCATGCCAGTTCGCCGCGCGCCACCGCGCCGTTCGTGCCGGTCAACTGCGCTGCGCTCCCCGACACCATGCTGGAAGCGATGCTCTTCGGTCACCAGAAGGGCGCTTTCACCGGCGCAGCAGGCGCCAATGACGGTCTGTTCCGCGCCGCCGATGGCGGTACACTGCTGCTTGACGAGATCGCCGAGCTGCCCCTCAATCTTCAGGCCAAGCTGTTGCGCGTGCTGCAGGAGGGCGAGGTGCTCCCCGTCGGCGCGACGCAGACGGTGCCCGTCAATGTCCGCGTCATCGCAGCCGCCAACCGCGACCTGACCGTCGAGGTTGCCGAAGGGCGTTTCCGCGCCGACCTCTACTGGCGTCTCAATGTCGTGCCGATGGCATTGAAGCCGCTCCATGCGCGCCGGCTCGACATCCGCGCGATCGCGGCTGCGCTGTTCGTGCGTCACGCCCCCAGGGACATGCCCTTTCCCTGGCCTACCGCTGCCGCGCTCGACCGGCTGATGGCGCATGGCTGGCCCGGCAATGTCCGCGAGCTCGAAAACGTCATCCAGCGTGCGATCCTGCTGCACGACGGCGAACGGATCGAGGCGGGCGATCTTTCGATCGAGCGCTCTCCCTTCGGGGCGAGCGTGCCGACGCTTGTTCCTGCCATCGCCGAACCGGCGCCGGCCGCCAGCGGCCAGATGGTCGATATCACACGCAAGATCCAGCAGCGCGCGGTCCGCGAGGCGCTGGACGCGGCGGGTGGTCACCGTGGCCGCGCGGCCCGGCAGCTTGGAATCAGTGAACGTACCCTTCGTTACCGTCTCGCAGAAATGCGGGCGGTGGCCTGACGTGGAGACGACGGAATGACCAAGGTGGATGCAGCCAGCGTGCTCGCGATGCGAAACGCGATCATCCAGCAGAACGCCTCGCTGCAAAAGGCGGCGGGCGTGGCGCCGGGCGGCGCAGCGGGCAAAAGCGATTTCGCGGGTGCGCTCAAGGGCGCGCTCAACGAGGTCAACGAGCTTCAGAGCAAGTCCTCGGCGGCGACCGACGCCTATGAACGCGGCGATACCGCCGACATCGCGAGCGTGATGCTCGCGCGCGAAAAGGCGTCGCTCGGCTTTCAGGCGACGCTTCAGGTCCGCAACAAGCTGCTGTCCGCGTACAAGGACATCATGAGCATGCCGGTCTGACATGAGCGAGCTCGTCCCCATGGCCGATACCGGCACCGTCCCCGCCCGTTCGATGGCTGCGCCGCGCGCCGCGGGTAACAGCCCCTTCGGCCCCGCGCTCACCCGCCTGCGCGACTTCACCGCGCAGCCCGCAGTGCAGAAGGCGATGCCCGGCATCATCATCGCGGGCGTGATCGGCCTTGCCGCGCTTGCGTGGATGGCGATCGCGCAGCCGCCGCAGCGCGATCTGTTCACCGGGCTGGCCGATACCGAAAAGGCCGCGGTCGTGGAGGCGCTCAAATCCTCGGGCATCGTTTATGACATCGACAATGCCACCGGCGCGCTCACCGTGTCCGAAGGCGATTATCACCAGGCCAAGATGCTGCTGGCATCGCAAGGTCTGCCCAAGAGCGCGCCCGATGGCGACGCCATGATCTCGTCCCTGCCCATGGGCGCCAGCCGCGCGGTCGAGGATCAGCGGCTCCGCGCGGCGCGCGAGGTCGATCTTGCGCGCACGATCGAGGCGATCGATGCGGTGCAAACCGCGCGCATCCACCTCGCGGTGGAACAGCCCAGCGTGTTCTTGCGCGATCGCGCTCAGCCCGCCGCCTCGGTGATGCTTCAGCTGAAGCCCGGCCGCGCGCTCGCCGAGGGGCAGGTCCGCGCGATCACGCATCTTGTCGGCTCGTCGGTGCCTGGTCTCGCGCCGGAGGGCGTCGCGGTGATCGACCAGAATGGCCGGTTGCTTTCCAAGGCTGGTGGCGATCCCGCATCGGAGGCTTCGGACCGCCAGATCGATATCCAGCAGCGCATTGAGGGGCGCTATGTCGAGGCGCTGACGACGCTGCTCACCCCGCTCATCGGTGCGGGCAACTTCACCACCGAAGTTCATGCCGATGTCGATTTTGCCGAGGTGCAGGCGACGCGCGAGAGCTTCCCGCGCGAGATCGCGGCCGTGCGCGAGGAGCGCGGGAGCTGGACCAAGGAGGGTGCGCCCGAGGGCGCATCGGGCATTCCCGGTGCGCTCGCCAACACCCCGCCGCCCGCATCGCAGGTCCAGGCAGCACCCGGCGGCGCGATCGCTGCCCCCGTGGCCGCGGGCGCCGCGCCCGCCCCCGGACCCGATCGCACCACCGAGAACTACAACCGCACCTTCGAGCTCGGTCGCGAGATTTCGGTTACAAAGCAGCCAGTTGGCAGCGTTCGTCGCCTGTCCGTCGCGGTGGCGCTTAAAAATCCCGAAGGCGCCAAGCCGCGCTCAAAGACCGAGGTCGCAGCGATCGAACAGCTCGTAAAAGGGGCGGTCGGCTTCGATCAGGCGCGGGGCGACCAGATCGCGATCAACGCCCGCAGCTTCGCGCCCGTCGAGGCGCCCGCGACAAGCTGGTGGGAGGCAAGCTGGGTGAGCACGACCGCGCGCAACCTGACCGCGCTGCTGGTTGTCGCTCTGCTCATTTTCGGGCTTGGCCGTCCGCTGCTCAAGCGTCGCGCGGAGGCCTCCGCAGAGCGCGCCAGGATGGCAGAGGTCAACAAACAGGCGCTCAAGGGTGAGCTTGCCACCGCACTGGCCACGCACGCCGCCGCCGATCCGTCGGCGCAGGTCACGCTCGACATGATCGAAGCAGCGCCCGGCTATGCCGCGCGCGCCGAGCTGATCCGCAGTTTCGTCCGGCAGGATCCCGCGCGCGCGGCGCTCGTCGTGCGCGATCTGATCCGTGCCGACATGCCACAGGCGGAGGCGCGCAATGCCTGAGGAAATGATGACAGAAACGGCCGATATCCAGGGTTCGGAGGCCGCGGCCATCCTGCTCATGCTGCTCGACGAGGCCGAGGCCGCCGAGGTGCTCGGCAGGCTCGAACCCGAAGAGGTCAAGCAACTGGGCGGCGCGATGTTCGGCGTTGCCGATGTGACCGAGGGGCAGGTCAACGGCGTGCTCGACCAGTTCGTTCGCCGCGCACGCGAGCGCACCACGATCGGCTTTGCCGCCGATCAACAGATCCGCTCCATGATGGAACGCGCGCTTGGTCCGGATCGTGCGGACAAGGTGCTTGCGCGGATCACGCCGCCGCAACGCTCGGCGACGCTCGATGCGCTCAAATGGATGGACGCTTCGACGATCGCGGCACTTGTGGAGAACGAGCATCCCCAGATTGCGGCGCTTGCGATTGCGCATCTCGATCCCGCGGTCGCGGCCGAGGTGCTGCAGCTGCTGGACGAAGATAAGCAGGCCGATGTCGTCTACCGCGTCGCGACGCTGCGCCCTGTCACCGCCGAAGCGCTTGAGGAGCTTGAGCGCATCATGCTGCGTCAGGTGACGACCCCCGGGCAGGGCGTCACCACGCGCCGCGGCGGCACGAGCGAGGCGGCAAAGGTGCTCAACAACACCAAATCGGGCGCAGACCAGCGCATCATCCGCACGCTGACCAAGGTCGACAAGACGCTGGCGCGCGCCATCGAGGACGAGATGTTCGTTTTCGACAATCTGATGGAGGTCGAGGAAAAGAGCCTTGGCACGCTGCTCCGCTCGGTGGAGAGCGATACACTTGTGCTCGCGCTCAAGGGCGCCGACGAGAAGCTGCGCGCAAAGATGCTCGGCTGCATGTCGAGCCGCGCCGCGCAGACGATCCAGGACGAAATTGCCGATCGCGGCCCGACGCGCCTCACCGAAGTACAGGAAGCGCAGCGCGAGGTGCTGACCATCGCCCGCCGCCTTGCCGAAGCCGGCACGATCATGCTGGCCGGAAAGGGCGACGACTATGTCTGACATCACGTCCGACCTGTGGAACTCGGTCGAGCGCCGCGGCGCGGGCTTTTCGCCCGCCGGATTCGCGCCGTCCGTGCAACCGCGCTTCGTGCCCTGGCACGACAAATATGCGGAACCCGCCGCCGCGCCCGATGCCGCCGATGCGTCCGTGGAATCGGGGCTGGTCGACACAGTGCAGCTCCAGGCTGACGCGTTCAGCGAGGGCTTCAACGAAGGGCGCCGCACCGTCGAGATGGAGGTTGCTGCCGAACGTCAGGCGATCGCGCGCCTGGTGGAGACGCTGGAGCAATATCGCCCCGAACCGCCGCAGATGCTCGCAGAGATGCTTGCGGAGACCGTCGACCGGCTGGTGCGCCAGATTGTGGGCGAGGTCGTCATCGATCGCGCGATGCTGGAGACGCGTGTCGACCATGTCGCGGGGATCATTGCCGAGGCGGCCGCGCCCGCGCGGATGCGGCTCCACCCCGACGATGTCGCACGGCTGGGCAATATCCGGCTTGAGCTCGATCTGGTTGCCGACCCCGCGCTCATACCAGGAAGCGTCATCGTCGAGACCGCGACGGGCTGGATCGAGGACGGTCCCGAAGTCGGCATCGAGAAACTGCGGCAGGCGCTCGACAGGATGAGCGTTCCGCAATGACCGGAGCGCTCGCCCTTCAGGCCGGACGGCTGCTCGACGGCATCGACGTCGCTTCGCTCGGCCCGCGCCGCGTGGGGCGGCTCGTCGCCTTCGACGGGCTGATGCTGGAGGCGACCGGATTCGGTCAGCCGATCGGATCGGCAGCGCGGATCATTGACGCCGATGGCGAGCCCGTGCGCGCCGAGGTCGTCGGCTTCCGCGGCGATCGTACCTTGCTGATGGCGCTCGACAGCGACCGTTCGCATGTCTGCGGCGCGCGCGTCGAGCCCGACGGACTGGGCGGCTCCGCGCAGGTGGGCGAGGCGCTGCTCGGCCGCGTCGTCGACGCATTCGGCGATCCGCTCGACGGGCTCGGACCCGTCGGGGCGACGCATCGCTGGCCGCTTGCCGGGCGCATGGGCAATCCGCTCAACCGTGCCCGCGTCACGCAAGCCTTCGACATGGGCGTGCGCAGCATCAACGCGTTGCTCACGGCGGGCGTCGGCCAGCGCATCGCGCTCATCGCTGGCTCTGGCGTCGGCAAGTCGGTGCTGATGGGGCAGATGATCGCGGGCGCAGAGGCCGATGTCATCGTTGTCGGCCTCGTCGGCGAGCGCAGCCGCGAAGTCACCGATTTTCTTGAAACCAAGCTGTCAGGCGCGATACGCCGCAAGAGTATCGTGGTCGCGGTTCCCGCAGATCATCCCCCGGTATTGCGCCTGCGCGCCGCGATGCGCGCGACCGCGATTGCCGAATATTTCCGCGCGCAGGGGCTCAAGGTTCTGTTGATGATCGACAGCCTGACGCGCGTCGCGCATGCGCAGCGCGAGATCGGGCTTTCGCTGGGAGAGCCGCCGACGATGAAGGGCTATCCGCCCTCGGCGCTCGCGCTAATCCCCCGGCTCGTCGAGCGCGCGGGGGTCGATGCGCGCACCGGCGGGTCGATCACCTCGGTCTATACCGTCCTTGCCGATGGCGACGATCTCGACGATCCGATCGTCGATACCGCGCGCGCGATCGTCGACGGGCATTTCGTGCTCTCGCGCTCGCTCGCCGAACAGGGGGTATTCCCCGCGCTCGACATCGGCCGTTCGCTCAGCCGCGTGATGGCCGATATCGTGTCCGACGAGCATCGCGCGGCGGCATCGGCGTTCCGCCGGCTGTGGTCGGTCTATGAGGAAAATCGCGACCTCGTGCTGATGGGCGCGTACAAGGAAGGCAGCGATCCCGCGATCGACGAGGCGATCATGCGCCGGCGCGAGATTCTCGGGTTCCTGACGCAGGGGCAGAAGGAACGCGTCGACTTTGCTTCGGCCGAAGCCGATCTGGTCGAAGGGTTCGCGCCATGAAGCAGGTCGTAAAACGCCGTGCGCGCATCGCGCGCGTCCGTCGCGCGCAGCATCTCCAGGCATCTGCGCACGCGCAGATGGCGGAGAACCGCGTGCTGACGCTGGAAGGGCAGGCGGGGCACCTGATCCGTCTTGCAAGCGATCTCGACGCCACGCCCGGCGAAGCGACGGGCCGGATATTGGCCAATGCCGGCGAACTGGCGCAGCGGCTGCGCGCGGCGCGCGACGGGCTGACCGACGCGATCGTCGGCGCAAGAGCTACCGCGCTCGAGCGCGCAGCGCGGCGTATCGAGGCGCGTATCAGGCAGGAAAGCGCCGAAAGGCTCGATCAGCGCGCGCGCACCGCGCTCGCTGAATATCTCGAACGCAAGGGCAATGTCCCGGTGCGGCGTCGTCCGCGCCTCGATGGGGGAGACTCATGATGATGGTCCCGGGCGGACTGAACCTCGAAGCCGGGCTGACGCTCCAGCCGGGCATTGTGACAACGCAGGAAGCTGCGCCCGACACGGGATTCACCGAAATCCTCGCGACTCTCGATGCGGGGACGGCCGCGATCGCGGCGCCGATCGATGCCGCGACCCTGATGCCCGCACCCGTTGAGTCGATCGTCGTACCGGATATGGGCGAGGCTTCTGAACCGGTTGAAGACGAGGGTTCCGAGGGCGCCGCGCAAGCGGGTAGCCAGGGCGCTGACACCGCCGCGGAACCACCCTTCGTGGCGCCCCCGATAACCATCGGCGTTTCGAATACGAGCCCGATCGTCGTCGCGCGCGCATTCCTGGCACAACGCGGCGATGCTGTGTCCGGGCAGAAGGTGACGACGAGCCAGATCACGCCCTTGGCCGCTCCCTTCGCGGATGCTGTCGCCATTGATCAGCCTCCCGGGCCGGACGCGCTGGTTGCCGCACTTGCCAGGATGGAGCCGGTCGCGCCGCGCACGCTGCCGACAGGCCTTGCACCGCGTGCCGATGGCAACGCGGCCCCGCCCTCCGGTTTCGCTGGGGATGAGTTGGTGACGATCCCGGCCGCGAGCGATCCCGTGGGAGCCATTGTTCAGCCCGATGTACCTACCGCCCCGCTCCTGCCCCCCGTCACGACACCCATGGGTGTTGATGCAACGCGCCTCGCCGATGCCGCCCCCGATACCGCACGGCAGCTTGGTGAGCAGGCGATGGCGGCACGGCTCGATATCGCCGACGAGTCCGCGATGATCGACCGGCTGGCCCGCGATCTCGCCCAGCTTTCGGGCTCCGAGGGGCGGCTGAAGTTCCAGCTCAATCCCGAACATCTCGGGTCGCTCCATGTCGAGGTCGAACAGCGCGCCGAGGGTGTGTCGCTGCGCTTTGGCACCGAGACCGAGGGCGCACGCCAGGTGATCGCCGATGCGCAGCACCGGCTCATGAACGAGGCGCGCGCGCATGGCATGCGCATCGCGGAAACGCATGTCGATCTGAACAGCCAGAACCAGCAGGGCGCCGGACGCGGCAACACCGCGCAACAGCCCGTCGTCATCACCCGGGGCGAATCCCCAGACGCCAGTGCCGCGGCCATTCCCGGTCGCCGCGCGGGTGTCGAGCGCTTCGCCTGAAAGGAAACAGGACCATGAGCAAGGACGCTGCCGATACGGCACCCAGGAAGAAGGGCGGCATGAAGAAGATTATCGTCATTGCGCTGGGAGCGATCGCTCTGGTCGGCGGCGGTGCGGGCGGCGCGATCTACGCGTCGCAGGCGGGGTTGATCGGCGGCGCCAAAGCCGAGGATTCGTACGCCGACAAGCCCAAGCTCGTCATGCGCGCGGATGGCGGCCCTGAGGCCACCTATTTCGAAATCGAAAAGAACTTCACCTCGAACCTTGCCGATGCGGACGGCTTCATGCAGCTCTCGCTGGGCGTGGCGACCTATTATGACAGCCGCGTGCTCGACAATATCAAGCGGCACGAGGTGCCGATCCGTTCGGCGGTGCTGATGACGCTCGCCGACCAGTCGGTCGATGTGATCGCGACGCCTGCGGGCAAGAAGCAGCTGCAAAAGGCGCTGAAGGACACCGTCAACCGCGTCCTCCAGGAAAAGGAAGGCTTTGGCGGCGTCGACGACGTCTATTTCACGAGCTTTGTCATTCAATGAGCAAGGCCAGGAAATCCGCCGCCGAGGCGACCGTGATCGAGGTGCCCGAGGTCGGCGCGGAGGGTGCGACTTCGCATGCCTTCGGCGCGAGCGACGAGCGTTCGACCGCATGGATTGGCGGGCTTGAGCGGATCGGCGAGCGGCTGGCGCGGCGCATCCGTCCGCTGGTCGAGCCACTGACTCAGAGCCGGACGCAGGTGGTGGCCGCCCCGGTCGAGATTCGCAGCTTCGAGGAATGGCAGGCCACACTGCCCGATTTCCTGAGCCTCAGCCTTTATCGGCTGCGCCCGCTCAAGGGGGCGATGCTCGTCATTCTGGAGCCCGATTTCGTCGCTCGCGCGGTCGACATATTCTATGGTGGCTCGGGCGAGATCCGCCCCGGCCGCGCGCGCGAATTCACCCAGTCCGAAGAACGCCTGATCGCGCGCTTCGCCGATGGCGTGATCGATCGGCTGGGCGAGGCGTGGACCGAGGTGGCGACGCTCGCGCCGACACTCGCCTCGCGCGAGACCAACATCGCCTATGCCAATATCTTTCGCCCCGGCGAGAGCGTGGCGGTGCAGCGCCTTGTGCTGACCCCCGCACAGGGCAAGCCCGCAACGATCAGCATCGTCTATCCCGTCGTGGCGCTCAGGATGCTCGATTCACAGCTTACCGCGCGCGTCCATGACGATGCCGGCCCCGCCGACGAGATGTGGCGCGCGCGCATGGCCTATGCCTTGCAGCAGGTCCGCCTGCCCGTCCGCTCGGTGCTCGCGCGCCCCGAGCTCACGCTTGCCGAGGTGCTCGAAATGAAGCCCGGCGACATCATCCCCGTGGTGCTTCCCCCACGCGTTCCGCTCATCGTCGCGCGCAAGCGGCTGGCGATGGGCACCATCGGCGAAAAGGACGGCCATGCCGCGCTGATGATCGACCATATCGAGAAAGGTGCATTTGAATGAGCGACATGACCGAAGCCCCAGCGCAGGTTGAAAGCCAGATCGGCCCGACCAGCGCCAATTTCCGCCTGCTGGCAGATGTACCGCTGCGCCTGTCCGTCGAAGTGGGCAGCACCTCGCTGCCGCTTGCCGAACTGCTCGAGCTTGCCGAGGGCAGCGTCGTCGAACTCAACCGCCAGTCGAACGAACTGCTCGACATCATGGTCAACGGCACGCTGATCGCCAAGGGCGAGGTGGTGCAGGTCAATGGCCGCTTCGGCATCCGCGTCGTCGATGTCGTGGCGCGCGACGCGCGCATGGCGGGGATCGAGCGCCGCACATGATGACCGCCTATATCCTGCGCCTGCTGATCCTCCTCCCGCTCGTCGCGGGGCTTGCTTATGGCGCGCTGTGGCTATGGCGCCGCGTCGGTCCCGACATGGCGATCGGCAAGCGCGAAAAGCTGGTGCGGCTCGTCGACGTGCTGCCCATGGGGGCCACGGGGCGGCTCGCGGTCGTGGAATTTGCCGACCGCCACCTGCTCGTCTCGGTCGCGCGCGGGCGGATCGAACTGCTCGCCGACAGCAAGGCGCCGGAGTCGACGGATGCGTAAACGCGTTCTTGCGGCGGCGCTCGTGCTCGGCGCGGGACTGCTGGTGGCGGCTCCTGCCTTCGCCCAGCCCGGCGCGCTCGACCGCGCAGTGACCACCATCGCGGGCGACGGACGCCCGCTTTCGCTGTCGCTCCAGATCCTCGTCCTGATGAGTCTGTTGACGGTGCTGCCGTCGCTCATCCTGATGATGACGAGCTTCACGCGCATCATCATCGTGCTCTCGATCCTGCGCCAGGCGCTCGGTCTCCAGCAGACCCCGCCCAACCAGGTGCTGGTCGGGCTCGCGCTCTTCCTTTCGATCTTCGTGATGCGCCCCGCGATCGACCAGATCAACGCGACCGCCTATACGCCCTATGGCGACGGGCAGATCAGCATCGAGGAAGCGGTCAAGCGCACGGGCACCGTGCTCCACGGCTTCATGATCAAGCAGACGCGTGAAACCGATCTCAAGCTTTTTGCCGATCTGGCCGAGGCACCCAAATTCGCGTCACCCGCCGACGTGCCCTTTTCGATCCTGCTCCCCGCCTTCGTGACGAGCGAGCTCAAGACCGCCTTTCAGATCGGCTTCCTGATATTCCTGCCCTTCCTCATCATCGACCTTGTCGTCGCCAGTACGCTGATGGCGCTGGGCATGATGATGCTGTCTCCGACGATCATATCTATGCCATTCAAACTGCTGCTTTTCGTGCTCGTCGACGGCTGGGCGCTGACCATGGGGTCGCTCGCCGGATCGTTCGCGAGCTAGCGGGATGGCGGACGCGGACTATTTCATCGGGATCGCGCAACAGGCGCTGTGGATCCTCGCGCTCGCCAGCGCGCCGATCCTGATCCCTGCGCTCGTCGCGGGCCTGATCCTCGGCATGATCCAGGCCGCGACCTCGATCAACGAGGCGACGCTGAGTTTCGTGCCCAAGCTGATCATCGTGGCGATCGCGCTTGCCATCTTCGGCGGGTCGATCCTGCTGCTGATCGCCGATTTCACGCGCGAGATCTTCGCGCGGATCCCGGACCTCGTGCGCTGATGCCACAGGGATTTGTGGGGCTCGAGGCGCAGCTCTGGGTGTGGCTCGTCGCGATGATCCGACCCGGAGCAGCCTTCCTTGTCGCCCCCGTCTTCGGTGCGCCCTATGTGCCCCTCCAGCTACGTATGGTCGTCTCGCTGGCGCTCGGCATGGCCGCGCTTCAGGCCAATCCGGTAGTCCTTCCAGAAGGCGGGCTGGTGACGATCGCGGGCTTCATGCTGGTCTTGGGCGAAGTGCTTGCCGGGCTCGCCATTGGCTTCGCGGTGCAGATCGGCTTTGCCGCCGCGATGCTGGCGGGTGAGACGATCGGCAACGTCATGGGGCTCGGTTTTGCCGGCATGGTCGATCCCGCCAGCGGCCAGTCGTCGCCCGCGCTTGGGCAGTTCCTGTCGCTTCTCACCACCTTTCTCTTCCTCGCGATCGGCGGACATCTGATGCTCGCCACCATCATCGTCGAGAGCTATCGGGCGCTCCCACCGGGCGACGCCTTCATGTCGGCCGACGCGATCAATGGGCTCGTCCTGTTCGGCGGCGAGCTGTTCGCCGCCGGGCTCGCAGTCGCGCTCCCCGTCGGTTTCGCGCTCGTCATCGTCCAGCTCGTCATGGCCATGCTCGCGCGCTCCGCGCCCTCGCTCAACCTGTTCGCGGTGGGCCTCCCCGCCGCACTGCTCGCGGGCCTCGTGCTGATGGCGATGGCGGTGCCTGTGATGGGGGAGGCGATCACGCTCTCGCTCCAGAACGGACTTGCGATGGCACGGCAACTGGCGGGACGCTGAGATATGGCGGACACGCCCGACAACGACCAGAAGACCGAAGATCCGACGCCCAAGCGCCGCAGGGACGCGATGGAAAAGGGCGACGTTCTCCAGTCACGAGAACTCGGCACGGCGCTCGTCATCTGGGCGGGCGCGGCGTGGATCGTGCTCGCTGGCCCGTGGATCATGGACGCTCTGGGCGAAATGCTCGCCGCATCGCTGCGTTTCGACAATGGTGATGTCCGCAATTTCGATCCCTGGTCGCGCTTCGTCGATCTGATCGCGATCGTTTTGCTGCCGCTGGGCGCGCTGATGGGGATCGCCTTTCTGGCGACGATTGCCGCGCCCGCGCTGCTCGGCTCGCTGGGATTTCGCGCGAAGGCATTTGGGTTCAAGGGCGAAAAACTCAATCCGATAAGCGGCATCAAGCGCATCTTCGGGGTCAACGGCCTGATCGAACTGGTCAAGTCGCTCGCCAAGGTCGTACTGATGGGGTGGGCGGGCTGGTGGCTGCTCACCAGCTATGCAGGCCAGATGGTGGGGCTCGGCAGCCAGGACGTGCGCGCCGCGATTGGCGATCTTGGTGGTATCTTCATCGTCGCGGTGGTGGTGATGGCGGGGATGCTCGCGCTGATCGCGCTCGTCGATGTTCCCGCGCAACTCTTCCAGCGGCTGCAGCGGCTGCGCATGACCAAGCAGGAGGTCAAGGACGAGCACAAGCAGACCGAAGGTTCGCCCGAACTCAAGGCGGCGATCCGCCGCAAGCAGCACGAGGTGCTGCGCGGATCGGCGCGCAAGGCGGTATCGGAAGCAACGGTAGTACTCACAAATCCCACGCATTTCGCGGTCGCGCTGCGCTATCGCCCGGGATATGATGCGGCGCCCGTTGTGGTCGCGCGCGGGCGTGGCGCAACGGCGGCTGCGATCCGGGAACTGGCGGGTGAAAGCAAGATTCCCGTGCTGTCGTACCCGCAGCTGACGCGCGCCATCTATTATACGGTTCAAACCGGACATGCCGTCCGTGAGGATTTGTATATTGCGGTTGCGACTGTCCTTGCCTTTGTCTTCAACCTCGACGCCGCGATGGCACAGGGCATCGCGCAGCCCGATGTCGACGTGCCCGAAAACGCGCGTTTCGACGAGGACGGACGAATCCAGACTTAAGCTGGCGCCTTGCGCGCCGTTTCTCCTGATCGGGCCGATGCCCATGGGGAGAAGCTATGGCTGAGCGACCGCGTTCCGCGCGCCTGAGTGAAATTTGCGCGCCGTGGCTCGTGCCGGGGCTCGCCCTGTCCGCAGCAAGCGCGGTGCCGCTCTCTGCACCGACGGGGACTGTCAGCGACGGACGGGCGCGCAGCACCGCAAAGGTGAGCGCGGAGATACGCGAGGCGGCGCGCATCACGGTGCCCCGGCCCGGAGACGGGCGGCAGGAACAACAGCGCGACATGCCGGTGGTCGTTCAGCGCCCGTGTCGGCCGGGTGATGTGCCCGAAGGAATCGCCTGCACGCTTCACATCGTCGATCTGCCCTGATTTAAGTGCGCGCCGACTCTGCCGTTATCCCTGATGAGCAACAGGATAGCGCAATGGTCACCTCAATCACGTCAAGCATGGGTCTGGGTGCGGGTTTTGACACCGCGCAGCTGATCGAGGATCTCGCGGCCGCCCAGCGCGGCCCGCAGGAGGCGCGGATCAAGGCACGCGAGACAGCCAATTCCGCGCAGATCTCGACAATCGGCAGTCTTGCAGGAGCGATTGACAGCTTCGCCAGCTCGCTCAAGGCGCTTATCGCCGGCGGTTCGCTGTTCACCCAGCCGACGACATCGGATGCAAGCATCGTGGGCGTCAGCGCCAAGGCGGGCTATTCGCTCGGCGGGCTCTCGGCCCAGATCGAGGTGGTGCAGATCGCCACAGCGCAGTCGCTAGCGTCCGCGCATGTCGCCGATCCGACCGCGCCCGTGGGGCAAGGAACGCTGATCCTGACCACAGGCAAGGGTAGCTTCAACGTAAAGATCGACTCGACCAACGACAGCCTGAACGGCCTCGCCGCCGCGATCAACAACGCCAAGGCGGGCGTTTCAGCATCGGTCGTCAAGGACAGCCTGGGCTCGCGGCTGGTCATCCGTGGTGGCAATGGCGAAGCCAGCGCCTTTACTCTTGAGCCGCAGGCCGGCGCGGATCCCGCGCTGTCAGCCTATAGCTGGAACGGCACCAGCGGAGGGATGACCTGCGCGCAGCAGGCGCGTGACGCGATCGTGAAGCTCGATGGCGTCGAGATCCGGCGCGACACCAATACCTTCTCGGACGTACTCGACGGCGTGAAGATCGATCTCAAAAAGGCGGCGCCGGGCCAGGTCGTGACGATCGGCGCTGAACGCCCCGTCGACGATCTCCGCCAGGCGGTGCTCGATTTTGCCGCAGCCTATAACGAACTCGAGACGATGCTCGACGATGCCGGTGCCGGCGGACTTGACGGTACCGTGGCTGGGCCGCTGCGTGGCAGCTCGGCGGTACGCGACATGCGCCGTCAGCTGGCGGCTATCACTGCCACCGCGCTGCGAAGCGGCGACGGCCCCAAGACGCTCGCCGAGATCGGCGTAGTCACGCTGCGCGACGGATCGCTGAAGGTCGATACATCGGTGCTCGATGCGGCGCTACTCGCGCATCCCGAGGCGATCGAGAGCTTCTTCAATCCTTCGACGGCCACGGGCAGCACCGACAAGGGGCTAGGCGGCGTGCTGCAGGCAGTGCGCGACACGCTGCGTGACAAGGACGGCGCGCTGGCTTCGATCCAGGATCGCCTGAGGGCGGAGTCCAAGGATATTGAGGGAGACCGCGAGACGATGGAGATGCGTGCCGACGCCTATCGCGAGCGGCTCGTACGCAATTTCACGGCGATGGACACGCGCGTTGCCTCCTACAAGGCGACGCAGTCCTATCTCGAGCAGCAGATCAAGATGTGGACCAACGGCAACGACTGACCGCCGCCGGCGATCTAGAGGAAGGACCAGACGATGTTTCGAGCGGCTGCAAGGCCCAGCGGCGCTTCGGCGCAATATGGCCAGATCGACCTGAATGCGCGTATCGCCAGCGCTTCGCCGCATGGGCTGGTCTCGATCCTGTTCGAGGAGCTGCTGCGCGCCATGGGCATGGTGCGCAAAAGCACCCAGCCGCATCGCCGGTCGGAGGCCTTGTCGCGCGCGCTGTCGATCCTGCAATCGCTCAACGATACGCTGAACTTCGAATCGGGCGGGCAGATCGCGACCAGTCTGTCGGCAATCTATGGCGAGGCGCGCCGCCTGCTGCTCAAGGGGATGCGCGAACAGGATACCGCACCCGTGGCCGAGGCCGAAGCGATGATCGCCGAGATCGCGCAGTCCTGGAATACGATCAGCGAGGGCGCCGCGGTCAGCTCGTGACGCGGCTGACCCCGTATTTCTGCATCTTCTCGATGAGCGTAGTGCGCTGGAGCGAAAGCAGGCGCGCGGCGTCGGCGACCACGCCGCGCGAGGCCTGAAGCGCCTCGACGATATGGCGATATTCGAACTCGGCGACCAGCGACTTGAGATCCACCGGGCGACCCGGGCCGATCGTCGCGGGTGCGAGTGGCAATTCGCCCTGCATCAGCGTGGGCTCCTCGGCTGGCTCGGGCACTCTCGCCTTGTCGCGCTCGACCACGCGGCGGCGCGGCTGGCCACGGGTCAGCAGCATGTCGACCTCGTCGGCCGACAGTTCCTTGCCGGGAAAGACGATCGACGCGCGCTCGACGAAATTTCTGAGCTCGCGGACATTGCCGGGCCAGCGATAGGCCTGAAGCCGCATCATCGCGCCGTGCGAGAGCGTAAGCGGCCGACGCCGTTCGGTCGATAGCGCAACGAAGTGCGCGATCAGCGGCGCAATGTCCTCGGGGCGTTCGTTCAGTGCGGGCAGGTGGATCGGAAAGACCGCGAGCCGGTAGAACAGGTCCTCGCGGAAGCTGTCATTGTCGATCGCAGCCTCGATATTGCGATGCGTCGCCGAGATGATGCGCGTGTCGATCGGGATCGGCGTACGTCCGCCGATGCGCGTGATTGCGCGCTCCTCGATCACGCGGAGCAGCTTCACCTGCATGTTTGCCGGCATGTCGCCGATCTCGTCGAGGAAGAGCGAGCCGCCATTGGCGTCCTGGAAGCGTCCGCGCATCTGCGTCACCGCGCCCGTGAACGAGCCACGCTCGTGGCCGAACAGTTCGGATTCCAGAAGCTCGCTCGGGATCGCGCCGCAGTTGACCGCGACCAGATCCCCCGCAGTGCGGCGGCTTTCGACGTGAATGGCGCGCGCGACCATTTCCTTGCCGCTGCCCGATGGCCCGGTGATGAGTACCGATGCGTTGGTCGGCGCAACCTGCCGGACGAGTTCGCGGATCGAAAGAATGGCGTCACTCGCGCCGATCAACAGCGAATCCACCGTAAGCCCTGCGCCAGGGTGTGGCTGCCACGCGACCGTCATCGACGACCGATGTCAGATTGGACGATATTTTCCGGACTATGTCCGGACAAGCCAAGCCCACTCATACGACGCCCCCCAGCGTTCCCGTTATCGATAACCGGAGGATGCGAAGCGCGAAATTCCAATCGCTGCCGATTTGACAGCTTTATCGATTCATTTCGTGGGTGTTTCGTTAACCATTGTCGTGCGACGCCCCGACAATTCCGTCGGCGGTGCGGCGCAATTCGTTAACGTTACGGCCGCGTGTTTTCAGAAATCGCTGCCGATCTGAAAATGACCCGGAATTCAGTGAACCTGCAATAACTTGGCCGTGCGGCGTGTCAGATCCTGTTCCAGTGGCCAAGCAAGGCTGAAAGCGCCCGATGCCCCTGCGGCGTTACGGCCAATATTGTACGGCGCGCGTCGGTGGCATCGCGCGTGCGGACCGCAAAGCCATCGCGGACGAGAATTGCGATCCAGCGCAGTGCGGTCGAGGTGGGCGTGTGCGACGCGATGCAGGCGTCGTTGACATAGACGGTGCGCCCATCGGCCTCGGCGACATAAAGGTCGAGCAGGATATTCAGCGCAGGTTCGTCAAAATAGCTCGCGGGGAGATATTTGCGCTGGATCTCGCGCATCCGGACCGCGGTCTTGGCGACGCGGAGCAGTTGGGCGGCGTCGGGTTCCTCGCCTATGTCGTCATTGTCGGGCTCGATGGCGGGCTGTGCCCCGGCTTCGAGCCGACGCAGAATCGTCAGCATCTCATCGAGCGTTGATTCGAGCGGCATAGTCGAACGCGAATCCTTGAAATGCACCGATATTTCCCAACTCGCCGACCGAACCCGCGTGAGCAATAGTGCCGCGACGCTCCGGTTTCAAATCTGGAAACATATGTCTGCGACGAATTGATCCCCACGCGCCATGACCACCGCCCCCGGCAGGTCTTCTCCGGATGTCGCCCGGCAGCGATCGTGACGTGCGCTGCCTAGGCCAACCTTCGTTGCCAACCGGTTGCCATTCAAGGTGAATCTGTGTTCGTGACGAGATCGCAATAAAAAGTGGCGCCGCGCTGTCCGGGTCAGCCGGGCACCACCGCGATAGTCTCGATCTCGATCTTTGCCCGCGCTTCAACGAGCGCCGATACCTCGACGACGGCCATGGCCGGAAAATTTTTTCCGATCAGTTCGCGATAGGCGGCGCCGATCTCCGCAAGGCTTGCCAGATACTCGTCGCGGCTCGTGACGTACCAGGTCATTCGGACGATATGTTCGGGGCCCGCGCCGTCTTCGCCAAGGATGGCGAGCGTGTTGACGAGTACCTGCCGGAACTGGGCGGCGATATCGTCTGTCAGGAACTGTTCGTTTTCGTCCCAGCCGACGACGCCCGCGGTGTAGATCGTGCGTCCGGTAGCGGATATCCCGTTCGAATAACCCTTGGGACGTTTCCAGCCGGGCGGGAGCAGGGCGCGATGGGGTGTCATTGGCATTCCTCGGTAAGCCGTTCGGGCAATAGTGGACGGTCGACACGAAACATCAGGTCGCGCTGTCGGCCAGATGCTGGCGCGCGATCACCACCTTCTGAACTTCCGACGCGCCTTCGTAGATGCGTAGCGCGCGCACCTCGCGGTACAGATTCTCGACGGGGACGCCGACGGTGACGCCAAGCCCACCGAACATCTGCACGGCCTTGTCGATCACGCTTTGCGCGCCGTCGGTGGCATGGAGTTTGGCGAGCGCGGCCTCGCGCGTATTGCGCCTGCCCTGGACGTCGCGCACCCAGCCGGCACGATAGATAAGCAGTGCAGAAGTTTCGACGTCGAGCACCATTTCGGCGAGTTTCGACTGGGTGATAGCATTGTCGGCGAGCGTGCCGCTGCCCAGCTTGCGCATCTTCGCGCGCGCCGTCGCTTCGTCGAGCGCACGGCGCGCAAAGCCGAGTGCTGCCGCGCCGACGGTGGTCCGGAAGATGTCGAGCGTCGCCATCGCGGCGCCGAAGCCCTTGCCCGCTTCGCCGAGCAGGGCGTCAGCGGGAAGTGCCATGTCGCTGAAGGTGAGCATGGCGAGCGGGTGGGGCGCGATCACCTGCAACCGTTCGGTAACCGCAAGGCCGGCCGTGTCGGCGTCGACGATGAAGGCGGATACGCCGCGCGCGCCCGGCGCTTCTCCGGTGCGCGCGAAGAGCACATAATAATCGGCAATGCCGCCATTGGAGATATAGGTCTTGGCACCGTTGACGACATAGCCGTCGGCCGCACGATCGGCGGTCGTTTCCATTGAAGCGACGTCCGAGCCCGACGCGGGTTCGGTGAGCGCGAACGCCGCGATTTTCTCGCCGTGACCCACCGCCGGGAGATAGGCGCGTTTCTGCGCTTCGGTGCCGAACAGCGTGATCGTGCCCGATCCCAGTCCCTGCATTGCGAATGCGAAATCGGCGAGCCCCGAATGTCGCGCCAAGGTCTCGCGGATCAGCGCGAGCGAGCGGACGTCGAGCGTCTCGTGCACGCCGCCATAGGCCGCGGGCACACAATAGCGCAGCCAGCCGCCCGCGCCGAGCCTGCGAACCAGATCGCGGCATTCGGCATCGACGTCATCGCCATGCGCATGGGTGAGATTATCCACGCACCATGCCTCGAGCGCATCGGCTAGCTGGCGGTGCCCATCGTCGAGGAAGGGCCAGTCGAGGAAGCTGCGATCGGCCATCAGTCGCCAGCGAATTCTGGCGTGCGCTTGGCCGCAAAGGCTTCGAATGCGCGCCGGAAATCCTTGGTCGCCATGCAGATCGCCTGTGCCTGCGCCTCCATCTCGATCGCGGTTTCGAGGCTGACCGCCCATTCGGTGTTGAGCTGGGTCTTGGTGATCCCGTGCGCGAAGGTGGGACCGGCCGCGAGCGAACGTGCCAGCGTCAGTGCTTCACCGGGCAGATCCTCGGCGGCGACCAGCCGGTTGTGGAATCCCCAGCGTTCGCCCTCTTCGGCGCCCATCATCCGGCCCGTATAGAGCAGGTCGGACGCACGCCCCTGGCCGATGATGCGTGGCAGGATCGCACAGGCCCCCATGTCGCAGCCTGCAAGCCCTACGCGCGTGAAGAGGAACGCAGTTTTGGTCGCGGGCGTGGCGAGACGGATGTCCGATGCCATCGCCATGATCGCGCCAGCGCCGACGCAGATGCCGTCAAGCGCGGCAATGATCGGCTGCGGACAGCCGCGCATCGCCTTGACAAGGTCGCCTGTCATCCGCGTGAAGGCGAGCAGTTCGGGCATCGCCATTTCGGTCAGCGGGCCGATGATCTCGTGCACGTCGCCGCCCGAGCTGAAATTGCCGCCCGCGCCTGTCAGAACCACGGCCTTTACCGTCGGAACATAGACGAGGTTGCGAAAGGTATCGCGCAGCTCGGCATAGCTTTCGAAGGTCAGCGGGTTCTTTCGCTCGGGGCGGTTGAGCGTGACGGTGGCGACGCCATCGGCGAACTGCCAGCCGAAATGCTCGGGCGCGAAGGTTGCGGGGTTCATGATTTCTCCTCTCCGATATCCGCGGCCAGCGACTGTTTCAGCACGCCGAGAAGCCCGTACAGTGCGATGCGTTCGTCGCGCGCCATCCCGGCCAGCATCGCCTCCACCCACGCGTGATGCGCCTTTGCCAGCCCGGTGAAGCACGTCTGCCCCTCGGGCGTGAGACGCACGATCGTCGAGCGTCCGTCGGTTGGCGAGGGCGCCATCACCACATAATTGTCGCGCAGAAGCGCCTGCACCACGCCCGTGACATTGCCGTTGGAAACGAGCAGCGCCTGAGAAAGATGGCCCATAGTCATCCCCTCGGGATTGCGGTCGAGCGCCGCCATCACGTCGAAGCGCGGCAGCGTGACGTCGTGCCGGTCGGCGAAGCGCCGCTTGATGCGCTTCTCCATCACCGTCGAGCAACTCAGCAGCCGCAGCCAGAGCTTGATGCTGGTCCGGTCGCCCATTGCGCCGTCGTGCTTCTCGCGGATCGTCACGTCACCTCTCCGCCGGCGATCGCGATCGATTGACCGGTGACCGACTGGTTTTCGGGCAGGCAGAGCCAGGTCACCGCGCTCGCCACCTCCTCGGGCGCGATCAGGCGTTGCTGGGGATTGAATCGCGCAAGTTCGGCGCGCGCTTCTTCGGCGCTGCGCCCGGTTCTGGTGCGGATATTGGCCACCGCATCGGCAACGATATTGGTGTCCGTAAAGCCGGGACACACCGCATTGGCGGTGACATTGGTGCGTGCCAGCTCTGCGGCGAGCGCGCGCATCAGCCCGATCGCGCCGTGCTTCGACGCGACATAGGGCGCGGTATAGGCATAGCCCTTAAGCCCCGCGGTGGACGCGACGGTCACGATGCGTCCCGCCGCTGCCTCGATCAGGTCGGGCAGGGCTGCCTGGCAGCAATGGAACAGCGCATCGAGGTTGATCGCCATCGTGCTGCGCCAGTTTTCGGACGTTACCTTGGCGAAGGGCGCGGCCGGCGCCGCCCCGGCGTTGTTGATGAGGATCGCAATCGGGCCATGTGCTGCGCGCGCTGCGGCAAAAGCCGCATCAACCTGCTCGCGGCTGGTGATGTCGGCGGGCGCCACGCATGCATCTGCGATGCCGCCCGCGACCGCCTCCAGCATATCGCGACGGCGGCCTACCAGCGTCAGTCTTGCGCCTTCGGCCGCCAGCGCTCGCGCGATCGCGGCACCTATGCCCGATCCGCCGCCCGTGACGAGTGCATGGATGTTGGTCAGTCGCATATCAGCCTTTCAGCGCCGTTTCCTGCTCGGCCGCCCGTTTGAGGTTGCGTGCGAGCTGGCTCATGCCGCCCAGATAATTGCGCGGCACTTTCACGCCACGATAGTCGTGCTGCGCGGCGGCGCGCAGTGTCCACATCGGATCGATCAGGTGCGGGCGGCCGAGCGCGACCAGATCCGCGCGTCCGGCAGCCAGAATCGAATTGGCGTGATCGGTCTCGAAGATATTGCCCACCGCCATCGTCGAGACGCGCGCCTCGTTGCGGATCTGGTCGGCAAAAGGCGTCTGGAACATGCGACCATAGACGGGCTTGCAATCCGCCCAGGTCTGTCCGGCGGACACATCGATCAGGTCCGCGCCGGCTTCGTGGAAGGCCTGCGCGATCTCGACCGCTTCGTCGGGCGTCACGCCCATATCGCCCATCCAGTCGGTCGCAGAAATACGTACCGACATAGGACGTTCGGAGGGCCAGGCCGCGCGCATCGCTGCGAACACCTCGAGCGGGAAGCGCAGCCGGTTTTCGAGGCTGCCGCCATATTCGTCGGTGCGCGTGTTCTGCAGCGGGGTGATGAAGCTGGAGAGCAGATAGCCGTGCGCCGCATGCATCTCGATCATGTCGAAGCCCGCTTCGATTGCCATGCGTGTCGCCGCCACGAACTGGTCGCGCACCATGTCCATGTCGGCGCGAGTCATCGGGCGCGGTATCTGGTTGGCGGGGCTCCAGGGCACGTTGGATGCCGCGATCAGCGGCCAGTTGCCCGTGTCCAGCGGTTCGTCCATGCCCTCCCAGCCGATCCTGGTCGACCCCTTCGATCCCGAATGGCCGAGCTGGAGGCAGATCTTCGCCGCGGTGTTCGCGTGGACGAAATCGGTCACGCGTCTCCATGCCGCAACATGTTCGGGCGCGTACATGCCCGGGCAGCCCGGCGTGATCCGTCCTTCGGGCGAGACACAGGTCATCTCGGTATAGACAAGCCCCGCGCCGCCCTGCGCCCGCACGCCATAATGCACCAGATGGAAATCGTCGGGGGTGCCGTCTTTCGCGCAGTACATCGCCATTGGCGAAACGACGATGCGATTCTCCAGCGCCATCTCGCGCAGCCTGTATGGCGCGAACATCGGCGGCGCGGCCTTGTTGTTCGTACCACCGCGCGCCTGCGACTGGAACCAGCGCTCGACGCTTTCGAGCCATTCCTTGTCGCGCAGCCGCAGATTCTCATGGCTGACGCGCTGCGACCGCGTCAGCAGCGAATAGGCGAACTGGATCGGTGCAAAGGGCAGGTAGCGGTCGAGCGTCTCGAACCATTCGGTCGAGTTGCGCGCGCTGTTCTGCAGCTTCAGGACTTCGACGCTGCGCTCGTCCTGATATTCGGCGAGCGCCCGCACGCGGTCGAGGCCCGGGCGGTTGAGCACCTCGGCCAGCTTGATCGCGTCCTCCAGCGCCAGTTTCGTCCCCGATCCGATCGAGAAATGCGCGGTGTGCGCGGCATCGCCGAGCAGGATGATCTTGTCGTACGACCAGCGCGCGGTGATGATCCGGCGAAAACTGAGCCATGCCTGCGGACCGGGCAGATGCGTCGCGTTGGACATCAGCGCGTTGCCATCGAGATATTTGCCGAAGATCTGCTCGCACAGCGCGATCGCCTCGCGCTGGTCCATCTGGTCCAGACCCAATCCGGTCCAGGTGTCGGGATCCATCTCGACGATGAAGGTGGAGAGATTGTCGTTGAAGCGATAGGCATGCGCCCACACCCAGCCCGCCCCGGTCTGTTCGAAGGCAAAGGTGAAGGCGTCGAAGACCTTGCGGGTGCCGAACCAGAAGAACTTGTTCCGCTTCATCTGGATATCGACGTCGAAATGCTCGGCATAATGATTGCGAATGCGGCTGTTGGCACCATCCGCCGCGATCACAAGATCATAATCCGCCCAGTCGGCGAGATCGGGACTGGCTTCGTGCTCGAAATGCAGGCGGATCCCGAGATCGCGCGCGCGCTCCTGCAATATGGCGAGCAGCCGCTTGCGTCCGATGCCGATAAAGCCATGGCCCGACGACCGGATGCGCTCGCCGTGTATATGGACGTCGATATCGTCCCAGTGCGTGAATTCGTTGCGGATCGTTTCGCCACTCACCGGATCGTTCGCCATCAGATTCCCGACGGTCTGATCCGAAAAGACGACGCCCCAGCCAAAGGTGTCGTCAGCACGGTTGCGCTCGAACACATCGATCTCATGGCCCGCATCGCGCAGCTTCATCGATATCGCGAAATAGAGGCCCGCCGGTCCGCCGCCCAGGCATGCGATCTTCATGGGTCCGAATCCTTGCAAGGGTGCAAATCGCGAGGCGATCCTACCTTCGCGCGGAGAAATTTCAAGCTTAAAGCTTTAAGCTTGAAATATATGGCGTGGGTGAAGGATTGCCTGACATGGCGCAAGCGGATGATCGCTGCCGGAGCATCCGGGAAACCGTTGGTGGGAAATTTCTGTTTGTGTCCGGGGAACTGTCAGCGCCGCCAGATCAAAAAGCACCATAATTCTATATGGTGACCCCTACGGGAATCGAACCCGTGTTTCAGCCGTGAAAGGGCCGCGTCCTAACCGCTAGACGAAGGGGCCTGAGCCAGAGGCGCGCCATTACGGTCTTGCGCCCGCGGGGTCAAGGCTCGGGAGCGCTCTTTTTTCAATCAACCCATGCCGCATCGTCGATATGGAGTTCGGCCGCCGGGCGGCTGCCCCAGTCGTCGATCCGCGCGCGCCCCGCGATCCAGAGGCGACGGTCGCGCGGCGCGCCCAGCAGCGCCTGGCCGAGCGGCGTCTCGGCGGCGCGGAAGGCGACCGCCTTGATGCTGCGCCCGTCATCGCCCGCGACGATCGCGCGGACATGACCGGTGCCGACGATATCGGCCTTGATGACGCGCACCGGTCCCGCGGCGACGCGGGGCGCGGGCCAGCCCATGCCATAAGGGCCGCCCGCCTCGAGCGCCTCGACAAGCGCGGGGGTGACGCCGCCGGGCGAGAGGACCGCGTCGAGCAGCAAAGCGCGCTCGCCCTGCGCGCGCGCGACATCGGCGGCGAGGCGTTCGTCGAGGAAATCCGCCAAGGCGTCGATGCGGTCGGCATTGACCGTCAGCCCCGCCGCCATGGCGTGGCCGCCGCCCGCGACGAGCAGGCCGCTGTCCTTGGCGGCGAGCACCGCACTGCCGAGGTCGACGCCGGCAATCGACCGGCCCGATCCCTTGCCCGTCCCGTCCGAATCGACCGCGATCACGATGGCGGGGCGGCCGAGCTTTTCCTTCAGCCGGCCCGCGACGATGCCGATCACGCCTGGGTGCCAGCCATCGCCCGAGACGACCGCGACCGCGCGATTGCCCTGACCCAGCGCGACCTGCTCGGCGGCTTCCTGCACTGCGCCCTCGATGGCGCGGCGCTCCTCGTTCAGCCGGTCGAGTTCGGTGGCGATCTCCTCGGCCTCCGCCGGATCCTCGGTGGTGAGCAGGCGAACGCCGAGATCGGACTTGCCGACGCGGCCGCCCGCATTGATCCGCGGCCCGAGCGCGAAGCCCAGATCGGTCGCGGTCGGGGCGCGGTTGAGGCGCGCCGCGGCGATCAGCGCGTTGAGCCCGATATTGCGCCGCTGCCCCATCACCTTCAGCCCCTGTGCGACAAAGGCGCGGTTGAGGCCGCGGAGCGCCGCGACATCGGCGACGGTGCCGAGCGCGACAATGTCGAGCAGGTCGAGCAGGCGCGGCTCGGCGCGGTCGGCAAAATAGCCTTGCTGGCGCAGGCGGCGTAGCAGCGCGGCGCCGAGCAGAAAGGCGACGCCCACCGCGGCGAGATGGCCGTGCGCGGCACCTTCCTCCTCGTCGAGCCGGTTGGGGTTGACCAGCGCGTGCGCGGCCGGGAGCGCGCTCGCGCATTTGTGATGGTCGACGACAATGACGTCGACGCCCGCGGCCTTGGCCATGTCGAGCGCCTCGAAAGCCTGCGCGCCGCAATCGACCGTGACGATCAGTGACGAGCCCGCTTCTGCCAGGCGCACCAGCGCTTCGCCCGACGGTCCATAGCCTTCCATCAGCCGATCGGGGATATAGGCCATCGCATCAAGGCCGAGTTCGCGCAGCAGGCGGATCAGCAATGCGGCAGACGTCGCTCCGTCGACATCGTAATCGCCGAAGATCGTGACCTTTTCCCGCGCGGCGATCGCACCGGCGAGCCGATCGGCCGCTCGGTCCATGTCACGGAAGATGGAAGGGTCGGGCATGAAGCCGCGGATGCTGGGCGTACGGTGCGCCTCAAGCTCCTCGCGCGGGCAGCCGCGGGTGAGCAAGAGCTGGGTAACCAGATCGTCGGGCTGGAAATTTTCGTCGCGCGTGTCGGTGTGCATCCCGCGCCAGCGCCAGGGCTGACCGAGAATAGAATGGGTGACGTTGAAGACGGCGGGGGGCGGCATGGATTCGGTCATGCGCCTCTTAGCTTCACAAACTTCTCACAAAACGCCATGTGATTCACCCCGCCCGATCGCCGACCTGAAACTGCCCGGATCGATCATGGCAGAAGCAGCGCCTGTAGGACAGGGTTTGCGCTTCGAAGCGTTGGTGAAGAGGCGTTCGCGACTGGCGAACGCCGCCGTTCGCTCAGCCGAGGGTCAGCATATAACTGTGCGACACGGCGTTGATCGGCGCGCCGCCGGTCACCGCAATATTCAGGAACAGGGCGGTGAGCGTGCCCGCGCAAATGGCGACGCTCATCCGGAGGCCGCGTCGCGTGACCATACGCGGACCGCGCGCACTTCTCGTATCCAACATCCTCATATCCCTTCAGAAATTCTCTGTCTGGCCAAAAGGCGAACAGATGCCTGTCGCTGAACGCAGCGACCGAATCCCTCTCGCCAAGGCCGGAAATGCTCTGAATTTGGAGGGCCCTTTACAGTTTAACTCGCACCAAGTCGCGGGAGGAAAAATACGTACGATGGTTCGCCTTGCTGGCTCGCAATGGCCCATCCGGCTACGCATGAATGCGGTAAGGAAGTTCTGCGGCGGCGGCGCGGGAATGCGATCGAGCGGTCCTGCTGCCCAAGGGGCCCCGGCTTATGCGATGATTCATCAGCGTTATCTGATTGCGGGCCCGATCAGGCTCGACACGCGCGACGAACGCCTCTGGTATCAAGGCCAGTCGGTCAGGCTGGGCGGCAAGGCGTTCGGTCTGCTGCGCGCGCTGATGGAGACGCCGGGCACGCTGGTGACCAAGGACACGTTGTTCGAGAGGGTTTGGCCGGGAGTCACGGTGTCGGACTCGGTGCTGACGACCGCGGTCAAGGAATTGCGTCAGGCCATTGGCGACGACGCGCGCACGCCGCGCGTGATTGAGACGGTCTATGGCAGGGGGTACCGCTTCCTTCCGCGTGTGGAGGAAAGCGATGATGCAGGGCCACTCGCACCGCCACCGCCACTGGTTGCGGAGACGCACTCGACGATCCCGGTGCCCGATCCGCCTGCCGTTTCGCAGCGCACAGGCGCATCGCAGACCACGCAGGGTGGCGGCCGCGTCCGGCGGCGACCGGCCGCGCTGCTCGCCATCTTCGTGCTCGCGGTTCTCGCGCTGGTCATATGGCGTCCATGGGAGATGTGGCAGCGCGGCGGCAGCACAGCGGAGGCCGCGCTCTACCCCAAGTCGATCGCGGTGCTGCCCTTCGACGATCTGTCGTCGGGCGGCGATCAGGGTTGGTTTGCCGAGGGGCTGACCGAGGAGATTCTCAACAGCCTTGCGCGCATTCCCGATCTGCATGTCGCTTCGCGCACCTCGGCGGCGGGGATGAAGCGCAAGGGCGCGGGCGTGACCGAGGCAGCGCGCGCACTGGGCGTTGCGCATATATTGGAGGGTTCGGTGCGCCGCAGCGGCGGGCGCGTGCGCGTGACCGCACAACTGATCCGAGCATCGGACGGCTATCATCTCTGGTCGCAGAATTTCGACCGCGCCGAGCGCGACGTCATCTCGATCCAGGAAGAGACGGCCTTCGCGATCGCCTCTGCGCTCAAGACCGTCATGGATCCCGCGAAGCTCCGCGCGATGACCGAAGCGGGGACGCGCTCGGTGGATGCCTATCAGGAATATCTGAGGGGCCTCGCATATGATCAGCGTCACCTGGATCTCGGCGAAATCGAATCCGCGCGAAAGGCGGCCGCGGCTTTTGAGCGCGCGCGCATGCTCGACCCCAATTTCGCGGCGGCACACTGGCAATCGGCGCAAAATTGGTTCGGACGCGCGACGCGCGTGGATTCGCAGGCTGGCGTGCAGGATGGGACGCCAGCCGAGCGGCTGGCGGGCTATATGACGCGCGTCGACGCTGCGATCGCCAATTCCAGGGATCCGGCAGACACGCTCAAATATCGTGCGGCGCGTGCATCGATGCAGCTTCGATTTCGCGAGGCGCTCAGGCTGCTGACCGCCTATCTGGAACTGCGGCCGCGTGACATCGATGGCTGGCAGGAAATGACCGATGTGTCGGCCTATGCCGGCGATCGTGCGGCGACCGCGAAGGCGGCCGAACGCATCCACGCGCTCTCGATCGAGAATGGCAATCCGTTGTCGCGCGCGATCACCGCCTCGGTGATGGCATTGCAGTTCGACAAGGCGGCGGCGCGTGCGCGCGAGCAGCTGAAGCTGCGCCCCGACAATGCGCTGATCCAGTATCAAGCGCATCGTGCCTTTTTGTGGGCCGGGCGCACCGACGAGGCACGGCGCATCCTGCCCAGGGTGCTGGCGGGCAAGCTGCCCGAAGACAATCGCCTGATGGCGCAGATGCGGCAAGCCTGCGCCGAGGGACGCCGCCCTGATGCCGAAGCGCTGGGGCGACGGATCGACGCACTGAGCGACCCCAGCGTGAACCCGCGCTGGCTGTCGGCGATGCTGATCGGCGACCATGCGCGTGCCGACGCGCTGCTGCGTCCGCTCGACACGCCCGAGGGACTGCCGACGCTGATGCAGTTCATGATTTACCCGATGTTCGATGCGCGCCACTTCCCCCAGCTCAGCGCGAGACTGGCCGCGGATGGGGTGACGCCGATCCTCCCGGTAGCGGAGCCCTATGCGTGCAAATAGGGGGCAGCTCCGTGTCATTCCCGCGAAAGCGGGAATGACAGGGGGAAGGCCGTCCAGGCCTTATTTTGCCTTGCGGTGCTCGCCCTTGACCCAGCGTACGGTGCCCGAGCTGGCGCGCATCACGACGCTTTCGGTCGTCATCAGGCCGCCGGGAAGGCGCTTGACGCCCTCGAGCAGCGAGCCGTCGGTGACGCCGGTTGCGGCGAAGATGCAGTCGCCCTTGGCGAGTTCGTTGAGGTCGTACACGCGGTCGAGATCCTCGATGCCCCATTTGCGCGCGCGGCCACGCTCATCGTCGTTGCGGAAGAGCAACCGGCCCTTGAACTGGCCGCCGACGCAGCGCAGCGCCGCCGCGGCGAGGACACCCTCGGGCGCGCCGCCCGATCCCATATACATGTCGATCGTGGTGTCGGGGTTGGTGGTCGCGATCACGCCCGCGACGTCGCCATCTGGGATCAGCATGATGCCGCAGCCGATGGCGCGCAGTTCGGCGATCAGCTTTTCATGGCGGGGCCGGTCGAGCACGCAGACGATGATGTCGGCCGGATTGACGCCCTTGGCCTTCGCCACCGCGGTGACATTGTCCTTCACAGACTTGTCGAGGTCGATGATGCCTTCGGGGTACCCCGGGCCGACCGCGAGCTTGTCCATATAGACATCGGGTGCGTTGAGCAGACAGCCTTCCTCGGCGATCGCGAGGACCGCGAGCGCGTTGGGCCCCGCCTTGGCGGTGATCGTGGTGCCCTCGAGCGGATCGAGCGCGATGTCGATCCGGGGACCGGTGCCCTGCGCGGTGCCGACCTTTTCACCGATATAGAGCATCGGCGCCTCGTCGCGTTCGCCCTCGCCGATGACGACGGTGCCATCCATGTAGAGTTCGTTGAGCGCGGCGCGCATCGCCTCGACAGCAGCGGCGTCGGCGGCCTTCTCGTCGCCGCGTCCGATCAGCTTCGACGCGGCGATCGCGGCGGCTTCGGTGACGCGCACCATTTCGAGCACCAGCACGCGATCGAGAATATGGCTTGCTTCCACCATCGGTTCATCTTCCCCTGACTATGTCCTGTTGCGCGCGATAGGCGAGGGGTGTTGCAATGTCGAGAAGGGCAGGCGCCGGAATTGTCGTTCTGACGCTGATTGCGACCGGTCGAACCGACGCACCGCCTTTGCCCCGCCGAGGTCCTTCCGGTTTCGCGTTGCCTGCCCTCAAAAATCGAGGATATGCATCAGCATGGGCGCGCCGATGAGGCTGGCCGAGCCTGACAGACGCTTGAGCGCGTCGGCGACGCAGCGTTCAGGGGATTCGTGCGTGACAAGCGCGATCACGGCGTCGCCATCCTCGGTGACGCCGCGCTGGATGAAGCTCTCGATCGAGACGCCCGCATCGCGCATCGCGGTTGCGATCTCGGCGAGCACACCCGTCCGGTCCTCGACGACGAGGCGGATATAGCAGCGGCCCACGCGCTCACCGGCATCGGCGCGACCCGGATGCGCGAGCGACGCAACCGGCATTGCAAAGGCGGGGCCATATTCGTTGCGCGCAACGTCGATCAGATCGGCGACGACGGCGGACGCGGTCGGGCCGTCGCCTGCGCCCGCGCCCTGGAAGAAGAGGCGGCCGACGAAATTGCCCTCGGCGACCACGGCGTTCAATGATCCCGCGACATGCGCGAGCGGGTGGCTCACGGGCACAAGGCAGGGATGGACGCGCTGGAACAGGCCGGTGCCATTGGCTTCTGCCACGCCGACCAGCCGGACACGGAAACCGAGTTGCGCGGCCTCGAAGATGTCGGCGGCTATGACATGGCGGATGCCAGTGGACGCGACGCCTTCGAAATCGAGCGCGCTGCCAAAGGCGAGGCTGGCGAGGATCGAGAGCTTGTGCGCGGCATCGACGCCGTCGATGTCGAAGCTGGGATCGGATTCGGCATAGCCGAGCGCCTGCGCTTCGGCGAGCACCTCGGCGAAGTCGCGCCCGTCCTTCTCCATCGTAGTCAGGATGTAGTTGCAGGTGCCGTTGAGGATTCCGTAGACACGCATGATCTCGTTGGCGGCCGCGCCCTCGCGCAGCCCCTTGATCACAGGGATGCCGCCCGCGACGGCGGCCTCGAACTTCAGCGGAATGTCAGTTTCGTCGGCAAGCCGCGCGAGATCGACGCCATGGTGCGCGATCATCGCCTTGTTGGCGGTGACGAAGGCCTTGCCCGATTTGAGCGTGTTGCGCGCTAGCGTGAGCGCGGGGCCGTCCGCGCCGCCGATGAGCTCGACAACGACGTCGGCGCCGCTTTCGGTGCCCAGCGCGGTCATGTCGTCGACCCACTGGAAGCGCGAGATGTCGACGCCGCGGTCCTTGCCGCGATCGCGCGCGGACACCGCGACGATCTCGATGGGGCGCCCGGCGCGGCGCTCGATCAGCGCGCGGTTGGCATCGATCAGACGAATGACGCCGCTGCCCACGGTTCCAAGCCCCGCCAGCGCTACTTTGAGCGGCTCCGCCATTTCGATCCCTTCATCGCTTTAATGATGCCCGCCTCCTAAGCCGTGGAGGCGGGCATTGCCAAGGGATTCAGGGTTGGGTGTTCGAAAGTCAGTCTTTCAGCTCGGCGGGGACGATGCCGCCATTTTCGGCGAGTTCGCGCATCACCTGCTTGTGCAGCCAGATGTTCATCGTCGCACTGTCACCGGTATCGCCGGTATAGCCGAGTTCGGCCGCGAGTTCCTTGCGGTTCTCGAGGCTCGAATCGAGGTCGAGCAGCTTCATCAGATCGACGATCGAGCTGCGCCAGTTGAGATCCTGACCAGCACCGGCGGCCTTTTCGGTAAGCACCGCCACGACATCGACCTCGGTGATCGTCACCGCGGCGGGCGTGGCTGCGGGGGTGAAGCCCGGATCGGAGGGCGTGTTCATCTGCGGCATCGCAGAGGTGGAAGGGGTGGGTTCCGGCGCCTTCTTCTTGCCGAAGATCGCGTCCTTGATCTTGCCGAAAATGCTCATCGGTCTTCTCCTCCGCTTCGTTCGGGCGCGGTGCATATGCGCCCCGAGAGGAAACCCATTGACTGCCTCCCCGGTTTCGCCGTCTTCTATATTCAGGCGCGCGGCCGAGTCCCGGGCCTGGATCGCGCAGACGCGCTGCAACGCGCCGCATCACAAACGACTCCAAGGAGTTCGCAATGCCCGGCAAAGGTGACATCCCCGCGACTCGAAACCGGCCGAAGGAGGAAGTGCTCTTCGGTCTCTGGCACGAAGGCGAGGGCATCGAGGCCGGGCTTGACGGATATGACCTGGGCCAGCGCAACGAGATCATCGAGGTGATGGGCGACGTGCCCGATGGCGAGGAGCTGTTCGAGAGCGCGCTGTTGCCCGATCTCGATGAGGAGGAAGACTGGGGCTGACGCGCCGGGTACAGCGCTTCCCCTTCAACCGATCAGGCTCTATGGCGCCGCCATGGTCAGTCATTCCGCACCGGGCCGCGCCGGCATCGCCTATGGGCTGGGCGCCTATCTGATCTGGGGCTTTCTTCCCGCCTATTTCAAATTGCTGTCAGCGGTGTTGCCGAGCGAGGTGGTGGCGCAGCGGATCATATGGTCGGTCGCCTTTCTGGCGCTCCTGATTGCGATCAAGGGCAGTTTTCCGACGCTGCGCGCGGCTCTCGCCAATCCGAGTGCATTGCGCATCCTTGCAGCAACCGCGCTGCTGATCGCGGCCAACTGGCTGATCTATGTCTGGGCGATCGTGAACAGCCACGTGCTCGAATCGAGCCTCGGCTATTTCCTCAATCCGCTGGTCAATGTCGCGATGGGCGTCGTGCTGCTGAAGGAGCGGCTCGGACGCGCGCAGATGATCGCGGTGGCGCTCGCGGCGATCGGCGTCACGGTGCTCGCGATCGGCGCGGGAAGCGGGCTGTGGATCAGCCTGTCGCTGGCCTTCACCTTCGCGACCTACGGGCTGCTCAGAAAGATCGCACCGGTCGAATCGCTGGAAGGACTCTCGGTCGAGACGCTGATCCTTGCGCCATTCGCGCTCGGCTATCTGTGGTGGTTGTCCCATACCGGCGGACTGGCGTTCGGCGCCGACATGGGGATCAGCCTGTTGCTCGCCGCGGGCGGCATCGTGACCGCGGTGCCGCTACTGCTTTTCGCGGCGGCCGCGCGGCGCATGCCCTATGCGACGTTGGGCCTGCTCCAGTATCTGGCGCCGACGCTCCAGTTCCTGCTCGCGGTATTCGCCTATGGCGAGCCGCTGACCACGGCGCACCTGATCTGCTTTGGCTTTATCTGGAGCGGGCTCGCAATCTTTGCGGTGAGCGGCATCAGCGACATGCGGCGCAGAAAGCTGGCTGTCGTCGACTGATCATCCGGTGATCGTGAAGGTGCCCGTGGTATGACCCGCGGCGCCCGGCGTGAAGTCGAGCGTGAAGGGTTCATCCTCGTCGGTCTTGCCCGAAAGGCCATTTGCCGTCGCGGCCACAGCGAATTTCTCGTCCGCCATTTTTTCGGTGAACCACGCCTTGAGCGCGGCTGCGTCGGTGGGCGCATCGAAGACGATCACGACCTTGTCGTGGTCGCTGTCGGCCTTGCCGTCGCCGAGGATGTTGACCGCGGTGACCTTCGAACCGGGGTAGAGCTTGACCCCGCCGATATCCATATTTTCGGCGTCGAGCGAGATCGTGGGCAGGTTCACATCGGCCTTGAAGCCCGGAAGGTCGATCTTCACGCGGCCGTCAGGGTTCGCGCTGGCCGACGCGTTTTTGCCCTCATCGGTCTTTCCCTGGATACTGATCGCTGTGCCATTGCCGGCGTCGCCCGACTTGTCGCACGCCGCGAGAAGCGCGTACATAGTCAGGCCCGCAAGTGCGAAGGTGCGCGACGTCATCGATCGTTCTCCACTGTATTAATCAAGTAACACGGTATCGCCGCGCTCGTGTCGCGTCAAGCCGCGATCCTTGCGACGTTGGACGCGCTGGCATGGGCGTTGGTCGAAAAGCAGGTTGCCGCGAGCGCGTCGATTGTTCTGCAGGACGGCGCATTTGAGTGGGAGATGGCATGCCAAGGTTTGAACGGCTTCTTGCGGCAATCGCGGTATTGGCGGCGGGCCCACAGGCGATCGCGCAGACCGCGGCGCAGCCCGACATTGCGACGCTCAACGACGAGTTCGACGGCAAGGCACTGTCCGAGGGATGGACGCTGTTTCACCAGGCCTTTGGCTGGCCCGACAAGATCAAAACGCTCGATGTCGGCAAGACGACCGACGGCGCACTGCATATTCAGCCTTATCATTCGGCATGGGTGCGTGATCTCAATGCGCCCTTTCTGTTCAAGACCGTGGCGGGTGATTTCGACGTCCGTGCGCGGGTGCGCTCGCGGGGCCTGAAGGGCGCGGTTTCCGAAGACACATGGGCGCTCGGCGGACTGATGGCGCGCGTGCCCAGCCGGAGCACCGCCGCCGAGTGGCGTCCGCGCGCCGAGAACTGGCACTTCATCACCACGGGTGTCGGCCATGAGCCGGGCAAGACGATGACCGAGACCAAGGGCACCTATAACAGTAGTTCGTCTTTGAAACTGCGGCCCTATGCCAATGGCTGGATCGAGCTTCGGCTCGTCCGCGTCGGCATGGCGCTGTTCGCGCTCGCGCGGCGCGACGACAAGAGCGGCTGGGAAGTGCGCGACCGCTTCTATCGCATGGACGCGAGGCCGGACATGCAGGTGGGGCTGATCGCCTATACGACGAGCAAGGCGGTGGCCGAGGGCCCCGAGGACCCCGAACGCATGAACCGCACGGTCAACACCGAGGCGCCGGTCGACATGGCGCTCGAGGTCGACTGGATCCGTTTCAGCCGCCCCAAGACCCAGGCGCCGCGCGACTGGTATGCGCAGGTGAGCGGCGGCAATCCGCTGGCGGACCCCAATCTGCCCGAAGCAGATCTGCTCGCGGCACTCGGCGCTTAAGTCCTGGGATCATAAGGCTGTCGGTTCGGACGTGCCGACTTCTTTACCCCTCCCTGTAAGGGAGGGGTTAGGGGTGGGTGTCGCCGTCTGGCGATCAAAACACTGATTTTAGAAGGGCTCGCTCGGGTCGCTACCCACCCCCAGCCCCTCCCTTGCAGGGAGGGGAGCACGCTGCGCTCGACGACCGCTTTCCCCGACATTGCGGACGCATCATAGAGCACGCATAACAATGGCATGGATGATGTTTTCGTTCTTCATCACGTTCGTTCCTGCGAGGAAGGGGATGATGCCAAGCTCATCGGTGTTTATCGGTCCCAAGAGGCCGCTGAGATTGCTGCCATGAGGCTGAGCACCCAAGCTGGCTTCATCGATCACCCCGACGGCTGGCATATCGATCGTTACCCACTGGACAAAGATCATTGGACCGCAGGGTTCGTTACAGTGCCCGGCTGAGTGCCTGACGGCAGCCAACTACGACCTCTCGATCCAGGGTTCCGACCTGACCGCCTTCAGATCCGCTCGAGCCGGACGGGAAGACCGTCCCTCGGTTTCGGGATCGGGAAATATTGCCATTTGGGCTCGTCGCTGCCGACGGGTACGATCCGGTGCGTGGTGAGCAGGTGGTAGAAAAAGATCTTCGCCTGAAGATAGGCGAAGTGGAGCCCGAGGCACATGTGCGCGCCGCCGCCAAAGGGCACCCACGCATATTTGTGCCGCGCGCGCACCGCCTCGGGGGCGAAGCGCATCGGATCGAACTTTGAGGGCTCGGGCCAGTATTCGGCCATGTGATGCGTGTAGTCGGGATGGAGCCCGATGAAGGTGCCCGCGGGGAAGTCGTAACCGCCGAAGGAGAAGTCGCGCACCGCGCGGCGCGGGATCGCGGGCACCGGCGGGATCAGCCGCAGCGATTCCTTGAAGGCATAGTCGGTGAGCACGAGTTCATCGACGCGCTCATAGGGGAGGGTGTCGCCGTTGAGGCCGAGCCCCAGCATCTCCTCGCGCAGCCGCTCCTGCCATTCGGGGTGGCGGCCGAGCAGTGAGACCATCGTCGTGATCGACGAGGTGGTGGTGTCGTGCGCCGCCATCATCAGGAAATTCATGTGATCGATGATTTCATCGTCGCTCAGCTGGCGGCCGTCTTCGTGCGTGGCGCGGCAGATCTGGCTGAAGATATCGTCGCCATTGCCACTGCGGCGCTTCGGCACCTCGCGCCCGAAATAACCGACCAGATATTCGCGCGCCTTCACGCCCTTGCGCATTGCGGTGAAGGGCAGCGGAAAGCGTATGATGCCGATCGTTGCCTGGACCTCGTCGACAAAGGCCTGGTTCACCTTCGCCGCCTCGGGGCCGAAGGGGATGCCGAAGAAGGAGGTGGCAGCGAGGTCGAGCGTCAATTGCTTGATCGACGGGTAGAAGCGGAGCTGCTGGTTGGACCAGGGCTTTATGCCTTCGCGGATCCCAGCGTTCAGCGATTCGGCGTAGCGGCGCATCGGTTCGGGCTTGAAGGCGATCGAAAGCGTCTTGCGGTGTACGCGATGCTTCTCGAAATCCATCAGCATCAGTCCGCGCGGAAAGATGAGGTTGAGCATCGGGCCCCAGCCCTGCTCGGACGAGAACAGCTTGTCGCGGTCGAAAAAGCCGAGCTCATTGGCCTCGGCGCCGATGAGCTGGACCGAGCGCCCGCCGAAGCTGCGCGTGCGAAAGACGCGGCCATAGCGCGCGACCAGCGGTTCGGTGAAGGCACGCGGATCGCGCAGTTCCTCGAGCGTGGTACCGATGACCGGAGAACCGTCGGTGCCGGGCACATGATCGAGCAGCGATGGAGGATTGCGCCGCGGCCAATGCGGATTGGCCTCGAAGGTATGCGCATAGGCCATCGGAACGCCTCCACGTTATTGACATTGAAGTCAGTAAAGCATCGGGCGGGGGTGTGGCAAGCCCATGAAAAGGCCCGGCCGGGGACTTCCCGGCCGGGCCGAAGCATTACGCCCGCGCGTTCGTCAGCGGCAGCTGACGCCCTTGTCGACTTCACGGCCGAGCAGTGCGCCCGCACCGCCACCCAGGATCGCACCGATGGTCTTCGAACCGCCCGGCGCGAGCTCGTTGCCGAGCAGTGCGCCGAGCGCGCCGCCGACGATCAGGCCCGTCGTGCCGTCGTCGCGGCGGCAGTAATAGCGGTTGTCACGGCCGCGATAGACCCGGTCGTTATAGGCGAGGCGGCGCGGCTGATAGTAGCGGCCGTCGCGATAGTAGCGATCGGCATAATAGCCGCGATAGCCGGGCTCGTAGCGATTATGGTCATAGCTGCGATAGCGGCGCCAGTCGCGGTGGTCGTTGCGCCGATCATCGCGCCGGTCATCGCGATAGTCGCGGCGCGCCTCGTGGACATCGCGGCGATGTTCGCGGTCCGCGTCGCGCACGTCGCGGCGGTACTCGCGCTCTCGCTGATGATCCGACCTGGCTGCGGCGGGGGTGGCTGCAATCGGCGCAGTGACAGCGAGTGCTGCGAGCGCAAGGATAAGTTTCTTCATTATTTTACTCCTACGCGGTCCCGCATTGGGCGGAACCAGGGCCCCTAACGAACTGATCATGTACGAAGTTGCGTGAACGCACAGCTACAGCGCGTTCATGCACGCGACAGGAGGCTTCGCACCGCGCGCAAAACGAGACAGGCAGATCGCATCAATTGAGAGAGGGAGGTCGGGCGCCCGAGGCGCGCGCGGCGGATTGCACAGGCAATCGAACGGATCGCGGACGGCATGGCGCGGAACTGGAAATATCAGAATGGCGAGCCGCGGACGGCGCGCTCACATCAGGACGTAGCGGCGCTTCTTGGGTTTGGCGACGACCGCTTTCATCGCCTTGGCGGCCTCGATCTCCTGAGCGCGGCGCTCGGGGCACTCCTCGGCAGAGCGTGTGGCCGCATCGCTGCGTGAGGCCATGGCCGGACCCGCATTCAGCCCAAGCGGCACAAGCGCCGCCGTCAAGAGTAGAGTCGCGCTTCTCCCCATATGCTAACTATATCGCGCGCGTAACTGTACGCAAGATGAACGTGCGCATGCGATGCGGTCGAAGCCGTCCAAAATACGGCGGATCGTGGATCAGGAAACGAGGCGCGGACGGCGATCGCGCTTGGGCGGCGCGGCGCCCGTTGCGGCAAGCACCGCGCGCAGGCGGGGCAGATCGATCTCGTTGGTGAATTCGCAGCCGACCCTGCCCTCCTTCACCCAGACGACGCGCGCGAGCACCGTGCCCAGCGAGGGCAGGCGCACGCGGATACGGCTGTCGGGTTCGAATTCGCCCGTCGCCTCGGCCATGAAGCCCAGCGTCGAGATGTTGCGGATCACGATATCGACGCCGTGATTGCCCGATGCGCGCAGGGTGGTCGAAACTTCCACCTCCTGACGCGGCACGCGGCGGTGATTGGGGCCGGGCGTTTCCAGGGCGACTTTCGCGGCGATATGCACGATCGGTTCTCCAATATCGCTGCACAGCCTAAGGCGAAAATGTTAATTTTCTGTAAGGGTTGAGGTCGTCCGCCTTCGGCCAGGATCAGTGCGCAGGGGCGGCGCCCATTCCCATGCCCATGACCAGCCGCAGCCGGACGGGATTGACGGTGTTGAGGAACTCGCCGCCGACCTGTCCGCCCTTAGCCCATGCGATGCGCGCCAGCACGGTGCCGACACAGGGCAGCTTCAGCCGCACATAGGAGCCTTCGGCAAATTCGTTGGCGGTGTCCGCCATGAAGCCGTGCTCGGAAATGTTGCGGATCACTACGTCAAAGCCGTGATAGCCGAGCGCGCGCATGGTCGTGCTGACCTGGACCTGCGCGCGCGACGCACGCCGTTCGCCCCCGGGCCCGTTCTCAACCGCCATCCGCGCCGCAATCCGCATGATGCCATTCCCCCCAGAATATCGCAGCATAGGCTTAATTCGAGAGGGTTAACAAGGCGTTTCACGATCGAAACGGTGTCGGAGGTGCCGTCAGGACGGCGTTTCCCCCGTCATCTGGGGCACAAGTGGAATGAGCTCGATGACATCGAGCCGCGATTCCTGGACGGGATGTGGCAGAACCATGCGCCAGCGAAAGGGTTCGACGCGTTCGACGACGCCGACAAGATTGCGGCTGACATCGTCGCCATAGGCGGGCGGGGTCTGTTCATCGCCGCGCGCCATTGCGCCGAGAAAGACGAGCTGCGTCTCGCCATCGGGCCAGATCCTGCCCGCTGGGCGTTCCGAGCCGCTTTCCTTGGTAAAGGTCAACAGCGCATCGTCGGCGCCGACATAGCAGGAAAAGGGCTTGTAGGAGACGAAGCCGCGACTGGCGCGCGTCGCCGAATTGGGCAGTCGCCAGACACGGCAGCGATAGCTGCCGGGCGGCGGGGCGGGTCGGGGCAATGCCACCGTCGGATCGAGCAATGCTCCCAGCGCCGCGATGGCGGCCTTGGCGCGGCCGGGTCGCACCGCCGCAAGACCGTTGCGCCAATCCTCGCGCAAGCGCTCCAGCCGGCCGATATCCTCGGGACTGGCAAAGTTTCGCCATTCCACCTCGGATTCGTCCTCGACGGAAACCACGGCGGGTGCGGCGGGTGGCGGCGCTTCGGGTTTGACGCACCCGCCCAGCAGCGCAAACGCGCCCATGATGATGGGGTATTGAGCGAACACGAAACGCACGCACGCCTCCGCGATGCCGCGCCCCCGCGCGCGGTGATCTTACTTTCGAAATACTGCGAAATGGTAAATAACGAAAGTTAACGAAAGGCTAATAGGATGGCGCAACGGGGGAGGCGGCGGGCACGGAATGGCCGGCCCGCCGCCCTGGGGTTACCAGCGATCGCCGCGGTCGCGGTGCCAGTAACCCGCGCGGTCGCGCCACCAGCCGCGCCGGTCATGGCTGTACCAGCGGTCGCCGCGCCAATTGCCCCGGCCCCAGCGCCGGTCATCGCGCCAGTCATCGCGCCTGTAGTCGTGCCTGTCGTCGCGATAGTCGCGCCGCGCCTCGCGCAGGTCGCGCTCAAGGTCGCGGCGTGCCGCATAGACGTCGCGGCGGCTGTCGGCGCGGCGCATGTCGCGGTCATAGTCGCGATAGGCATCGCGCACGTCGCGCTGATATTCGCGACGATCGCTGCGCGGGCTGTCTGCCAGTGCGGGGGTGGCGGGAAGCGCGGCCAGGCCGATCAAACCCGCCGCGATGATGAGTTTACGCATACCATTACTCCATTCATGACCGACGCGCCCGGCGTCGGGTATCGCAACAATGGCATGGTGTAGCTGAACCGCCGAGAACGGAGCGTTCATCGGGGGTTAGGCTGATTTTCGGGGGCGGGCGGCGTCCGGCGGAACACATGCGGAATTTGCAATACGCGCGCGCGGCTTTGCGCTATGCAGAGTTGCGGCATTGGAGAAACGACTCCGGCGCCGCACGAGATTCGGACCCGGCGATCGCGACCCCGCCGGGTGCGTGGGGACATAGGGCATGGTCGGTGTAACCCGCCATGCCCTGTGTCCAACCCTTCACTTCATGTCAGAGCTTGACGACGTCAGCGGCAGCGCAGCTCGCCGCGGTCGATCTCGCGCCCGAGCAGCGCGCCGCCCGCGCCGCCGATGATCGTGCCGACGGTCTTGTCACGCCCGTCATCGAGTTCGCGACCGAGCAACGCGCCGACCGCACCACCGATGATGAGCCCGGTGGTGCCGTTGTCGCGGCGGCAATGATAATGCCCGTCATCGCCGCGCCAGACGCGATCATCGTAGCGCAGCGGGCGCGGGTCGACATAATAGCCGTAACGATCGTAGCGCGCGGCGTCCTTGGCGCGCTTGCCGTGCGCGGGCGCCCAGGGCGGCGGATCGGCAAGTGCCGGCGCCACGGGCGCTGCGAAGGCGGCGAGGGTGGCTGCCATGATGAGCTTGCGCATGATGTCCTCCTTGTCGGATTCGTTCTTCACGACGATCAACGAGCGCAATTTGCATTGGGTTGCATGAACATAAAACTACCTCGCGTTCATCTGCGGTACGGAAATCGCGCGCGGGGGCCTGGCGCGCAGGCCCGGGGCGCGCGCCGCGATTGCCATCGCCCGCGCCCGCGGGCACGATCGGTCGATGGACGGTGAAGGCGAATTCGAGATCAACGCGCGCATCTGGGTGTGGCGCGCCGCGCCCCCGGCCAAGGGCGCGTGGCACTTCCTGACGATCGAGGGGCAGGCCGCCGCCGAGATCCGTTATGCCGCGCTCGGCCGCACCGGCGGCTTCGGATCGGTCAGGGTGACCGCAACGATCGGCGGGACACGCTGGCGCACCTCGTTGTTCCCGCACCGGGAATCGGGCGGCTTCCTGCTGCCGATCAAGGCCGATGTGCGCCGCGCCGAAGGGATCGCGGCGGGGGACGTGGTGACGGTTTCGCTGACCGTGTGAGGCCGCGCCCGCGGTCGGCGTACGAGTGCTTGCGCGTTTTCCCCTGATAGACCCGGGTGCGGGCGCGGATTATTGAAATGTGCAGGTGCAGGCGATGCCCGATCCGCGGGCGGTCGCGCACTCGAGCCGAGGAGTTCCGCGATGCACATGCTGCGCAACGCCTGCTGCCTTTTCGCGCTGGTCGTCGCGGGCGAGGCGGTCGCGCAGGACGATCTCTGCCCCGCACTCCGCAAGCTGCAGACGCTGGCGCCTTCGGATTTTGGCTCGATCGACGGCGGCCCGATCGGGACATCTGGCATGGACCATGCGACGACGATGAAGCTCCCCCGCGCGCAGATGTGCGGGATCTCGGCGCAGCCCGACAAGCACGCCGAATATTGGTGCAAATGGGAGTCGACCGAGGACAGTTTCGAGCGGCGGCTGACGTCTTATGGAAAGGCGATCGGCACCTGCCTCGGCGCGCCCCCGGAACGCGTCAACGAGTGGACGATCGCCATCCGCGGCCATGGCGTCGAATTCATGCTCGACGGCGGCGAAGACCTCGGATGGACCGAATTGCTGCTCTACGTCGAGGCGCAGTGAGCGCGACAAAGCGGCGCAACACCGTTGACATGGCCGCCATGCTGCCATCAACTCGCCGTCCGTATCGGAAGGACTCTCGGAGGCACTGATGGACAAGCCGCGACTCTTTCTGGGCTCGTCAGGGAAGCAGGAGAAGCTGCTTCAGGCGCTGACGCGGGGCTTGAGCGATATCGCGCAGGTCGAGCCGTGGACGACGTCCTTCAATCCGGGAACCTCGACATTGCAGCGCCTGATCGACCTCACGCGCGAGGTCGATTTCGCGGCGTTCATCTTCGCGCAGGACGACTGGACGACGGTCGGCGCGCCCGCGTCGCCCGGTCATGACACGGCACAGGCGGCGCCGCGCGACAATGTCGTGTTCGAGGCGGGGCTTTTCGGTGGCGTGCTCGGCATGCGCCGCACGTTCATCCTCCATGCCAATGGCGCGAAGCTCCCAACCGACCTGCTCGGCCTGACCTCGGTGCGCTATGCGGGCGAGATGACCGCGGCCGAGACGCGCGCGATCAACCAGAAGATCCGCGCCGCGATCGAGAGCGAGGGCCGGCTGACGCGCGTCGAGGGCTGCTGGTGGCAGTTCTCGCTGAGCGCGCGCACCGAAAGGGAACCCTCCGCGCTCGGTCTGATCAAGTTCACGCGCGATCGCAGGGGCGCGCTCGAAATGGCGGGGCGTTCGTGGCGCGAGGATGGAACCCTGCTCGCACGATACTGGAGCGAGGCGACGAAGGAGAAGGATGCGGGCATCTTCTATTACTGGAATGGCGAGCGGCCGCTCGATCCGGATGCGCCTCAACTGCACGGAACAGGCGAGATGCGGCTGGAATCCGACGACCGTGCAACGGGCTATTTCGCGACGCGCTCGGATTCGAATCCCGACATGACCGCGCGGACGGCGGGTATCTACTGGCGCGCCGATTCAGCCGACGCCGCCATAATGGACGGCCGTGACAACGAGGCGCGCGCGGCGCTGATCGCGGAGCGGCTGGAGCAGTGGAAGTCCGTCAAGAATATGTGATCGCTTGCATCGGGTCGTGAACGCCGCCACAGGCGCGCTCCCGCGTCGCATGACGCACGCGGAAACACAGGAGGCGATCATGAAGAACACCGACGCATTCGCCGACCTCCCCTGCTTTCGAGGTCACCAGTAAACGCCGCAAAGGCTTCCCCAGCGAGACGCGCGTGAAGCGGGGCTTGCGTTTCGTCCGTGGTGGCGAGGTGGAGCTGGTCGAGAAGCTTGGCCGCAAGGATCCGTGCCCCTGCAACTCGGGCCGCAGATTTCAGCAGATGCTGCATGTCCACGGGCCGGTTTCGACGGCATCGGGCGGGATGATTATTGGCGTTGAGGCCTGAGCGGCCCTGATGCGCGCGGGGGTGATGCGGCCAGGTGCCGTGCCGCCCCCGCTTTACAATCGCGCGCCGAACGCCTATCGGCCCGCCTCCGAAACGATTTCACAGGTGCGCCGATGATGTTTTTCATTCGTCTTGCGCCACCGCCCTCCATCCAGACGGGGCGGTAGGCCCTCGAGCAACGCTGCCGCCGCATGACGCGCGCGGCGTGATCTCCTGATGCAAGTCCGCCGGGGGCATTAGGCCCCGCGTGGAGGGTTTCATGTATGTCCGCTTCCATGCGCCGTGGCGGGAGGTCCGCCGCGGGGTGAGCCATGGCCTGTTCGGTCCGGCCGGCTGGTGCGCGCGCGACCCGGATGCGGGGGGCGTGCTGCGCGAGGCGATCGGGCGCGAGCTCGACTGGTTCAACGCCAACCTGCCGGTGCCGCGCCACCGTCACTTCCTCGTCAAGTCGCGCCGCCGCTGGCGGAGCGACGGGATCTGCTGGTTCATGGGCGACGCGGGCGAGATGATCGCGCACGCGCATCTGCTCGCGCGCCTGCTGCACGAGTGCGGCGTGCCGGTGACCAAAGTGGTGACGCACCGGCCCGGGACGATCCTGTACCGCGATGCGTACCAGATCGTCGCCAAGCCGGCCGACGCGACGCCGACGATATGGCACTGAGCCGGGCCACCCCGTGATGGCGCGAAAGCCATGGCGGGTTTGCCCGCCGCGCTCAGATGATGCCGTCGATGCGCCAGATGATGATGAGGCCGAACCCGATGATGCCGTCGATGACGACGCACCAGGGCACGTACCAGCGCGGGATCCTGACCAGTTGCAGGCGCGAGCGGTTGTGGTGCGCGAAATCCCAGAGCGCGTGCCCGAAATAGGCGAGCGGTAGCAGGATCGGCCAGGCAAGCTGGCCGACGAGCGCGGCCAGCGTGAACAGGCCGGTGACGTTGAACTCGACGAACTGGTCGCGGGGCGAGCCGTTCATCACCGCGAAGCCGAAATAGACGCCCGCGATCAGCGCGATGAGGACCGCTGCGAAGCCCAGCGAGGCGGCGGGCGACAGGAAGGCATGCGGCAGCAGCGATGCAATGCCAACGGCTATCCCGGTCAGGATCGGCCGGCGCGCGAAGACCGATGGATGATGATGCTCGTGCTCGAACTCATGCGAGGAGAGGGGGGGGGCATGGCGGGTCTCCGATCGTTGAGGTGGAACGACTGGCCAGGACGGGCACAGGCGCGAAGCCGCGACCGGGCTCGGCCCCTCAGATCGCGACAATGTGCGCAGTGCAGTTACTATTCGTGAGGATATTGAATTCCACCCATGGCGATATCAGGAAGGCGAGGACGACGGCGGTGGACCCCGTATATCCGATGGGTGGGGCGAAGGTGGCAGGCGCCAGCGACGTTCCCATGCTGCGCTGGTAGAAGGGCGGCGCCGCGCTGTAACCGTCGAGGGTCCAGGTAATCATTCTGCTTATGTTTGCAGGATTCTGCACGGCAAGTTCGAGAAACTGGTAGGGCACGCCCTGAACCACCAGCGGGCCTTGCCAGATTTTGGTCCAGATACTGGATCGTACCGTCACCCAGTTGAACGCTGATCCGGCGGCGGCCATGGTCAGGACCCCATCGGTGCAGGCTGGAATGCGGGGCGCGGTGCAGCCTGCAGTGCCTCGAATTCGCAGCGGTGCAGCGCGAGGTGTACGCGACTGAGCAGTTCGCCTTCATGTGCAATCGGGAACCAGCTTTCGGGCATCATGTGCGCAATCGCGCCTGCATCGATGCGATGTCCGCCGAGCTTCAGCATGTCTTCCCCGATGCACGATTGCAGCGCCCCGGCGTCGGCAACGGGATAGCGCAGGCCGCGCCGTCGCGCCTCCTGCCCGATGGCAGTTACGATCCGCAGTACCGGCACGATGGCAAGGATGGTGTCGAGCAGTTCCAGGTCATCGGCGACCAGTGTCAGGTCGATTGCGCCGCCACGCCAGCCCGCGATCGTCCGCTGCCCGTCGGCGGCATCAGCCGCCGGTGCGTCGCTTTCCGGTTTTTTGCGCTTTGTCATGGAGCTGCCTCCAGTCCCCGAAGGCTAACATGCGGGCGCGGGGGCAACAATCGACGCAAAGGGGGAGGGACCGCGCCCTTGCGGAGTGGTGAGCACATCCGCATCGCGGAACCCCCGAAACGCACCCGCCGCGCTGCGCCGCCGAGGCCACGCTTGGCGCGCGCGCGCGACGCAGCGGCTCCACGCGCTGCTCAATGAAGGCCCCTTTACGCTCGAACCCATTGACCGCGACACCGACCGCTATGGCCGCAAGCTGCGGATCGTCACGCGCGGCGGGTAGTCGGTCGGGGGAATGCTAGTAAGCGAAGGACTGGGGCGGCGTTTTGATGGTCGGGACGGCGGGGGCTAGAGCAAGGCAGAGGAACGAATTAGCGCTTCGTCATCCAATCCGTGACCTTTAGTCACGGCCGCCACGGTACGAGCTGGTGGGGATTTCCCCGCCACCTGAAACTGATCAAAAGGCGAACGCTCAAATACCAGCGCTGCGAGCGAGGCGGCCTAAAATCCTCCACGAGAAGAGGTAGCTGTGAAAGCTGTAGAGATTATTCGCGCGCACGGAGCGCCGATGCCTCGCAAGGAGCTATTCAATGCACTGGCGAAAGAAGGTCTCGTAATCCACGGCAAAGACCCGGAAATGGTTCTTAGCACCATGCTGTGGCGCGCGAGCGACACGATTGTACGCCTCCCCCCGCATGGATACTGGCCTAAGGATACGCCTTTTTCGCCGGCACAATACGATCCAGATTTTGACGCTCTGTTTGGTCCTGCATCAACCGAGCCGGAAGGAGAGATCGATGACGGAGACACGGACGAAGACCATCCCGACGACAAGCCGCTCATCTAGCTTGTCGATGTAGTTGAGTTGGTACTGTCCAAAGGCAAATCGCTAGCCGATCGCTGGGATCGGCGGAGCACGACCTACTCCGCCGCCACCCCGGCCTTCGAGAACATGTCCTCGCCTTCGCTCGCTTCGGGGCCGGTGTCGTTGGCCTTGGCCTTTTTGCGGCGGTCGAAGCTGTCCCAGACCTCGCCCCAGTTGCCGCGCGTTGCGGCCTTTGAATATTCGGTCGCGCGCGTCTCGAAGAAGTTGGCGTGCTCGACGCCGTTGAGGAGCGGGGCGAGCCAGGGGAGGGGGTGGTCGTCGATCATGAACATCGGCTTCAGGCCGAGCTGGCCGAGGCGCCAGTCGGCGATGTAGCGGATATACTTCTTGATCTCCTTGGGCGTCATGCCGGGGACGGGGCCCTGCTCGAAGGCGAGGTCGATGAACGCGTCCTCGAGGCCGACGGTGGTGTGGCAGACGTCGCGAATGTCGCTCTTGACCGCGGCGGTCAGGCAGTCGCGCTCCTTGGTGAAGGCGTGGAAGAGGCGCGTGATGCCCTCGCAGTGCAGGCTCTCGTCACGGACCGACCACGAGACGATCTGGCCCATGCCCTTCATCTTGTTGAAGCGCGGGAAGTTCATCAGCATCGCGAAGCTCGCGAAGAGCTGAAGCCCCTCGGTGAAGCCGCCGAACATGGCGAGCGTGCGCGCGATATCCTCGTCGCTGTCGACGCCGAAGGTGGCGAGATAGTCGTGCTTGTCCTTCATCTCCTTGTACTGGAGGAACATGCCGTATTCGCTCTCGGGCATCCCGATCGTGTCGAGCAGGTGGCTGTACGCCGCGATGTGCACCGTCTCCATGTTGGAGAAGGCGGTGAGCATCATCTTGATCTCGACGGGCTTGAACACGCGGCCATATTTGTCGTGGTAGCAGTCCTGCACCTCGATATCGGCCTGGGTGAAGAAGCGGAAGATCTGGGTGAGCAGGTTGCGCTCATGATCGGTGAGCTTCTGCGCCCAGTCGCGGCAATCCTCGCCCAGCGGCACCTCTTCGGGCATCCAGTGGATCTGCTGCTGGCGCTTCCAGAACTCGAAGGCCCAGGGATATTCGAAGGGCTTGTACTGCTTGGAAGCTTGGAGGAGGGGCATGGTTCAATCCTTAATTTCTGCAACCGCGACGGGCATTTTAAAGTTCAAGCCGCAGATTTTCCTGCTGTCAGTCAATTATCGAGCCGTCTTGCCTCTGTGACCGGCAGGCCGGCCTCAGTGGGAACGTAGATCAACGAGGACTTCGAGTTTTCCAGCGCCTGAATCTGGAGGTAGCGCAAATATCCCTCGGGTCCGCCAAGGCTGTTTTGTAGGATCGCATTGGCCTTTGCGGCACCTTCGGCGCGAATGACCTCCGCCTGGGCGAGGGCGATCGCGCTTTCCTTCTTGGCGCGCGCTTCGAGAATCGCGACCTGACGCGAGGACTGGGCTTCGGCCAGCGCCGCTTCGCCTGACAGCCTCTGCGAATAGACACGATATTGCGGGAGTGCGTACATCAGAATGGCGAGGGCAATCAGCCCTCCCAAGATCGCTATCCCGGCGCATCCCACGCGCTGATCCATCAAATTCTCCTAGCGCCGCCGCTCATCGCCGCACCACGACGCGGTCGCGGTAAACGACATGGCTCTTGCGCGCGCCGACGCCGATAAAGACGACGCCGATGAAGAAGCCGAAATCATACCAGCCGCCATTATTGGGGACCGCATAGACCGCGACATTGGCCATGAAGAGCGAGAGCACCCATGCGACGGGGAAGATGAAGCCGTGCCAGAGGCCGAACAGGAAGCCCGGCGCCCCGGACGCAACCCCGCTCTCCGCCTGACGCGCGCAGGCGGTGAGCGCCATGAGCGCGGCAAGCGGGAAGAGGCGCAGGCTTACTGGCAAGCCAAACACTCGTCGTAATCCTTCACCTCGACCTCGATCTGCTTGAGGTCGATGGTGTTGTCCGCCTCGACGCCGCCCGCGAAGCCCGCGCGCTGCACCGACTTGGAGCGGAGATAGTAGAGCGACTTGATGCCAAGCTCCCATGCGCGGAAGTGGAGCATCAGCAGGTCCCATTTCTCGACGTCCGCGGGGATGAACAGATTGAGCGAGGTCGCCTGATCGATATAGGGCGTGCGGTCCGCCGCGAGCTCGAGCAGCCAGCGCTGGTCGATCTCGAAGCTGGTCTTGAAGGTGTCCTTTTCCTCCTGAGTGAGGAAGTCGAGGTGCTGGACCGAGCCGCCCTGTTCGAGGATCGTGCTCCACACGCCTTCGCTGTTCTTCGACTTCTCGACGAGCAGCTTTTCAAGATAGGGATTGCGGATCGAGAAGCTGCCCGAGAGCGTCTTGTGCGTGTAGATGTTCGCGGGGATCGGCTCGATGCACGCGCTGGTGCCGCCGCAGATGATCGAGATCGACGCGGTGGGCGCGATCGCCATCTTGCAGCTGAAGCGCTCCATCACGCCCATGTCGGCAGCATCGGGGCAGGGGCCGCGTTCCTTGGCGAGCATCATCGACGCTTCGGAGACGCCCGCCGAGATGTGCTTGAACATCTTGAGGTTCCAGCTCTTGGCCATCGCGCCCTCGAAGGGGAGGCCGCGCGCCTGGAGGAAGCTGTGGAAGCCCATGACGCCGAGGCCGACCGAACGCTCGCGCTCCGCCGAATATTTGGCGCGCGCCATCTCGTCGGGCGCGCGGGCGATATAGTCGCTGAGCACGTTGTCGAGGAAGCGCATCACGTCCTCGATGAACTGCTTGTCGCCGTTCCACTCGTCCCAGGTCTCGAGGTTCAGCGACGAGAGGCAGCAGACTGCGGTACGATCCTTGCCGAGATGGTCGCGGCCCGTGGGCAGCGTGATTTCGGAGCAGAGGTTCGAGGTCGAGACCTTGAGCCCGAGATCGCGGTGATGCTTGGGCATCGTGCGGTTCACGGTGTCCGAGAAGACGATATAGGGCTCGCCCGTCGCGAGGCGGGTTTCGACGAGCTTCTGGAAGAGCGCGCGCGCGTCAACCTTGCCGCGCTCGCTGCCGTCCTTGGGGCTCCTGAGCGTCCATTCGGCGCCGTCGCGCACCGCTTCCATGAAGGCGTCGGTGAGCAGGACGCCGTGGTGGAGGTTCAAGGCCTTGCGGTTGAAGTCGCCCGAAGGCTTGCGGATCTCGAGGAACTCCTCGATCTCGGGGTGCGAGACGTCGAGATAGCAGGCGGCCGAACCGCGGCGTAGCGAACCCTGGCTGATCGCGAGCGTGAGGCTGTCCATCACGCGGACGAACGGGATGATGCCCGAGGTCTTGCCGTTGAGGCCGACGGGCTCGCCGATGCCGCGCACGCTGCCCCAATAGGTGCCGATGCCGCCGCCGCGCGAGGCGAGCCAGACATTCTCGTTCCAGGTGTCGACGATGCCGTTGAGGCTGTCGTCGACCGAGTTGAGGTAGCAGGAGATGGGCAGGCCGCGGCCGGTGCCGCCGTTCGAGAGAACGGGCGTGGCGGGCATGAACCAGAGCTTCGAGATATAGTCGTAGACGCGCTGCGCGTGGCTCGCGTCGTCGGCATAGGCGGAGGCGACGCGGACGAAGAGATCCTGGAAGCTCTCGCCGGGGAGGAGGTAGCGATCCTTCAGCGTTTCCTTGCCGAAATCGGTCAGCAGATCGTCGCGGCTGTGATCGACGTCGAGCGCATAGGGCTGCGGCGCGATGCTCTTCGAATCGAGGTGCTCGACCTTCGATGCGGCTTTGGTGGCGCTTTTGGCGGGCGCTTCTGTAACGGTGGCTGACACGTCGCTGTTGCTCGCTTCCTGAGTCTCTCTGAAGTCCATGGTCCGCTTCCCCGTTCTCGATACGTTCGACTCGGAGGGCCAAACCCCCGACTAGCATTTTTCGGCGGGCATGGGGCCTGAAATATGGGGTTTATCCCCGTTTTCCACAAGGCGCACAGACCCGCTCGCGAAACATGTCGCGTTAACGATCTACCAGCGCTTGCGTTTGGCCCCCTGCCTCAACACCACCTATAGTGCCTCAACCGACGGACGATGCAAGACGGTAAATGACGGTTCTAAGACTCGATTCACCGCCAAAATGACTCGCTTCGTGGCTGCACCCCGAGCGACGCGTGGACTTTCCTTGCATCCCGAAAACGCAAGCGAACATCATGGGAACGAAAAAAAATTCGGTTGCCCAAAGCTGTTGACACGCGTTCCGGGGATTCGCGGGCAACAGGCTCAGCCCGGAGCGATGGCGGGCACCAGTTCGGCGGTGGTGAGCACGGCATGCGCGAAGGTCGGCGCGTTCACATCATGCGCGGCGTGCATCGCCTCCTGACTGAACGCGGCGGTCGCATCGCGTACCAGCGTGGTGTGATAGCCAAGTTCGACCGCGAAGCGCGCTGTCGCCTCGATACAGGTGTTGGCGATCAGCCCGACCACCACGACATGCGTGATCCGTTTCTGCTTCAGCAGGAAATCGAGGTCGGTATTGGCGAATCCGCTCGATCCCCAATGTTCCTTGACGACGATGTCGCCGGGTTGCGGCGCGAAATCGGGATACCATTCACCGCCCCAGTCGCCTTTGGCGAAGACCTGCCGCTGGTGCGTTGCAAGCTGATAGGGCGTGGGGTGATCCCAGCCTTCGAAGTCGTTCGGCTCGGCGCGGTGATGCGGGACGATGAAGATCTGGATGGCGGATCGTCGCGCCGCGGCGACGATCGCGCGCAGATTGTCGTGCAGCCCGACGGACTTCGCGACCTCTTCCACCCGCGGCCATGTCTTGCCGCCTTCCGAAAGGAAGTCATTATAAGGATCGACGAAAAGAAGCGCGGTCCGTTCCGGATCATAATGGGTCACGTTATGCTCCCCGCTGGCTCGGTCGTGGAGAGAATGGATGGCGGGCGCGTTGGGGTCAACGGGCGCGTTTCGCCCTGACGGTCGATCATGAAGGGGATCGTGCAGCCATGACTCGCTTTGCCGTCGACCGGCTCGTTTTCGCGCCCGACGATGTCGACCTTTCGCGATCGCCGCTCGCAGGAAAGATCGCCGCCGAAACCTATGCGCTGGGCGCGTTCAATCCGGGGCTGGGGCGGCTGCCCGGCGGAAATCTGCTGATGATGGTGCGCGTCGCCGAGGCGCTGCGGACGCCGGTCGAGGGCGGGCATGTGCGCGCGATCCGCTGGGCGGACGGTGACTATGTGCTCGACAAATGGCCCGCGGAGTTTGCCGATGTGAAGGATCCCCGGACATTCACGATTCCGGGCATGGGCTGGCGCACGCTCGCGCTGACGTCGCTCTCCTGGCTGTTGCCCGTGGAGCTTTCGCCCGACGGCCTTTCGGTGGTCGCGGTGCATTATGACCGCGCGGTCGCGCCCGCAGCCGCTTCGCAATGCTATGGGATCGAGGATCCGCGTATCAGCCGAATCGGCGATCGCTGGTGGATGACGACGTGCAGCGTCAGCCCCGAACGGCAGGGGACGACGCTCTACAGCTCGCACGACGCGCGCGACTGGCGCTGCGAGGGGCTGGTGCTCGACCACCAGAACAAGGACATGCTGATCTTCGAGGGGCTGATCGGCGGGCGTTACTGGGCGCAGACGCGGCCGTTG
>NZ_JAKVIO010000038.1 GCF_022601895.1 Sphingomonas sp. LaA6.9
GGGCCTGTTGATCGGGCGTCACGGCAGCCGCAAGCGCCGTAGCAGGACCGACGAAGCCGCTTGACGCGCCGAGCCGGGCCGCGCCATGAGCGGCCATGGCCGATACGCTTCAAAAGCTCGAAAACGTGATCAGGGAGCGCCGGGTCGCTGACCCGGCGTCTTCCTATGTCGCAAAGCTGACCGCGAAGGGGCGTCCCAAGATCGCCCAGAAGCTCGGCGAAGAAGCGGTCGAAACCGTGATCGCAGCGATGTCGGGCGATCGTACCGCGACAACCTCGGAAGCCGCGGACCTGATCTTCCACCTCGGCGTGCTGCTCGCCGATCTCGATCTCTCGTTCGACGACGTGCTGGCCGAGCTCGAACGACGCGAGGGTATGTCGGGCATCACTGAAAAAGCCGCTCGCCCAAAGGATTGACGCCATGCCGATCGACGCCACCCAGCCCTATGACAACCAGAATGTGTTCGCCAAAATCCTGCGCGGCGAGATTCCGAGCAAGGCGGTCTATGAAGACGACTACGCCTATGCCTTTCACGACATCAACCCGCAGGCGCCGACGCACATTCTGGTGATTCCCCGGGGCCAGTATGTCTCGTGGGACGATTTCTCGGCGCGCGCATCGGACACTGAAATCGCGGGATTCATCCGCGCAGTGGGACATGTCGCGCGTGAAAACGGGCTTGTTGCGCCCGGCTACAGGCTGCTCGCCAATGCCGGAATCAACGCGCATCAGGAGGTCCCGCACCTTCACGTCCATATTTTCGCGGGGCGGCCGCTTGGCCCCATGCTGGCAAGATAAACTGGCTCGCCGCGCAGATCGGCTATTGCGCGCACGAAAATTGCCTTTACGCTCTCGGCCTTCAAAATCCGCGGGCTGAACAGGGGCGGCCCGTTTTCGAGGGGACGTTTCTGCATGATATTCGGGCGCGTTAAGCCGCTAGATGCCATTCTTGCCACAGCCGAGAAAAAATCGCTTCACAGATCGCTCGGCGCCTTCCAGCTCACCATGCTCGGCGTCGGCGCCGTCATCGGCACGGGCATTTTTGTCCTGACCGCCGAGGCTGCGCAAAAGGCGGGCCCGGGCATGATGATCAGCTTCATCATCGCTGGTGTCGTCTGCGCGGTCGCAGCGCTCTGCTACGCCGAAATGGCGTCGATGGTTCCGGTTTCGGGATCGGCCTATACCTACAGCTACGCGGTGATGGGCGAATTGCTTGCCTGGATGGTCGGCTGGGCGCTGATCCTCGAATATGCGGTCGCGGCCGGCGCGGTTTCGGTCGGATGGTCGGGCTATATGATCGGGATCATCGAGAACGCATTTCACATAGATGTGCCCAGTGCGCTCGTGCTCGGGCCCTATGACGGCGGCATCATCAACCTGCCCGCGATGTTCATTGCAGGTCTGGTCACCTGGCTGCTCGTCATCGGCACCAAGGAGAGCGCCACGGTCAACGCGGTCCTCGTGCTGATCAAGATCACTGCGCTGACGCTCTTCGTCGTGCTCGCTCTGCCCGTCATGAAGATGGAGAATTTCGAGCCCTTCGCACCGCTCGGCATGGCCGGCATATCGGCGGCGGCGGCCTCGATCTTCTTCGCCTATGTCGGCTTCGACGCGGTCTCGACCGCAGCTGAGGAAACCAAGAACCCGCAGCGCAACATGCCGATCGGCCTGATCGGCTCGCTCGGCATCTGCACGATCTTCTACATCCTCGTCGCCGCGGGCGTAATCGGCAGCGTCGGCGCTCAACCCATCTCGGATGCTGCGGGCAACGCCTATGCCGCGGGCAGCCTCGAGCTCAGCAAGGCCTGCGCCGCGCTGGGCGACAATGCCGTGGTCTGCTCGAAGGAAGCACTGGCGTGGACGCTCAGGAACATCGGCTGGACCCAGATCGGCAACCTCGTCGGCCTCGCGGCCACGATCGCGCTGCCCTCAGTCATTCTCATGATGATGTTCGGCCAGACGCGCATCTTCTTCGTGATGAGCCGCGACGGCCTGCTGCCGCAGATGTTCTCCAAAATCCATCCGCGCTTCCACACGCCGCACGTGATCACGATCATCACGGGCGTGTTCGTGGCGCTCTTCGCGGCCTTCTTCCCGGTCGGCAAGCTGGCGGACATCTCCAACTCGGGCACGCTCTTTGCCTTCGCGATGGTTTCGATCGCAGTGATGGTGCTTCGCCGTACCGATGCCGGTCGCGCGCGTCCGTTCCGTACGCCAGCGGTCAACATCGTCGCCCCGATCTCAATCGCGGGATGCGTCTATCTGTTCTGGAGCCTGTCGGTTGATACCAAGCTGATGTTCGTCGGTTGGGCGGCTGTGGGCCTGGTGGTCTACTTCCTCTACAGCCGCTCGCGCAGCCATGTCGGCCGCGGGAGTGTCGAGGTCCACGAGACTGACGCCGATGCGCCGCCGCCGCCGGTGCCGCCGGTCCCCGAACTCTGAGGGGCGGAATTGGGACAAAAAAGGGGAGGCAACCGCCTCCCCCAGACTGCTGACAAACCCCTGGCGGGAGCCGGGGGTTTGTGATTCATTGGGCCATGTTGAGAAAGCCCGGCCCGACCCAGACCGCTCTTGAGATGGTGACGCTCGAGGAGCTGGTTCCGAAAGATCATCTGCTTCGCAAGATCGACGCAGTGATCGACTTTTCCTTCATCCACGGTGTGACCGCAGCGCTTTATTGTGCGGACAATGGTCGGCCACCGCTGGATCCGACCTTGATGTTCAAGGCGCTGTTCCTGGGTTATCTGTTCGGGGTGCGCTCGGAGCGTCAGCTGGTACGCGAAATCCAGGTCAACGTTGCGTATCGCTGGTTCCTCGGCCTGAAGCTGACCGATCCGGTCTTTGACGCCTCGACGCTGTCGCAGAACCGGCGGCGGCGATACGACGACACGACCGTGGCGCAAGAGATCTGCGACCGAATAGTCGAGCAGGCGATTGATCACGGGCTGGTGGACGGCAGGGTTCTCTACACCGACAGCACCCACCTCAAGGCCAACGCGAACAAAAACAAATACGACAAGGCGATCATAGCCAAGTCGCGCGCCGACTATTGGGAGGCGCTTGACGCTGCCGTGGAAGAGGATCGCACCGGGCGCGGCCACAAGCCGCTCAAGCCGCGCGATCGCACGCCGCCCGAGACCGAAACCAAAGTGTCGCGGACCGATCCGGAAAGTGGCTACATGGTACGCGACGGCAAGCCCAAGGGCTTCTTCTACCTTGATCACCGCACCGTTGACGGGTGCCTCGGCATCATCACCGATACCTACACGACCCCCGCCAACGTCCACGATTCGATCGTCTATCTGGGGCGTCTGGATCGCCAGCGCGTGCGCTTCGGCTTCGATGTCGCCGCCGTCGGCCTCGATGCAGGTTACGCCACCGCCGGCATCGCCAAGGGCCTCGAAGATCGCAAGATCCTCGGCGTCACCGGCTATCGCAATCCGACACCGCCCAAGCCAGGCATGATGAACACAAATCGCTTTGTATGGGAGCCCGAGAATGACGGCTACCGTTGTCCGGCAGGGCAGCTGCTCGCTTACGCCACCACCGATCGCACCGGCTATCGCCGTTATACATCCGATCCCGCGCGCTGTCGTGAATGCTCGCTATTGACCTCCTGCACGACCGCGCACAAACCGCAGCGCGTCATCACCCGGCATGTCTGGCAGGATGCCAGGGAGCGCACCGATGCCCTGCGGCTCACGCCCCAGGGCAAAGCGATCTACAAGCGACGCAAGGAAACCGTCGAACGCTCCTTTGCCGACGCCAAGCAACTCCATGGACATCGCTATGCCCGGTTCCGAGGACAGACGCGCGTCGCCTATCAGTGCCTTCTTGCCGCCGCAGCCCAGAACATGAAGAAGATTGCGCTGGCAATGACACGAAATCATGCGCTCAACCCCGCCTGAGCGGCGCTATCCCGGCAATATCACCACACGCCCACATCGTGCCCAGTCTCAAAGCACCAAAAGAAAAACCCCGTCTCAAAAACGACGGGGTTTGTCAGCAGTCTGGGGGAGGCAACCGCCTCCCCTTTTCTTTTGCTCGGTGTTTGCGCGGATCAACCGAGGCGGCTGGCCACCAGTGCCTTGAGATCCGCCTCGGACCGCGCGCCATAATGCGAAATGATCTCGGCGGCGCAGATCGCGCCCATGCGCAGGCTGTCCTCGACCGAGCGGCCCTGCGCCTGCCCCGTCAGGAAGCCCGCCGCGAAAAGGTCTCCCGCGCCGGTCGTGTCCACGACCCTGTCGATCGGCTCGGCCGGAACCGCAAAGCGCTCGCCGTCGCAGATCGCGATCGCGCCCTTTTCGCTGCGCGTCACCACCAGCACAGGCACCTGCGGCGCGACAACCGCGACCGCCGCCTCGAAATCGTCGAGTTCGGTGAGCGAGGTGATCTCGGCCTCATTGGCGAACAGGATGTCGACATCGCCCTGCGCGATCAGTTCGCGGAAGCTGTCGCGATGGCGCGAGATGCAAAAGGTGTCCGACAGCGTGAAGGCGACCTTGCGCCCCCTCTCGTGCGCGAGTTCGATCGCCGCGCGCATCGCCGCGCGCGGTTCCTCGGGATCCCAGAGATAGCCTTCCAGATAGAGAATCGCGCCGCTTTCGATCATCGTGCGGTCGAGCGCGGATTCGGGCAGGAATTGCGAGGCGCCGAGATAGGTGTTCATCGTGCGCTGGCCGTCGGGCGTCACGAAGATCAGGCAGCGCGCGGTGCTGGGCTCAGTTTCGTGGCGCGGCGCGGTGGTGAAGGCGACGCCCTGTGCGCGAATGTCGTGCGCAAAGACCGCGCCGAGCTGATCGTCGGCGACCTGGCCGATAAAGCCCGCCTTGCCCCCAAGTGCGGCGATCCCCGCAACGGTATTGGCGGCCGAGCCGCCGCTGATTTCACGACCTACGCCCATCTTGGCGTAGAGCGCCTCGGCCTCTTCGGTCGAAAAGAGCAACTGCATCGTGCCCTTGGCCATGCCTTCTTCGGCGATGAAGGCGTCATCGGCCTGAGCCAGAACGTCGACGATGGCATTGCCGATCGCGACGATGTCGTATTGCGGATCGCTCAAGAAACACTCCTGGCTGAAAAATGTCGGGAAGAATGCGCGCCGCCCTAATCGGAGCGGGGGGCCGACGCAACCGCGATTGACGCGTGTCGCGCGGCTCGGCCATGGTCGCGCGCATGATCCGCGCCTTCACGCTCTCGCTCGGCCAGCTTTTCGATCCCGCGATCCTGAAAGTGCTCGCCAAGGTGATCGCGCTCACCCTGGCGCTGTTCATCGGGCTGGGTATCGCCCTGTGGTGGGCGGCATACACGCTCGCCATCCACTACGGTTGGGCGGCCGAAGCGTCGGGTTGGGCGGCTGCGGCGGCAGTGATGGTCGCGCTGATCGCGGGCTGGCTTCTGTTCCGTGTCGTCGCGATCGCGGTGATGGGCATCTTCGCCGATGCCGTGGTCGAAGCGGTCGAGCGTCGATACTATCCCGGAGCGATGGCGAGCGCGAAGGCGCCCGGACTGGCGCGCTCGGTACATATGGGCCTTGCCTCCGCAGGCCGTGCGCTGCTGTTCAACCTGATCGCGCTGCCCGTCTATCTGGCGCTGCTCGTGACGGGTGTGGGGACGGTGGCGGTGTTCGCTGTGGTCAATGCGCTGCTGCTCGGACGCGATCTTGGCGAGATGGTAGCGGTGCGGCACCTGCCCGCTGCGGCGATCCGGGAATGGCTCGGGATGACGCGCGCCTCGCGCTTCCTGCTCGGACTTGTCGTGACCGGTCTGTTCGTGGTTCCTGTCGCCAACCTGTTCGCGCCGATCCTCGGCGCTGCTATGGCAACGCATCTGTTTCACGGGAGAAAATCATGAGGGTAGTCGGGTGGATCATCGCGGGCGCACTGGCGCTTGGCGGATGCGCGACGGTGCCCGAGCCCAAACCGGCCGCCCCTCCGCCCAAGCCCTTTGCAGGCACGCAGGGGCTCGAGCAGGTGATCGGCCAGAATGCGCGCACGCTGACCATGTTGTTCGGCCAGCCGGCGCTGGACGTGCGCGAGTTCAACGCACGCAAGCTTCAGTTCGCGGGCGGGTCGTGCGTGCTCGACGCCTATCTCTATGCGAAGAAAAAAGGGCAGGAACCCGTGGTGACCTATGTCGATGCGCGGCGTCCCGATGGCGCCGATGTCGACAGAGCGGCGTGCGTCGCCTCGCTCAGCCGGAAATAACCACAGCATCGACGTCATAGCTGAAGCGCTCGGGCGCGAGCCGCGCCGCGGCCCAGAGCGCAGCGTCGCGCACCGCCGGATCGGGATCGTCTATGAGAATGACGAGTCGTTCGAGCAGGGCGGGATCACCGCTGTTGCCCGCCGCGAGCGCAGCGTTGCGCACCATCCGGTCGCGCCCGATGCGCTTGATCGGTGACCCTGCAAAGATCTGGCGAAAAGCGGCGTCGTCGAGCGAAAGCAGATCGGCGAGCGCAGGCGCAACCAGTTCGGCGCGCGGCGCAAAGGCGAGATTGGCCGAAGCCGCGCGCGCAAACTTGTTCCACGGGCAGACAGCGAGGCAATCGTCGCAGCCATAGATGCGGTTGCCGAGCGCGGCGCGGAACTCGACCGGGATCGGCCCCTTGTGCTCGATGGTGAGGTAGGAAATGCAGCGCCGGGCATCGACACGATAGGGCGCGGGGAATGCGTCGGTCGGGCATGCCTGCTGGCACGCCGAGCACGAGCCACAGCGATCGCGCCCCGAAGTATCGGGCACGAGATCGAGCGTCGTGTAGATCGCCCCGAGAAAGAGCCAACTACCCTCGCTCTGGCTGACCAGATTGCTGTGCTTGCCCTGCCAGCCGATTCCCGCGGCCTCGGCGAGCGGCTTTTCCATGACGGGCGCGGTATCGACAAAGACCTTGAGCTCACCACCCGCCCGCTCGACGAGCCAGCGCGCAAGCTGCTTGAGCAGCTTCTTGACGATGTCGTGATAGTCCTGGCCCTGCGCATAGGCCGAGATCCTGCCGATATCCCCCTCGCCCTCGAGCCGCAGCGGATCGGCCGCGGGCGCGTAGCTCATACCGAGCATGATGACCGAGCGAACCTCGGGCCAGAGCCCTTTTGGGGTGCCACGCTGTTCCGCCCGGCCCTCCATCCAGAGCATGTCGCCATGGCATCCCTCGGCAAGCCAGGCCGCGAGCCGCGCGGCGGTCTTCGGCGCGGCATCGGCACGCGCCATCCCGCACGCGGCGAAGCCGAGCCGCACCGCTTCTGCCTTTATCGCTGACTCAAGCGTTTCCATTGGTCGCCTTGCTGACGGGCACAAGCCCTCTTCGCGCCTGCGCGGCTTCGCGTGAACCCCAAATATGCCGCGCGGCGAAAGGGAATCGAAAACTGTCCCGTCGCAAACATTCGATTGAAGGCTGAAGCGTGGCGCTTTACCACATCATCAGTTGCGTGGGGGAGTTGATGTCGGATGAATCCGCGGTCCGCGCGACGGACCTCAGCAAATATTTCGGCGATCGCCTTGTCGTGGACGGCGTCAATCTCGAAGTCGCCAGAGGCATGATCTATGGCGTGCTTGGCCCCAATGGCGCGGGCAAGACCACCACGCTGCGCACATTGCTCGGCATTCTTGAACCCGATCGCGGTAGCCGCGCGATTTTCGGCAACCCCAATCCGCGCGCCGAGGGGGACCGGATCGGCTATCTCCCCGAGGAACGCGGCCTTTATCCGCAGATGAAGGCGCGCGAGGCAATCGCCTTCATGGGCGCACTGCGCGGGCTTGAATGGAAGACGGGGCGTGCGCGCGCCGCAGAGATGCTCGAGGCCGCCGGGCTCGGCCATGCGGTCGATGCAAGGATCCGCAAGCTCTCCAAGGGGATGGCGCAGCTCGTGCAGTTGCTCGGATCGATCGTCCACCAGCCCGACCTGATCGTGCTCGACGAGCCATTTTCAGGGCTCGATCCCGTCAACCAGGAACGGCTCGAGGCGCTCATCCAGGCCGAGCGCGCGCGTGGCGCGACCATATTGTTCTCGACGCACGTCATGGCCCATGCCGAACGGCTCTGCGACCGGCTTGCGATCATCGCCGGCGGGAAGCGGCGCTTCGAGGGCACGGTCGACGATGCGCGCAGTACATTGCCGATGCACGCGCGCTATACGCCGCGCAGCAATGGCGCCGAACTGGCCGCGCTGCTCCCTGCAGGGGCCGAGAAGCTGGGAGCCGCCTGGCGCTTCACACTCCCCTCTGAAGGGATCGAGCCGCTGCTGGAAACACTGATCGCGCGGGGCCATGGCATAGCCGGGCTGTCGATCGAGCGGCCCGGACTGCACGACGCCTTCGTCAAGATTGTCGGCGACGCGGCGGGGGAGACAAGATGATGAGGCGGCTGATCCGGCAGACCGCGGTGATCGCGCGTCGCGACTTCATCGCCACGGTCGCTACCCCCACCTTCTTCCTGTTCCTGCTGGCCCCCTTCCTGATGCTGGGGCTTGGGCTGATCGGCGGGCTTGGTGCGGTGCAGGTGTCGCGCACGCCTGAAATCGAGCGTGAGATCGTTGCAATCGTGCGCGCCGGGGATGGTGCGCGCCTGATCGCGACCGACCACGCGCTGCGCGCGATCTACCGGCCCGGCGAGGCCCCTCCGCCGCTGCGCATCCGTGCACCCGCGTCCGATCCGGCCGCACAATCACGCGCGCTGTTCGATCGCGATGGTCTGCTTACCGCCGCGGTGCTCTACGGCCCGCTCGATCGCCCGACGATCCTGAACGGGCCGGGTGGCGACCGCACCGCCGCCTATCTCGCCGAGCTTGCCGAACGCGTGCTTCGCGATGCGCGTGGCGACATAGCGCCTGGCCAGGATCTGAGCAGGGCCGTCATTGCGCCCGTCAAGACTGCGCCGCCACCGACAGCCGCACGCCAGGGAATCGGCTTCGCTGCGATCTTCTCGATCTTCCTCCTGACGCTGCTGCTCGCGGGCCAGGCGGTGGGCATGATGGCCGAGGAGAAGGGCAACAAGGTGATCGAGATTCTCGCCGCGGCGGTGCCGCTCGAGGCGGTGTTTCTTGGCAAGCTCATCGGCCTGTTCGGCGTCGCACTGCTGTTCGTCGCCTTCTGGGGCACGCTGATGCTGCTGGGGATAAGCCAGCTGCCTGCGGACGCAACCGCGCTTTCCGGCATGAAGCCCGCGATCGGGATGCCCGCATTCCTGCTGCTTTGCGCAGCCTATTTCACCATGGCTTACCTGCTGCTGGGCGCGGTATTCCTCGGCATTGGCGCGCAGGCCGGAACGGTGCGCGAGATCCAGATGCTCTCGCTGCCCGTCACCATCCTGCAGGTGGCAATGTTCGGGCTTTCTTCGGCCGCGGCTTCCAATCCGGGCAGCACGCTCGCGCTGGCCGCGGAGATTTTCCCCTTCTCCTCGCCCTATGCGATGGCGGCGCATGGCGCGACCGATCCGAGGCTGTGGCCACATATGCTGGCGCTCGGCTGGCAGCTCGGCTGGGTCGCGCTCGTCATTACTATCGCCGCGCGGATGTTCCGGCGCGGCGTGCTGAAGTCGGGATCGGGGCCAATGTTCGGACGAACGAAGCCACGGCCTGATCCGGTCCGAACCTGAGCGAACGGTTGCAAAAGTTGCATTCGCAGTGGCCGAAAAATAATCCGCCGCGAACATTGTAACCGATCGGTACGCCCCCTAGATCGCGATCACCCGGTTCCGGGGAGAATGTTAGAAAACAAGGAAATATCATGTTGCGTAAGATGATTCTTGCGGCGTCCGCGCTCGCCTTCGCCACGTCAGCCCATGCCGGCACCGAGACTGGCCCCTATGTCGGTGTCGCGGTGACCGTGGATGCGCCCAATGCAGATGTCGACGGGCTCGACAGCATCGGTTCGACGGGTGTCGGCGCTTCTGCCTATGCCGGCTACAATGTCGCGCTGGGCAACGGTTTCTTCGTGGCGCCCGAGGCGAATATCGACCTCAACACCGCCGAGGCTAAGCTGACCGACGGCACCGACTCGTTCAGGCTCAAGTCGCGCTGGGGCTGGGGTGTCGGCGCGCGCGCGGGCTATGACATTTCCGACAGCACCGCGGCCTATGTCCGCGCGGGCTATGCGCGCAACCAGATCAAGACCGTCGAGAACGACGTCGCGGACAAGTCCTGGGGCGATGGCGTTCGCGTCGGCGGCGGTCTCGAGACGCAGATCGCACCCCACGCCAAGCTCCGCGCCGAATATAATTACTATAATTACGAGAAGGGCGTGAGCAACACGCAGGGTCTGCTCGGCATCAGCTACGCCTTCTGATCATAGCTCTTTGCGGCCCGCTCCCCTCCCCCACCCGCGGGTCGCAAACGCTGGGAGCCGGGACATTCGTCCCGGCTCCCTTTTTGATCTGCGCGGCGCACCGCCCGGTCGATTCGATCGAGCGTCGTTGACAGCCCTGTTAATAGTGGCATTCTGCAACTGAAAAGGCGCCGGCACAGGCGCATTCAGGAGAGACGCAGTCATGGCCACCCTTGCCCGCGACGCCGCAGCACCTGCGACCGCCGACCCGCTCGATGTCAGTCGCGCTGAACTCTATCGCAACCATCAATGGCAGGAGCCTTTCCGCAGGCTGCGTGCCGAGGCCCCCGTCTATCGCTGCGAGAACAGCGCCTTCGGCGCCTATTGGTCGGTGTCGACCTACAAGCCGATCGTGCATGTCGAGTCGCTGCCCGAGCTTTACTCCTCATCCTGGGAATATGGCGGGATCACCATCGCCGACCGTCCCGAGACCGTCGATTTCGTGATGCCGATGTTCATCGCGATGGATCGGCCGCAGCATACCGCGCAACGCCGCACCGTCGCCCCCGCCTTCACGCCGAGCGAGATGGTGCGGCTGACCGAGTCGATCCGTCAGCGCACCGCCGAAGTCCTGGATTCGCTGCCGTGGAACACGACCTTCGACTGGGTCGATACAGTCTCGATCGAACTGACGACGCAGATGCTCGCGATCCTTTTCGGCTTCCCATGGGAAGATCGCCGCAAGCTGACTTACTGGTCCGACTGGGCGGGCAATATCGAGTTGGTGCATAATGAGGAGACGCGCAAGCAGCGGCTCGAAGTCCTGTTCGAGATGGCAGCCTATTTTTCGCGCCTGTGGGAAGAGCGGACCAAGGCGGAACCGGGGCCCGACCTGATCTCGATGATGATCCATTCGGATGCGATGAGCCACATGGACCAGCACGAGTTCATGGGGAATCTCATCCTGCTGATCGTCGGCGGCAACGACACGACGCGCAACACCATGACGGGCATGGTCTGGGGGCTTTCGCAATTTCCCGACGAGCGTGCCAGGCTCGAGGCCGATCCGTCGCTGATCCCCAATGCGGTGTCGGAGATCATCCGCTGGCAGACGCCGCTCTCGCACATGCGCCGCACCGCGACCGAAGATACCGAGCTGGAGGGACACAAGATCGCCAAGGGCGACAAGCTCGTGCTCTGGTACATCTCGGGCAACCGCGATGAAAGCGTCTTCCCCGAGGCTGACAAGCTGATCATCGATCGCGAGAATGCCCGGCGGCATCTGGCCTTCGGCTATGGCATCCATCGCTGCGTGGGCGCGCGGCTGGCGGAACTTCAGATCACGATTCTGCTCGAGGAAATGGCGAAGCGCCGGATGCGCGTCGAGCCGGTCGCCGATCCCGAACGGGTGGCGGCCTGTTTCGTCAACGGCTACAAGCAGCTGCCCGTGCAGATCACGCGCTACTGATCGGCGGACATCCGAATTGCGCCGTCGGTCGCAGAGGGGCGGAAAAGGATTGGCACCGCCGATGATGAACCGCCGTACATTGATGAGTTCCATGCCGCTTCTCGGCCTCGCCGGCGCGCTCCATGCCTGCCGTGCCCCCGCCGCCGCGCCCGGGCGCTACGAAGTCAGCTATTCCGACGCCGAGTGGCAAAGGCGATTGACCCCGCAACAGTTCGCGGTGCTGCGCAAGGCGGCAACCGAGCGGGCGGGGTCGAGTCCGCTCGACAAGGAAAAGCGCGCAGGAACATTTGTCTGCGCGGGCTGCGGCTTGCCGCTCTATTCTTCAAAAGCCAAGTTCGACAGCGGCACGGGCTGGCCGAGCTTCTGGCAGCCGCTGCCCCGGGCGGTCGGAACGAGCACCGACTGGAAGATCGGCGTGCCACGTACCGAGGTGCACTGCCGGCGCTGCGGAGGCCATCTGGGGCATGTGTTCGACGACGGGCCACGTCCCACGGGCAAGCGCTATTGCATGAACGGTGCGGCGATGAAGTTCGTGCCCGCCGCCACGGGCTGACGCCTGTTCAGGCCACGAACGCCACCTTGGCCGCGTCGCCCAATGCCTTCATCACCAGCCGGTAGGGGCCGGGGCCGTGGCTGACGCGCGCGACGCCCAGTTCGCCGAGCCGCTTCGCTTCGGGAACCCCCGGAAAGGCCATGATGTTGACCGGAAGCGCGACCGCCTCGCACAGCCGCGCGATCAGCGCCTCATCCATCAATCCCGGCGCGAAGAAGCCGCTGGCGCCGCCATCGGCATAGGCCCTGGCCCGTTCGATCGCCGAATCGAGCATCGCGGCGTCGTGCGTCTCGGGGCTCGCCTTCAGGAAGATGTCCGTGCGCGCGTTGATGAAGAAATCCGCGCCTGCGCGCCCGCGGATCGCCGCGATCCGCGCGGCCTGATCAACCGCCGGATGAAGCCCCTCGCCGCCGACAACCTGATCCTCGAAATTGATGCCGACGCCGCCCGCCGAGACCACCCACGCGACATTGTCCGCGACATCGCCGGGCGCGACCGCATAACCGCCCTCGAAATCGAGCGTCACGGGCAGCTCGACCGCCGCCGTGATCCGCCTGAAGTTCGCGATCGCGTCGTTCATCGACAGCGCCTCGCCATCGCCAAGGCCATAGGCTGCAGCGACCGACCAGCTTCCCGTGCCGAGCGCCTTTGCCCCCGCCTCTGCGACCGCCTTTGCCGAGCCCGCATCCCAGACGTTGAACAGGATGAGCGGATTGCCCTTCTCGTGCAGCGTGGCAAAGGCGCGCGCTTTCTCGCGCTGACGGTCGTCCATCGTGGCTCTCCTTGTATTGCGCGGCCGGACTAGCGCGTGGCGGCGCGGGATACGTCCTGATTCTTGTCTTCAACAAGCCTGAGATCGCCGCGCCCGAGATTGAGCCGCTGGATCTCCGCGAGATAGCTGCGCGGCTTCTTCATCAGCTTTTCCGGGAAGGTGACGGTAAGGCCGATCGCCTGCGCTGCTTCTCCCGTAAAATGGACGCAGTTGGCGCGGTTCATATTGTAGCTGTTGCCCGGCGCATTGCCCCATTTGTCCACCACCGCCAGCACCGCGCGATATTGCGCATCGGAGAGCGTGATCGAGAAATGCGGCTTGGAATGCGCGAGATAGCCCGGCTTGACCACGTCGATCCGGCCAGGGACCGAGCCGAAGAGCATCGCCGGACTGATCGTCTTCGCGGTGAAGCCGTAATTGGTATCGACCACCTCGCCGGTCTCGATCGTGGTGCCCTGCAAGGTGAAGAAGGCATGCGGGAAATGATCGTCGAGATCGTGCGAATAGAAGGTCATCACAACCTGCGCGGAGGCCGGCGATGCCAGGCCAAAGAGCAGGGCGAGGATTGGGGTGAGGAGAAGCCTGTACACGCTCTGCCTGTTGTCTTTACGAAATCCGACGGGATTATTAGCGCGGCGCGATCGTGGCGTCGAGCCAGAGCGCGGCATCCGCCGCACCTTGCTGCGCCGAATCGTTGCGATCGACGCGATAATTGGCCTCGCGCATCCGCTTGACCGGGATCGTGCCCACCAGCGGCTTGAGTACTTCGCGAAGCTCGGCGTCGCGCGCGACGCGTCGGCTGGCGAGCAGCAGCGCATCGTAGCCGGGTATTGCGCCCCGGGGATCGCCAAGCACGGTGAGGCCGAGCGCAGCGATGCGGCCGTCCGAGGAGAAGGCCGAAATCGCGTCGACCTGCCCGCTTTCGAGGGCACGGTACATGAAGGTCGGGCTATAGGCGCGCGTCGCCGTGAACCGCAGCGGATAGGCCTGGCGGACCATCGCCCATTCGGGCCGCTCGAGAAATTCCAGGTCGCTGCCGAGCGTCATCCCCGGCGAAGCGCGCGCGAGGTCGTCGATCGTCCGCAGACCGAGGCGCCGCGCGTCCTGTCCGCGCACCGCAAAGGCATAGGCGTTTTCGAAGCCGAGCGGACCGATGACATCAACCCCGTTCTCCGCCTTTGCCCATCGCGTGATCGCGGCGAGCATCGTCGCCCGGGCGGGTACGTCGGTGCGACGCATCTCGTTGGTCCACAGCGTCCCCGCATAATCGACATAGACGTCGATATCGCCCGCTGCGAGCGCGCGGAAGATCACCGCCGAGCCAAGCCCCTCGCGATAGCGCACCGCATAACCCGCAGCTTCCAGCCGCCGCCCGATCAGCCGCGCGAGGATGTACTGCTCCGAAAAATTCTTTGCCCCGATCGTCACCACCGGCCGCGAGGGAGCGGGCATCAGTGCAGGCAAGGCCGCAGCAAGCACGCCTGCGAGCAGTATTCCGAGCGCAACGAGCCCCACCATGCGGCGACGCTCGCGGACCGCGCGTTCGACCAGCCCCAGCACCGCATCGACAGTGAGCGCCAGCACCGCCGCTGCGACACAGCCCACGAGCACGAGCACCCAGTTCTGCGTCTGAAGCCCCGCGAAGATCAGATCGCCAAGGCTTGGCTGGCCGACCGTTGTCGACAGCGTGGCGGCACCGATCGTCCACACCGCGGCGGTACGGATCCCCGCCATCGCCACGGGCGCGGCGAGCGGCGCCTCGACCAGCCTCAGCTTTTGCGCGCGCGTCATGCCGACGGCATCGGCGGCCTCCAGCACCGCGGAATCGATGCCGAGCAGGCCTGTTACCCCGTTCCTCAGCATCGGCAGCAGCGCGTAGAGCGCAAGCGCCAGCAAGGAGGGCAGAAATCCGAGCGCCGGTATGCCCCCGCCGACAAGCGCCGAGAGCATCAGCAGCAGTGGATAGAAGAGTGCGAGAAGTGCGAGCGCCGGAATCGTCTGGACGAGGCTCGCAAGGCCAAGCACGGCGCGCGCGAGCACCGGTCGCCGTGCCGCGGCGATGCCCAGCGGCAGGCTGACCGCAAGCGCAAGCGCAAGCGCGGCGGCAGCCAGCAGGACATGCGCGCCCAGCAGGTCGGGCAGCCGGGCGAGCGCCGATCGGAGCTGCTCGCTCACCCGCGCGCCTCGCCCAATTGCCGCAGTCTTTCGGCCTGCGCGCGCGGGATTGCGACGAGCGCGTCGGCGACGGGGCCCGCACGCCCCGCCAGAAGATCGTGCGGGCTGGCATCGGCGACGATTGCGCCCGCCTCCATCACGAGCACGCGATCGGCGAGCAGCAGCGCCTCGGCCATGTCGTGAGTGACCATGATCGTCGTCAGTCCCAGCCGATCGTGCAGCGCGCGCACACGCCGGCCGAGTTCGTCGCGCGTCACCGGATCGAGCGCGCCGAAGGGTTCGTCCATCAGCAGCAGTTGCGGGGCGAGCGCCAGCGCCCTGGCGACACCGACACGCTGGCGCTGACCGCCCGAGAGCGCGTCGGGCATGCGCACCGCATAGTGGCGTGGGAGATCGACAAGATCGAGCAGTTCCTCGACCCGCCCCTGCGCGCGCCTTCCCTCCAGCCTGAGCCCGATCGCGACATTCTCGGCCACGCTCATATGCGGGAACAGGCCGATATTCTGGAAAACATAGCCGATACCGCGTCGCAGCCGATGCGGCGGCGTGGCCCCGACAGGCACACCATCGATCAGCACGGCGCCGTCATCGGGTTCGACCAGCCGGTTGACCATCTTGAGCAGGGTCGACTTGCCGGATCCCGACGCACCCACCAGCGCGACGAAACCGCCGCGCACGATGTCGCGCGTCACCGAAGTTACCGCAGGCGGTGCGTTGCCATAGGATCTGGAGACCGCGTCGAAGCGGACCGCTACATCGCCGGTGCCGGTCGGGCTGGTCATCGCGTCCCTTATAGGGCCACGCACCGGCCCTTAGTCAAACCGCGCTATCCGTTTACGGAATCGGCGCGTATCGTTGTATCGCAAGACAAAAAGCGGGGAGGGGCGGCAATGGCAGCGAGGGCGATCTTCATCACCGGCGGCGGATCGGGAATCGGGCGCGCAACCGCGCAGCATTTCGCGGCCAAAGGCTGGTTTGTCGGACTGGGCGACGTCAACGAGGCGGGCATGGCCGAGACCGCGGCGACGCTGCCCGCGGGCCAGTCAAGCATCCACCGCATGGACGTGCGCGATCGCGCGGAGTGGAAGGCGGCGCTCGACGGCTTCGTCGCTGCGAGCGGCGGGCGGCTCGATGTGCTGTTCAACAATGCGGGGATCGCGCGCGGAGGCGAGTTCGCGGTCATGGAGCCCGCCGACAGCGATCTTCTGGTCGAGATCAACCTGAAGGGCGTGATCAACGGCGCGCATGTCGCGCTGCCCTATCTGAGCGCGACGCCCGGTTCATGCATGCTCAACACCTGCTCGGCTGCCGGCCTCTATGGCGGCCCCGGGCTTGCGGTCTATGCCGCAAGCAAATTCGGCGTGCGCGGACTGACCGAGGCGCTCGAGATCGAATGGCGACCGCTCGGCATCAAGGTCCGCTCGATCATGCCGAGTTTCATCGACACCCCGCTGCTCAACGTCGTGACCGCGGGCTCCAACGCAACGGCGCGCGACAATGTGCGCGACGCCGGGCTCGAGTTCACGCCGGTCGAGGACGTGGCACAGTCAGCGTGGGATGCAGTGCATGGCGACAGAGTGCATGTCGTCGTCGGCAAGACCGCGAAGTCGATGGCGTTCGCTGCGCGCTGGATGCCCGGCACGCTCAGAAAGAAGCTCAGCGCGCGGCTCGGCGGCGAGGCCTGAGCTTTATTCGAGCAACGCCTCGATCGCCTCGGCCATCTCGACGTCACGCTCGGAAAGCCCGCCCGCATCATGCGTGGTGAGCAATATCTCCACGCGGTTGTAGACATTGGACCATTCGGGATGGTGATCGGCCTTTTCCGCGAGCAGCGCGACGCGCGTCATGAAGGCGAAGGCTTCGGAGAAATCCACAAAAGTGAAGATGCGCGTGATCGCATCGCGCGATTCGTCATGATCCCATTCGGGCAAGCCATCCAGCGCATCGGCACGCTCCGCATCACTCAGTTGATCGACCATCTTTGCTGTTCTCCTGTCGCTGGCGTTGCGCCTGCTTCATGGGCTATGTCGCAGCGATGACAGGCAAAGGTCAATCGCAGAGCTACGCGCCGGGCATTGCGGACATGGAGGCACTCGCGCGCGACGCGATGGCGCGGTTGCCCGACCCGTTTCGCGACTTCCTTTCGGGCGTGCTCCTGATCGTCGAGGAATTCGCCGAAGACGCGGTGCTCGCCGAAATGGGGATAGAGGATCCGTTCGAGCTGACCGGCCTTTATACCGGCCGGCCGGTGGGCGAGCCCGCGGCGACGGGCGACATGCCCGCGACCATCCATCTCTATCGCCGTCCGCTGCTCGAGGAATGGATCGAGACGGGCGTTTCGCTCGAATCGCTGGTCACGCACGTGATCGTCCACGAGGTCGGCCATCATTTCGGGCTGTCCGACGACGACATGCACGCGCTGGAAGACGCCGCCGAGTGACCAGGCCCGCACTGGCGTTCGAAAAGGTCGTCTGCCTGCGCGGCGGCCGGCTGCTGTTCGAAGGAATGAGCTTTGCGCTTGGATCCGGGGACGCTGCGCTCGTCATCGGGCCCAACGGCGTGGGCAAATCAAGCCTGTTGCGCCTCGCCGCGGGCCTGCTCGCACCCGCTGCGGGGGATATACGGCGTGAGGGGCGTCTGAGCCTCGCCGACGAGAATGCCGCGCTCGACCGACACCTGACGCTCTCGCACGCGCTGGCCTTCTGGGCGCGGCTCGATGGTAGCGCGCCGGGCGACGTCGAGAAGGGGCTGACGGCGATGGACCTGATGCATCTGGGCCAGGTGCCGGTGCGGATGCTCTCCACGGGCCAGCGCAAGCGCGCCACGCTCGCGCGCGTAATGGCGAGCAAAGCACCGATCTGGCTGCTCGACGAACCCGCCAACGGGCTTGATACGGCGTCACTCGAAAGGCTGGAGGCGGCAATGGCGGCGCATCGCATGGGCGGCGGGATCGTGCTCGCCGCCTCGCACCAGCCGCTTGGGCTTGCAGATGCCCGCATGATCGCGCTGGCGGCGTCATGAGCGCGTTCCTGCACCTCGTTCGGCGCGACATTGCGCTGGGGTATCGCGCAGGTGGTGCGTTGCTGCCCATCGCCTTCTTCCTGCTCGTGGCCACGCTCTTCCCCTTCGCCGTCGGGCCCGATGCGAAGCTGCTCGCCCGCACGGGCGGCGGCGTGCTGTGGGTCGCGGCGCTGCTCGCCGCGCTCCTGCCCGTCGACCGGCTGGTCGGCCCCGATCGCGATTCGGGCATCCTCGACCAGATCGCGCTGAGGGGTTTGAGCGACGAACTCGTGATGCTCGCAAAGATTGTCGCGCACTGGCTGAGCTTCGGACCGCCGCTGATTCTAGCCGCGCTCCCGGCGGCGGCGCTGCTGCGGCTCGACGGCACGACGCTGGCACGCCTCGAGGCCGGGCTCGCGATCGGGACACCGGGCCTTGCCGCACTGGGGCTGATGGTGAGCGCGATCACTGCTGGACTTCGCGGTTCCGGCGCACTTGCCGGCCTCCTGATGCTGCCGCTTGCGATACCCGTGCTGATCTTCGGCGCCGGATCGCTCGCCGATGGTTCAGGCAGCGGGCTGAAGCTGCTTGCGGCGGCGAGTCTGTTGCTCGTAGCGATTGCACCATTCGCCGCAGGCGCGGCGATCAGGGCCGGGCGCGAATAGCGGTCCCCTTCCGTTCCCGTTGCGCAAGGGTCCCCCTTGAGGCACGCTGCGTGAAAATCAGCATTCGAGGAGAACGCGCCATGACCGGAAGCTGGATGTGCATCGGAACGGCGCTGCTGATTGCGGCGGCAATGGCATTCATTGCCTTTTCACTGGCTCAGGTCGGCGAAGGACTCGGCGTGATGTTCGTCGTCCTCGCCTCGGGCTGCTGGGTCGCCTACAGCGCCGCGCGACAGCGACGCCGCGAACGCGATGGGGCGATGGGGGTCAGCGGCTCCAGCGCGCAAAAATTGCGGTAGGCAGCAACAGGCCACGCGCTTCCTCGCGCACAGCGAGTTCACCCGCCTCTACCGTACCCGGCAGGTCACCCATCGCCTGGCGCATCAGCTCGCCGATCGCGAGTGCCGACATGCGCACCGCATAGACAGTCAGGAAGCAGAAGCGGCTGTTCTCGTCGAGCAACTGGCGGCAGTCGGAGATCAGGCCGGGCAGCCCCTCCTCCAGCTTCCAAATCTCTCCCTCGGGCCCGCGGCCATATTTGGGCGGGTCGAGCAATATGCCGTCATAGCGCCGTCCGCGCCGCACCTCGCGCGCGGTGAACTTGGCGGCATCGTCGATGATCCAGCGCACGGGCTTTTCGGCGAGTCCCGACAGCACTGCGTTCTGCCGCGCCGCCTCGACCGACTTCTTCGAGGCATCGACATGCACCATCGAGGCGCCCTTTGCCGCCATCGCCAGCGTGCCGACGCCGGTATAGCCGAACAGGTTCATCACCGAGGGCGCGGTCATGCCGTCGACGCGCTCGCGCATCCAGTTCCACACGGGCGCCATGTCGGGAAAGAAGCCGAGATGGCGAAACGGCGTGCAATTGGCGGAGAAGCGAACGTCGTCCCAGCCAAGCGGCCAGCCCTCACGCGGCACGGGCCGATAATATTCCCAGCGCCCGCCGCCCTCTTCGTCCGAACCCGGCACGAATTCGGCATCGGCGTCCCAGTCGTCGGAGGCCGGTGCCCACATCGCCTGCGGCTCGGGCCGGATGAAGCGAAATCGGCCATAGCGCTCGAGCTTGCGCCCATGTCCCGAATCGACGAGCCCGTAATCGGGCCAGGGCTCGCCGATAAGGGTTTGAAGCTGGGGATCAACAATCACGCTTTTCCGCTCATCCTGAGGAGCCGTTGAGCTTGCCGAAACGGCGTCTCGAAGGATCGGGCTCGGTGCGTCCTTCGATACGGGCCTTCGCCCCCGCTCAGTCCCTACTCAGGATGAGCGGATTAGGGAATGGTCATGCCCGCGGCGTGGCGCGCTCGGCGATATAGCCGGTCACGTCGGCAAAGGTCGCGGGAAGCACGTCATAGCGCTCCTCGCGCTCGAACAGATTGGCGATGCGCGAGGGAAGTGGGGGGCGGACACCCGTCGCGCGCTCGACCGCGTCGCGGAACTTCGCCGGATGCGCGGTGGCGAGCGTGACCACGGGTGTTTCGATGACGTCGCTCGCGCGCGCGGCGGCGAGGCCAACCGCGCTGTGCGGATCGATGATCTGCCCCGCACGATCATGCGCCCAGCGCATCGCATGCCCCATCGCCTCGGCGTCGATCCGTGCGCTGGAAAACAGCCGAGCCGCGCCCTCGCGCTGCGCGTTGGTGAGCTGGAGCGCGCGAGTGGCGTCGAAGTTGCGCATTGCTTCGGCCATGGCCACACCGTCGCGACCGCCGAGATCGAACAGCAGCCGCTCGAAATTCGAGCTGACCTGAATGTCCATCGAGGGCGTCGCGGTGGGGACGACCTGCCCCGCCGAATAGTCGCCCGAGGACAGTGCGCGATGGAGGATGTCGTTGACATTGGTCGCGACGATCAGCCGCTCGATCGGCAGACCCATGCGTTCGGCGACATAACCCGCGAACACATCGCCGAAATTGCCCGTCGGCACCGCGAAGGCGACTTTACGGTCGGGCGCGCCGAGGCGGGCGGCGGCGTAGAAATAATAGACGATCTGCGCCATTAGCCGCGCCCAGTTGATCGAGTTGACCGCCGAAAGCTGGAAGCGCCCCGCGAAGTCGGCATCGGCGAACATCGCCTTCACCATCGCCTGCGCGTCGTCGAAGCTGCCCTTGATCGCGATATTGTGGACATTGGGCGCGAGCACCGTCGTCATCTGCCGACGCTGGACGTCGGAGACGCGGCCCTCGGGGTGGAGCATGAAGATGTCGACCTTGGCGCGACCCGCAACCGCGTCGATCGCCGCCGAGCCGGTGTCGCCCGACGTCGCACCGACGATCGTGATGTGCGTGTCGCGCTGCGACAGGAAGCGCTCGAAGAGCAGGCCCAGCAGCTGGAGCGCGACATCCTTGAACGCGAGCGTCGGGCCGTGGAAGAGCTCGAGCAGCCAGTGTTGATGATCGAGCTGGACGAGCGGCGTCACCGCATCATGGTCGAAGCGGCCATAGGCCTGCGTGCAGAGGTGGCGCAGCGCCTCCTCGTCGAGCGCGTCGCCCACAAAGGGCTTCATGACGCGCACAGCGGTCTCGACATAGGACAGCCCCGCGAGCGCCGCGATCTCGTCGCGCGCGAAGACAGGCCACGCTTCTGGCAGGTAGAGGCCGCCATCGGCGGCCAGCCCGGTCAGCGTGACATTCTCGAAATCGAGCGCCGGTGCGCTCCCCCTGGTGCTGATATAGCGCATGATGGCGGGGGATTAGCCGCGCGGCCGCGCGCGCGCAACCAAGCTTATCTTTGCGCGTCGGCGCCCGGTGCTTGTTTCCGGCGGCGAAGCGCCAGCGCATAGATGACGCCCGCGACCGCCGCGAAGAAGAACCACTGCACCGCATAGGCGAGGTGGTTGTTTGGGATGTCGTCCATTGCCGGGGGCTGGCTCGGCTCCAGCCCCGGCGCCGGTGTCTGCGAGATGAGGCGGATGATGTGCCGCGTGTCGGGTGCGACGATGCCCGTCACCTCGCCACCCGTCCATGCGGGATTCGCCGCGTCGCGCGACCAGCCCATGTCGACCTGCATGCCCGGCCCTTCCGCGCCACCCGTGCGGCACGCGGCGATATGCGCCCAGCCAGCCTCACCCTTCGCATTGCGGCCCGCACTTGCGCTCCAGCCGGTCACCTCGGTGCAGAAGCCCGTGGCGCGGCGAAACAGCGGCGCGTCGTGCTTCACCGGCACCGCTGGCCATGCGATCGGGGGTTTGGTCGCGGCGGCGGCATATTCCGCGAGCAGCGCGTTCTTTTCATCCATGCGCCGCAACTGCCAGATTCCGAGCCCGATCATCACGAGCATCGCACCGGCGACGAAGATGGTGGGGATGAGCGGCCAGCGCTTCACGGGACCAGTCGCCCCTCGCGCGCGCGGTTCCTGTATTCAAGCTGGAGCAGCGCGGCCTTGGCGATGCGCAGCAGGCCGATAACGAGCGCCGCGGTCAGCGGCACCCAGAGCAGAATGTGGACCCAGAAGGGCGGCTCGAAAGCGAGCTGGACGGTGACCGCGCCGATCGTGACAAGCGCCCCCACGATGAGGATGAGGAAGGCCGCAGGACCATCACCCACGTTGAACTGGCCATAGTCGAGGCCACAGGCACCGCATCGGGGCGCGAAACGGATCATGCCGTCAAACAGCGTCCTCGCGCCGCAGCGCGGGCAAAGACCCCCGAGCGCGACCTGCGCGGTCCCGGGGGCCCTATCGCTCATGTTATCAGCCGTGAACCGGCGCGCCCCAGCCGCCCCAGACATAGATCGAGACGAAGAGGAACAGCCACACGACGTCGACGAAGTGCCAGTACCAGACCGCCGCTTCGAAGCCGAAATGCTGCTTGGGCGTGAAGTGGCCCTTATAGGCGCGGACGAGGCAGACGATCAGGAAGATCGTACCGATGAGCACGTGGAACCCATGGAAGCCCGTCGCCATGAAGAAGGCCGCGCCATAGTTCAGCCCGGCAAAGGGGAACGGGGCGTGCATGTATTCATAGACCTGCACGCAGGTGAACAGCACGCCGAGCGCGATCGTCAGCCACAGGCCGAGCTTCAGCCCCTCGCGGTTGCCGTGGATCAGCGAGTGGTGCGCCCAGGTGCAGGTCGTGCCCGAGCAGAGCAGGATCAGCGTGTTGAGCAGCGGCAGCTCGAAAGCGTTGAGCACTTCCATGCCCTTGGGGGGCCATTGCATCAGCGTGGCGGCGATCGCGGGATCGGTCACGCGCTCGACAACGCCGTCGACCACCTGGAGCGGCGCGGGGAAGAGCGAGAAATCGAACCAGGCCCAGAACCAGCCGACGAAGAACATCACCTCGGAGGCGATGAACAGGATCATGCCGTAGCGCAGGTGGAGCTGCACGACGGGCGTGTGATCGCCCGCATGCGCCTCGTTGATGACGTCGGCCCACCACGAATACATGGTGAAGAGAACGCCGAGCAGACCAAGACCGAAGATCAGGCTGCCATACATCGCCTCGTGCATCCACATGATGCCACCGCCCGCCATGACGAGCGCCGACATGCTGCCGAAGAACGGCCAGATGCTCGGCGGCAGGATATGATATTCGTGATTCTTGGCTCCAGCCATTTCCCTGTCCCTTGACGTCGTTAGCGTGTCCCTAGCTTCAATCCCGGAAATCTCAACCCTTATCGGGCTTCACGGGATGGAAGGTGTAGGACAATGTGATTTCCTTGATGTCATTCGCATCGGGGTCGTCGAGGATCTTGGGATCAACGAAGAAGATCACGGGCATGCGAACCTCTTGCCCCGGCTCGAGCGTCTGTTCGGTGAAGCAGAAGCATTCGATCTTGCTGAAATATTTGCCCGCCTGCATCGGGCTGACATTGTAGCTCGCAATGCCCTTGATCGGCTTGTCCGACAGGTTCTTGGCAACATAGAATGCCATGTCCTGCGCGCCGAGCGTCACGGTCTCCTTGTGGCGTTCGGGCCGGAACTCCCAGGGCAGCCCGGGCTCACGATTCGCGTCGAAGCGAATCGACATCGTCTTGCCCGCAACCGCGCCCGGCGCGGCATCGGCGCGCATCGTCGTGCCGCCAAATCCCGTCACGCGGCAGAACATGTCGTAGAGCGGGACCGCCGCATAGCCGAGACACACCATGCCCACGACGACCATGGCCATCGAAATGGCGGTGCGACGCTTGCCGCGCTCGGCCGCATCATGGTCGATCGCGGGCGCGGTCATCCCGCAATCGCCATCTTGGCGATCGAGATCGCGTAGAAGAGAATGACGAGACCGCCGAGGATCAGCGCCATGACCAGCGCGCGCGAGCGCTGACGCGCACGGATCTGTTCGAGTTCTTCGGGGGTCATGCGGCCAACACCAGCTTGTCGGCGACGAGCGCGCCGAACAGGAGGAAAAGATAAAGGATCGAGAAGCCGAACAGCCGCTTTTCGGGACGCATCGCATCGCCCTCGCCCGAGGTGCGGAACGCGATCTGCGCGGCCATGACGAGGAAGATCGCGGTCAGCACCACCGCGGACACGCCGTAGATGGCACCCGACAGCCCGAGCGCCCAGGGCGCAACCGCCGCCGCGGCCATGGGCAGGCTGTAGATCAGGATCTGGTGCCGCGTCGTGCGCTCGCCCGACACGACGGGGAGCATCGGAATGCCCGCAGCCGCATAATCGGTCTTCACGAACAGCGCGAGCGCCCAGAAATGCGGGGGAGTCCACAGAAAGACGAGCGCAAAGAGCAGCAGCGGCAGCGTCGCGACATCCCCTGTCACCGCCGCCCAGCCGATCAGCGGCGGAAAGGCGCCCGCAGCGCCCCCGATGACGATGTTCTGCGGCGTACGCGGCTTGAGCCAGACCGTGTAGACGATGACGTAGAACAGGATCGACGCGGCCAGGATCGCGGCCGCGAGCCAGTTGGTCGCGATCCCCATCAGGATCACCGAGAAGAAGGACAGGCCGACGCCGAAATGGAGCGCCGACTGACGATCCATGCGCCCTGCGGGAAGCGGGCGGTTGGCCGTCCGCTTCATCTTGGCGTCGACATCTGCCTCATACCACTGGTTCAGCGCGCCCGCCGCGCCCGCGCCAAGCGCGATGCACAGGATCGCGGTGAAACCGAGGACGGGGTGGATGTGCTGCGGCGCGACGAGCAAGCCGCACAGTCCGGTGAAGACGACAAGCGACATCACGCGCGGTTTGGTGAGCGCGAGGAAATCCCGCCAGTCAGCGGTCGTCGGGGTCGCGTGCGTATCCAGGGCCTTGCTAGCCATCACGTTTCAAAACCATTTGCGCCGGGGTTTTGAAGCCCCGGCGCGAAGTGCGTTCAGTCGACCTTGGGCAGGGTCTCGAACTGGTGGAAGGGCGGCGGGCTCGACAGCGTCCACTCGAGCGTGGTCGCGCCTTCACCCCAGTAATTGCCTTCGGCCTTCTTGCCCGCGATCAGCGAGATGATCACGTTGATGAAGAAGATCGCCATGCCAGCGGCCATCAGCACATAGCCCCAGGACGCGACCTCGTTCCAGTAGGCGAAGCCATCGGGATAATCGGGATAGCGGCGCGGCATGCCCTGCAGGCCCAGGAAGTGCATCGGGAAGAACAGTACGTTCACGCCGATGAAGAACACCCAGAAGTGCAGCTGGCCGAGGAACTCGTTGTAGTGCTTGCCCCACATCTTGGCGAACCAGTAGTAGAACCCGGCGAACAGGCCGAACACGGCGCCCAGCGAGAGCACATAGTGGAAGTGCGCGACGACATAATATGTGTCGTGCATATAGTTGTCGATGCCGCCGTTCGCGAGCAGAACGCCCGTGACGCCGCCGACGGTGAACATGAAGATGAAGCCGAGCGACCACATCATCGGGGTCTTGAAGGTCAGCGAGCCGCCCCACATCGTCGCGATCCACGAGAAGATCTTGATGCCGGTGGGAACCGCGATGACCATCGTCGCAGCGGTGAAGTACATCTTGGTGTTCACGTCCATGCCGATCGTGAACATGTGGTGCGCCCACACGACGAAGCCGACGACGCCGATCGCGACCATGGCATAGGCCATGCCGAGATAGCCGAAGACGGGCTTTTTCGAGAAGGTCGAGATGATCTGGCTGACGATGCCGAAGCCCGGCAGGATCATGATGTACACTTCGGGGTGGCCGAAGAACCAGAACAGGTGCTGGTACAGGATCGGATCGCCGCCGCCCGCGGGATCGAAAAAGGCGGTGCCGAAGTTACGATCGGTGAGCAGCATCGTGATCGCCGCGGCCAGCACGGGAAGCGCGAGCAGCAGCAGGAAGGCGGTGATCAGCACCGACCATACGAACAGCGGCATCTTGTGGAGCGTCATGCCCGGTGCGCGCATGTTGAAGATGGTGGTGATGAAGTTGATCGCGCCGAGGATCGACGAAGCGCCCGCAAGGTGGAGTGCGAGGATCGCCATGTCGGTCGCGGCGCCGGGGCTGCCCGAGGTGGAGAGCGGTGCATAGACCGTCCAGCCCGTGCCCGAACCCGCACCGGTGCCGCCCGAAACGAAGGCCGAGCCGAGCAGCAGCGTGAAGGCGGGGATGAGCAGCCAGAACGAGATGTTGTTCATCCGCGGAAAGGCCATGTCGGGCGCACCGATCATGATCGGGACGAACCAGTTGCCGAAGCCGCCGATCATCGCGGGCATCACCATGAAGAAGACCATGATCAGGCCGTGCGCGGTGATGAGCGCGTTCCACAGGTGAAGCGCGTCGCCACCCTGAATCGCGGCCCAGGCCTCGAGATGCTGGATGCCCGGCTCGGCGAGCTCCCAGCGCATCAGGCCAGAGATCGCGCCGCCGATGATCCCCGCGACAATCGCGAAGATCAGGTAGAGCGTGCCGATGTCCTTGTGGTTGGTCGACATGAACCAGCGCGCGAAGAACGCCGGCTTGTGGTCCGCATCATGATGGTCGTGCGCGTGCGCGGCCTGAAATTCGGACGGAGTTGCTGCGATATCGGTCATGATCTCAGTTTCCGGTGGCGGCCGCGGCCGCGTTGGTGGCGTTGGCGGCAGGCTCGGCGGCCGCTTCGGTGGCGTTGGCGGGCGCCGCGGCGTTCGTCGCATTCGCCGCTGCAGCGGCATTGGCGGCGTTCGCAGCATTGGCGGCGTCGGCCGCAGCCTTTGCGGCCGCTTCCTCGGCGGCCTTTTCGGCGGGCATCTTGCCGCCCTTCGACTTCACCCAGGCCTGGAACTGTTCGGGCGACACCGCCTCGACAGCGATCGGCATGAAGGCGTGGCGGTCGCCGCACAGTTCCGAGCACTGGCCGTAATAGACGCCGGGCTTTTCGATGATGAAGCTGGTCTCGTTGGTGCGGCCGGGAACGGCGTCGAGCTTGATCCAGAACGCGGGCATCGCCCAGCTGTGGATCACGTCCGAAGCGGTGGTGAGCAGCTTGATCGGCTGGCCGACGGGCAGGACGACGCGGTTGTCGACGCCAAGCAGACGGGGCTCGCCGGCGGCCTTGGCCTGCTCGTCAGTCAGCATGTTGGCGGTAAACTCGATGCCGTGATCGGGATATTCGTACGACCAGTTCCACTGGTTGCCGATCGCCTTCAGCGTCACCGCTCCCTCAGGGGCAGGCTTGAACTGCTTGGCGAGTAGGCTGATCGAGGGAATCGCGATGCCGACGAGGATGAGCACCGGAACCAGCGTCCAGATCACCTCGATCAGCGTGTGGTGCGAGGTCTTGGACGCAACGGGGTTCGCCTTGGCGCGGTAACGCGCTGCCACCCAGAACAGAAGGAACAGGACGAGGATCGAGATGCCGACCATGACGGGCATCAGCACCCAGTCGTGCATCCACAGCGCTTCCTCACCGATCTTGGTGACCTGCGGCTGGATACCGATCGCACCGTCGACCGGCTGACCGATTCCCGCAACGGGCTTGGCGGCGGGGAATGCCGGCGCTGCCTCGACCGCATTCGCGGCGGTCTCGGTTGCAGCTGGGGCTGCGGCCGCCTCGGTAGGCGCCGTCGGGGCCGCTTCCTGCGCCAGCGCCGCGGACGGCGCCGCGGCGAGGCTCAACGCAAGAAACGCGGTCTTGAAGATATTCATAAGCGTCTCGATCTCACCCTCTTGGAAATGACCGGACACGACGATTCCCCCTCGTGCCCGGTCAATTTGGGGCGGCTTATAGGCACGGTTGTCGGATGCCTCAAGCATCTGTGACGATAATTTGAAGCAGTTGTCGGCCACATATGAAAAGCTATAAGGCGCGACGACAGGGAATGCTGGAGCCGATGCGATGACGGATGAGGAAATTTTGGCGGAATTCCGGGCGGCTGACGCTCTGCTCGAAGGCCATTTCATCCTCTCCTCGGGACTGAGGAGCCCCCGCTACCTCCAATGCGCGCGCGTGTTGATGGACCCGATGCGCGGCGCAAGGCTTGCCTCGTCGCTCGTTGCACGCATGCCGCGCGATATCCGGTCGAGCATCGAGATCGTCGTTTCTCCGGCCATGGGCGGCGTGATCGCGGGCCACGAAATGGGCCGCGCGCTCGGAGTCGAGGCCATCTTCCTCGAAAGGCCCGAGGGCGTTTTCGAACTGCGCCGCGGCTTCCGGCTCAAGCCGGGGCAGAAAGTGCTGATGATGGAGGATGTAGTCACCACCGGCCTTTCCTCGCGCGAGGCGATGAAGGCGATCGCCGCGGCGGGCGGCGAGGTGATCGCGGCTGCGGCGCTCGTCGACCGCTCGAACGGTCAGGCGCAGTTCGATGTCCCCTTCTTCCCGCTGATCGCGCTCGATGTGCCAAGCTATGCGCCCGACGCGCTCCCGCCCGAGCTCGCGGCCATCCCCGCGACCAAGCCGGGCAGCCGCAAGGAAGCCGCATGAAGCTGCGTCTCGGGGTCAATATCGATCACGTCGCGACGATTCGTAATGCGCGCGGTGGCTCGCATCCCGATCCGGTCAATGCCGCGCTGATCGCCGCGCGCGCGGGCGCCGACGGCATCACCGCGCATCTGCGCGAGGATCGCAGGCACATCACCGATGCCGATATCGCACTGCTGATGGATGCGCTGTCGGTGCCGCTCAACCTCGAAATGGCGGCGACCGAGGAGATGCTCGCGATCGCGCTGCGGCACCGGCCCCATGCGGCATGCATCGTCCCCGAAAAGCGCGAGGAGCGCACCACCGAAGGCGGGCTCGATGCAGCGGGGCAGCTCGCTCATCTCGCGCCCTTCGTCGCGCGGCTGAACGATGCGGGGATCCGCGTCAGCCTGTTCATCGAACCCGACCCCGCGCAGATCGAGGCCGCGATCCGCCTGAAGGCGCCCGTCGTCGAATTCCACACCGGCCGCTACGCGCACCTCGATGGGGCCGAACGCAGCGAGGAGCTGCGCCGGATCGCCGATGCGGCAGCGCTCGCGGCGAAGAACGGGATCGAACCGCATGCCGGCCATGGCCTGACCTTCGACAATGTCTCTCCCGTCGCCGCGATCCCGCAGATCGCCGAACTCAACATCGGACATTTCCTGATCGGCGAGGCGATCTTCACCGGGCTCGACAAGAGCGTCGCCAGAATGCGCGAACTCATGGATCTGGCGCGATGATCATCGGCATGGGTTCCGACCTGTGCAACATCGAGCGCATCCAGAATTCGCTCGACCGTTTCGGCGAGCGCTTCATCCAGCGCGTGTTCACCGATGTCGAACGCGCAAAGGCCGAGCGCCGTCCGTTCACGCGCGCAGGCACCTATGCCAAGCGGTTCGCGGCCAAGGAGGCCTTTTCAAAGGCGGTGGGCACCGGCTTCAAGCGCGGCGTTTTCATGAAGGACATCGGCGTGGTCAACGCCCCTTCAGGTGCGCCGACGCTCGCGCTGACCGGCGGCGCCAAGGCACGGCTTGACGCGCTGACGCCAAGCGGCCACGCAGTGACGGTGCATCTGACGCTGACCGACGATCATCCCTGGGCGCAGGCCTTCGTGATTCTCGAGGCGCTGCCGATCGGGGAGGAAAGCGCGTGAACGAACCCGCAGAGACGACCGGAACGGCCGACGATGCTGCCAAAAAGGGCACCGACTGGTGGGCCGAACTGCGCGCGATCATCTGGCTGGTCCTCGCGGTGCTCGGCTTCCACAGCCTGATCGCCAAACCCTTCTATATCCCTTCCGAATCGATGGTGCCCGCGTTGCTGACCGGAGACCGGCTCGTGGTCTCCAAATATCCCTATGGCTGGTCATTCGTTTCGGCGAGCTTCCATATATTGCCGCAATTTCCAGGCCGGTTGTTCGGCAAGCTGCCCGAGCGCGGCGACGTCGTGATCGTCAGCCCTCCCGGAATACGCACCGACTATATCAAGCGCGTTATCGGCCTGCCCGGCGATCGGCTGGAGGTCAGGAACGGCATTGTCATCCTCAACGGCGTGCCGATCCGGCGGACGCCAGCGGGCAATGCGCGCATCCCGGTCGATGCCAACATGCCGTGCAGCGGCGACGAATATCCCGGTGCGCTGCGCAGCGGCCCCGACGGCAGTGCCTGGTGCGAGCTGCCCGCGTTTCGCGAGACGCTGCCCGATGGGCGTACCTATACCGTCCTCGACACGGGCTATTCGATCGGTGACGATTTTCCCGCGACGACGATTCCCGAAAATCATGTCTTCGTGATGGGCGACAATCGCGATCATTCGGCCGACAGTCGCTTCCCCGTGGCAGGTCTGGGCTTGGGTGGGCCGGTGCCTTGGGAGAATATCGGCGGGCGCGCCGAGTTCATCACCTTCTCGCTCGACGGCTCGGCCAAATGGTGGAACCCCATCAGCTGGTTCACCGCCATGCGCGGCGGGCGCGCCTTCACCAGCCTGCATCCGCAGGAGGCCGAATAGGCATGCCGCATAGGGAGGGACGCACGGTCACAGCACCCGGGCCAAGCGAGGTCCATGATCCTGCCGTACGCGCCGAGATCAAGCGTGCCTTCATCTGGTTCTCGATGGCGGGCGCCTTTGCGCTCGTCGTGGTGCTGATCCAGCCGCTGCTCCTGATCCTGGGCGGCGTGATCTTCGCCGTGATCCTCGACGGGGGCACGCGCCTGCTCGGCCGAGTATTGCCGATCGGCCGGGGCTGGCGGTTGCTGATCGTCGTGGTGGCGGCGGTCATCTTCCTGTTCGGCACGCTCTACATGACCGGGGTCGAGATAGCGCAACAGGCAGGCCAGCTCCGCGAGACCATCACCGTGCAGGGCGACCGCCTGCTGGAATGGCTGACCCATACCGGGCTGATGCCGGGTACCGAGGACGTGAAGAGCCTTGCGCGCGAGGCATTCGGCTCGATCGGCCGGCTGACGAGCTTTCTCGGCTCGGCTTTCGGAGCGCTCACCAGCCTGTTCATGATCGCGGTGATCGGACTGTTCCTCGCCATGGAGCCGCGTATCTACGAGCGCGGCTTCCAGTGGCTGCTTCCCGCGGACAAGCGCGGCGAGGCCAAGATCACGCTCGACCGCATGGCCCATACGATGCGGCGGCTGATGGCGGGACGACTGTTCGGCATGTTCTTCGAGGGCTTGCTCACCTGGATCGCTCTGAGCATAGCGGGCGTGCCGATGGCGCTGATTCTCGGCATTCTGACGGGTGTGCTCGCCTTCATCCCCAATATCGGCGCCTTCATCAGCGGCGTATTGATGGTCGCGGTCGGCTTCAGCGCGGGGATCGAGACAGGCCTGGCGGCGATCATCGTCTATTTCGTCGTCCAGACCTTCGACGGCTATGTGCTGATCCCGCTGGTTGCCAAGAAGACCGTCGACATGCCGCCTGCGCTGACGCTGGGCACGCAGATCCTGTTCGGCACGCTGTTCGGCATCTATGGCCTTGCACTCGCCGATCCGATGGTAGCGATGATCAAGGTCGCGCTCGAGCGCCGTTCGGAGCGCGGCGTGGATGAGGCGCCGGCCTAGCCAGGCGGACGAGCTCAGCCGTCCGAGCCGAGGGCGCTCAATGACTGATGGCAGAAGCTGCTTGTCGGCAGTGGCCGGTCCGGACACGCCGGATTGCTGACATAAGATCCTCCCCAAGCTTGTCTCGGGAGGGGGACCGCGCGTAGCGCGGTGGAGCTGCCGGAGAGACACGCTCGGTGCCGCTGCTTGCCCCTCCACCATGCTTCGCATGGTCCCCCTCCCCAAGCGAGCTTGGGGAGGATCTGAAACGATGGCCCCCACTACAAATTGGTCGCGCTGATCCCTGAATGCAGTGCTTGAAACCAGACATGGTTGGCGGCCTGAATTTGGGAGTCGCCAAAGAAAAAGGCCGGCGCTTTCGCACCGGCCCTTTGGTTTCCTGAACCCGCGCTTACTGGCCGCCCGGGGGCATGCCCTGCGGCGGCAGCGCGCCCTGCGCCTGAAGCCGCTGCATCTCGGTCTGGATCTCGGCCATCGACTTGAAATCGAGCAGGTCGACCTCGAAGATCAGCACCGAATTGGCCGGGATGACCTCAGCGGGCGAGTTTTCGCCATAACCGAGCTGCGGCGGGATCCACAGCTTGTACTTGCCGCCGCGCGACATCTGTTTCAGTCCTTCGGAAAAGCCCGGCACGACGCCCGCCACGGGGAAGCTCGCCTGCGGATTCTCGTCGAAGACCTTGCCGTCGCGCAGCGTGCCCTTGTAGCCGACGAGCACCACGTCCTCATCGGTGGGCTTGGGGCCCTTGCCTTCTTCAAGCACCTGGTACTGGAGCCCCGAGGCGGTGGTGATGACACCATCCTGCTTCGCGTTCCATGCGAGGAACTGCTCGGGCGTGCCGGCATTGGCGACCGCCGCGCCCGAGGTGCCCAGATAAGCGCCGCCCGCGGCAACGCTCACGGCGAGCGCCACGCCGATCCAGAGTTTCGCGATCGAGCCCTTGGCGATCGGGCGAAGCGGAACGGCGGTCACCGACATGGACAGGCAGCCTCAGGTCTTGAGAGAAGGAAAACGCGTAGGGGAAAGCGCCGGATTTACCGGGCGCCGTCACGCTCCATGCGCTTGCGCTCCAGCTTGCGCGCGCGACGGATCGCAGCGGCACGCTCGCGTGCACGCTTTTCCGACGGCTTCTCATAGTGACGGCGCAGCTTCATCTCACGATACACGCCTTCACGCTGCAGCTTCTTCTTGAGCGCGCGCAGCGCCTGATCGACGTTGTTGTCGCGAACGAGGATTTGCATAAAGCCGTCAGTCTCCAATCTTCGATCCCGCACCGCAGCGACTCGCTGGCCGCGGCACGAAAGCCAATAAAAACGGGTCGTCGCGGGACGATTCCCGCGCCGTGTGGGGCGGCCAGTAACAGCGGAGCCGCGGATTTTCAAGCGACAATGCGCCTTTTGCGCGGTTTCGCCTTAGCCGAAGCGATAGGCCGAGACCTTCCAGCCCAGCACATGATCGGTGAAGTCGCGAGTCGCACCACCATCGCCCCCCGCCCCCAGCGCCACCATCAACGGCAACAGATGCTCCTCGCGCGGATGTGCGAAGCGCGCCTGCGGCAGATTCGCCCAGTCCGCGACGCGGGCGGCGCGCGCGGCGGGATCGGAATCGGTGACGGCCTCGGTCAGCGCTTCGTCGAAGATATCCGCACCCTCGGTCGCGGCGGGGCCACGGACGCGCATATTGTGGAAACTCATCCCCGAACCGATGATCAGCACGCCTTCGTCGCGCAGCGGTGCCAGCGCCCTGCCGGCCGCGATATGCGCCGCAGCGTCAAGATCGGCGCGCAGCGAGAGCTGCGCCAGCGGTATGTCGGCATCGGGCAGCGCCACCTTCATCGGAATGAAGACGCCGTGGTCCCAGCCGCGCGCCTGCTCCTCTGTAACCGCAAAGCCCGCGGCCTCCAGCAGTGCGGCCGCGCGTCGCGCGACATCGGGCGCGCCCGGCGCGTCCCAACGCAGCCGATAGGTATGTTCGGGAAAGCCGTGATAGTCGAAAAGCAGGTCGGGGCGCGCACCGGTGTGGACGGTGAAGTCAGGCTCTTCCCAATGCCCCGAGATCAGCAGGATCGCGCGCGGGCGCTCGGACAGGCTGGCGATCAGCCCGGCGAGATAGCGCTCCATGGGCTGCCACATCGGGTCCGTCGGGCCGTTTTCGTTGAGGAAGAAGCAGGGTCCGCCGCCATGCGGAATGAACAATACGGGCTGGGTCATGCCATTCATATCGGCACGTCATGCGCGCAAAACAAGCGCGGGGGCGTGCAGCCGGTGCACGCCCCCGCGTCGTTGCCCTGTTCGCTTCCGGCCGAAGCTCAGTACATGGGCCGGTTGCAGTTATAGGCGGGGATGGAGCCCTGGGCGGACTGGGCGAAGCCGTTGTAACGGGCATCGTCCTGGGCCAGCGCGTTCAGATACTCCTCGATATTGGGGTATCCATCGCCGTCCTTGTCGTCATTGGCATCCCAGACGTTGGGGTTGGTGTTATTGAAGCGCTTTTCCCAGTCGTCGGGCATACCGTCATTGTCGGTGTCGACCTTGGCCGCGCCCGGGGTGAGCTGCGCCCAGCCGCCGAGATCGGCGAGCGAGCCCGGCCAGTCGGCCTCGAACAGATAGGGCGATTTGTCGCAGGTACGGACATCGTCGATATAGCGCGCATCGACATTGTCGCGGCACGAGCCGTCGCGGCACCGCTCGGCGCCGGCATAGGCGAGCACCGCGCGCAGTGCCTGTTCGGGGGCGACGACGCGTGCGGGATCGAAGCTCAGCGACCTGCCCGGTGCGATCGCATAGCCGAGGTTCTGGACGACCTGGAGCCCCGAGCGCGCGCAGTCCTTGGCGCCTGTCGGGGTCACCCCGCAGATCGTCGAGGCGACGATGTGCGCCATGAAGCCCGCGGCCTGGACGAACGGATCACTCACGCTCTGCCCGAACTGTCCTGCAACGCGCGTGCGCGGGGTCACGTTGTCGCGGGCATAGATGTTGAAGCCATAGTTGAGCGTGGCACTGGGGGTATAGAGACCCATCAGATAGTTGCCGTCGCTGGGATTGTAGCGCGGCCCGCGAAGCGCGACGTTGCCGACATAATTGGCATACACGCTGCCGAACTGGTTGGAGACCAGCCCCGTCTCCGACGAGAAATTGTAGAAGACGTTGCTGATGATGTCCGCCTGGCCGACGGTGCCTGCGGCCGCGGGCGCGGTGCCCACCGCGATGTTGAGGCCGCGCTGCTCGCCATGTTGCGACAGATTGTGCGCGATGGTGATGTTGGCGGCGGGTTTGAGGAAGAAGGTCTTGCAGTGCAGCGACGAGGTATGCCCTGCGTTGCGGCACAGATTGGGTCCGATGACCGACCACTGTACGGTGCAGTTGGTGCAGCCCATGTCGAGGCTCTCGTCGGTGCCGAACATCGTCGAGACATGGTCGAGGATCTGGTTGTTGGTCCCCGACATGCGGATCGGATCGCCATTGAGCGAGCTGCGCCCGACATGCGGCCCAGTGCGCGTGCGGACATGCCGCAGGATCATGTCGTTGCCGCCGCTGCGCGTGTCGATCAGCGAATCGACGGGATCGTAGTTGGCGCCAAGCCGGAACTCGATGCCCCCCGGCGAGGTCTGGCCCGCGATATAGACCTTGGGCGTCTTGATATAGGCGGCCGACTGGATCTCGATCGCGCCCGAGACGTCGAACACGCAATAGCGCGGGCGGCCCGCAGGGATCGCGTAGGGCGTGGTCACCTGGAGCGCGAGCGCGCATTCGCGATAGGTGATCTTGCCGTCGGAGGGGTTCGCCGTGTCCTCGAGCGAGTTGATCTTGTAGACCACCGCGTTCGAGGCGCGCACGCTGGTGTTCTTGCCGAAGCCGATTGCGGTCGGGAAGGCGATGGGATGCTGTGCACGATCAGGGATCGCGCCGTCATCGGGGTTGCTGAACGCGCCCGCCACGCCGGTGCCGCCCGAGGTCGACCCCACCGTCACCGTCGCCGTCGACGACTGCACCGTGCCGGAGAAGCTGCATTCGACCCGATAGCTCGTGGTCGTCGCCGGCCTCACCACGACCGAGCCGCTCGCCGCCTTGGCGCCGGTGAACTGGCCGTCGCCGCTCGCGGTGCAGTTGCTCGCGCCCGTCGATGCGCTCCAGCTCAGCGTCGACGAACCACCCGCGGTGATTGACGCGGGCGTGGCGCCGAGCGTCACGGTCACTGTGGGCGGCGGAGAAGGCGTGGTGCTGCCGGTGACCTGGAGCTGCGATTGGGAAACCCAGCCGTCAGCGCCCGAGGCGAAATCGACCTGCCACCAGATCTGCGTCCCCTTCTTCACGGGGCCGCCGATGACCGTGCCGGTTGCGCCTGCATTCTGCAGCCCGACGCCAGTCGTCAGATTGCTTTGCATGACACGGAATTTGGCTGTCAGAGTTACGGCTTGTCCAATCGCGATGGATTGGGCGCTGACCGCCTTAAATGCCAGAAATAGCAGCGCAATGACACACAGCGCTGTGACGGCCATGCCCTTGGCAGACCTTAGTTGCGACCCGATATTCACGTGCGACCCCATTACTATCGGCGACTCGCGTCGCCGGTGCTCAACACTACGTTTTTACAAAGACTTGTTTACGAATGACTAAAGATTGACGCTCGAATCGAAGCCATGTGACAACTTCATGTTTTTGTGTGATTTTGTTGATGATATACTGCGAAAGTATTATTGGATTGGGTATTGTGGATGATGTAGCTATATTTGCGTTACGCGGCCGTCAACGGCATAAATATGCTGCTAACAATTTCTAATTCATGTAGTTGTGAAGATATTCTTTAGTTCACTTGCACCATTTGCAATCGTCGGCGACCTGTCATTGCAACCGACTGATTTTCTTCGCGGTTGTTCTTGATGGCGGTGGGCGCCGGCGCACGAACATTGCGCAATTCCACTCCCCACAGGGCAATATTTGATTTATCTGTTGCGTCGATGACCCGCTTCACCGTCAACAATCAGCCCGTTCATTATCGGATGGATCCCGAAACCCCGCTGCTGTGGGCGCTGCGAGACGCATCCAATCTCACCGGCGCCAAATATGGCTGTGGGCGTGGCGATTGCGGGGCGTGCACCGTCGATATCGACGGCGAAGCGCGGCGCAGCTGCCGTGTGACGATCGCGGAGATCGAGGGCAGCTTCGTCACCACGATCGAGGGCCTCTCGCGCGATCGCAGCCATGCCGTGCAGCAGGCATGGGCTGCCGAAAATGTCCCGCAATGCGGCTTCTGCCAGTCGGGCATGATCATGGCGGCGGCAGTATTGCTCGAGAAGAACCCCAATCCCACCGATGCCGATATCGACGCGGCGATGACCAATATCTGTCGCTGCGGCACCTATCCCCGGATCCGCCGCGCCATCCGGCACGCCGCGCGTATTGCCGCGGGCGGAGAGAATATCGCCGCAGCGCCGCCGCCGGGCATTGCCCCCGCCGACGCATCACGCGCGGTGCCCGCACTGCGCCCCGCCGCGCCAAAAGAGCGGCGTTGACGCGCTCCGCATCCGGAGAATCTGTCCACCGGCTTTCAACCCGGTTCAGCAATGGCTCATGGCGTCAATCGCATTGTAGGACCATGCGGTATTGGCGCCGTTCCCGGAGTGACGTGTAAATGAAAAGGTACCTTATGCTTGCGCTGCTCGCGGCCACCGCCGCATCGCCGGCGCTGGCGCAGCGCGGCGAGGGCGGCTTTCGTGAACGGCAACCGGTTGCGGATACGCCCGCACCTTCGCGCACGCCGCCGCAGACCCGCGCGCCGCAAGCCCGCCAGCAAATGCGCGAGCAACGACCGGAAGTGCGGCGCGAAAACCGCGGCGACGCGCCTCGGGCGCGCATCGACAATCGTCGCGACGCGAATGCCGTGGTCGGCGATCGTACGCGGAGCAGCGGCACCTGGCGCAATGCTCCTCAACAGCGCGCCGACAACGATCGCCGGGCTCGCATGAGCACCGGCGGCGCCCGGCTGACCCGCCCGGAACAGACACGGCCCGTAAGAACGCCACCCGTTCAGGCGGTATCGCCGTCGGCCGGACAGCAGCGCCCTGTCTGGAACGATCGCAATCAGCGGCGCCGGGACGATCGCAATCGCGACGACAACGACCGCGATCGCGGCGACCGCAACAGCCAGAACTGGAACCGCGACGGCAACCGCAACTGGAATGGCGACGGCAATCGCCGCTGGGACCGCGACGACAATGACCGGCGCTGGGATAACGACGGCAACCGCTGGAACGATCGTGATCGCGACGGGCGGCGCTGGGACCATAATGGCTGGCGCAACGACAAGCGCTACGACTGGCGTCGCTATCGCGAGTATAACCGGCATATCTACCGGCCCGGACGCTATTACGCCCCCTATGGCTGGCATTATGGCTATCGCCGCTTTGCGACGGGCGTCTATCTCGACTCGATGCTCTGGGGTTCGGGCTACTGGCTTGATGATCCCTGGTATTA
>NZ_JAKVIO010000039.1 GCF_022601895.1 Sphingomonas sp. LaA6.9
TTCTTGCGGAACCAGTCGGCGGGGGCAATGCGGTCGCGTTCGAGCCCGGTCGCTTCGGCATAGGCGGCCCAGCCCTTCATCAGGTGCGGGCCGTTGTTGCGCCCCGAGATCGGGGCAGCGGGCGAGACCTTCAGCGCTTTTTCGACCGCCTGATACGAGGCGTCGAGGCGCGCTTCGTTGATCGGCGCGCCGAGCGCATGCCAGGTCGCGAGCACGTCGTCGGCGAGCGGGTGGCTCCGCCCTTCCTCCTTCACGCGCAGGCAGATCCCGTTGTTGATGACGGTCGAGCCACCGACGCAGCGTCCCTGAAAGACAATTATGTCGCGGTCGCGCGTGGTCTGGATGGCACCGTCGACGAACAGCCGCGCGGCCATGCGCTTTTCCTCGTGCGTGATGCGTGCCGAGGGGTAATGCGGTCCCGCTTCGACGATCAGCACGCGGTAGCCCTGTCGCGCGAGTTCGGCGGCGGCGGTAGCGCCGCCAGCACCCGAGCCGATGACGATCACTTCTTCCTCGTCGGGCAGCGCGTCATGACCGACAAATGCCTCGTGCGTCAGGTCGTGGCCGGTGCGGACCTCGAGCTTCTGCTCGACCATGGCGCTGCGGTCGCGCAGCGCCGGAAGCGTGTAACCGATCGCCTCGAAAACGGGGTTGTCGGCATTGTCCTCCTGCGTGTTGCCCTGCCAGTGGCCGTAATAGCCGGCATAGATGATTCCGCGCAGCCGCGCGAAATCCTGCATCAGATCGTTCTTCGAGCGCTCGAGCCGGTTGCGCATCCGGCGCACGCGCGTGTCGACGCTGCCCCAGATGAAGAACGGGCCACCGAGCAGGACGCCGAGCAGCAACACGGTCAGCCCGATTTCGCGCGGCTTCTTGCCCGTGATGTTGCCGAACAGGTCCTGTAGATTTTCGACCACCTGTTGCGGGGTGATCGCCATGGGCTGGCCGTGGAAGAGAGCCTCGGCCATCTTGCGCAGAATCAGCGCCTGTATGCGGTTGAACGGACGTCGCATGCATTTCCCCCGAAGCTGCGACCCACGGGTAAATTCGTATTATTATGCGCGACATAGCACGGATCACGCCGTCCGCAAAAACGGACGGCGTGTTGCGGCCCCGGATGCCGCAAGATCCTATCTCAGCGCGGCCTCAAGTCCTGCCGTGAAGGCCGCGCCTTCGGGCACGGTAGCGCTCGAAGCCCCGAGAGTTGCGCCGATCGGCTCGGCACGGCCGCCGAGCCAGGTTTCAAGGAAATTCTCGGCAATCGCGTTGAATGCGATGTTGTTCTCGGGCCGCGCAAAGCCGTGCCCTTCATCGGGGAAGAGTACATAGGTGACGGGAATCCCCTTCGCCTTCATGGCCGCGACAATCTGATCCGATTCGGCCTGATTGACGCGCGGGTCGTTGGCACCCTGACCGATCAGAAGCGGCTTCACGATCCGGTCGGCCTGGTGGAGCGGTGAGCGTGCCTTGATGAGTGCCAGCCCCTCGGGCGTATTCGGGTTGCCCATGCGCTGGTGGAACTGTTCGCGCGCGGCTTCCCAATAGGGCGGGATGGTCTGGAGCAGCGTTTCGAGATTGGACGGGCCGACGATGTCGACGCCGCAGGCGAAGACGTCGGGCGTGAACGCAAGCCCGGCAAGCGTCGCATAGCCGCCATAGGAGCCGCCCATGATCGCGATCCTGTCCTTCTGCGCGATGCCCTGTCCGACGGCCCAGTCGACCGTGTCGATCAGATCGTCGTGCATCGCCGCACCCCATTGCAGGTCCGCGGCCGAGATGAAGCGCTTGCCGAACCCCGTCGACCCGCGAAAATTGACCGACAGCACCGCATAGCCGCGATTGGCCAGCCATTGATGATAGGGGTTGAAGGCGAAGCTGTCGCGCGCCCAAGGACCGCCATGGACGAGCAGCACCATCGGCACCGGTGCCTTTGGTCGGCCATCGCCGTCAGCATCGCTGCCGGGCGGGAGCGTCAGATAGGCGGTGAGGACCAGCCCGTCGCGCGCCGCGATTTCCAGTGCGTGCATTGGCGCGAGCGGGGCGTCGGCAAGCTCAGGGCGCGAAACATAGAGTTCCGTGAGCGCTCTCGTGGAGCGATCATAAAGATAGACGATGGGAACGGTCGCGACGGGATCGTGCGCGACGGTCCATTTGTCGTCGGCCTCGGTGCGCGACGTGACCGCGATCTCGCCGGGCAACCGTGACTGGAGGAAGGCAAGATCGTCGCCGATCGCGGGATCGATCGCGGTCCATTCGGTGGTGAGGTAGTTCGCCGCCCATGCCTCGACGACGCCTGTTTTGGGATTGGTCAGCACAGCGCCGATATCGGCGCGGTCGTGCGCGGCGATGATGTGCGCCTCGCCCGAGGCGACGTCCTGCGCGATCAGTGCGGCGGTGTCGCGTCCGCGGCTGTCGATCCAGTAGAGCGTGCTGCCATCGGCGGTGAATCCCGCGGGCTGGGTGGTGAGCGCATCCTCCAGCGTGGTCGCGGTGAAGGGTTCTTCCTCGATCACATTGTCGCTGACGCGGTGAAAGTCATAGCCGCCCGCCGCGTTGGGGGCGAGCGCCATGCGCAGCGTCAGCGTGTCGTCGGCGAGGAAGCCGGCCATGCCATCGCCATGAATGATGGTGCTGAGCGCGCCCGTATTGAGGTCGAGGCTGTGGACATCGTGCCAGTGCGGGTCGCGGTTGTTCAGCCCGATGAGGATGCGATCCCTGATCGTGTGCGAGATGCCGACGATCATGACGCGCGTATTCTCGAAAGGCGTCAGGCAGGTCTCGATGCCGCTTTCGACATCGACGCCATAGAGCAGGAAATTCTCGTCACCGCCCTTGTCCTGGACATAGAGCACCGAGCGGCTGTCGGGCGCCCAGAAATGTTCGCGGATGGGGCGGACCGTTTCGCGCGTGACCGCGCGGGCCTCGTCGAGCGCACCGGCCGGCGCGATCCAGATGTTGAGCACATCGTCGAGTGGCGCGATCCAGCTCAGCCAGTTGCCGTCGGGACTGAGCGTGCCCGCCATGCGGCTGGGATTGCCGAAGAACCTGGCGCGTTCGATGAGCGGGGCTGCGGCCTGTACGGCCTCGGCGGCGGGCGGGGAGAGCGTGGTCATATTCCAGCCAGATAGGAGCCGCATCGCCCCGGGCAAGTGGACGGCGCGCGGCTTGCTTGGAAATGCGGCGCCGCTACTGCGCGTTCTGCGGCAGCCCGTCGGCGATGTCGTAGTAATCGCCCTTGTCGACGACGAAGATGTGCATCGCCAGATGTGTGTCGGTAGGCGTGTCGAAGGCGCCCATCGCAACGGCAATGCTGTCCTTGAAGATCGGCTTCCAGAAGAGCGCGGAGCCGCATGTCGAGCAGAAGCCGCGTTTCACCTTTTCCGAGGACTGGAACCATGTCAGCGCGTCGGCGCCGTTCAGGCGCAGCCTTGATTCAGGCAAATCGGTCGATGCCCAGAAATGGCCCGAGGTCTTGCGGCACTGGCTACAATGGCAGGCATCGGGGCCGTGCAACTCCCCCTCGATCTCGAATGTCACTGCGCCGCAGAGGCATGATCCCTTGTGCATGTCCAGCTCCCGCATCCCGGCCGACCGTTCGTCAGACCGGCAGTCCCATGTCGGTATTGTAATGGTGCCACGTCATGATCGCGGCGGCGCCGCGGTGCGGGCGCCATTTCTCGGCGAGTTCACGGGTGAGCTTTTCGCTCGGACGTTCGGGCAGACCAAGGATGCGTCCGATCTCGATCTGCACGGCCAGATCGCCCGCGGGCCAGATATCGGGCCGGCCCTCTGCGAAGAGCAGGTAGATCTCTGCCGACCAGCGGCCGATCCCCTTGATCCTGACGAGCGCGTCGATCGCCTCCTCGTCATTGTCAGGCAGTGCGTGAAGGTCGAGTTCACCCGAGAGTACAAGCTCGGCGAGGCTGCGCGCATAACCCTGCTTCTGGCGCGACAGGCCGCAGGCGCGCAGCGCGTCGTAATCGTGCGAGAGGAGCGTGGCGGGATCGCAGCCGGCACCGAGTTGGGCTTCGAGCTTGTCCCACACCGCCTGCGCCGCTTTCACGCTGACCTGCTGGCCGACGATCGTGCGCAAAAGCGTCTGATAGCCGCGCGGGCGGATCCTTGGCTCAGGATAGCCGATCCGACCGAGTGCGGCGGCAAATCCCGGTTCGATCGCAGCGACGGCGTCGATCGAGGCGATGATCTGTTCCTGTGATAGTCCCATTTTGTTCTCATGCCGCAATCCGGATGGCTTGGCCAGCCCGAACAAAGAAGGGCAGACCGCGCAAGCGCAATCTGCCCTCAGGGGAGGAACTGTTCGGTCAGCGCGCGCCGAATGCGTAGCGCATGCTGAGTCCGAATTCTCTGGGCGGGGTCATCGAGGTGATGCCGACATAGGTGCTGGTGGCCGTCGCCCCTGCCGTCGTGCGGAAGGTGGGCGGCGTCAGTACCTGATAACCGGTGGTCTGGGGTGAGGACCGTGCCAGCGCCTTCTCCACGTTGAAGGCGTTTTTCACGAACAGCGAAATCTCCCATTGCCCTGCATGATCGCGCAGCCCCGTATAAAGGTTGAGCAGCCCGTAGCTGTCGACATTGTCGAAGCTGTTGGTCGGGTCAGCCTGTGAATTGCCGTAGAAACTGAACAGTCCGCGAAGATAGGCTTGGCTGATCGACGACAGGTCCATCCGGTATTCGGACTGCAGCGTAAAGCTGAACGGCGGCTGGAATGACGAGCGCTGCGTTGCCTGACAGGATGACAGGTTGTCCGACCCCACAGCCGCCTGTAACGCGGCGAGCGTCGGGGCCGTGCCAACGGGGTCGGGAACACCATCGCCGTTGAGATCGGTGCAAGGGATCAGGCCGTTCTTGATCTTGCCAAGCGAATAGCTGGCAACGGCGCCGATGTCCCAATTGTCCGATGCCGCATAACTGACATCGGCCTCGACCCCGTTCACCTTCACGGGAACCGCGGCGACGAAATTGAACTGGCTGACAGTGGGGGTGATGGTGACGACACCCCCCGTCACCGTTGCCGCGTAATTCACATAATAGACGCCCGTTGGCGAGCGATAGGGATAGTTCTCATAATCCTGATGATAAGCCGTGACGTTGAGGCGAAGCCGCTTGTCGAACAAGGTCGACTTGAAGCCGATTTCATAGGATTCCGACTTTTCCGGCGGCAGGTTCAGGAATGAATTTTCGAGTGCCGATTTCGCGACGCTGAAGTCGCCGACGACGTTGATGGGCGGACGCCACGAACTCCCCGTGGCCGCGTAAATCATCAGATCATCGCTGAAATTATGCTTGATCGATGCGGTGTAGATGATCGTGTCCTCGTCCACCGTGGGATCCGGAGTGGCTCCCCGGTTGGCGATGTTGAGGCTGCCCTCGTTATGATAGTCGATGTAACGCAGGCCGCCGGAAATCTCGGTCCGATCGCCAATCTGTGCGGTGAGATTCCCGAAGAATGACTGCTCGTGCGACTTGCCCGTTCTTGCGACGGGTGTCTGGGCGACCGTGACGATCCGACCTCCCAGAAACGGCGGCAGCGCGACCGGCGTTTCATTGACAAGATCACTTGGTGAGTTGGTCTTGTTGTCGAAAAAGCCCACCACATAGTCGAACAGGTCGAACAGCCGTTCCTCGTTCTGGATGCGGATTTCGTGCGACGTCGCCCTGGCGTGGGTTTCCAGCACCTGCCCGAACTCGAAATCGGGGAAGAAATTCGCCTGATCCTGTGGCGAGTAGGCGTTCAGATCGAGCGTATAGTGCTGGCCGACATAGATCAGCCGCTGTCCGGCAAGTGCCAGCTGCGCCTGCCAGTTGTAGACGTCCATCTCCTGATGAACCGAACGTGGCGCATCGAGAATCGACAGGCGGTCCTTCGCACGAATGAGGACCGGGCTGGGAGCGGCGGCCGGATTGGTGAGGCTGAACGATTCAACCTGGTCATAGGCCCGCAGCACCTTGTCCATCTTCTGATAGCTGCCCTCCAGCGACAGGGCATCGAATGGCTCGATCTTTGCGGATATGCGGCCGCCCTTTGTGCGCTGATAAGGATCGCGCCGGTCGATACCGCCATTGATCGTTCTGACGCGATCGACGTCATTTTCGTCCCACACGCCTGCGACGCGAATTGCGGCGACGCCTTCGATGATCGGGATGCCGAAGCCGCCATTCAGGTTGATGGTGCCGATATCGTTGCCGGTGGCGCTGACATAGCCGCCGATGTCGAAAAGGTCGGGCTTGCGCGTCGTCACGGTGATCGAACCCGAGGGCGCGGCGCGCCCACGCAACGTACCCTGCGGCCCACGCAGCACCTCGACCTGCCCGATGTCGTACATGGCCTGCAGCACAAGCCCGGCCTGGATGGGTGCGTCGTTCTGGTAGAACTCGACCGTCGGGTTGAATCCGCTTGCATTGACGTCGAAATTGACGCCGCGGAGCGACGCATTTCCGCCCGTACCGTTGGAGACGTTGCTCAGGCTGAGGCCCGGAACGAGATTCTGCACGTCATTGAAGTTGCGCAGGTTCAGCTTCTCGATGTCCTCTCCGGTCACCGCATTGACCACCAGCGGTACGTCCTGCGCACTCTCATCCCTGCGGCGCGCGGTGACGATGATGTCGTTGGAGGCGGCTTCATTCCCGGCCATCGCCGATGAACTGGCATCCTGAGCAAGAGCCGGAATCGAAAATGACGAAGCGCCGACACATAAAAATGAAAGAAAATATCTTTTATTCATGCCACATTTCCCCTCTCGTTTATAATTATAATGTGATTTAAAGCCGTTCATCGATCAGCGAAATCATGACAAAAGATCATCGCTAACTGTGTTACGTGCGAGCAATCTCAAATTTTATTGTGAGTTAAGCTGAAATCGACTAATAATGGTCGCAAACTACTGCATTGCCGGACCCTTTTCGCCAGGGCTGGCGGGTGGATTCAAACGAGCAATTCCCTGATCGCCTTGTTCGTCTCCAGGCTTTCGGTGCCCCAACGGTCGACCGACACGCCCATGACCTGCTGCAAGGTCAGACCCACACGGCTGACGGGGGTTCCTTCGCCCGCAATGTGCAGCCCGGTGCGGATGCGACCGCCGCCCGAGCCCGCGGTCATCATCGGGATGTTGTCGACGGTGTGGAACTTGGCGAACTCGGTCTCGCTGTGCGCAAAGACCAGACTGTTGTCGAGCAGCGTGCGGTCGCCCTCCTTCACCGAGTCCAGCGCCTTGATGAAATAGACCCAGGCTTCCATGCACTTGTTGACGAAGAAGGTCGCCTCCGGCTGGTAGCCGAGGCGGTTGTCGAGCACCTCCTCATGGGTCAGCTGGTGGTGCGTGATCGTGCTGCCGATCCGCGTGAGCGACGATGCGCCATTGTTGAAATTCATGTTGAAGACGCGCGTATTGTCGCAGGCCATTGCCATGACGAGGAGGTCCGCCATGATCTCGTGGTTGCGCATCACATTCTCGATCTCGGCATTGACGGGCAGTTCGGGCACCTTGCCCGGCACGACGCAGCCCTGCATCGGTTCGGGTTTGGTGAGCTGGACGTCGAGCTGCTTTTCGAGCTGGCGGAGCGAAGTGAAATACTGGTCGAGCCTTTGCTTGTCGGCCGCCCCCAGCCGCGTTTCGATCGCCTGACGTTGCTCGGTGACGCCCGAAAGCACGCTGCGGCGCGCCAGCACCGCGGGGTCCGGCGTGAAGTTCGCGCTGTTGGGATCTCGAAAACCGGGGCCGAAGAGCCGCGTGTAGAGCGCAGCGGGCGAGACTTCGGCGGGATTGAGATTGCCGTTGCCGCGCCCCGAAAGCGAGTTGCGCGGATCGCCAGTTGCCGAAATCTCGAGCGAGCGGAAGCGCGTGCGCGTGCCGATGACATCGCCGATCGCGACGTCGAAAGAGGTTCCGGGAAGGCCGCGATCGGCGGCGATCGCCATGCCCGTGCGGATGCCGATGCCACCGCTGATGTGCGGCAGGTTGGGCTTGCCGTCGAGCGGCAGGGTGAAGTCGCCGAGGATGTTGACCTTGTGCCTGAGCGGCTCGATCGCAGCGAGCTCCTCCTTGAGATCATAGTCGGCGCCGATCTTGTTGGGGAACCATCGCGGCGGGTTGACGCCGAGACCCCAGAACCAGGTGCCGAAACGGACGGGCACCGGCGCCCCCGTTGCGGCCATCGCCTCGCCGTTGACGTCGAGGAAGATGTCGAGAAGCGGCAGGCCGATGGCGACCGCCATTCCGTTGACGGCACCCCTGAGCGCGGTCCTGCGATCGAGCGTGAAGGTCATGGTTTTGCTCCCGTCTTGCTACGGTGGGGGGACATCATTGCGATCGTTGTGCTGCCGATCGGGCCGGACATGATCCGATAGGCTTCGGGCATGGTCGCGACGCGCAGGAACAGCGCCTGGATACGATAGCCGTCGGCGGCGAAGCCCTGTTCGATCGTGCCGGCGAGTGCGCCCTCGTCTTCGGGCACGCGTCCGGTGGCATATTCGAAGGCCCGACCCGCCACGCATTCGGTGGTGGACTTGCTCGCGGCCATCGCCTTGCCGAGGCCGGAATTGCCCTGGAACTCGGTGCCCTCGAACACGCCGCCAGTATCGATCACGGCGCCATTCTCTCTCGCGCGCGCCGCGCCGATGCCGTCGAAGCGTTCAAGGGGAAGACCAAGCGGGTCGGTTATCTTGTGACAGGCAGCGCAAACAGGATCGGTGTTGTGCGCATTCAGCCGCATCCGTGCGGTGGGCATTGCCTTGCTGTGGACGTCCTGGACGGCGGTGAAGTTCACATTGCCGGGGGGATTGGGAACCGGCTGGCAGAGCAGCAGCTCACGGATCGCGCGCCCGCGCAGCGTCGGGGAGCTGCGTCCCGAATGCGAATAGAGCGCAAGGAATCCCGCCTGACCGAGCAGGCCGGCGCGATCGTCATCGGCGTCCAGCTCAAGCGGTACCCAGCCCTGCGACGCGCTGACCTTGGTCTGGTAAAGCGGCCCCAGCGCACGGTTGATGAATGTCTTGCGCGTGGTGAACAGGTCGCGATAGTCGCCCTGTCGTGTCACCAGATGATCGACCACCGTGCGCAGCATCTGTTCTGGCATCGCGGCCGCGACGTCGGCGTTGAAGCGCGGATAGACGACCTGATCCTTCGCCATCTCCTCGAACTTTTCGAACAGCAGCATGTCCGCGAAAAAGGCGCGGACCCCTTCCTCCAGTCGCGGCGAGTGCACCATGCGTTCGGCGATCGCGGCAAGTCCGGCCTGATCGGCAAGGCGGCCCTCTGCGGCCGTTTGGAGCAGCGCCTCATTGGGTGTCGTGTTCCACAGCAGGAAGCTCAGCCGCGCGGCGCGCGAATAATTGTCGAGCCGAAAACTGCCCGGACTTGTCGGATCGGGTTCGGAGCTTTCGATGACGTAAAGGAAATTGGGCGAGACGAGCATGGCGGCGAGCGCGAGCTCAAGCCCCTTGTGGAACGAGCCGGCGGGGGCAACAGCATCGCCCGCCATCTTCACATAGCCCGCGACCTCGCATTCAGTGAGGGGGCGGCGGAACAGGTAGCGCCCAATCGGGACGAGCACCCGGGCGGCACAATCGGGATCGGGCGCGGCCGCGTCGCGCGGGGTGCACGCCATGAATTGCGCGCGATTGTCCTCCGCAAAAACCTGCGCGGCGATGTTGCGCGCCATGGAATCGAATTGCTCGAGACCGGCAGGCGAGATCGTGGAGGCTGCCGCGCCCGTCGCGATCAGCTCATGGACGGGACGCACGATCGGCTCGAAGCGGCCGGCGACCTTGATGTCCGGACCGAAGATGTCCGCGATGCTGTTGCGATACTGCGCCTCGGTCAGCCGGCGCATCGCGACGATCTGATTGAGCGGATCCCTGAGCGCTCCGAGCGAGGGCTCGGCAGCTGCGCCTTGCGGGGTGCGCTCGGCGGTACAGGCGGCCAGCGCGAACGGGATGAGCAACGCGCAGCGCGCGCGTCTGAAGCGTGCGAGAGTCATTTGTGCGCCACCTTCGCTTCGGGCAGCCGGTCATTGACGAAGGCGGGCACCGCCGTCGCCTCCAGTCCGCTGGAAATCGTCGTGCACTGGCCGGTGCGCGGATCGCGGTCGCCATCGGCCAACTTGCGGAGCGCCGCGTACATCGCCGCGCAGTCATAGCCCGCGGTCGTCGCCGCGCCTTCGCCACCGATCGAGGCGCTGGCCATCACATTCCAGAAAGGCTGATAGCCGCCGACCAGCCCCTTGAGCGTCCCGTCGGGCTGGAAGGCGAGGCGAAGCCGGCCGCGCCGCAGATCCCATTCGGTGCGCATGCCCCTTATGTCGCGCGCCGATCCCTGTCCCCAGGTCTGCCGCAGACGGATATCGGCGGGGTCCGTCATCAGCACGCCGTCCACGATCCGGCCGCGCAGCACGTTGCGATGCCGGGCATTTTCGGTGACGGTATAGCTGGCGCCATCGACGAACTTCTGGCCCGAATCCACGATCGCGCGATCCTCGCTATTGGCATAGATCACCTCGACATCGGGATCGTCGGCCAGGCTGTCGACGCCGCGCAGCAGAAGCACCTGCGTATGCTCGCCGCTCACCAGGAACTGGTCGAGGCCGCGGACGATATCTCCGCCCATGCCGTCGACCCCGCGCCAGGTGCGCACGCAGCCCATGGCGCGCCACATCTGATTGTCGATCCCAGCTTCGCCCGCGGGGCTGGTGAAATTGTCATGCGCGCAGCCTTCCGCGCTCGCGCCGCTATTGCCCGTGTCGTCATCGAGGTTCAGCCCATGCGCCACCTTGCCCTGCACCGTGCGCTGCGGCGGGCGATCGAACTTGTCGGGATGCGAGCAGATGTTGAGGCCGTCGGGGCCGAATGCGGTGAGCTGCCATCTGCCGGTCAGCTCCTTCTCATTCGCCTTTTCGAGCAACCGCGAGCGTTCGGGGGGCGCGACCGTCTGCAGGTAATTTTCGCGCAGCGTACCGGCGAGACCTTCCGGACAATCCCCTTCGCCCTGATGAACGGCGGGAGCAAAATGGGTGACGATGAACCCCATTTCGCCATTGGCGGGCGGTGCGGGCAAGGCCGGAGCGGCGGCGCGCGCCGGCGTCTCCAGTTCGCTGCCGCCCGATCCCATCATCAGCGCGACGGCCGCTACCGGGAACGCGACAAGCGCGATTGCCCAATGCTGTTTCCTTCGCCGTTGCATCTCGTGCCATCCTTTCAGTTTCGGTCGCCGCTCCGGCGCTGTTCTGCGGTGGTGCCTCAGGGATTGAGCAAGACGCCCCCGGCCGGGATATCGGCGGGGTTGCTGCCCTTGATCTGGTAGACGGGCTTGCCGCGATAGACCCATTGCGCGTGATCCTCGCCCTGCTTCACCGCCCATTCGCCTGTGCCGCGGCGCGCCATTCCCGACGCGAAGACCTGCCACCCCGCGCATGCGTCCACGCAGGTCTTCGCCCTGGGGCTGAAGAGCAGGTTGCCCCGCGTATCGGCGAGCACATAGGCCCCGTCGAGAAGACGCGCCTCGACATTGGGGGGGGCGCTGAGCTCGGGTGCCGGGGGCACATATTTCAGCGTGTTCCAAGTATAGCCGTCATCGCCGTCATGCGCGACCGAGCCCGGCCGGTCACCCTTGCGCGTGAAGACCAAGTGGACGCCCTTATAGACCCACTGCGGCCCGCCGGGGCCCTGGACCGCTGCCCAGTCGCCCGCGTCCTTGTCTGGCGCATCGCTTGCTTCAGGCTTGCGGCGGCCGCCGAACATTGCGGGAATTTCCATCGACGGCGATCCGGCGGGGGCAAGCAGCGGCTCCCATTGATCGCGGCACGCGTCCGAGCAGAAGGCGAAGGGCCGGCCCGTGCGTCCGGAAACCGCGCGGACATCCATGCCGTAAAGCGTCAGGCCACGGCGATCCACATAGACCTTGCCGCCCTCCACACGCTTGACTGACACACCTTCCGGGAAGCGATCCGACGCGGCCGCGGGAATATCCATATCCGATGCCTGTGCCAGAAGTTCGCCGGGCAGCGTGGCCACAGCGATCGCCAGCAGACAGGTTTGCAAAGCCTTCACCGCGCGCCTCCTTTGCTCAGGGTTCGACACGGAAACTGCGGTGACAGGTGGTGCAGCTCTGCCCCAGCGCCTTGGCCTGTGCGCGCATCTTCGCGACATCGCCGCTGCCCGCGACGGTGGCGAAGGCGTTGGCCTGTTTCGCAAAGCCGTCCTGCGCGGCCTTGAATGCTGCTGCCTGCGTCCAGATTTCGGGCTTGGCTGCGGTCTTCACCCCCGGCTTCGGCCCGCTGCCAGCGGGAAACCAGCCATAATGCTGGCGCGCATAGTCCCTGATCTGGCGCGCCGAAATCTGGATGACATAGGTCTGGGGCGAGCCCGATCGCAGTTCGTCGTTGATGTTCTTGAACGCGGCACCGACTTCGCGAAATCCGGCAATGCGCGTCGCCACGATATTGGCTGGCGCGGCGAGCAAGGGCACCCCCACCCCGCACGCCATGGCGAGCGCGGCCGCAGTCCAACCTGTTATACTTCTCGCAACCATTCCCGAACTTTCCTCTTTGCTTGTCCTGTCCGTTTTCGATCGCGCCGCCCTAGAAATACGGCTCCGCGAAGACCCACCAGGAAATGGCGCCCGACAGCATCAGGGCGCACAACAGCTGGACGACACCCGCGCGGCGAACGGTGACGGGTGTGTGGGCTCCGGGCGGCTTCCTGCGGCCCGTGACCATTGCACCGACCAGATTCTGCCGCCTTACGATCAGGTGGAAGATGATCGCGACGATGTGCAGCAGGATCAGCGCGATCAATATGTTGAAGCTGATGTCGTGGACCGCCGAGGCGAGGCGCCCCTGATCGAAATCGACGAGATAGGAGAGGGGGCCGGACTCGATCCCGTCCACATCGACCGCGAACAGTCCGGTCACGACCTGCGCGCCGAGCGCAAGCAGCATCGCGACGACGCTCCATCCGCCGAGCGGATTATGGCCGACGTCCGAGGCCGGGCCATATTCGCCCCGGCTACGGACATAGGTCCAGATCGCGCGCGGGCCCTTGATGAAATGACGAAAACGCGCGGTGTCGGAGCCGATGGCGCCCCACAGCAGCCGGAAGAGCAGGAGGAAGAGCACGGCCTGTCCCGACAGACGATGCCAGTCCATCTGGTGGTTCTCGGCGCTCCACCACGAAAAGGCCAGCAGCGCGACCAGCGACCAGTGGAAAATGCGGATCGGGACATCCCAGACATATTGGTGGTGGGCATCGGACATCGCGATCAGCCCTTTGCCGCCCAGGAATCGCAGACCCCGTCAGCGGGCACGATGCCGCCGCTCAGCAGCGCGCACTTGCCACAGCCGGTGCCCGCGGCAGTGAAGAAGGCGCAGGCGCTGCACTTCTTCTTTGGATCGGCCGAGGGAAGCCTGAAGCCCAGTGACTTGCGCATGCTCTTCTGCGCGGCGGAGAGCGTGTCCTGATTGACGCATGCCTGCGCGCGCGCCGCCTCGGTGACCATCGCCAGGCCCAACGGCGCACAGGCGAACAGCGCAAGCAGCGTCCGGCGCGAATGTCCCCGGTCCGATGCTGGCAAAGCTGCGTTTCCGCCGACGGATTGCTGATGGTCTGTCATGCTGATTACTTGACCGGCACTTTCGCAAGCTCGACGTCGATCTTTGCGAGCACCTCATCGCTGAGCTCCTGGGGCGCATAGCCCTGCAGCGCCTTGAGCGGCATTGGGGCTACTGCGTCGATCTGCGAGCTGGACGTGATCCGCGGCGCGTGTTTCGCGATGATCGCGCGCGCCGCAGGATTGGCGAGCAGTTCGCCGATCGGCGTCTCGGCGGTCGAATATCTTGCGGCCTGTTGCTGCGACGGGGTTTGCTGAGCCACCGCTGGCCCCGCGAAGCAGGCCGTCAAAATTGCTGCGAAAACGAGCGCGCGCATATCGTCTCCCAAGGATCTGTGATGATCGGGTGAGAGCGGTGCCGCGCTGCCCGATGCTGTTATTGGCTCGAGGCAAAATCTAGCAGCTAAGTGCCGGATTCGTTTGTCTCCCCCGACAAGAATCCACCGTCTTTGACGGAGCGCCGGAAAGGCCGGTAATCGGGGAAGAAAGCCCAGATACGTTCGTCGATATCGCGCGCCGGAGTGGCGATACCGGGTCGATTGTGTCAGCACTGACAAAGACGGACAAACCAGCGCCATCAAAATGGCTATCATGGCGCAATGGAGAGAGGCACTTGCGAGCTGAGCGATGCAGATGAACGTCACGCTGAACGCTGACGAGCAGGAGCCCGGCCAGCTCAGCATTCTGGTTGTCGACGACGATCCTTCATTGAGGTCGCTCGTGCGCGATTTTCTCGTTGCACAGGGCTATGCGGTGCACGAGGCCGAGGATGGCCCGTCGATGCGCCGGGTCATGGCACAGTCGGAGGTTCACATCGTCATCCTCGATGTGATGATGCCGGGCGAGGATGGCCTGTCCATTGCCCGCTCGCTGGCGCAGCAGGGCGATGTGGGGGTCATCATGGTTTCCGCGCTCGGCAGCGAGACCGACCGGATCATCGGCCTGGAAGTGGGCGCCGACGACTATTTGCCGAAACCGATATCGCCGCGCGAACTACTCGCGCGAATTCGTGCGCTGCAGCGGCGGCGGCGGCCTTCGTCGGGCGCGCAGTCGGGCACCGCCCAATTCTGCTTCGAAGGCTGGCGGCTGGACCCGATCCGGCGCGTGCTGCGCGATCCCGGCGGGGTGATCATCAGCCTGTCCGAGGGCGAGTTCGGACTGCTGCTCACGCTGGTGGAGCGACCCCAAAGGGTGCTCAGTCGTGACCAGCTTCTCGAACTGTCGCGAGGCCAGGATTCGGAGGCGTTCGACCGGGCGATCGACACGCAGGTCAGCCGCTTGCGGCGCAAGCTTGCGACGCGCATGCGGGGCGAGATCATCCGCACGATCCGCAGCGAAGGCTATATGTTCCTGCCACCGGTGACGCGCGGATGACGGGCCGGGCGGGCGGGTGGCTCGAGCGCACGCTGCTGTGGATGAACTCGATCCAGGTATATATCCTGGCGCTCGTCCTTGGTGCGATCGTGGTGCTTACCGCACTGAGCCTGTCCATCATGTCTTACGTGACGCCGGAAGTTGGCGCGCCGGTTTCGGTCTATGAGATGTCGCGCATGGTTCGGGGGCAGCCGCTGGCGCAGGACATGTCTTCGATCCGTTCGCGAACCCAGGTCGCCGAGCCGCGGCCATCGGACGATAATGCCGAAAGGCTGATCGCCGCCGCACTGGCGCGTCGGCTCGGCGTGTCTGGCGGTGACGTTCGCGTCTATCTCAACGATGGGGATCGCGCTCGTCACGACCTGATAGCGCGCGAGATGGCATTATATGGCGGGGAAGGCGCCGCCGATCCGGTCGTGCTGGGCAGTTTCACCATCGCGGTCAGAACATCGCCGGGGCAGTGGCGGACGATCACGCGCGAGGCGCGCAATCCCGATACTCTCTGGCAGCATATCGGCCGCAATTCGGTCCCGATCGGGTTGCTCGTGATCCTTCCCCTGAGCTTGTGGGTCAGCGCGCTGCTGACGCGTCCCATCCGCGCCTTCGCCGCTTCGGCCGAAAGGCTTGGCGCGGGGATCGAGGAAAGCCCGGTGCGGGTGGAGGGGCCGACCGAAATCCGCATGGCAGCGCGTTCGCTCAATGAGATGCAGTCGCGCATCGCGCGCTACATCCGCGAGCGGACCTCGGTGGTCGGCGCGATTGCCCATGATCTTCGGACGCCGTTGTCGCGGCTCCACTTCCATCTCGCCTCGGCACCGGAGCATGTGCGAAAGGCGGCGGAGGAGGAAATCCGACAGATGGAACAACTCATCGGTACCACGCTCGATTTCGTCGACAATGAAAGCCGGCCGCGGGTGATGGAGCCATTGGACCTCGGCTTGCTGGTCGAAGGACTGGCCGACGACTTTGCCGACATGGGCAAGGACGTCGCCATCGCCGATGCCCAACCGGTCACGATCGCGGGCGACGTGATCCTGCTCAAGCGGCTGTTCACCAACCTCATCGACAATGCCGTGAAATATGGCGGTAGCGCCAGAATTTCGGTGCGACGCGAGGGCCCGACCGCGATCGTCGAGGTCGCGGATAATGGCCCCGGCATGACAGACGCACAGATCGCGCGCGCGTTCGAACCCTTTTTTCGCGGAGAACCCTCACGCAATCCCAGGACGGGCGGCGTGGGGCTCGGCCTGTCGATCGTGCAGTCCGCGACCGAGGCTCATGGCGGGTCGGTCACGCTGCAACAGCGGGCGGGTGGCGGCCTGAGCGCTCGGGTTGCGTTGCCGCTTTCGGATTGACGTTCCAGCGCGTCAGTAGCCCGCGACGTCGATTACGGCCTGGGCGAAATCGCGGGGGGCTTCCTGCGGGAGGTTATGGCCGATGCCGCCCGTGACAAGCCGATGGGCGTATTTGCCCGAAAATTTCTTTGCATAGGCCGCGGGATCGGGATGCGGCGCGCCATTGGCATCGCCCTCTAGCGTGATCGTCGGAACGGAAATGACGGGCGCGACGGCAAGCCGCTTTTCCAGCGCGTCATATTCGGCTTCACCCGCTTCGAGACCGAGGCGCCAGCGGTAATTATGGATGACGATCGCGACATGATCGGGGTTGTCGAACGCCTGTGCCGAGCGGTCGAACGTCGCGTCGTCGAACGCCCATCTGGGCGAGGCGGTCTGCCAGATGAGCCGCGCAAAATCGCGGCGGTTGCGATCATAGCCGACGCGGCCGCGTTCGGTCGCGAAATAGAACTGGTACCACCAGGAAAGCTCCGCCCTCGGGGGCAGGGGCGCCTGATTGGCTTGCTGGCTGCCGATCAGATAGCCGCTCACCGAGACCATCGCCTGACAGCGTTCCGGCCAGAGCGCGGCGACGATGTTGGCGGTGCGCGCACCCCAGTCGCAGCCGCCGATGATCGCGCTACGAATATGGAGCGCGTCCATCAACGCGATGACGTCCGATGCGAGCGCCGATTGCTGCCCGTTGCGCATCGTCGCATCGGACAGGAACCGTGTCGTGCCATAGCCGCGCAGATAGGGGATGATCACGCGGTAACCCGCCGCAGCGAGCAGCGGCGCGACATCGACATAGGTGTGAATGTCGTATGGCCAGCCGTGGAGCAGGATTACGGGGCGGCCCGTCGGCGGGCCCGCCTCGGCATAGGCGATGCTGAGCTTCCCCGCCGTGACCTGCTTGAGCGACGCGAAGCCGGCAGGGGCGGGTGCTGCGGCGGCGTGCAGGGGCCCGGCGGAGGCCGCGACCAGCGTTGCGGCGGCAGCGGCGAGGAAGCGCCGGCGCTGCGGATCGAAAAGGCCGTTGTTCATGTCGTACTGCATCACATGTCCTTTCAGAATCCGCACTTCACATCGGGATTGGTGTCAGGGGCGATCGCCCCGTTCGAGCCTCGCCTGGAGCAGGCCGGCGAGTGCCGCTGAACCCGCGCCGATGATACCGGCCGTGGCAAGAACCGCGAAGCTCGCGCCCGCGGGGGGCAGGGCGGAGTAGAAGAAGCTCGTCAGTCCCAGGAAATAGGCAAGCGCATTGTTGAACGGCGCCATCTTTCTGAGGCTCAGGACAAGCACGACGATGCCGGTGACGGCAAGCGGCGTGGCGGCCGATCCGAGTGCGGGTGTGAGGAGGTTGATGACGAGCGCGGTGCCGATCCCGAAGGCCACCCCGAGCACGAATGACGCAATGTCGGCGACGCCCTGCCGCATGGTCGTGCCGCTGATGGCAAAGGCGATCCAGCCCAGAAACATCGCGGGTGCGGCCAGGGAAACGGTGAAGGTGCCGAAGGTGGCGAGGCCGGCCACGACCGCGACGGCGAGCGTGGCGGCGTGAAAGCGGAGCGGCAACGCAGAGGCGAACGAGGGCGGGACAGTTGCGGGAAGGGCGCGCGGACGAGTGCTCATGGCGGGTTCCATCATTTTGGGGGGGACGGCGGGGTATCGGGAGGGGATGCGGATCGGGGGCAGAGGGGACGAAGCCACCCGATCCGCAACGCTGGTCAGACGACGTTGGTCGTGACGTCGATATTGCCGTGGACCGCCTTCGAATATGGGCAGATCGTGTGCGCCGCATCGGCCAGTTCGCGCACGACCTCCTGGTCGAGACCGATCACGCTGACATCGAGGCGCGCGCGCAGGAAATAGCCATTGTCGCCGTGAGCGAGGTCAATCTGGGCATCGACCACCGGATGGTTCGGCAGCGTGATTTTCCGCGCGGCGGCCGAAATCTCGATCGCGCCGATATAGCATGCCGACCAGGCGGCAGCGAAAAGCACTTCCGCCGTCGGGTGCGGCTCGGGGAGCTTGATTTCGAAACTGCCATCGCTGCTGCGCGCGCCGCCATTGGGGCCGCTGGTGGTGCGGGTCTTGCCGGTGAAGAAAACCTTGTCAGTCATGGGAGATCCTTCTTTGGTAATCGCATCCGATTAAATCGGATGCGAGTCAAATAGACTCGCGCATTGACGTTGTCAACATCTTCCGATTTAATCGGACGCGATCTATATGGATGCGATCCCGTCACGACATGCAGGAAACCAATGATGACCACCCAGCCGCCTCCAGCCAGCGACGCGCCAAAACTCGCTGATTTTCTGTGTTTTTCGATCTATTCTGCCAATCTTGCCTTTGGCCGCGCGTATAAGCCGATCCTCGAGGAGCTCGGCGTGACCTATACGCAGTGGATCGTCATCGTCGCGCTCTGGGAGGAGGATAACCAGAACGTCAAAGCGCTTGGCGAAAAGCTTTTCCTCGAATCGAACACGCTCACGCCGATCCTCAAGAAGCTCGAGGAACTGGGCTATCTCCGCAGGCAGCGCGATCCCGCCGACGAGCGTCAGGTCATGATCAGCCTTACCGAGGCCGGTCGGCATCTCAGGGAAAAGGGCGCGCAGCGAACGCTGGTCGCTGCGTCGGGTCTGGCTCCGAACGAATTCGATCAGGTGCAGAAGACCGTCGCCCGACTCAGGGACAATCTGCTCGAACACGCCCGGCACCAAAGCTGATTGCCTGGCGATTGGCTCACAGGATCTCGAACACGCTATAGACGGGGCCATTGGCCCGACGATGGCCGATGCCGATACTGGCGATCCGGTTGAGCCATTCATAACGCGGCGCCGAGGTCGTGAAGCCGGGGACGATTCGGAAATAATAAGATCCCGGATCGACGTCCTCGCCGCGCCCGATCCGCGCGAGGATATCGGCCGGTCCGTGGCGGATCCCGGCATAGCTCATCGCGATCAGTGCGCCATCGTCTGTGGCGAGCGTGACGCGCGCATCGAGCAGTGCGGTGCCGTCTTCACGGATCGTCTGCCAATCGGTGCCGCCGGGCAGGATTTTGCCGGACAGCCGATCCCCCGAAAACGTGCCTCCCGTCAGGTCGCTGACGCGGCGTTCCGCGCCAACGGGGCCGCCCGTTACGTGGATCGCACCAACTGCGACATTCATGACGAACAGCGGACGGCTGCGCAGCTCACGCAATTCGGCGGGGACCAGGTCAGGATTTGTCACGTCTGCCTCCTGTCTGGCGGCCGGCGCCGAGCGCCTGTTCAAGCTCGGCGCCGAGCGTTTGGACGAGGCGCGCAGCGGGCATGGCCCGCGCCAGCGGTGCGCCCTGGCCCGCCCACTGCGCACCATAGCCGAATTCGCCGCGTGTCTTGCCCGCCACGTGGAGCGCTTTTCCAAGGTCATAGGCGATCGGATAGGCTGGGACGTCGCGCGGGGGAATGTCGAGGCCCAACGCTGTGAAGCGATTGGCGAGACTGCGCGCGGGCCGGCCCGAGATCACGCGGGTCATGATCGTATGGTTGGCCGCGTCGCTGGTGAGCGCGGCGCGATAGCCCTTGTCGGCCAGACTCTCGTCGCTGGCGATGAATGCGGTGCCCAGCTGAGCGGCCGCCGCGCCGAGCATCAGCGCGGCCGCGATCCCCGCGCCATCCATGATCCCGCCGGCCGCGATCACGGGCAAGTCCAGTTCGCGGACAAGAAGCCGGGTCAGCGCCATGGTGCCGATACGATCATCGGGAGCATCGGGATCGAAGGTGCCGCGGTGCCCGCCCGCCTCCCATCCCTGTGCCACCACGGCGTGGATGCCGGCCGCAGAGATGGCACGGGCTTCAGTGAGGCTTGTCGCCGAAGCGAGCAGCACGATGCCCGCGTCACGCAGCGCACGCACCGCGGCTTCGTCGGGCAGGCCGAAATGAAAGCTGACGACCGACGGCCGTTGCTCGATCAGCAGCGCGAGCATGTCGTCATCCTCGACGAAACTGCGGTAGATTTCGGTCAGCTGCCCAGGCGGCGCGGTGTCGAGCGCCTTGAAATCGGGGCTCAACTTCGCGATCCAGGCCGCCTCTGTCGCCGGGTCGGCGATCGGCGGGCGGTGCGCGAAGACATTGACGTTGAGCGGCCCTGCCGAACGCGCCCGCACCTCCGCGATCATTGCGCGCGCGCCCGCGGCATCGGTCGCGCCGACCCCGATCGATCCAAGCGCGCCGGCCTTGCTGACCGCTGCGGCCATCGCCGGCGAGGAGACTCCCGCCATCGGCGCCTGGATGATCGGCAGGCGAATGCCGAGCAGATCAGGCAGAGAACTGCCGATGGTCATGGTGTCTCTCCTCGCGGACGAGTTTCGGCCGGTGTCTTCAGGCCTGCAGAAGCTTGAGCAGCTTCTGGGCGGCCGATGCCGATGATGCCGGGTTTTGGCCGGTGATCAACCGCCCGTCGACGATGCTGAAATCCGCCCAGTCTTCGACCTTTTCGAAATTGCCGCCCAGACGCTTCAGCTCGTCCTCGACAAGGAACGGGACGACATCGGTCAGCTGCACGGCTTCTTCCTCGCTGTTGGTGAAGCCCGTGACGCGCTTTCCCCTGACGATCGGCTGCCCCTGATAGGTGACTTTCGACAGTACCCCGGGTGCGTGGCAGACCGCCGCGACGGGCTTGCCAGCATTGTAGAACGCTTCGATGAGCGCGATCGAGTTTGTGTCGTTGACGAGATCCCACATCGGGCCGTGGCCACCGGGATAGAATACGGCATCATAGTCATCCGCGCTGGCGTCGGCGAGCTTGCCTGTATGGGCGAGCACCGCCTGCGCGGCCGGATCCTGCTTGAAACGCTCCATCGCCTCGGTCTGGTTGCCGGGCTCGTCGCTCTTGGGGTCGATCGGCGGCTGGCCGCCCTTGGGCGACACCAGCGTGACATCCACGCCCGCGTCCCTGAACACATAATAGGGGGCGGCAAATTCTTCGAGCCAGAAGCCGGTGGGCTTGCCGGTATCGCCAAGCTGATCGTGCGAGGTCAGAACCATCAGGATTTTCATTGTCAGTCTCCTTCAGTGAAGCGTTGCGCATTTCGCCCAACGCTCCGGGCTGGGTTTCTATTTACTTTCATGCGATAGTCGGGTGAATATCTGCATATCGGCATTCACTATCGCGAAAATCGGCAGGATCATGGATCGCATCGATGCAATGAAGGTCTTCGTGACCGCGCTCGACGAAGGCAGCCTGGCCGGCGCCGCGCGTCGGTTGAAGCGATCACCGACCGCGGTCAGCCGTGCGCTGGCGTTTCTGGAGGCGCATGTCGGGGTCGAATTGCTGCATCGGACGACACGTTCGATCAAGCTGAGCGAGGCGGGTGAGCGCTATGCGGCCGCCTGCCGGCGGGTGCTCGTCGATCTTGAGGAGGCCGACATGCTCGCGGCCGGCGAACGCTCGGCGCCGCGCGGCATGCTGACGATTTCAGCGCCGCCGATCAGCGGAGAGGAGGTGCTACAGCCGATCCTGGAAGATTTCCTCGATCTTTATCCGGCGGTCTCGGCGCGGCTCCTCCTGCTCGACCGCCCGGTCAACCTCGTCGATGAAGGCGTCGACATCGCGCTGCGTGTCGGCCAGCTGCCCGACTCCTCGCTCATCGCCACGCGGCTGGGCGGCAATGTCAGACGCGTCGTGGTGGCTTCCCCGCGCTATCTCGGCAATCATCCCCGCATCGACGAGCCTGCGGACCTTGCCAGGCATCAGATCGTGGCATTCACGAATTTCGGTCTCGATAGCTGGAACTTCACGCCGGCCACGGGCTCGACCATTCCCCGGACGGTCCAGTTCGCACCGAAATGCATCGTCAACACGGTGCGCGCCGCTGTTGCCTCCGCTGTCGCGGGCCGGGGCCTGACGCGGCTCTATTCCTACCATGTGGCGGAACAGGTGCGGGACGGGCGGCTGAAGATCGTCCTCGCCGATGCCGAGCACGCGCCGCTTCCCGTGCATCTGCTCTCGCCGCACGGCCGCATGTCGGTGCCCAAGGTTCGCGCCTTTGTCGATTTTGCGGCGCCGCGCCTGCGCGCGGAATTTGCCCGGATGGCGGCTGAAGCTGGCGCGCTCGGATGATTATGCCAATATTCGGTTGAGTGTTCGCCAATTTGCAGCAATTCTCGCCAATAACGGTTTACCCTAAATCGATGACACCGACGCCGAGGGCGTAGGGCGGTGCGCCGAAAGGCGACCGCTGCAATCGATCTAAGGTCATATCATGAGCACCCAGCAGAAAGTCGTCATCATCACCGGCGCGTCCCAGGGGATCGGCGCCGCACTGGTTCGCGGCTACCGCGACCGCAACTACCGCGTCATCGCCAATGCCCGCTCGATCAGGCCTAGCGCAGATGCGGACATCCTCGCCGTGCCCGGCGATGTCAGCCTGCCCGAAACCGCCGAGCGGATCGTTCGCGAGGGCCTTGATCGCTTTGGTCGCATTGACTCGCTGGTCAACAATGCCGGCGTCTTCCTCTCCAGGCCGTTCACCGAGTTCACGCAGGAGGATTATGCCCATAATATGGGGGTCAATGTCGCTGGCTTCTTTCACGTCACGCAGCGCGCCGCTGCCGAGATGCTGAAGCAGGGTTCCGGTCACATCGTCAGCATCACGACCAGTCTGGTCGACCAGCCCATCGCGGGCATGCCTGCAGCGCTGGCCTCCCTGACCAAGGGTGCGCTGAACGCGGTTACCAAATCGCTGGCGATGGAGTTTGCGCAGAGCGGCGTGCGCGTCAACGCGGTCTCGCCGGGCATCATCAAGACCCCGATGCACCCCGCCGAAACGCACGCCGCGCTGGCCGGCCTGCATCCCGTCAACCGGATGGGTGAGGTCCGTGATATTGTCGATGCCGTACTCTATCTCGAGAGCGCGTGCTTTGTGACGGGCGAAATTCTCCACGTCGATGGCGGCCAGAACGCCGGTCGCTGGTGAGCGCCGTGAAAGCTGTTCGCATAACCTTCATACAAAGGAGAATGTCATGCCTGTCGTAACGATCCAGGTAACGCGCGAGGGAACCTCGCCCGAGCGAAGCTCAGTGTCCGCTTCGGAAAAGGCTGCGCTCATCAAGGGGGTCAGTGAGTTGCTGCTGGACGTCCTCAACAAGCCGCTTGAATCGACCTATGTGGTGATCGAGGAAGTCGATCTCGACAATTGGGGCTGGGGCGGACTTCCGACGGCGGAGTATCGCCGCTTGCGGGCCGAGGCAGCAAAAACCTGAAAGTGCCGGCGTTACACCGAGCCATGCTTCAGTGAACGGGCTCGGGTGGCCTGTGGCTGATGTGGGGGAGGCCCGGTTGCGCGTCGTCCTGAAGCTGGCGGCCGACGCGTCCCCGGGCTCCCCCAATTTCGTAATTTTCTGATATTGGCCTTTCCTATGGCCGGGCATCCGCAGAGTCATTTTCGCCGCCGCTTCCGCATCATCGTGCGGGCCGTCCTCATCACTGTCGTCCTTGCCCCGCTGCTCTATTTCCTCGTCGCCTTCATCGGCGCGATCGTGCCGCGCAATGCGGACTGGCGCGAGCCCGAGGACGGCATCCAGATCTTCGTCCAGACCAATGGCGTGCATGTCGATCTCGTCCTCCCGGTCGCGGTCGAAGGCCATGATCTCTCCCGTTTGCTGCCCCCCGACCACATCGCGCGGCCCGACGTGGCGCGCGGCTGGGCTTCGATCGGATGGGGCCAGCGCGAATTCTATCTCGAGACGCCCCGCTGGTCGGATCTGACGGCGCGCAATGCGCTGCGCGCGGTCGCGGGCGGCGATGTGCTGATGCATGTCACGCATGGCGCACGGCCGGATATCGCGGCCGACACCAGACCGGTCCGCCTCGATCCCGAAGGCTATGCGAGGCTGATCGCGTTCGTGAAACGCGGCTTTGCGCAGGGGAAGGATGGCAGGCCCATACCGCTCCCCGGAACGGGCTACACCTATAATGACACATTTTACGAGGGACGCGGCCGCTACAGCGCCTTGCGCACGTCCAATCAATGGACCGCCGACGCGCTTGCGCATGCCGGGGTGAGGATCGGTATCTGGACGCCCTTTGCGCAATCAATCATGTGGCGTTTCGACGCTCGCTAGGTCGACCAAGGGTTGGAACCCACCGCGCCTCGTGCGATTATCGCGCTCTCGGCCGCATCGCGACCGCCCCTGAAAGCGAAAACGGCTCATGGGAATCGACAGGAGACAGTTTCTCGGCGGCGTCGGCGTCACCGTGGCCGCTGGCGCCTCGGCTGCCGCGCAGGTTCCGGTAACCACGCCGCAGCAACCAGTTCCGGTTCCGCTGCCCGCGCCGCAGCCTGCCGACTGGAGCCATGTTCGCCGCATGTTTCCGATCGCCTACGACCATGTAGACATGAGCGCGATGCTGCTCACCGCGCATCCCACGCCCGTCGCAGCCGCCATAAACCGCTATCGCTATGCGCTGGATACGCACCCCGTCACCTATCTCCAGCACAACAACCGCCGGCTTCAGAACGCCTCGCGCGATGCGATCGGCGCCTATCTCGGCATTGACGGGCGCAACGTCGCGCTCACCGACAGCACGACGATGGGCGTCGCACTTGTCTACCAGGGTCTGAAGCTGGTCCGCGGACAGGAGGTGCTGGTCACCGACGACAGCTATTACGTTACGCACGAATCGCTCCGTCTCGCCGCCGAGAAATCCGGCATCATCGTCCGCAGCTTTCCCTTGGCCGATCTCCTTGCCGCGCCCAGCGAGGGCGCGATCGTGGAGCGGGTAATCAGCCAGATCGGGCCGAGGACGCGCGTCCTCGCGCTCACCTGGGTGCATTCGAACACCGGGCTCAAGATGCCGGTGCGCGCGATTGTCGACGCGCTGCGCTCGGGCAGGTCGCGGAGCAGCTATGGGGTGCTCGTCTGCGTCGACGGCGTCCATGGCTTCGGCTGCGAGGATGCGACGCTTGCCAGCCTTGGCTGCGACTTCCTGATGGCAGGCTGCCACAAATGGCTCTTCGGTCCGCGCGGCACGGGCATGATCGCGGGCACCGATGCCGCCTGGCAGGCGCTCTCGCCCACCATACCGAGCTTCATCGACAGCGACGCCTATAGCCGCTGGATCCGCGACGAGCCCGCGATGTTCACCACCGCCGCAATGGCCACCCCCGGCGGCTTCAAGGCGTTCGAGCATGTCTGGGCGATTCCCGAGGCCTTCGCGATCCACTATATGGCCGGAAAGTCGCGCGTCGCCGCACGCACTGCCGAGCTCGCCTCACAGCTCAAGGAAGGGCTTGTGGCGATGCCCAACATCATACTGCAGACCCCGCGTTCGCGCGCGCTTTCGGCGGGCATCGTCGCCTTCGATGTCGCGGGGCGCTCGGCACCCGACGTGGTCGCTACGCTCCGCGCGCGTGGAATCGTCGCCTCGGTCGCGCCCTACCGTGTGGAGCATGTGCGCCTCGCGCCCTGCATCCGCAACTCGCCCGAGGAAATCGAACGCGTGCTTCAGGAACTGCGCACGATCGCCGGCGCCGCGTAGAAAGGCGTGCCATCCCCGGCCCACATTGCAGCCAACCGGAGGCAAATTTGCGCCCAAGCGGCTGGCCACATCGCCGCCTATAAAATATGTTGACTTAAAGAGTAGAGAATGAGTCGGTAAAGGCGTGTTGCTGGCGGCCGACCAGACTCAGGGCGGGACAAGCCAGTCAGGCAGGACAAGGAGGTGGCGATGGAACGTAAGGCCAAGGACTTCCTGATCGCATGCTGGAAGGCGGAGCTTCGCGCAGCCGAGCGGGCGGTCAATCGCGTCGCTGAACTGGCGCATCGGGCGATGGCGGCGCGCTACGCCCGGATGGCCGCGGAGCAATATGCACTCGCCGATCCGCGCCTCTGCCCCCAGCGTCTGGTTGCCCGGTCCGTTCGGGGCTGATGCTCGCCGACATAGGATTACGTGAGGATAGCGCGGGGCCGCAATCGCAGCCCCCGCGCGCCTGCGAAAGCGTTGTCATAATCGGCGGCGGGTTCAGTGGCACGCTGCAGGCGATCAACCTGCTGCGCCATGACGGCCCCCGCGCGATCCTGGTCGAGCGTCGCGGAGCGCAGCTTGCGCGCGGCGTCGCGTACAGCGCCGCGCACCCCTCGCACCTGCTCAACGTCCGCGCGGGCAGCATGAGCGCCTTTCCCGACGATCCCGACCATTTCGTGCGCTGGCTGGCGCATGAGGGTGGCGGAACGGCGCGCAGCTTCGTGCCGCGTAACACCTATGGGCGTTACCTCGCCAGCCTGCTCGATTCTGCGCGGCGGGCATCGGGGAATCGGCTGACGGTCGTGGAAGACGAGGCGGTGGATGTTACACCTGGGCAAAGCAGCGTCAGCGTCAGGCTCGCAAATGGTGCCGAGCTTTCGGCGAACGCCGCCGTGCTCGCACTCGGCAACCTCCCTCCGCATCCTCCGCCGGGCCTCGATACGGCACGGCTGCCGCCGGGGTGCTATGCTGCCGATCCTTGGGCGGCGGATATCGTCGAAGGGCTCGGTGACGACGATGAGGTGCTGCTGCTGGGGACGGGGCTGACCGCAATAGATGCTGCGTTGCTGCTCGATGCGCGCGGCTTTCGCGGTCGCATTCTCGCGCTTTCGCGTCGTGGACTTTGCCCGCGATCGCACCACGACGCGCCGCCTGCGATATCGCCGCTGTCGGATCGCCCGCCTGCCGAGCTCTCCGATCTGGTGCGCTTCGTCCGCTTGCAGGCCGACATGCACGGCTGGCGCGATGCGGTCGATGCGCTGCGGCCGATGACGCAGATGATGTGGAGCGCAGCACCCGACATGACCCGCCGTCGCTTCCTCCGCCATCTGCGCCCCTGGTGGGACGTGCATCGCCATCGCCTGGCGCCTGAAGTCGCGGCACGGATCGCTGCGCTGCAGGTCGAAGGTCGGCTGCGCTTCGCCGCGGGCAAGATCGCGCGCGTGGATCGCGTGGGCGGGCATGCCGAAATTGCATGGCAACCGCGAGGAGAAACCTGCCTCATCTCGTCGCGATTTCAACGCGTGGTCAACTGCACGGGGCCACAGGGCGACCTGCTGAGGACCGATCAGCCGCTGCTCCATAACCTGCTCCTGAGGCGGCGCATTCGTCCCGATTTGCTGCGCCTCGGGCTCGACATCGATGCGCAGTCGCGCGTGATTGCGGCCAACGGCACGGCCTGGGACTCGCTCTACGCGATCGGACCGATGACGCGTGGCGGATTGTGGGAGATTGTCGCGGTGCCCGATCTCAGACGCCAGACCTGGAGCCTCGCGCGCCGGCTGGCCAATGCGCATTGGGTGGGCGGCGAAGGCCTGTGAAGCGCACCATGCCCAATCGTTAGACGACCGTACGCGCGGCGAGGGCTTCCATGCAGGGCCCACGCTCCGATATTGCCCGAAAGGGGCGGTGGCATATCCGTAGTTGCCGCGATACGTGTCTTGGCCGCGATGCCGGGCTTGTCATATAACGGATATATTCGTCGACTAATTTGGTCGATCTGGGAGGCGGCGTCAGTAGTGTTCGCGTGGGGCACATCTGTACGCTGGGCGGGCAATTCCGGGGCTCCTTGCCTTTATGTAGGGCAAGGACGGCGGTCTCGACGATGCGGTCATGCGTATCGGGCGAGGCGTTGGAAGGAGTCGGTATTGTGCCCGATCGCGCGGACGTCCCCACCGTACCCACATTTGAAGATGCGCTCGCCTACGCGGCGGATGCCTGGCAGCGGTCGATCCTCTTTCTTGACGTCATGCGGCGGCGCGGTCAGCAATATGAAGAGCAGGCGGCGCGCAGCGCGCCACATGTGCTCGACTATGAAGCCGAGCTCATCTGCGACGGCCGCAGCCTCGAGCGCCCGGTGAACTATGGACTGGTGCGGATCGAGCCGCCCGCAGGCGTCGTGATCGATCCGCTCATGCGGCCCTTTGTCGTCGTGGACCCGCGCGCGGGTCACGGTCCCGGCATTGGCGGCTTCAAGGCCGACAGCGAGATCGGGGTTGCGATGAAGGCAGGACATCCGTGCTATTTCATCGGCTTCCTGCCCGAACCCGTACCCGGCCAGACGATCGAGGATATCGCGCGCGCCGAGGCGGTGTTCCTCGAAACCGTGATCGCACGCCATCCGGATGCCAGTGGGAAGCCCTGCGTCATCGGGAATTGTCAGGCGGGCTGGGCGGTGATGATGCTGGCTTCGCTGAGGCCCGAACTGTTCGGCCCGATCATCATTGCGGGCGCGCCGCTTTCCTACTGGGCGGGCGTGCACGGGCAATATCCGATGCGTTATTCGGGCGGGCTGCTCGGCGGCAGCTGGCTCACGGCGTTGACCGGCGATCTGGGCGCGGGAAAATTCGATGGCGCCTGGCTGGTGCAGAATTTCGAAAACCAGAACCCTGCCAATACCTTGTGGACCAAGCAGTATAATCTCTATTCCAAGGTCGACACCGAAGCCGAGCGCTATCTCGGATTCGAACGCTGGTGGGGTGGGCACGTCACGCTCAATGCCGAGGAAATGCAGTTCATCGTCGACGAGCTCTTCGTCGGCAACAGGCTTTCCTCAGGCGAGATCCGCACGTCCGATGGCGTGGCGGTCGACCTTCGGGCCATCCGCTCGCCGATCGTCGTCTTCTGTTCGAAGGGCGACAACATCACGCCACCCCAGCAGGCGCTGGACTGGATCCTCGATCTCTATGACAGCGTCGATGAAATCCGCTCGCTCGGCCAGACCATTGTCTACGCGATCCACGAGGATGTCGGCCATCTGGGAATCTTCGTGTCGGGTGGCGTGGCGCGCAAGGAGCATGACGAGTTTGCGTCGAACATCGAACTGATCGATCTGCTGCCGCCGGGGCTTTATGAGGCGATCCTCGAGCCCATGGGCGAGGCCGTGACGCATCCCGAACTCGTGACGGGCCAATGGATCATGCGGTGCGAAAGTCGCACCCTCGACGATATCCGCGCGCTCGGCGGCAATGACATTCAGGACGAGCGTAGCTTCGCTGCCGCAGCGCGTCTGTCCGAGATGAACCTCGCGCTCTATCGCGCCTTTGCCCAGCCTGCGGTCAGGGCCACGGTGAAGCCTCTGCTGGCCGAGGCGATGGCGCGGCTTCATCCGCTTCGGCTGTCATATGAATTATTCGGCAAGTCCAATCCGTTCATGGCCTGGGTCGCGAGCGCTGCCGAGAAGGTTCGCGAAGATCGGCAGGAGGCAGACCCCGAAAACAGGTTCATAGCGCTTCAGGAACAGATGTCCGATCAGATCGTGAGCGCGCTGGATGGCTGGCGGCAAATGTCTGAAAAGCTCGCGGAAGACACCTTCCAGATGATCTATGGGGCGCCAGCCGTGCAGGCCGCGCTCGGTGTCGATCCGACATCCGACCGGCCGCCGCGCAAGGCCGCCAAGAGCTTGCTGACGAGCGCTCTGGTAGAGGCACGGACCGCGGCCCTGAAGGAAAGGATCGCGCAAGGCGGACTGCTGGAAGGCCTTGTGCGGTCGATGCTGTACGTCGGCATCGCGAAGGGTGGTGCCGATGAGCGCGGCTTCGCGGCGATCCGCAAGCTGCGGGCCGAGCATCCCGATGCCAATTCGCTGCAGCTGGCCGAATTCAAGGCAATGATTCGGGAACAATATTATATCCTGCTCATCGACGAGGCGGCGGCGGTTGCCGCGATCCCGGCGCTGCTACCGAAGAATGTCGAAGAACGCCGCGCCGCCTTCGAAGCGCTGAAGGGCGTGCTGGAAGCATCCGCGACGTTGAGTGGTGATGCGGCCGAACGGCTCGCGCGCGTGGCCGAGCTTTTCGATCTCGGAAAAGCCGCGCCCCGGCCGGTCGCCAGCCGCGGCCCGCTTGCGAGGGCTTCCTGAAACTGCATCATACGGGAGAAGCGACCATGTCCATTCCGGCCGCCACTGCGCAGCTTCTCAAAGGCCGGAAAGGCCTGGTGGTCGGCGTGGCAAACGACCAGTCGATAGCCTGGGGGTGTGCCCGCGCCTTTCGTGCCTTCGGGGCCGAGCTTGCGATCACCTATCTCAACGACAAGGCCAGGCCCCATGTCGAGCCGCTGGCGACCGAGCTGGAGGCGCCGATCTTCATGCCGATGGACATGATGGTCCCCGGCCAGCTTGAGGCGGTGTTCGATCGTATCGCTGAAACCTGGGGCGAACTCGATTTCCTCGTCCACTCCATCGCCTTTTCGCCCAAGGATACGCTGGGCGGCCGCGTCGTCGACGTGCCGCGCGAGGGCTTCCTGAAAACCATGGACATTTCCTGCTGGTCCTTCATCCGGATGGCGCAGCTCGCGGAGCCGTTGATGACGCGCGGTGGCACGCTGTTCACGATGACATTCTACGGCTCGCAGCAGGTCGTCGAAAACTACAACATCATGGGCGTGGCGAAGGCCGCGCTCGAATGCACCGTCCGCTATCTGGCCGCGGAACTCGGCCCAAAGGGGATACGCGTGCACGCCATATCGCCCGGCGCGCTCGCGACCCGCGCGGCCTCGGGCATCCCCGAATTCGATGCGCTGCTGGAAAAGAGCAGGACCAAGGCGCCGGCCCGCGAACTCGTCAGCATCGACGATGTCGGCGCGGCCACCGCCTTCCTCGCGCATGACGCGGCACGCCTGATCACCGGGCAGGTCCTCTATGTCGACGGCGGCTATCACATCGTCGACTAAAGCCGGGTTGTGTAGTTCTGCCCGCAGGGCTGGACCGGGACTATCGGCTCACCACCGCTCGACCGGCGCGTCGAGCGACAGGGGGCGCTGGTATGAGACGTCGCGCTTGTCGCGCGTCCCCTTGGTATAGCCCTGCTCGACGAATTTCGGATGCTGGAGGATCGAAGCGTCCCCTGCGAGCAGCGTATCGACGGTCGACCGCCGCAGCGCGATCCTCCATTCGCCATCGCGGCGTTCGACCCGGTCAACATAGCGGCCGTTGATGATGCGCGCGGTCTTTCCGCCGCGATCCAGCAGCGACACTATCACATAGCTTTCGCAATGCGCGACATCGCCGTCGATCTCGCAAAGATGCGTTGTGATATTGTGGAGATGCTGTTCCGAGCCTGCCGCGTGGACGGCGTTGGACCATTCGGCATATCGGGGGCCGGGATTGATGGCATGGCCATGTTCGTCCACGCCATCCTCGTGATAGGTGCTGGTCAGCAGCTCGATATCGTGGCGATCATGGCCACGGGCATGGCGTGCGATCAGGTCCTGGATTGCCAGCCTGTCCTTCAGATAGGCTACGTCACGGCGCAGCTGCTCCAGTTCATTGGCGTCCATCATCGAGCCTCCTTGCGGTGAATGCGTGATCAGCGGAGCACGACCGGATACTGGATCCGTGGCGCCACCTTGTGCGTCTCGCGACAGGACCGCGGCTGCCGCCCGTCGGCGTCGGTCAGCCGGTATCGGTCCGCCATCTCGGCGCCGATCACGGTCATCCCGCTCAGGTCGATGAGCGCGGGATCATTGTAGAGCGCCCAGATGACATGGCCCGTGAACTCGGGCGTTTCGGCTGCGGCCTCCAGGTTCTTGAACTTCACCGGATCGGACGCGATGACCATGCGCAGCCGGTCTGTCAGCAACGCGCCCATCCAGATCGACATGGCGGCGACGTTGAAGGGCTTCAGATCCACCGCCATGTCGGCCGCGAACTTGTCCATCCCAGCCTTGTGCGCGCCATAAGCGGGGCCGAACGAGTAGTGCACCGCACCCGAGGCCGAAGTGAAGACGATGAGACCGTGCTGCCGTGCGACCATCAGCGGGGCGGCGTGGTAGCTCGCGACATAGCCACTGCGCAGCCCGACATCGAGCATGTCGACGATACCGAGCGGCTTTTCCCAGAAGTTGCCGGGCGCGGTCAGCTCGTCGTGCAGCGCGCAGGCGTTGTTGACGAGAATATCGAGCCTGCCCTGTTCGTGTTCCACCTGCGCGAACAGCGCCTGCACCTGCGCATCATCGCTATGATCGACTCGCACCGCGATGCCTTGCCCGCCCGCCGCGGTCACGGCCTGCGCGGTCTCATGGATCGTGCCCGGTAGCGGATGCTCGCCCGTCCGCTCCGATCGTCCCGTGACATAGACCGTGCAGCCATGGCTTCCGAGCGCAATCGCAATGCCGCGCCCTGCGCCGCGGCTGGCGCCGGTAACTACCGCGACGGGTCTGCTATCCATCGATTTTCTCCGGTTGGTCCGAACATGAGAGGAGAAGCCGCCGCGAAGATCAGGCGAAGGGTTCCTCGCCCGCCAGCGTCGTGCGGTGCATCATCCGTCCGCTGTCCATCGCATAAGGAAGTGCGCGGTGCATCGTGCCGGTATTGTCCCAGATCACGAGATCGCCGAGCGTCCATTCGTGCCGATAGACGAACCGGGGCTGCGTCGCATAATCGCGCAGGCGCGTCAGCAGCGCCCAGCCGTCGCGCAGGTCCATTCCCTCGACGTGTGAGGCCGTCGACCCGAGCACGAGAGATTTCCGGCCCGAACGATGCGTCCAGACCAGCGGCAGCGTATTGGGTTTGAACTGCTGCCATGTCTGGAGCAGCTCATAGCTGGGTTCGGGATTCACATAGCGCTGCGAGACCTCGAACATGTGGACGACCTTCAGCGTTTCGAGCGCCTTTTTCTCGGAGTCAGGCAGGTCATCACAGGCAGCATAGGTGTTTGAAAACTCCGTCTGCCCGCCGGTGTCCGAAAGCCGCCGGCTGCTCATCAGCGAAGCGAAGATTGGGACATCGCCCATGGTCCCGTCGATATGCCAGTAAAAGGCGCCCTTGATATATTCGGCGACCGGATTTTCCGTCGGATCCATCGTGATCTTGAAGGCCTTTTCTTCGACGATCGTACCGATGGTCTTGGTAAAGGCGATCTGCTGGTCGTCGCTCAGATTGATCCCGCGGATCGCGACAACCCCGCACTCTTCCAGCAGCGCCCGGATCTGCGTCGAGCAGGCGCCGCTCAGCAACGTCTCGGCATCGGTCACAATCTCACTGCCGATGCGCGGCGCCAGATCGCGGATCTCGTACTTCTCGGAAACTGGCATGAGCTCTCTCCGGCATGGTCGCATCTCGCCAGACGATTGCTGCTGTTCAGCGAGGCCATGGCTGATGCGTCAATTATGCTAAGCATGTGCTTAGCGCTAAGCGCATCAATGAGGCAAGCGGATTCCGGCTAGGGCGTCGTCGGGCCCGATCTATCGTCACCGCGTTGCTTGAGCCGGGTGAAGAGCCATGCAAGAAATTCCCTTGTGTCCGCATGGCCGCCGAAAATGCCGACACCTTCCTCCATCACCAGCACGCGTGCGATACCCGCCAGCAGAACGGTGGCCGCAGCCGGCGTGCAAGGTCCCAGATCAAACCTTCCGTCGCTGATCCCGCGCTCCAGCGCATTGGCCTGGATGGTGCGGATTTCCTCGGCATAGCGCGCAATTTCCGCGCGGATCGATTTCCGGTGATTGGCGAGGGCCATGAACTCCATCGCCAGCGCCGTGCGGCTTGGATCAGTACTGAGCGCCCAAAGCGCATCCCATGGCTCGTCGGATTCGGCGGCTTCCCTGTGTCGCTCAAGGCTTTGCTCCGCGCCGCGCCGGTAGGCCGCGACAAGCAGATCATCGGTGGTCGGGAAATAATAATGGACAAGCGACGCGTTCAGGCCGGCCTTGCTCGCCACCTTCCTGCCGCTGACCGCTGCGTACCCCTCCTCGACGAGGAGCTCGAGCGTCGCATCCAGCAACTGGGCGCGCGTCGCGGGCTTTTCGGTGCCAAATCGCCGTCCGGCAGCGGCTTTCGTTGCCTTGTCGTCCGAACGGGTCTCACGGCTTCTCAATAGCGTGCTCCAGATCCATGGGGAAACCGCCTGTTCGCAAGTTTCCTCGCCGGGCCGTGCCCAAAATCGACCCAATCGGGATATGTCCGACGGACAATCTGCGATCAATGCCCCTGCGTTGCATCCGCCATGTCGTACCGCGCCCGGTGGTCGTCGATCTCCGCCAAATGATCCGAAATCCAGCCTCCCAACTGCATTCCCCGGTCGGCGAGCGAATGACCCAGTGGTGTCAGGCCATACTCCACCTGCGGCGGGACGCTGGGATGGACGGTGCGCGTGAGCATGCCGTCGCGTTCGAGCGTCTTGAGCGTGCGGGTGAGCATCTGCTGGGAAATGCCGTCGACCGCGCGACGCAGCTGGTTGAAGCGCAGCGGTTGCGCATGCAGCGTCACGACCACGCGCAAGGTCCATCGGTCGCCGATCCGGCCGAGCAGTTCGTTCACCTTCAGGCATTCGCGAGGCGAATGCCCCGGCGCGGTCAATTCCATATGACTAGACCTCAAAAATATGCGTTCTTGGCCGGTTTGGACCGACTTCATAGCTAGTGCGGACCAGCAATTTGATCCGGACACCATAGATGAACCTTCTTCACATCGATTCAAGCATCCAGGCCGACGGATCGGCCAGCCGGATGATCAGCGCGGCCGCCGTGGAGCGCCTCAAGGCAGCTCATCCGGACATCAACGTCACCTATCGCGACCTTGCGGCCGAGCCGCTTGCGCACATCACGCTTGAGGGCCTTTCGTCCGCGCACGCGCAAGGCGTGCTCGACGAGTTCCTCAACGCTGATATCGTGGTGATCGGCGTGCCGATGTACAATTTTGGCATTCCCAGCCAGCTCAAGGCATGGATCGACCATATCGCCATTGCAGGAAAAACGTTCAGCTATGGGCCCGAAGGCGTCATGGGGCTTGCCGGCGGCAAGCGCGTGACGGTCGCGCTGTCGCGCGGCGGGCTTTATGGCGAAGGCAGCCCGGCGGCGAGCATCGAGCATGCCGAAACCTATCTGAAGGCGGTGCTTGGCTTCATCGGGCTTGGCGACGCCGAGTTCATCGTGGCCGAGGGGCTCGCGCTTGGCAGCGAGCAGCGCGAAGCCGCGCTGGCGGGCGCCTTCGCACAGCTCGACGAACGGCTGCTTCAGCCGGCTGGATGATAGAAAATGCCGGCACTCGCGTACGCAGGTGCCGGTATTTTTTGTTTCACGCGATCAGGGCCTGGGCGCTTCGGGCTTCACCCGGGTCCAGAAATCGTTGAACGCGACGCTGTCGAAGAAGGCATTCGCCCTGACGATCCTGCCATCGCGCATCTCGAGGAACCACGCATAGGTGTTGGCGTAGGTTTTGCCGTCGCGCGCGGTGCCGCGGGCATCGAAGAGGGCGATCACGGTATCGCCTTCGGCGTAGAGTTTCCGCATCTGCGGGACGAGCCGGGTACGCATGCGTGCATTGAACGGACGAATGACCTCGCTCATGAATGCCTCGCGACCGGGATAGGTCTTTGACGCCGCGGAGTTGCCCGTGATCGTCCATTCGGCATCTTCGGCAAGCAGGTCATAGGGGCTTCCCGTGCCGTTGCGCCACGCCTCGAAGCTGTTCTGGACCAGCGCGCGATTGCGCTCTTCCGCGACTGGCGATGTCTCCTGAGCCGGGGCGACCTGCGTGAGCAGCATCGTTGCGGCGCCTCCAGCGGCAAGGCCGAACAGCCGGAAGCGTGACGTGATGATATCCATGATCCGGTTCCTTTTTCCTGAGTCAGAGAAGCTGCACTTCGGCGGCGGCGGCTGCGGCCTGCGCGACTTCGAAATCCTGTGCAACCGCGCCGCCCGAGACGCCGACCGCACCGATCAGCCGGCCGTCCGCGTCATGGACCGGGATCCCGCCCGCGAAGACGATCAGCCCGCCATTGGTGCGGTCGAACCCCGGCGACGTGCCGCCCGGCTTGACGAAATCGTAGAGCGCTTCGGTGTTGAAGCCGAAGAGCGCCGCGGTGCGCGCCTTGTTCATCGCGATGTCGGCTGATCCGAGGAAAGCGCCGTCCATGCGGACGAAGGCCTTCATGTTCGCGCCATCGTCATAGACCGCGATGTTCATCGGAACCCCGATCGCGTCGGCCGTTTTGCGGGCGGCGGCGATGGCGGCGTCGGCCTGGGCCTGGGTGATGCTCATGGCAATTTCTTTCGAAGGAAGGACCGGCCGCGGAAGGGGAGGCCGCGGCCGGTCAGGGGGAGGGGCTTCAGATCCGGTTTTCCCAGGCTTCGAGCTGGTGCTGCTTCAGCATGTCCTCGATGGCCTTGGGCATGACGTTGCGGAACTTGCCTTCGTCGGCGGGGACGACCTCGATCATGCGGTCGATCATCTCCTGCGGGTCCATCTTGCCCTCGGGGGTGGCGAAGAAGTCGTCGAAGCCCTTGCGCAGGTCGGCGCGCTTCGTGAAGTTCACCTCGTCGTCGAGCCAGCGGAAGGGGTTGTCCGCCATCGTCTCGTTATATCCGGTGTAGTAAGCGCCCGGATTGATGGTCTGGACCTTGACGCCATAGCTCGCCAGTTCCTGCTGCATCGCTTCGGCAAAGGCTTCGAGCGCATGCTTGGTCGACACATAGGTGCCCCAGTTCGCGGGGGTGAACAGCCCGCCCATCGACGAGGTGAAGACGACCTTCTTGCCCTTGGCCTTGCCTTCGCGGACCCAGCGCTGGACGATGCCCTGCGTCAGCTGGAGCGGCAGGAAGACGTTGATTTCATAGTTCTTGCGGACCAGGTCGAGCGGAATTTCCCAGACCGGGCCCGCTTCGCCCATGCCGGCATTGTTCCACAGGATGTCGATGTCCCACTTCTGGGCCTGTTTGATGTCATAGGGGTCGGTGAGGTCGAGGCGTTCGACGCGGATCTTGTCGTTGAGGCCGAGCGCTTCGACTTCCTCGCGCAGCGGGGTCACCTGCGAGGAAACCTGCACGGTAGCGATGATGTTGTGCCCGTTGCGGGCCATCCCGATAGCTGCGCCCTTGCCGAAGCCGCCAGCAGCACCCGTGATGAGGATCGTCTTGGT
>NZ_JAKVIO010000042.1 GCF_022601895.1 Sphingomonas sp. LaA6.9
GTGCTCGCGATCCTGCTCGCGGTGACGGGCGAGGCGCTGTTGCTCGCGCTGCTCGGCGCGCCGGTGTCGCCCGAACAAGTGGTGCGGCAGGCGGGCGGGGCGCTGCTCATGCTGCTCGCGTTCGACCTCTTCGTGCAGGTCGGGCAGCTGGTGTGGCTGAAGGCAGGCGGCCTGATCGCGGCGATTGGCGCGGCGGCGGCGGTGCTCGTGCTCGATCCGGTCGCGCCGATGGGGCGACCGAAGAACGGCGAGGCGGGGATAGCCCATCGACCGGCGCTCGCGGTGATGACGGGGCTGCCGATCAAGTGGGGCGAGGGCGATATCGATGCGACGCTGCGCGGCAAGCGGGGGCCTTCGGAATCCTGGCGCTGGCTCGACAAATATTTCGCGATGTCAGTGCTCGACACGATCGACGGCGAAGCGCTGAAGGATCACTGGCTGATGCTGCTCGCCCAGCCCCGCGCGCTGTCGCCTGAAGAGCTTGTGGCGCTCGACACCTGGGTGCGCCGCGGCGGCCGGGTGCTGATCCTGACCGATCCCTCGCTGCGCTGGCCGAGCATCTATCCGCCGACCGATCCGCGCGCGCCGCCGGCAATGTCGCTGCTCGACCCGCTGCTCGACCATTGGGGGCTGCGGCTCGACCTGCTCGACCCCGGCGGGCGGCGCGGCGTCGAGCAGGTCAGTGTCGAAGCCGGGGGGCGCCGCTGGAAACTCGCGGTGGCGGCGCCGGGGCGCTTCGTCACGACCGGATCGCGGTGCCGGCTCGAACATGCGGGCCTGTTCGCGCGCTGCACGATCGGAAGGGGCAAGGCGGTGTTGATCGCGGACGCCGACCTGATGGCCGATGCGCTCTGGGTGGGAGAGGGCGGCAAGGGCGCCACCCCCGAAGGTCGCATCGCGGACAACGCGCCGCTCATCGGCGTCCTGCTCGACGAACTCTCGGGGATTTCGCGGGATGCGGGCAGGGAATGGGTGCCGTGGATCGCCACCGCCGACAGTCGAATAACCGCCCTGCTCGGCGGCGCCATTCCGGGGCTGATGAGCGTTTCGCTTAGTATTGCGGCGGTGTTTGTTGTTCGCCGGCGCGCGGTTTGACTTGGGCGCGACTCCGGGCGCTTCGTCATCAATACTGGAACATTATATGAACTCCTTTCGAGGTGGACGAATCCCGATGATTCCTCGCAAAAAAATATTTATGTTTTTCAATATGTTATAACTCATCCCCAAAAATCCCCATAAAACCCCTTTATTCCCCGTGGTACCCCTGATACCTAAAGGGGCGCAAAGGCGGGCGTTTCCCACTGCAAATCGTGAATCCGAAAGGATCGGCGAAAGCCGGTTTTCGGGCCGGGGAAACGTGTGCCTGGAATGGGGCGGAATACAGGGACGTGAACACGAGGCGGACATATCGCGGTTTCGGGCTGAGTGGCATCGACGGCAAGGGCCGCGTCGCCATCCCCGCAAAGCTGCGCGCCACGCTCGAGGTCAATTCCAACAACGAACGCGTCATCGCGCTCTCGCGCAGCCGGACCTCGCCTTGCCTTACCGGCTATGACCTGCCCTTTGCCGACATGCTGCCCGAAATGCTCGCGCAGGAGATGGCCGAGCAGGAAGGCGGCGCGAAGCTCAGCCGCGAAAACCTCAACCGCATGGCCTTTGGCGTGGTCGAGGACGTCCCCTATGACGCGAGCGGCCGGCTCGTCATCCCGCCCTTCATGCGCAAGCTCGGCCAGCTGGAAGACCTCGCCTTCTTCCACGGATCTGGCCATATCATCGAGATCTGGAACCCGCACGTCCTGCTGAAAGCCGACGACGTCCCGCCGATGCTTGTCGAGCTCGTCCAGTTCCTGCTTGAAGAAAAGGGCGTGAAATGATGCCCCCCTCTTCTTCTGGCGCCCCGCATATTCCCGTCCTGCTCGACGAAGTGATCGCGGGACTCGCGATCGCGCCCGGCGAAGTACATGTCGACGGCACATTCGGCGCGGGCGGCTATACGCGCGCCATGCTGGCAAAGGGTGCCAGGGTTTACGCCTTCGACCGCGATCCGGATGCGATCGCGGAAGGGGAGGCGCTCGTGGAGGAGGCGAAGGGACAGCTCAGCCTCGTCCCCGAGCGCTTTTCACGCATGTTTGAAGCATTGGCCGAGCGGGGGGTCGGCGCGGTCGACGGCGTTACGCTAGACATCGGGGTGTCCTCGATGCAGCTCGACCGCGCCGATCGCGGCTTTTCCTTCCAGGCCGACGGTCCGCTCGACATGCGGATGGAGCAGGAAGGCGAAACCGCGGCGGACTTCGTGAATACCGCCGATGAAGCCGAGATCGCTGACGTCCTCTATCATTATGGCGAGGAACCGCGCTCGCGCCGCGTCGCGCGCGCGATCGTCGAGGCGCGCCCGATCACGCGGACCGGCGAGCTGGCCAATGTCGTCCGCAAGGCGCTGGGGCACAAGCCGCACGACAAGAAGGACCCCGCGACGCGGACCTTCCAGGCGATCCGCATCCACCTCAACCGCGAGCTCGGCGAGCTGGAGGACGGGCTGGAGGCGGCCGAGCGCGTGCTGAAGCCCGGCGGCCGGCTCGCGGTCGTCACCTTCCACAGCCTTGAGGACAGGCTGGTAAAGCGTTTCCTGCGCGAACGAAGCGGCGCAACGCCGCAAGGATCGCGCCATATGCCCGAAGCGTCGAAGGAGCGGCGGGCGCCGACCTTCGACCGGGTCGCGAAGCCGGCGCGTGCGGGGGAGGGTGAGGTCGCGCGTAACCCCCGCGCGCGCTCGGCAACCTTGAGAGTGGCGTACCGCACCGCGGCAGCGCCAGGGGGAGGTGCGGCATGATCGCCAACAGGTTCAAATCGGTCGGACGCGTTCTGGGCGGCGCCGTTGCCGCGATGGCGCTGTATCTCATCACCTCGCAGGTCGCCGCCGAGCGTACCGAGCTCGAGCGCGTGAACCGCCAGATCCTCACTGCGAAAAAGGATATTCGCCGGCTCCAGACCGAGCTTGCGACGCGCGCAAACCTGCGTCAGCTCGAACGCTGGAACGGCGATGTGCTGGCGCTGACCACGCCCGATGCAGACCAGTTCCTGTCGGGCGAAGTGCAACTCGCTTCGCTCGATCGTTCGGGGATCACGCCGGGTCCGCGCTATGCACCGACGACGATGGTGACCGCGATGGTCGCAATCCCCGACGACGCGCTGCCTGCCTCGACGCCTGCAACGAACGAACCGGCGGACCGCCCTGCGAGCGCGGCGCGGCGTGAGCTGGCCGCCGAGAGTGCGAAGCCCGAAAAGAAGTCGCAGACGTCGACGGCCAAGGCGCAAAAGCCGAAGGCCGCGCCCGTAAAGGTCGCCGCGGTAAGCAGCGAAAAGCCCAGGGTGGATCCCAAAAAGGCCGAGAAGGAAAAGAAGCTCGCACGGCTGGAGGACAAGCTGCTCGATGACCGGCTGATGGGCGAGCTGACGAAGAAGGCGCGCGCCGAGGGCGGGAGACGCCGCCAATGACAACCCTCGTCGCCCGGCCAAATCGCGTTCGCGACGCCGGGCAACGGTATCAGTGGCTGGCGACCGCGCATCTGCGCCTGATGGTGCTGATGCTCGTTTTTCTTGGCGTTGGCAGCCTGATCGGTCTGCGTCTGACCTGGCTCGCCATTTTCGGCGACCCGCCGACGAACGCCTATGCCACCACCAGTCTCATCCCGCTGCGCGGCGACATCGTCGATCGCAACGGGGTGACCCTGGCGAGCACCATGGATGCCTGGTCAGTCGGCGTGCATCCCGGCCGCCTGCTCGGCGACCCCGAGGATCTGGCGCCCAGGCTTGCGGCGCTGATGCCCGAGCGGAGCGAGGCGGAGTATCTCGCAATCCTGCGTTCGGGCCGCAGCTTCACCTATTTGCGTCGTCGTGCCATGCCCGAACTCGTGGCGCAGGTGAACGCGCTGGGTGAACCCGCCATGGCGTTCGCGCGCGAGCCCGAGCGGCTCTATCCGCAAACGACGCTGGCCGCACACGTACTGGGCTATACCGATTTCGACGGGCGCGGCGTGACGGGCATCGAGCGCGCGCTCGATGGACGCCTGACCGATCCCGCGAAGCGGGCCGATGCGGTCGCGCTGTCGATCGACAGCCGCGTCCAGGCCGCGATGGAGAGCGAACTCTTCGCTGCGATGACCAAGCACAGCGCGGTTGGCGCTACGGGGTTGGTACTCGATGTCGACAGCGGCGAAGTGCTCGCGCTGGCGTCGCTTCCCGTGTTCAACCCCAACAAGTTCGGCAAGTCACCCGCCGAGGCGCGGCGCAACAATGTGACGCAGAGCGTCTATGAGCTCGGTTCGACTTTCAAGCCGCTGACGATCGCGCAGGCCATGGACACGGGCGTCGTGAGCTCGATGGCCAAGCGCTATGACGCGACCGCCCCGCTCGCGATCGGCCGCTTCCGGATCAAGGACGACCATCCGCTTGGCCGCTGGATCACGGTGCCCGAAACCCTGATCCACAGCTCCAACATCGTGACCGCACGGATTGCCGACGAAATGGGGCAGGCGCGGATGGAGGACCTGTTCCGCAAGCTCGGCTTCAACGAGCCGCCGCACATCGACCTTAAGGAAAAGGGCCGCACGCTGTGGCCGCATAACTGGGGCCGCTCGACGACGCTCACCACCTCCTATGGCCATGGCATCGCGGTGACGCCGCTGCACCTTGCCAGCGCCTATGCCGCGCTCGTCAATGGCGGCATCTGGCGTCCCGCGACGGTCATGAAGCTCGAAAAGGGCGTGGCGCCCAAGGGGCGCCGGGTCTTTACCGAGGCGACGAGCATCAGGATGCGCCAGTTGCTGCGACTGATCGTGACCGAGGGCACCGGCCGGCGCGGCGACGCGGCGGGCTTTCGCGTCGGTGGCAAGACCGGCACCGCCGAAAAACCCGGTGCGGGCGGCTATTCGCGCAGCGTCAACGTCTCGACCTTTGCGGCGGCCTTCCCTATGGACCGTCCGCGCTATGTCGTGATCGCGATGCTCGATGCGCCGAAGGGAACCGCCGACACGTTCGGTTTCACCTCGGCGGCATGGACCGCGGCGCCCGTGGTGTCCAAGGTGATCGCGCGGACGGGACCGATGCTCGGCGTCATCCCCGATGCGCATAAGGATGTCGATCTGGCGGACCTCGCGCCGCTGATTCAGAAACCTGACAAGGAGGAATGATGCGGCTTGGTGCGCTTACCGGCGGGAATGAGGATTCGGTCGTCACGGGTTTCGCGATCGACCACCGCAAGGTTGCGCCCGGGACGGTCTTCGGCGCCTTTCAGGGCGCGGCCTTCAACGGCGAGGATTTCATCGAACAGGCCGTCGCCGCGGGGGCGGTAGCGGTGGTCGCGCGACGCGCGGCGCGGGTGGATGGCGCTGTCCACATTGTCGCCGACGAGCCGCGCGCCACCTTCGCGCAACTCGCGGCCAAATTCTTCGCGCCGTTTCCGCAGACCGTGGTCGCGGTGACGGGCACCAACGGCAAGACCTCGACCGTCGAGCTCACCCGCCAGCTGTGGCGGATGACGGGCAACAACGCGGCGTCGATCGGCACACTGGGCGTCACGACGTCCGACGATCAGGTGAAGACCGGGCTGACCACGCCCGACGTTGTGACCTTCCTTTCCAATGTCGCCGGGCTGAACCGCGAGGGTGTGACGCACCTTGCCTTCGAAGCATCGAGCCACGGGCTGTCGCAATATCGTACCGAGGGGCTTCCCGTCGCGGCGGGCGCCTTCACCAATCTCAGCCGCGACCATCTCGACTATCATGGCGATATGGCGGCCTATTTCACCGCCAAGCTTCGCCTGTTTTCAGAAGTGATCAGTGACGGCGGGGCCGCGGTCATCTGGGCCGACGATCCCGAATCTCCAAAAGTGTTCGATCTGGCTCGAGAGCGGGGGCTCCGAGTGCTGGGTGTGGGCGAGCGTGGAGACCTTCTCCGGTTGATCTCGCGTTCCCCCACTCAGTTAGGTCAGGTCCTGACGGTTGAGGCGGCGGGCAAGTCCCACCGCCTCAATCTTCCCCTGATCGGAGCCTATCAGGCCGCGAACGCGCTCACCGCCGCGGCGCTGGTGATCGCCACCGGCGGCGATGTCGAAGAGACACTGTCCAATCTGCAGCGCGTGCAGGGCGTGCGCGGGCGACTGGAGCGTGCGGTGATCACCAAGGCCGGCGCGCCGGTCTATGTCGACTATGCCCATACCCCCGACGCCATCGTCGCAGCGGTCGAGGCATTGCGTCCGCATTGCAAGGGTCGGCTGATCCTCGTCTTCGGCGCGGGCGGTGACCGGGATCAGGGCAAGCGTCCTGTCATGGGCAAGGTGGCAGTCGAAATGGCCGACCATGTGATCGTGACCGACGACAATCCACGTACCGAGGACGCCGCGGCGATCCGCCGCCAGGTGCTTGAAGGCGCGGTGGGCGCGATCGAGATCGGCGGTCGTCGTGAAGCCATTGCCGCAGCCATCGCCGAGGCGGGCCCCGACGACCTCGTCCTGCTCGCAGGAAAGGGACACGAACAGGGGCAGATCGTGGGCGATATGGTGCTGCCCTTTGACGACGTACAGGTCGCGCGCGAGAGTGCGGCATGAGCGAACTCTGGAGATCCGAGGCGATCGCGATCGCGACCGGTGGATCCGCTTCGGCGGATTTTTCGATTTCTGGGGTGGCGTTCGATAGTCGCGAAATCGGGCCGGGCGACCTCTTCATCGCGATGAAGGGAGAGGCCACCGACGGCCATCGTTTTGTCGAGCAGGCCTTCGCCAGCGGCGCAGCGGGCGCGATCGTGAGCGATCCGGTCGACCATCCGCATGTTCTGGTCGCCGATACGACGGCGGCGCTGGATGCGCTGGGCGTAGCCTCGAGGGCGCGCAGCACCGCGAAAATCGCGGGCGTCACCGGATCGGTCGGCAAGACCGGGACCAAGGAGGCGCTTTTCGCGGCGCTTGACCGGCACGTGCCGGGGCGTGCCCATCGCTCGGTCAAGAGCTACAACAACCATACCGGCGTGCCGCTGAGCCTTGCGCGGATGCCCGAGGACACGCGCTTCGGCATCTTCGAAATGGGGATGAGCGCGGCGGGCGAACTGGCCGCGCTCACACGGCTGGTGCGCCCGCATGTCGCGATCGTTACCGCCATCGCGCCCGCGCATCAGGCCTATTTCCACAGCATCGAGGCAATCGCCGACGCCAAGGGCGAGATCTTTCAGGGGCTTGAGCCCGGCGGCACCGCGATCATTCCATTCGACAGCCCCTGGCGCGACCGGCTGATCGCCGCCGCCGAACCGCATGCCGCAAGGATCCTGACCTTCGGCCATGGCGTGGGCGCCGATGTCCGCGCGCGCGACGTTGTGCGCGCGGCCAATGGCGGATCGCTCGTGACCGCCAATTTTCCCGAGGCCGAGCTTTGTTTCACGATCGCCTTTCCCGGCGAACACTGGGTGTCCAACGCGCTTGCGGTGCTCGCCGCGGTCGAGGCGCTGGGCGGCGATCTCGCGCAGGCGGGGCTTGCGCTCGCAGACCTTGAAGGCCTTGCCGGGCGCGGCGCGCGGCATCGGGTCGCCGTCAAGGACGGCTCCGCGCTTGTCATCGACGAAAGCTACAACGCCAATCCGGCCTCGATGGCGGCGACGATCCGCCAGCTCGGCAAGGAAGAGGCCGAGCGACGGATCGTGGTGCTGGGGGCGATGCGCGAGCTCGGGCAGGAATCCGACCGCTACCACGCCGAGCTGGCCGAGCCGCTTGCCGAGGCGAACGTCGATTTGGCACTGCTCGTCGGAGACGAAATGCGCCCGCTTGCAAAGGCGCTTGAAGGCCGGATCGAGTTCGTGCAGATGCCCGACGCCGCGGGCGCGCTTGAGCGACTTTCCCAAATTCTCATGCCCGGTGACGCGGTCCTCATAAAGGGGTCTAATGCAATCGGGCTTTCCCGCGTCGTCGACTCATTGGTTGCGGGCGCGCTGGGGGGCAGGACGGACTGATGCTCTATTTAATCGCAGAACAGCTTGGCTTTCCCGGTATTCTCAACCTGATCCGTTACCTGAGCTTCCGCGCGGGTGGCGCGGTGGCGACGGCGCTGCTGATCGGGCTCATCATCGGGCCGAAGTTCATCGGCTGGCTGCGCATCCGCCAGGGCAAGGGGCAGCCGATCCGGACCGACGGGCCGCAGACGCACCTCGCCAAGCGTGGCACGCCGACGATGGGCGGGCTGATGATCCTCACTTCGGTGGCGATCTCGCTGCTGCTCTGGATGGACCTGAGCAACATGTTCGTCTGGGCGTGCCTGTTCGTCACGCTCGGTTTCGGCGCGATCGGTTTCCTCGACGATTATGACAAGGTCAGAAAGGCGAGCCACAAGGGCGTCTCCGGCAAGGTACGGCTGGCGGGCGAATTCGCGATCGCGGGGCTGGCGAGCTGGATGATCGTGTCGCAGGTGGGCACGCATCTCTATGTGCCCTTCATCAACTATCCGCCGCTCGACCTTGGCTGGTTCTACATCGTCTTTGCGGCCTTCACGATCGTCGCCTTCGGCAACGCGGTAAACCTGACCGACGGGCTCGACGGACTCGCGACCTTCCCGGTCATCATCGCGAGCCTGGCGTTCATGCTGATCGTCTATCTGGTCGGCAACGTGAAATACGCGACCTATCTGGGCATTCCGCACATTCCGGGCGCCGGGGATCTCACCATCCTGTGCGGGGCGATCATCGGGGCAGGGCTCGCCTTTCTGTGGTTCAACGCACCGCCCGCGGCGGTCTTCATGGGCGATACCGGCAGCCTTGCGCTGGGTGGCGCGCTGGGGACGATCGCGGTCGCCTCGCAGCACGAGATCGTGCTCGGCATCATCGGCGGGCTCTTCGTCGTCGAGGCCATGTCGGTGATCATCCAGGTCTTCTTCTACAAGCGGACGGGCAAGCGCGTGTTCAAGATGGCGCCGATCCATCACCATTTCGAGCAGATGGGCTGGTCCGAGCCGACCGTCGTCATCCGCTTCTGGATCATCAGCATCGTGCTGGCGCTGGCCGGCCTGTCGACGCTGAAGCTGCGGTGATCGTCTCCCCGGCCTTTGCGGGCAAGAAATATGCGGTGCTGGGCCTTGCGCGCTCCGGCCTCGCGACCGTTGGTGCGCTCGTTGCGAGCGGGGCGGAGGTGGTGGCGTGGGACGACAAGCCCGAGGCGCGTGCCGCCGTTGCACCCGCTGCAACGATCGCCGATCCGCTGACGATCGACCTGACGGGCTTTGCCGGCGTCGTCGTTTCGCCGGGCGTGCCGCTCAACCGCCACCCGATCGCGGCGAAGGCGCGCGAGGCGGGCGTTCCGGTCATCGGCGATATCGAGCTGTTCGCGCAGGCGCGCAACGGCCTGCCGCCGCACAAGGTGGTCGGCATCACGGGCACCAACGGCAAATCGACCACGACCGCGCTGATCCACCATATCGTCAAGATGGCAGGCATCCCGACGAGGATGGGCGGCAATATCGGGCTGCCGATCCTGGGGCAGGAGCCGCTGCCCGAGGGCGGCGTCTATGTGCTTGAGCTGTCGAGCTACCAGATCGACCTGACCTTCAGCCTCGACTGCGACGTTGCGGTGCTGCTCAACATCACGCCCGATCATCTCGACCGCTATGACGGGTTCGAGGGCTATGTCGCGTCGAAGGAGCGGCTGTTTGCGATGCAGTCGGTGGGGCAGGTCGCCGTGATCGCCACCGAGGATGAGCCGACGCGCGCTATTGCCACTGAACTCAAAAGCGCCGTTCGGGCTGAGCCTGTCGAAGCCCTTCCCCTTTCTTCCGGTGTAATGGGCGGAAGGGATGGCCTTCGACAGGCTCAGGCCGAACGGGTTGGGGGTCTGGTTGAAGTATCGTCGGCAGATGTGAGCGGTCAGGATCGCTGGCCTTCGCTGCAAGGCCCGCATAACGCGCAGAACGCGGCCGCCGCCATCGCCGTAGCGCGTGCACTGGGCATAGACGATGCGACGATCTTCGCCGCGCTCGCAACCTATCCCGGCCTGCCGCATCGGATGGAGCGTGTCGCCGAGAAGCATGGCGTGCTCTACGTCAACGACAGCAAGGCGACCAACCCGACCTCGACCGCGCCCGCGCTGGCCGCATACCCCGCGATCCACTGGATCGTCGGGGGGCGGGCCAAGACCGACGAGCTTGATGCGTGCAAACCGTTCTTCGGCCATGTCCGTGCGGCCTATACGATCGGCGAGGCGGGCGAGATGTATGCGCGGCTGCTGGCCCCGCATATGGCGGTCAGCGAATGCCGCGACCTGAAGACCGCGGTGGCGCGCGCGGCGGACGTGGCGCGCAGCGGCGAGACGGTGCTGCTGTCGCCGGCATGCGCGTCATTCGACCAGTTCAGCGATTATGAGGCGCGGGGCGAAGCCTTTCGCGTTGCGGTGGAGGCGCTTTCCTGATGGCATCGATCCCGAGCCCAGTTCCGGTTCAGCGCCCCAAGGCCAGGAAGGCGAAAAAGGCAAAGGTGTTGTCGCGCTTCGGCCGCGACAATCATTCGCCGATGAGCATCTGGTTCTGGGAAATCGACCGCGTTCTGCTGTTGTTCGTGACGCTCCTGATTTCGATCGGCCTGATCGCGGTCGCGGCGGCTTCCCCGGCGGCCGCAGAACGCTATTCGGACGGCGCGGTGCGCTTCGATCCGCTGCACTATTTCTGGCGCCAGCTCGCATGGGTCGTGCTGAGCGTTCCGGTGATGCTGATCGTATCCGCCATGCCCAAGGATCTGGCGCGGCGGCTCGCGCTGATCGGCGCGGCGTTCTTCGCGGTCTGCCTTGTGGTCGTTCCGGTGGTCGGCGCCGAGGTGAACGGCGCGAAGCGCTGGATCGGCGTTGGCATCGCGCAGTTCCAGCCCTCGGAGTTCCTTAAGCCCTGCTTCGTCGTGGGCATGGCGTGGTTGTTGTCGCTGCGCGTGCATGACAAGACGCTGCCGGTCGTGCCGATCTCGGCCCTGGTCACGGGGCTTGTCGCGCTGTTCCTGATGCGCCAGCCCGATTTCGGGCAGACCGTGATCTTCTGCGCGATCTGGCTGACCTTGCTGCTGCTCTCGGGCCTGAGCGTCCGCATCCTGATATGGCTGGGCGCGGCGGGCGTCGGTGCGGTTATCAGCGCCTATCTGTTCTATGATGTGGCGACGCGGCGCATCGACGACTTCCTGTTCCAGACCGGCGACACCTATCAGACCGATACCGCGCATGCGACGCTGACCGCGGGCGGATTGCTCGGCACCGGGCCCGGTGGCGGCAGCATGAAGTTCCGCCTGCCTGAGGCGCATACCGATTATATCTTCTCGGTGATCGGAGAGGAGTTCGGTCTGATCGCATGCTTCGCGATCGCCTGCCTCTATGTCGCGATCGTCGTCCGTGTGTTCCTGAAACTGCTCGACGAGGAAGATCTTTTCCTGCTGCTCGCCTCGGCCGGGCTTGCGACGCAGTTCGGGCTGCAGGCGATGATCAACATGGCGGTGAACACCCAACTCGCCCCGTCCAAGGGCATGACGCTGCCGTTCATCAGCTATGGCGGATCGTCGATGCTCGCGCTGTCGATCGGCTTCGGTCTTCTCCTCGCCTTTACGCGCAGAAACCCCTATCTCCTCCGCTCGCCTTATGTTGTAAAATGGAGCGGTCGATGAGGATCGTGCGTCACTTCGTTCTGGCTGCCGGAGGCACGGGCGGCCACATGATACCCGCCCATGCGCTCGCCGCCGAGCTGATGGAGCGCGGGCATCGTGTCGCGCTGATCACCGACGAACGCGGAGCGCGGATTCCCGGACTTTTCGAGGGCGCACAAACGCATGTTCTGCCCGCGGGAAGGCTGGCGGGCGGGCCGATCGGCTGGCTGAAGGCCGGGCGTTCGATCCTGGCAGGCCGCGCGATGGCGGCGCGGCTCTACGAGACCTTCGAACCGAGCGCGGTGATCGGCTTTGGCGGCTATCCGGCACTGCCTGCGCTGCTGGCGGCCACGAGCGCGAAGATCCCGACCGCGGTGCACGAACAGAATGCCGTGCTCGGCCGCGTCAACCGCCTGCTTGGCGGAAAGGTCGATGCGATCGTCACCGCCTATCCCGATGTCCAGCGGCTTAAGGATGGCTGGCTTCACAAGACGCATCTGCTCGGCAACCCCGTGCGCGACGAAGTTCTGAGCCTGCGCGACCAGCCTTTCCCGGCGCTCTCAGAGGAAGGCATTTTCCGCCTGCTGGTGACGGGCGGGAGCCAGGGCGCTACCGTGCTTTCCGACGTGGTGCCCGAGGCATTGGGGTTGCTGCCGCTCAATTTCCGTCGCCGGCTGCAGGTGACGCAGCAATGCCGCGTCGAGGACATCGACCGCGTGCGCGCCACCTACGCCGATCTCGGTATTCCTGCCGACCTCGCAACCTATCTGCCCGACCTGCCCGAACGGCTGGGCTGGGCGCATCTGGTGATCGCGCGCGCGGGCGCGTCGACGATCGCCGAGCTGACCGCGGCGGGCCGGCCCGCGATTCTCGTGCCGCTGCCCTCGGCCACCGACAACCATCAGACCTATAACGTACGCGAGATGGTCGAGGCCGGAGGCGCGCGCGCGATCCAGCAATCGGCCTTCACGCCCGTGGAGCTTGCCAAGCAGATGCAGAAACTCGCGCTCGAACCCGGCGCGCTCGCCAACGCCGCGAAGCGCGCCTGGAATTGCGGCCGTCCCAACGCCGCGCGCGATCTTGCCGACCTCGTCGAAAATCTCGGCCCGCAGCCCGTAGGCGGCGAGCCGATCCGCATGCGCCCGACGCAAGCGCCCGCGATGGGCGGGCAGGGGGCGATCGCATGAAGGGCGTACCCACCGATATCGGGACGATCCACTTCATCGGCATTGGCGGCATCGGCATGTCGGGCATTGCGCGCGTGATGAACAATCTCGGCTACAAGGTGCAGGGTTCGGATGCCGCCGAAGGCGCGGTGGTGCAGGCGCTGCGCGAGCGCGGGATCAAGGTGACGATCGGGCACAAGCCTGAAAACCTTGGCGATGCGCGCGTCGTCGTCACCTCGACTGCGATCCAGCGCGGCAATCCAGAGGTCGAGGCGGCGCTCGAAAAGCGCATCCCCGTCGTGCGCCGCGCCGAGATGCTCGCCGAACTGATGCGGCTGAAGTCGACCGTTGCGGTGGCGGGCACGCACGGAAAGACGACAACGACCTCCATGGTCGCGTGCCTGCTCGATGCGGGGGGCTTTGATCCGACCGTGATCAACGGCGGCATCATCAACGCCTATGGCTCGAACGCGCGCGTCGGTGCGGGCGACTGGATGGTCGTCGAGGCGGATGAGAGCGACGGCAGCTTCCTGCGGCTCGACGGGACGATCGCGGTCGTCACCAACATCGATCCCGAGCATCTCGACCATTATGGCAGCTTCGACCGGGTCAAGGAGGCGTTCGTCGAGTTCGTCGAGAATGTCCCCTTTTACGGCGCGGCGCTGCTCTGCCTCGATCATCCCGAGGTACAGGCGATTCTCCCGAGGATCCGCGACCGGCGGATCGTGACCTATGGCTTCTCCGCGCAGGCCGATGTGCGCGCGGAAAATGTGACGCCCGTTCCGGGCGGCAACCGTTTCGATGTTGTCGTGCGCGATTTCGACGGTGATATCCGCCGGATCGAGGGCGTCGAGCTGCCGATGCCCGGGCGACACAATGTCCAGAACGCGCTCGCCGCGATCGGGGTCGCGCTCGAAATGGGGATCGAGGACGCGAAGATCGCCGAGGGCTTCCACAAGTTCGGCGGGGTCAAGCGGCGCTTCACGCGCGTGGGCGAGATCGACGGCGTCACCATCATTGACGATTACGGTCATCACCCCGTCGAGATCCGCGCTGCTCTCGCCGCCGCGCGCGAGGGCGTGCAGGGGCGTGTGATCGCGGTTGTACAGCCGCATCGTTTTACCCGGCTCCGCGATCTGATGGACGAGTTCCAGCAGGCGTTCAACGATGCCGACATGGTCTATGTGACCCCCGTCTATCCTGCGGGCGAGCAACCGATCGATGGCGTCGACGCCGCTGCGCTGGTCGAGGGGCTGAAGGTGCGCGGGCACCGCGCGGCGAGCGAGATTGCGGGCGCCGATGCGCTGGCTCAGACGCTCGCCGATGTGTCACGTTCGGGCGATATGGTGGTCTGCCTCGGCGCGGGCGACATCACCAAATGGGCGGCGGGTCTGGCCGACGCGATCCGCGCGAACAAGCAGGAGGTGGCTGCGTGAACGACCCCTTCGCGATCTGGTTCGATCTCTCGCGTCAGGCGATCGATGCGCAACAGGCGCAGGTGAAGGCGGCGCAGCAGGCATTGGGCGCATTCGACAAGGCGATCGACGCGCAGCAAGCCACCGCAAAGGCGGCGAAGGCCAATATGGAATTGTGGAAGAGCTGGATGAACCTGTGGGGGGTGCGGTGAGCCAGGCCGTACAGGCGCTTGACGGAATACCTGCGCTTGCGGGCAGCGCGGAGGCGGGCGGCAGCCTTGCCGACTTCATCTGGTTTCGCACGGGCGGGCCGGCCGAATGGCTCGTGCGTCCGAAAGATGTCGCCGATCTGAGCGGTTTCCTTGCCGCGCTTGATCCTGCGATGCCCGTCCTGCCCGTGGGGGTGGGATCGAACCTGATCGTCCGCGACGGCGGCGTGCCCGGCGTGGTCGTGCGGCTGCCCAAGAGCTTTGCGAAAGTCTCGATAGAGCCGGGCAACCGGGTGCGCGCAGGCGGCGCTGCAATGGGGATCACGGTGGCGAGCGCGTCACGCGACGCGGGGATTGCGGGTCTGGAATTCCTGCGCGGGATTCCGGGAACCGTCGGCGGCGCGGTGCGGATGAATGCGGGCGCCTATGGGCGCGAGGCATCGGACATATTGATCGAAACGACGCTGGTGCTGCGCGACGGCACCGTGGAAACATGGCCGGCCGCACGGCTGGGCTATACCTATCGCCATTCCGAACTGCCCGAAGGCGCGATCGTGGTCGAGGCGCTGTTCGAGGGCGTGCCGGGTGATCCCGCGGCCATCGGCGCCGAGATGGACCGGATCGCCGCCGAGCGCGAGGCCTCGCAGCCGCTGCGCTCGCGCACGGGCGGATCGACCTTCAAGAACCCGCCCGGCGACAAGGCCTGGCGGCTGGTCGACGAGGCCGGGTGCCGCGGCTTGCAGATCGGCGACGCACAAGTATCAGAGAAACACTGCAACTTCCTGCTCAATCTCGGCAGCGCCCGTTCGGCGGAGATCGAGGAACTGGGCGAGGAAGTGCGGCGGCGGGTGAAGGAAAGGTCGGGCATCACGCTCGAATGGGAAATCCAGCGTATCGGAGTGGTGAAGTGAGCGACCGGTTGCACATTGCGGTTCTGATGGGCGGCTGGTCGGCTGAGCGCGAGGTTTCGCTGATGAGCGGCAATGGCGTTGCCGATGCGCTTGAGAGCCTTGGCCATAAGGTCACGCGGATCGACATGGGGCGCGATGTCGCGGAGCGGCTGGCGCAGGTGAAGCCCGATGTCGTGTTCAACGCGCTGCACGGTACGCCGGGTGAAGACGGCACGGTGCAGGGCATGATGGACCTGATGGGGCTGAAATACACCCACTCGGGGCTCGTCACCTCGGTGATCGCGATCGACAAGGAACTGACCAAGCAGGCGCTCGTGCCGCACGGCATCCGCATGCCTGAGGGCACGATCGTCGAGAGCGAAGGCCTCTATGCCGCGGACCCGATCGCGCGCCCCTATGTGCTGAAGCCGGTCAACGAAGGCTCGTCGGTTGGCGTCGCCATCGTCATGGAGGATGGCAATTACGGCAAGCCGATCGGCCGCGATTCCGAGGGGCCTTGGAAGCATTTCGACCGTCTGCTCGCCGAGCCCTTCATTCGTGGCCGCGAACTGACCGTGGCGGTCATGGGTGATCGCGCGCTGGCGGTGACCGAATTGAAGCCCAAGAGCGGCTTCTACGATTATGACGCCAAATATACCGACGGGCTGACGATGCATGTCTGCCCCGCCGAGATTCCGGAAGACATCGCGGCCGCCGCGATGGACATGGCCTTGAGGGCGCATCGGCTGCTCGGCTGCAAGGGGACCTCGCGGTCCGACTTTCGCTGGGACGACGAACGGGGCGTGGACGGCCTCTATCTGCTCGAGGTCAACACTCAGCCCGGCATGACGCCGCTGAGCCTGGTGCCCGAACAGGCGAAATATTGCGGCATTTCCTATGCCGAACTGTGCGACCGGATCGTGAGAGACGCCCTATGAGCACGGCCACCATCCGTCGCGGACAGCCGGCACGCGCCAGGCCCAAGGTGGGAAGTGGCCGGCGCAAGGCTGCGCCCAAGAAGAAAACGATGCTCGAGCGGCTGGCCGAGCACCTGCCTGTTGGCGCGGAAACGATCCAGCGCTGGATCGGCTATGGCGTGGTCGTGGTCGGCGTAGGGCTTGCGGGCACCGCCGCGACCTTCATGGGGCTACCCCAGATGGGCGGCGTTGCGATGGCCGAGATGGTCGGCCGCGCGGGGTTCGAGGTCAAGCGCGTCGAGGTGACGGGCATAAACCGTATGGACCGGCTGACGGTCTATGCGGTTGCACTCGATCAGCAGTCGATGGCGATGCCGCTCGTCGATCTGGACAAGGTGCGCGGCGACCTGCTGCGTTATGGCTGGATCAAGGATGCGCGCGTGTCGCGGCGCCTGCCCGACACGCTCGTCGTCGATATCGTCGAGCGTCAGCCCGCCGCGATCTGGCAGAATGCGAGGGCGTTGAGCTTGATCGACCGCGACGGCGTGGTGCTCGAGCCCGTCAAGATCGAGGCCATGCCGGATCTGCCGCTGCTGATCGGGCCCGATGCCAATAATCAGGCCAGGGCGCTCGCGGCGCTGATGGAGGCCGCGCCTTCCCTGAAGCCGATGATGGCGGGGGCGAGTTGGGTGGGCAATCGCCGCTGGGATCTGCGCTTCCAGTCGGGCGAGACGCTGGCACTGCCCGAAGGCGAGAAGGAAGCCGCGGACGCGCTCGTCAAGTTCGCACGGATGGACGGGATGGAGCGGCTGCTCGGACGCGGATTCGTGCGTTTCGACATGCGACTGCCCGACCGTTTCGTGGTGCGCGTGCCACCGCAGGGAGCGGCGAAGAAGGTTGCGGCCGGTGAGACGCCTCAGGGCAAGGCGTCCGGCGATGACGGGGATGCCGCCGGAAACAAGGGGAAGGAAGACGGGGATGGCACAAACACGGGGTGACGGACTGATTACCGCGCTCGATATCGGATCGTGGAAGGTCTCCGCGCTGATCGCCGAGCGCAGCGAGGGCGGTGAGCTGAACGTGCTCGCGACCGGCCAGCGCGAGAGCCAGGGCGTCAAGCGCGGCTATATCGCCGACATGCCATCGACCGAAAAGGCGGTGCGCGAGGCGGTCGAGCAGGCCGAGCGGATCGCGGGCACCAATATCGAGGACGTCTGGGTCAGCTTCTCGGCGGGCGGGCTGGTCAGCGACATCGCTTCGGTCGAGGTCGAGCTGGGCGGACACCGGATCGAGCAGGAAGACATCAACGAGCTTCTGGCGGCGGGGCGCAGTTCGATCGATCCCGACGGCCGGATGGTGCTCCATGCGCAGCCGACGCTCTATACGCTCGATGGCCTGCGCGGCGTGAAGAAGCCGCTCGGGCTCCATGCCGACAGGCTGGGCGTCGACATCCATGTCGTTGCCGCCGACGGGTCGCCCGTCCGCAATCTCGACCTGTGCGTGCGCAGCGCGCATCTCGAAGTGAAGTCGATCGTCGCATCGCCCGTCGCGACGGGCATGGCGTGCCTGTCCGACGAGGAGCGCGAGCTGGGTGTTGCGCTGGTCGAACTGGGTGCGGGAGTCACCAATGTCTCGCTCTTTGCGGGTGGAATGCTCGTTGGCCTGACCTCGATCCCCTTTGGCGCGGCCGACATCACCGACGACATCGCCTCGGCCTTCGGCACGCGGCGCAACCATGCCGAGCGGATGAAGTGTTTTTACGGCTCGGCCACAGCAACGCCGCGTGACAACCACGACATGATCGAGGTCGCACCGATCTCGGCCGATGACGACAGCGGCGAGGGCACGCGGATCACGCGCGCGCAGCTGATCGCGGTCATTCGCCAGCGGCTCGAGCATCTTCTCGGCGAGATCGGCAAGGCGCTCAACGAGCTTGGCTTTACCGGACCGGTTGGCCGCCAGGTGGTGCTGACGGGCGGCGGCGCGGAATTGAAGGGCATAGCCGATTATGCGCAGGGCGCGCTTGGCCGTGCCGTTCGCGTCGGACGTCCGCGCGGTCTGATGGGGCTGCCCGATGCGCATAGCGGCCCGGGCTTCTGCACGCTGGCGGGGCTGGTGCAATATGCCGCGAGCAACCCTGCCGACCTTCGGACCATCGTGCCTGCCCACCAGATGGTCCACCGCGTGCAGGGTTCGGGGTTGATCGAACGGCTGATGGCGGCTTTCAGGGCGGGATATTGATGGTTACCGAACTGAAAAATGGCAGAAGTTAAGAAATTTCGCTTGCACGTTAACTTTTTAGGTGATTCGGTGATTCCAGTAGTGCACAAGTGTTCAGGGGCAACTGCTTCGCCCATGACGAAGCTTGGGGAGACAGTAAAATGAGCATCGAATTCATGCCGCCCGAAGTCGACGAACTTCGGCCGCGGATCAGTGTCATCGGCGTTGGCGGTGCGGGCGGCAACGCGATCGCGAACATGATGGCAAGCCAGGTTCAGGGCGTCGACTTCCTCGTCGCCAACACCGACGCGCAGGCGCTCAACGCGTCGCCCGCCGAACGGCGCATCCAGCTTGGTCTCAAGATCACGCAGGGTCTGGGCGCGGGTTCGCGCCCCGAGATCGGCCGCGCGGCGGCAGAAGAGGCGGCCGAGCAGATCGAGCGCGCGCTCGACGGCGCGCATATGTGCTTCGTCGCGGCCGGCATGGGCGGCGGCACGGGCACGGGCGCTGCGCCGGTGATCGCGAAGGCGGCCAGGGATCGGGGGATCCTGACCGTCGGCGTCGTCACCAAGCCGTTCAGCTTCGAAGGCAATCGCCGGATGAAGTCCGCCGAGGCGGGCATTGCCGAGCTGCAGAAGCATGTCGACACGCTGATCGTCATTCCCAACCAGAACCTCTTTTTGATCGCCAATGCGAACACGACCTTCAAGGAAGCGTTCCAGATGGCCGACGAGGTCCTGCAGCAGGGCGTGCGCGGCATCACCGACCTGATGGTCATGCCCGGCCTCATCAACCTCGACTTCGCCGACGTCCGCTCGGTGATGGGCGAGATGGGCAAGGCGATGATGGGCACGGGCGAAGCCGAGGGCGACGGCCGTGCGATCGAAGCCGCCGAGAAGGCGATCGCCAACCCGCTGCTCGATGGTGTTTCGATGAAGGGTGCCAAGGGCGTCATCATCTCGATCACCGGCGGCGAGGACATGCGGCTGATGGAGGTCGACGAGGCCGCCAACCATATCCGCGAACTGGTCGATCCCGACGCCAACATCATCTGGGGCTCGGCGTTCAACAACGATCTCGAGGGCAAGATCCGCGTTTCAGTCGTGGCAACCGGCATCGAGGCCGAAGCCGCCACGCAGGCCGAGCCCGCGCGCGTCTTCGCCTTCCCCACGGCACGCCAGCCGGCGCCGGTCGAGGAAGTGAAGCCCGCACCGACTCCGATGGTTGAGGAAGAGGCGCCTGCGCCCGTGCTCGAGGCTCCCGAGGCTGTCGTCGAAGAAGTGAGCTTCGAGGACGATGCCGTTGCGGCCGAAGCCGACGAACTCGTGCTCGACGCAGGGCGCATCGTCGACGAGCCCGTCGCCGAGGAACCGCTCGACCTCCAGGTCGAAGCGCCGCAGGAACCCGCAAAGCCCGAATGGCTGGGCGCCAGCGACGACGATCAGCGCGCGCCGCGCGTGTCGACGGGTGGCGGCACGCTGTTCGAGCGCATGTCGAACATCGCACGCGGTGCGGCACGCAGGGACGAAGAGGACGCGAGCGGCAAGTCCGATCCGCTCGATATCCCGCGATTTCTGAACCGTCAGAACAACCAGTAATCAGCGTACGAACTTTGCGACGGTGCCGCCGGCTTATCCCCGGTTGGCACCGTTTCGCCGTTGTGCGGGCTTGCCATTCAGGCGCGCTTCATCGATCAAGCGGTGCAGATCGACCCGTCATGAAAATTGCTGAAACCTCCCTGCGGTGGCGGCTCTTCGCCGCATCCGCGCTGCTTTGGACGCTACCGGTTCCCGCATTTGCGCAAGTCGGCGTGGCCGACGACCGCAATGCGGCGGGCCGTGCGCTGTCGGAGCATCTCAACACGCTTGCGGTGGATACGCACAATGTTCGCGCGCTGATCGGCGCGGGCGATGCGGCGCTGACACTCGATGATCCCAATGGCGCTATCGGCTTTTTCGGTCGCGCCGACGAGATCGATCCGCGCAACGGGCGGGTGAAGTCAGGGCTGGCGCGGGCATTGCTGACACTCGAGAAGCCGCGCGAGGCGCTTCGGCTGTTCGATCAGGCGGTCAGCCTCGGTGTCCCGGAGACGGAGATCGCGCGCGACCGGGGCCTTGCCTTTGATCTGCGGGGCGATCCGAAGCGCGCGCAGCGCGATTATGCGATCGCGCTGCGGCGCGGCAATGATCCAGAGATAACGCGACGCATGGCGCTTTCGTTGGGCATTTCGGGCGAGCGCGACCAGGCGCTGAAGATGCTCGACCCCTTGCTATACAAGCAGGACAAGGCCGCGTGGCGCGCGCGCGCCTTCATTCTCGCCATGAATGGCGACGTGGCTGGTGCGAACGGCATCGCGCGTCAGGTGATGCCGGGCAATCTGGCACGGCCAATGGGGTATTTCTTCGCACGGCTGGGAGGATTGTCGGCGGCACAGAAAGCCGCGGCGGTGCATTACGGGCAAATGCCGTCCGACGGGCGCAGCGAAGGCCTTGTCTATGCGCAGGCCGATGTCGTCGCGCCGATGGCGGCACCTGACACCGCACTGATTCCCGCAGGCGATCCGCTCGGGCCGCGTCGCGCGGACCAGCCCGCGACACGGGCGATTGCAAAGCCATCCAGCGAGGCGCGCCGGCGTCCAGGCACGGGTGAGGCGCAACGGCTGGCATCGGTCACCGCCGCGCAGGCCCCCGTTGCGGCACCGCCCATTTCATCGCCGGTGCAGCCAATGCCTCAGCCCGCGCGCTTGGTGGCGACGAAACCTGCAACCCCCGCCCCGCCCGTCGAGGACATATCGCTGACCGCAGCGCAGCCGACCCGCGCTGGCGGGCGGCTGAATACGCGGATCGGACCTCCGCCGCCGCGGGATGCCCAGGCGCTGATCCCTGCGGGGACGAAGCCGCTGGTGGTTGCCGGCATGACTGCGCTGCCACCGCCGTCGTCCGCGAACCCGCCGGTGCCTTCGGCTGCACGTGCGATCGAGGCGACAACCGCCGCGCCGGTCGCGCCGCTGACGGCCCCGTCGCCGGTGCCTCCCGCAACGACCAGCGCCGCAATGCCCGCGGCACCGACGCGCTCGACGCTCGCCGACATCATTGGCGGGCTTGAACTCGAAGAGCCGGTGATCGTGCCGCTCCCCGTGCCGACCGCGCGCAAGGCCGTTGCCGCCGAACCCGGTCCCGCAGCGGTCCTGGGCAAGGCGACCGATCAAAAAAAGACCGACACGAAGAAGCCCGACCCGAAAAAACCCGAGGCGAAGAAGGCGGCCAAACCCGATCCCAAAAAGACCGAGCCTTCGAGGATATGGGCACAGATCGCGACGGGCAGCGACAAGGCGGCGCTCGGCCGCGACTATCAGAAGATGGTGAAGAAAGCGCCCGCCGTGTTCAAGGGCAAGACCCCATGGACCGCATCCTACAAGGCCTCCCGCCGGCTGCTGGTCGGGCCTTTTGACAGCCAGAAGCAGGCGCAGGATTTCCTTGGAAAATCGGGTGTGACGGGTTTTGCCTGGACGAGCGCCGCGGGCGAGGCGGTCGAGAAGTTGCCGCTGAAATGACGCTGGCGCCCTATGCCAGTCATGCCGACAGGAGCCGGGGGCGGCTTCACGCCGAGGAAGGGGGCGCCGCGCGCGGCCCGCGCGATGCCTTCCAGCGTGATCGCGACCGGATCATTCATTCGATCGCCTTTCGTCGGCTGCGCCACAAGACGCAGGTGTTCATGGCGCCCGATGGCGACCATTTCCGCGTTCGCCTGACGCACAGCCTCGAGGTCGCGCAGATCGGCCGCACGATCGCGCGTGCGCTGGGTCTTAATGAGGACCTGACCGAAGCCTTGTGCCTCGCGCACGATATCGGCCATCCGCCCTTCGGCCATGCGGGCGAGGACGCGCTTGAAGCAGCGATGCTTAAGGTCGGCGGCTTTGACCATAATGCGCAGACACTGCGCACGCTGATGAGGCTGGAAACGCCGTATCCGCACTGGGACGGACTCAACCTGTCATGGGAAACGCTCGAAGGGCTGGCCAAGCACAACGGCCCGATTCTTGAGCCCGGCTGGGCGCTCGCCGAGGCCAATGCCGCGTTTCCGCTCGAGCTGACGGGCTGGTCTTCGCTCGAAGCACAGGTCGCGGCGCTCGCCGACGATATCGCCTATGACAACCACGACATCGACGATGGCGTGCGCGCGGGACTGCTAACGGTCGACCAGTTGATGGAAGTGCCGCTGGTTGCACAGGGCTGGGCGGAGGTGACGGCGCGCTGCCCGGGATGCAGCGAGGCGCGGCTGCGGTCCGAACTGATCCGCTCGCAGATCGGGCTGATGGTCAACGATCTCATCGCTGAAACGCGGCGGCGCATCGCCGAGGCGCGCGTCGCAAGCGTCGACGATGTTCGTGCGGCGGGCCGGACACTGGTGGGTTTTTCGGATGCGATGCGTGAGGCCGAGCGCGGATTGAAGCGCTTCATGTACGCCAATCTCTACCACCACCCCAGCCAGCTTGCGGCCGCCGAGTTCGCGCGGCGAATCGTTTCGGGCGTGTTTGCGGCCTATGCCGCCGATCCCGCGCTTTTGCCTGCGGAATGGAGCGCCGGGCTCCCGGCTGAGGAACCCGGACGCAGCCGCCATATCGCGGATTTCGTGGCCGGGATGACCGACCGCTATGCGATCGCACGCTACCGCGAAGTCGTCGGTCCGATCGATCTGCCCGAAGGTTTTTGAAGCCGGTTTGAATAAAAAAGCCTGCCCGTGTCGCCACGGACAGGCTCGTATCAATTCGCAGATGTCCCGAGATCAGCGCGCCGCGATTTGCTCGCCTGCATTCAAGCTCTCGATTTCGCTCAGCTTGAACGAGACCGGCCTGCCGTCGGTCGTGCCCCGAACGCGCCCGTTGTTGACGACCAGGCGAAACGGAACATTGCCGGGGAAGCGGCGGCCTGAAATGACCTTGCGGCCGTCATTGACCTCGCTCTTGTAGATATAGGTATAGCCGTCATGCTCGAACGTCGTCTCGGTGGACGAGGCGGCGATGGCGGACGTGCCAGCCAGTGCGGCGACGGTAGCGGAAATGGTAAGCAGCATTCGCATGGTGTTCTCCCTTGCAGAATGCCGATCAGGTCCCCCGAGGCTTTGCCTTCTTGCCGCAGGTTATGCTGCACTGCAAAAATTGAGCAAACGCAAAGCGCGCAGCCATGATTGCAGAAATGTAACGTCTCTCGCCTGCAAGTGCCATGCGCGCTTCAAATCGTTCGGGCATTGGTTTACAGCGCCGCGTTCCCCGCGTTTCATCGGAAAGCTATCGTGACCCTTTACGCCCGTTTCGCCGCGCATATCGACGCGGTGCTCGACAGCCTTGTTGCCGCAGGCGATCTGCCCGCGGATCTCGACCGCAGGAATGTGACGGTCGAGCCGCCGCGCGATGCTTCGCATGGCGATCTGGCGACCAACGCGGCGATGGTGCTCGCCAAGCCCGCGGGCGCGAATCCGCGCGCGCTCGCCGAAAAGGTCGCGGCAGGGCTCGGGGCGATCGACGAGGTTGCATCGGTCGAGGTGGCGGGACCGGGCTTCATCAACATGCGGCTGACCGATGGCACGTGGCGCGACGAGCTGGCGGCGATTGAGGATGACGGCGCCGATTATGGGCGTTCGGCCATGGGGGCCGGGCATGTGGTCAACGTCGAATATGTCTCGGCCAACCCGACGGGGCCGATGCATATGGGGCATTGTCGCGGCGCGGTGGTGGGCGACGCGCTTGCCTCGTTGCTCGAATATGCCGGTCACAAGGTGATCCGCGAATATTATGTCAACGATGCGGGCGGGCAGGTCGACGTGCTCGCGCGCTCGACGCATCTTCGCTATCGGGAAGCGTTGGGCGAGGATATCGGCGCGATCCCCGAGGGACTGTATCCCGGCGACTATCTGGTCCCGGTGGGGCAGGCGCTCGCGGCCGAGTTCGGCAGCAAATATGTCGGCGCCGCCGAAGGGGAATGGCTCAAGCTGTTCCGGACCCGCGCGGTCGCGGCGATGATCGAGATGATCAAGGCCGACCTCGCGCTGCTCGGCATCCATCACGACCTGTTCTCGTCCGAGGCCGAACTGCAGGCGGCGGGCAAGCCCGAAGCCGCGGAGAAATGGCTGCGCGAGCGCGGCTTCGTCTATGACGGGGTGCTCGAAGCGCCCAAGGGCGAGACGCCCGAGGATTGGGAGCCCGTCGAACTGCCGCTGTTCCGTTCGACGCAGTTCGGGGACGATCAGGATCGCCCGATCAGGAAGTCCGATGGCAGCTGGACCTATTTCGGCGCCGACCTCGCTTACCATTTCCAGAAGGCGCAATCGGCCGATGCGCTGATCGACATCTGGGGCGCCGATCATGCCGGCACGGTCAAGCGCATCCAGGCGGCGGTCGCCGCGCTGACCGAGGGCAAGACGCGCTTCGACGTGAAGCTGGTCCAGATGGTCCGGTTGCTGCGCGGCGGCGAGCCCGTGAAAATGTCCAAGCGCTCGGGCAATTTCGTGACGCTCGCCGATGTCGTGAACGAGGTCGGCAAGGATGTCGTCCGTTTCACCATGCTGACGCGCAAGGCCGATGCGCAGATGGACTTCGATTTCGCCAAGGTGGTGGAGGCGTCGAAGGACAATCCCGTCTTCTACGTCCAGTATGCGCATGCCCGCATCCGCTCGGTCAACCGCAAGGCGGCCGAGACGGGGATCGTTTGCGAAAAGGCCGATCTGTCGCTGCTCGACGGCGAGGAGCTCAAGCTCGTCAAGCTGGCGGCGCAATTCCCGCGGATCGTCGAAAGCGCGGCGTTTGCGCGCGAGCCGCACCGCATCGCGTTCTATCTTTTCGACCTGGCGGCGGCGTTCCACGCGCTGTGGAACATGGGCAACGACGCGCCCGAACGCCGCTTCCTTATGGCGAATGATCCGGCGACGACATGCGCAAGGCTTTTCCTTGCCAACGCGATCGGGCAGATTATCCGCAACGGGCTGGCGATCATGGGGGTAGCCGCCGTCGAGGAGATGCAGTGATGAGCGATTACGGGCGCGGGGGGCTGGACCTGCGCGACGAGGACCGGTTGCCCTGGCTCGAGGCGGTGGAGGATGTCGGGGAAGACCGGCCCGCTGTTTCCTCGATGAAGCTGGTGGGCGGCGTGGTCGCGGCGCTGGCAGCGCTGGGCATCGTGATCGCGGGCGTATCGTGGGTCCGCAACCGCGATTCGGGCACCGAGGGCGACGGTTCGCTGATCCAGGCACCCGCGGGCGACTATAAGGTGAAGCCCGAGGCACCGGGCGGCATGAAGGTCGAGGGGCAGGGCGATGCCAGTTTCGCGACGAGCGAAGGCGCCGAAGCGACGGGCAAGATCGACACCGCGGCACTACCCGAAGCACCCGTCCAGGGGCAGGTGGTGAAGGAACCCGCGCAGCGCACCGAACGCGCCGCAGCGCCGGTGGCGACGGTCAAGGTGGCCGAGGGCGGCAGGCTGCCCGCACCTGCGCCCGCAAAATCCTCGATGCCTCTGCCCGTGGGCGTGGGCCCGGGCGGTTCGCTGATCCAGCTGGGCGCCTATGGCAATGAGGCACTTGCGAATGCGGCTTGGACGCGGATGAGCAAGCGCTTCCAGTTCATCGCGGACCTGCCCAGGACGATCGTCCCGGTGAAGGTTGGCGAAAACACGCTGTACCGCCTGCGCGTCAACGCAGGATCAAGTGGACAGGCAGCCGAGCTTTGCGGCAAGCTGAAGGTGGCGGGGGAGAATTGTCTCATCGCGGCCAATTGAGGGTGATGGCGTTTCAATGAAGCCGGTGATTTTCGGGCTGTCGGGCGAGGTTCTGACCGCCGACGAGCGCAGTTTCTTCAGGGACGCCGATCCCGCCGGCTATATCCTGTTCAAGCGCAATGTCGTCGATCGCGATCAGGTACGCAGGCTTACAGACGAGTTGAGGTCGATCGACGGACGCGACGACCTGCCCATCCTGATCGATCAGGAGGGCGGGCGCGTCGCCCGGATGCAGCCGCCCGTCTGGCCCAAATTTCCCGCGGGCGAACCCTTTGGCGCGCTTTACGAGAAGGCGCCGGCCTCGGCGATCGAGGCGGCGCGCGCCAATGCCGAGGCGATCGCGCTCACGCTGTCGGAAGTCGGGATTACGGTCGACTGTCTGCCGCTGCTCGACGTGCGCCAGCAGGGCGCGAGCGACGTGATCGGCGACCGTTCCTTTGGCAGCGATCCGATGCGCGTGGCAGCACTTGGCCGCGCTGTGCTCGACGGGCTGAGGCGCGGCGGGTGCGTCGGCGTCGTCAAGCATATGCCGGGCCATGGTCGTGCGCTGGTCGACAGCCATCTGAAGCTGCCCGTTGTCGAGGCAAGCGATGACGAGCTGGAAATCGACATCGCGCCGTTCCGTACATTGAAGGACGCGCCGATGGGGATGAGCGCGCACATCGTCTACAAGGCATGGGACCCCGAACGCCCCGCGACGCTTTCGCCGATCGTGATCGAAAAGATCATCCGCGGCCGCATCGGCTTCGACGGGCTGCTGATGACCGACGACATCGACATGAAGGCGCTGTCGGGTAGGACGGGAGAGAAGGCGTCCGCGGCGGTGGCTGCGGGGTGCGATCTCGTGCTCGACTGCTGGGGGCGGATGGACGAGATGATCGATATCGCCGGTGCCCTCGACGAGATCCGTCCCGAGTCGCGCGCGCGGCTGGACCGCGCGATGGCGACGATCGCGGGCGATCCCAAGGGCGATTTCGCGGCACTGGTCGAGAAGCGTGATGCGCTGCTGGCCTATGCCTGACATCCGGGCCTCAAATCCGCTCATCCTGAGTAGAGACCGAACCTGGCGAGGACTCGTATCGAAGGACCGGCTCGGTTCGTGCTTCGATACGCCGTTTCGACAAGCTCAACGGCTACTCAGCATGAGCGGATTTTTGAGCGCTACCAGTTTATGAACCACGAGCTGTTCTTTGAAGATGAAGCGCCCGAGGTCGCGGGCGACCGGCTGACGCTGCATCTCGAAAGCTGGGAAGGGCCGCTCGACCTGCTGCTTGCGCTGGCGCGTGTGCAGAAGGTCGATCTGCGCGAAATCTCTATCCTCGCGCTGGTCGAGCAATATCTGAATTTCCTCAACGAAGCCAAGGCGCTCAAGCTCGAGATTGCGGCGGACTATCTCGTGATGGCGGCGTGGCTTGCCTATCTCAAATCCTGCCTGTTGCTGCCGCGCGATATCGAGGCCGATCCGAGCCCCGAGGAACTGGCGCTGCGGCTCCAGCTCCGGCTCCAGCGGCTCAATGCGATGCGCGAGGCGGGCGCGCGCCTCGTCGGCCGCGACCGGTTGGGGCGCGACGTCTTCCCGCGTGGTGCCCCCGAAGGTCTGCGTACGATCCGCAAGAGCCTGTGGCAGGCCGATCTCTATGAGCTGATCGCGGCCTATGGCGTGGTCAAGGCGCGCACCGCGCCCGCCTTTCACCAGGTCCAGCGTCGGCCGGTGATGACGCTGGAGGAGGCCCTGCAGCGCGTTGAGCGGCTGATCGGCGAGCGCATCGAATGGGCGGAGATCGGCAGCTTCCTGCCCGAAGGACTGGGAAGCGAGCTGAGGCGATCGGCGCTTGCCTCGAGCTTTGTCGCGGCGCTCGAGCTTGCGAAGCAGGGCCGTGTCGCGCTGAAGCAGGACGCCGCCTTCGCCCCGCTCTATATCCGGAGCACAAGGTGAACCCGCCCGACGATACCATGCGCGCGGTCGAGGCCGCGCTGTTCGCGGCCGAAGCGCCGCTGACGCTTGCCGAGATCCAGTCGCATGTCGGCCCCTCCGCCGATGTGAAGGCCGCGCTGGCGCAGTTGCAGCAGGACTATGCTGGGCGCGGCGTCGAACTCGTCGAGCGCGGCGGGCGCTGGCACTTCCAGACCGCTGCCGACCTGGCGCATATCCTGCGCCGCGAGCGCGAGGAACCGCGCAAGCTGACGCGTGCGGGGATCGAGACGCTCGCGATCATCGCCTATCACGAACCCGTGAGCCGCGCCGAAATCGAGGCGATCCGCGGCGTGCAGATCTCAAAGGGCACGCTCGATGTGCTCATGGAGGCGGGCTGGGTGCGTCCCGCCGGACGGCGCGAGGTGCCCGGGCGGCCGCTGACCTATGCGACCACACCCGACTTCCTGTCGCATTTCGGGCTGGAGAGCCGGCGCGACCTGCCGGGGATCGACGATCTGCGCGCCGCGGGTTTGCTGGACCCCGTCGATCTTGCAATCGCGGAGCTTGAACTGGAAAGCCCCGACGATAGCGACTAGATAGGGTCTGTGTTTGTCATCGTTTTTGCATGAAGCTGTCGCAAAGCGCCGCGTCGCATTGGACGAATCGTGCTTCGAGGAGAAAATAAATGGGTGGTCTGAGCCTTTGGCATTGGCTCGTGGTCGGTGTCGTCATCCTGCTGCTTTTCGGCAAGGGACGCTTCTCGGACATGATGGGTGACGTCGCAAAGGGCATCAAGAGCTTCAAGAAGGGCATGAGCGAGGACGACGAGGTGCCCAAGCCCGTCGTGGCGCCCAGGATCGAGACGCAGAAGACCGTCGAGCCGACGGTCGAGCAACAGGCTCGCCCCGTTGGCGAGGATCGTCCGGCCAGCTGAGCCGACGGCACTTGCCGCCTTCTGCGTGTAGGATTACCGGGCTCGCATGTTCGATATCGCACCGACCGAATTGCTGCTGTGCGCGATCGTCGCGCTGCTGGTGATCGGTCCCAAGGATCTGCCCAAGGCAATGCGGACGGTCGGCCATTGGGTCGGCCGCGCGCGCGGCGTTGCGCGCCATTTCCGTGCAGGCTTCGATACCATGGTGCGCGAAGCCGAACTCGAGGAAATGGAGAAGAAGTGGCGCGAGGAGAATGAGCGCATCATGCGCGAGCATCCTCCCGAGCCTGGCATTGTCGATTCCGCGCCCCAGCTCACGCCGCAACCCGAGATCACCGACGCGCCCGCAGCACCGCCGCCCGCAGCTGAGCACAACGATGCGGCACCCGAACCCGAAAAGGCGAAGCCCGAGCATCCAGCGGGACAGCTCGACTTCGGGCTTGATGCGGACAAGCCGCAATGAAGGACATTGATGACACGCGCGCGCCGTTGCTCGAACACCTGATCGAACTGCGAAGGCGCCTGCTCTGGTCGGTCGTCGCGCTTGGTCTCGCCTTCGCCGTCTGCTTCTATTTTGCGAGGCCGATCTTTTCCTTCCTCGTCCAGCCGCTGGTCGCAGCAGGGCAGGGCAAGATCATCTACACCCAGGTGTTCGAGGCGTTCTTCGTCCAGATCAAGGTCGCGTTGTTCGCGGCGATGATGGTCGCTTTTCCCGTGATCGCGACGCAGCTCTGGCAGTTCGTCGCGCCGGGCCTCTACCGGCAGGAGAAAAAGGCGCTGTTGCCCTTCCTGGTCGCCACGCCGGTGCTGTTTCTGGCCGGCGCCTCGCTTGCCTATTTCTTCGCGGTTCCGATGGCGTTGCGCTTCCTGCTGAGCTTTCAGGGCGATCTGGGCGGCATCGAGCAGGAAGCCTTGCCCGCCGTCGGCAACTACCTCTCCTTCATCATGCAGTTCATCATGGCCTTCGGCATCGCCTTTCTGACGCCGGTGCTGCTGATGCTGCTCGAACGCGCGGGCATCGTCACCCGCCAGCAGCTTGTCGGGGCGCGGCGATACATGATCGTGGTCGCGTTCGTCATCGCTGCGGTGTTCACGCCGCCAGACGTCGTCTCGCAGCTCACCCTCGCGATACCGCTGGTCCTGCTCTACGAGATCACGCTCGTGACAATCTGGTTTACCGAGAAGCGGCGCGCGCGCCAGAATGCGCTGCCCGAGAAATAGAATGGGCCGCGTCGTCTGAGCGCGGCCCGAGCATTTCAGTGGTCGTTCAGTCGATGGCGTCTTCGCCCGCCTCGCCAACCGATTTGATATCCTGGCCGGCACCCTGGACGGTGTTGCAGGCGGATACGAGCAAGCTGCTCGCGACCATGAAAAACGCCAGATACTTGCGGATCATCTCATCCTCCGAATTAAGCCGCGCAAATGCGGCTATCGGTCAGACAATGCTCTGAAAGCGGATTCGGTTCCGAAATGAGAATCCCGCTTCACCAGACAAAAATGAGGCCCGAACATGCCACCGGGGGGGAGGGGGTTGGCATGTCCGGGCCCTTGTCTTGGATAGCGAGAGCGGGGGGGCAAAAGGTCACTATCCAAATTCCAAAACGGGCGGGGCGCGTTTTGGTTCCGCGCCAGGCGCAAATTTTTTCGAGAATCTTCGTCTTCGAGAAATACGTTCCAACACCGACATTTAAGCGGATAGCGCGTCGCCGATTGTCGGGAGGCTCAGCGAATATTCGCCGATTTTCTCGTCGCGGTGGAGCGGTGACCGGAGCTGGCGCGAAAGCCCTTCGATCACCCGGCCGAACCGGTCGAACTGCGGTGTGTCCAGAGCCGCGCTCCCGGCGAGCGCCGCCGAAGATATCGAAAGGCGGGCCTGGCTGGTGTCGACGCGTCGCAATGCGACCGTGATCCTGGCACGCGGATCTTCGCTCATGGCGAGTTCGATGAGTTCGGTCAGCAGAAACGCCACGGGCACCGCGACGTCCTGCGTGACAGAGCAGGTCGCCAGATCGAGAGTGATGGCGGGACCGTGCTCGCCCTCGGGCACCGAGGCGCGCAGATTCTGGGCGAGTTCGCCGATCAGCTTGCGCAGCTCGACGCCGCGATTCTCCTCCAGTTCGGCAAAGTGGTTGCGATGGACCACCGAGAGCGCGTCGACGCGGCGCTGGATCGAGGCATAGGCGCGCGCGACATCGGGTGCGCTGGCGCCGCGCGCATGGAGATTGATCAGGCTGGCGATGACCTGAAGATTGTTCTTCACCCGGTGATGTACCTCGCGCGTCAGGCGCGTCTGGCGCGCGAGTCCTTCTGCGAGTTCGGCTTCGTGGGTCGAGA
>NZ_JAKVIO010000043.1 GCF_022601895.1 Sphingomonas sp. LaA6.9
TTGCCCGCGACATAGACGATCACGACCAGGCCGACATAGGCGATCCAGCGATAGCGCTCGATATATTTGGCGATGATGTTTGCCGCCACGCCCATCAGCGCGACCGAGAGGATCAGGCCGATGATGAGGATACCCGGATGCGCGCGCGCAGCGCCGGCGACCGCCAGCACATTGTCGAGGCTCATCGACACGTCGGCGAGCGCAACCGCCCAGGCCGCGCCCGCAAAACTCTTGGCGGGGCGGATACCGCTATGCTCGTCGCCGTGAATCTCGGGCGATCCGGGGCTGCCATCGGCAGGATGAAGCTCGCGGTACATTTTCCACGCCACCCAGAGCAGCAGCAGCCCGCCCGCGAAAATCAGCCCGATGATTCCGAGCAGCCAGCTGACGACAAGCGCAAAGGCGATACGCAGCACGAGTGCGGCGAGGATGCCGATCATGATGACGCGCTGGCGCTGCTGCGGCGGCAGGCCGGCGGCGAGCGCGCCGACGACGATCGCATTGTCGCCCGCTAGGACGATGTCGATCAGCAGGACCTGCGTGAAGGCAGCCAGCGCCGACGGTGAATCGAGATTCGAGAAATCATGGACGATGTTCGCCCAGATATCCGCGGGCGATCCCATCGCCTGCGCCGCAGCCGCGGAAAGTGCGAGAATTTCGAACATGATATCCCGAACGCCCCTGGCCGATTACTGGTTCATCGATTCGAAGAAGTCCTCGTTTGTCTTCGAATCCTTCATCTTGTCGAGCAGGAATTCCATGGCGTCGACCGTGCCCATCTGCATGAGGATGCGGCGCAGCACCCACATCTTGGAAAGCTTGGTCTTTTCAACGAGCAGCTCTTCCTTGCGCGTGCCCGACTTGCCGACGTCGAGCGCGGGGAAGACACGCTTGTCGGCAACCTTGCGGTCCAGCACGATTTCGGAGTTACCCGTGCCCTTGAATTCCTCGAAGATCACCTCGTCCATACGGCTGCCCGTATCGATCAATGCGGTCGCGATGATCGAGAGCGAGCCACCCTCCTCGATGTTGCGCGCGGCACCGAAGAAGCGCTTGGGACGCTGGAGCGCGTTGGCGTCGACACCGCCCGTCAGCACCTTGCCCGATGAGGGGACCACGGTGTTGTAGGCACGGCCGAGGCGCGTGATCGAGTCGAGCAGAATCACGACATCCTTCTTGTGCTCGACAAGGCGCTTGGCCTTCTCGATCACCATTTCGGCGACCTGGACGTGGCGCGATGCGGGCTCGTCGAAGGTCGAGGAGATCACCTCGCCCTTTACAGAACGCTGCATGTCGGTGACTTCCTCGGGGCGCTCGTCGATGAGCAGCACGATGAGGAAGACCTCAGGGTGATTGTCGGTGATCGCCTTGGCAATATTCTGCAGCAGCACGGTCTTGCCGACGCGGGGCGGCGCGACGATCAGCGCGCGCTGGCCTTTGCCCTGCGGCGCGACGATGTCGATGACGCGCGCCGACTTGTCCTTGACCGTCGGGTCGAGCGTGTCGAGCGTCAGCTTCTGCTCGGGATAGAGCGGCGTCAGGTTATCGAAATTGACGCGGTGGCGCACCGCCTCGGGATCGTCGAAATTGACCGACACAAGCTTGGTCAGCGCGAAATAGCGTTCGCCGTCCTTGGGACCGCGGATCTCGCCTTCGACCGTGTCGCCGGTCCTCAGACCGAATTTGCGGACCTGGTTGGGCGAGACATAGATGTCGTCGGGGCCTGCCAGATAATTGGCCTCGGGGGACCTCAAGAATCCGAAACCGTCCTGGAGCACCTCGATCGTGCCCATGCCCATAATCTGGGTGCCGTTTTCCGCCTCCACCTTGAGGATCGCGAAGAGCAGATCCTGCTTGCGCAGTGTCGACGCGCCCTCAACGCCCAGCTCTTCGGCCATTTCGACCAGTTCGGCCGGCGATTTTTTCTTGAGTTCTTTCAGATGCATATAGGATTCCGGATGGAGTCTTGACGTTGGCGGGCGGTCCGTGACGGCGGAAAGCAGTACTGGATGCAGGCTTTTGCGCGGACGGCAAAAGGTGGATGCACAGGCGTTAAGCGGCGCTATGCCCCAAGTCAACCGGGTCATTTACGCAGATTCACCACGTAAATGACGAAGCTAGAAGGGCCGCACCACCGCAAGGATGACGACCAGCGCTGTAACGATTCCCGGGATTTCGTTGGCCATGCGCAGCGTCTTTTCCGAAAGCCGGCGTTCGCCGCGCGCGAGCTTCTTCGCATAGCCGACCATCCAGCCATGATAGCCGCTGAAAGCGAAGACGATTGCGAGCTTGGCGTGGAACCAGCCCTGCGAAAACGCGCCGGCATTGACTGCGAGCACAAGCCCCAGAAGCCAGACGATGCCGATCGTCGGCGTCAGGATAATGTAGCGCAGCCGCGTTTCACGTTCGATCCACGCCTTGTCCTCGGCCGATCCGGGCACGGTCTGCTGATGATAAATGAAGAAGCGCGGCAGCATGAACATGCCCGCCATCCAGAAGATGACGAAGATGATGTGCGCTGCCTTCACCCAGAGCCATGCGGCCCCCAGAAATCCTTCCATCAGGCGCCCCCGCGGACCAGGGCCAGCAGCTGCTCGACATGCGCGATCGGCGTGTCGGGCAGGATTCCATGGCCCAGATTGAAGATATGGGGACGATCACCGAAACTACCAAGGATGCGACGGACCGCATCCTCGAGCGCATCGCCGCCCGCGATCAGTGCAAGCGGATCGAGATTCCCCTGGACCGGCATGTTCCGAGGCAGATGAGCCGCAGCCCAGCCGGGATCAACCGTCTCGTCGAGCCCGAGTGCATCGACGCCGGTTTCGCGGGCATAGTCGATGAGCTTGCCCCCTGCACCCTTCGGAAAGCCGATAATCGGCGTGTCAGGATGCCGGACCTTGAGCGCCTCCACGATCCGCACGGTTGGCGCAATCACCCAGCGTTCGAACTGCGCCGGCGAAAGGCTGCCAGCCCAGCTGTCGAAAAGTTGCACCGCATCGACGCCGGCCTGAATCTGGCCCGATAGATATTCGATGCTGGATTCGACGATGGCATCGATGATTGCCTGGAAGGCCACGGGATCCCGATAGGCATAGCGCCGCGTCTCACCCTGCTCGCGGCTACCCTGTCCGGCCACCATATAGGTCGCAACGGTCCATGGGCTGCCCACAAAGCCGAGAAAGGTCGTTCGCGCAGGAAGGTCGGCGCGGACACGGCGCACTGTTTCGTAGACGGGCGCAAGCCGTTCGGGAGTGCGCTGCAAGGCGTCGAGCGCGTGGTCGACCAGTGGCGGCGAGAGACGGGGTCCCTCGCCCGCCTCGAAGCGCAGGTCCTGACCCAACGCGTGCGGAATGACGAGAATGTCCGAAAACAGGATCGCGCCATCGAATCCGAAGCGGCGGATCGGCTGCAGCGTGATCTCGGCCGCAGCCTCGCTATCGTTGACCAGTTCGAGGAATCCGCCTTTGTCGGCTCTCAGTGCACGATATTCGGGCAGATAGCGACCAGCCTGGCGCATGAGCCAGACGGGGGGCACGGACTGGCGCTCGCCTCGCAGTACGGCAAGGAGCGGTCGAAATTGGGATGCGGAATCGGACAGGGTGGTTCCCCTCTACCTTCCTATAGATTCCTTCGGAGAAGGATTGTTGTGGTTGATGGTCGGTCTGAAAGCGGGGCTTATCTCCCGCTGTCGGATTTGCCAACAGCTTGACTCCCGGAGGCACGCGGACTCGCCCGGATTCGATTCCCTGATCCCCATTATCCACAGGCCCGGTGTGAACGATGAGCAAATGGGGAAAGACTGTGGATGGAATCGCGGCCAGCGGGGAGGAATCACCCAATCGTGATGCGGACGCGGCTTTTGCTGGAAAAATCCCGAACTTATCCACAAAGATGCGCGCATGACCCGGTTGCACCTCCATCTGCTCTCCGATTCCACGGGCGAGACGCTCGAGAATATCGCGAAGGCGGCGCTCGCCCAGTATGATGGCGTCGAGACGATCAAGCATTTCTGGCCGATGGTGCGTTCCGAAGGGCATCTCGATCGGATTCTGATCGATATCGCGCAAAATCCGGGGCTGGTGCTCTTCACGCTGGTCAACATCGATATCCGCCGCAAGCTGGAGGCGCGCTGCCGCGCGCTGGGTCTGCCGATGGTCGCCGCGCTCGATCCCGTCACCGATGCGCTTTCCAACCTGCTCGGCCAGGAAGCCAAGGCGCGCCCGGGTCGGCAACATACGCTCGACGCCGCCTATTTCGCGCGCGTCGATGCGATCCAGTTCACCATCGCGCACGACGACGGCGTCAATCCCGATAATTGGGAGGAAGCCGATATCGTCCTGGCCGGCGTGTCGCGCTGCTCGAAAACGCCGACCTCGATCTATCTCGCCAATCGCGGTTACAAGACCGCCAATATTCCGATTGTCGTGGAATCGCCGCCCCCGCCCCAACTCTATGCGCTCAGGCATCCGCTCGTCGTCGGCCTCACGACCAGTGCCGACCGGCTGATCCAGGTTCGCCGCAACCGCCTGCTGTCGCTCAATCAGGCACCCGAAACCGACTATGTCGATCAGGAAGCCGTGACGCGTGAGGTCGCCTTTGCGCGGCGGATCTTCGCCGACAATGGCTGGCCGGTGATCGACGTCACACGCCGTTCGATCGAGGAAACGGCAGCCGCGATCATCAACCTCGTCAATGAGCGCAACGCGGGGACGCCCGTCATATGAGCCTTGTCCTCGCCTCGCAGAGCAGCACGCGCAAGGCGATGCTCGAAGCTGCGGGCGTCGCGTTCGACGCCATGACGCCGGGTGTTGACGAAGAGGCCGCAAAGGCCAGCCTGCGCGCGCAAGGTCTCGGCGCGCGCGACCTGGCCGATGCGCTTGCAGAATTGAAGGCGCTCAGGCTTTCGCAACGGATTCCGGGTGCGCTTGTGCTCGGCTGCGACCAGACGCTCGCGCTCGAAGATGGCGCAATGCTCGACAAGGCGGCCGATCGCGACACCGCAGCCGCGCAGCTCCGTCAGCTCTCGGGGCGGACGCACAGCCTCTACAGCGCTGCGGTGATCACCGAGAATGGCCGCGCGATATGGCGCCATGTCGACCGCGCCAAACTGTCGGTGCGTCCCTTGTCCGACGCCTTTATCGAGCAATATCTCGATGTGGAATTTGCAACGATCACGGGATCGGTCGGGTGCTACCGCGTCGAGGGCCGCGGCGCGCAGCTTTTCACGCGGATCGAGGGCAGCCATTTCACGATATTGGGTCTCCCGCTATTGCCGCTGCTCGACTATCTGAGGACGCGAGGACTGCTGACGTCATGACCCTGCCCTATGCCGAGGTGATCGGCGATCCAATCGCGCAATCCAAATCACCCCTGATCCACGGATTCTGGCTCGAAAAGCTCGATCTTGCGGGCGAATACCGCAAGACGCTTGTCACCAGCGACGGCCTTGCCGAATTTTTTGCGCGCCGCCGCGAAGATCCTGACTGGCGCGGCTGCAACGTCACCGCGCCGCACAAGCAGGCGGTGCTCCCGTTTGTCGACGATCGCGGTGGCGTGGGCGACAGCATCGGCGCGATGAACACGATCATCCGCGAGCCTGACGGCACGCTGATCGGCACCAATACTGACGCTGCTGGATTTTTCGGTCCCATCGCCGACCTTGATCTCGTCGACCAGAAAGTGGTGGTGATCGGAGCCGGCGGGGCCGCACGCGCGGTGCTCTTTGCGCTTTCGCGCTGCGCGGTGGGGCCCGTCACCATCATGAACCGCAGTCCTATGCCCGCCGCCGCGCTGCTCGCCAAGTTCGGGCTCAAGGGCAATGTCGTGGGGCTCGACGCGCCGCTGCCCGCTGCGTCGCTGATCGTCAATGCCAGCACATTGGGGATGGTCGGCGCGCCCGCTTTCGAGCCCGACCTGTCCGCGCAGCGCAGCGACTGCATCGTTTACGACATCGTTTATTCGCCGCTCCAGACCGGGCTGCTCGCCGCCGCCGAGGAGCGCGGGCTCGAGACGATCGACGGGCTCGAGATGCTTGTCGGGCAGGCGGCGGTCGCCTTCGAGCTGTTCTTCGATGCTGAGCCGCCGCGTCAGTATGACGACGAGTTGCGCGAGCTGTTGCTCAGATGGTCGTGATCGGGCTCACCGGTTCGATCGGCATGGGCAAGACCGCAGTCGCCAAAATGTTCGCGGCCGAGGGCGTTCCCGTGTTCGATGCGGACGCGGCGGTCCACAGGCTGCAGGGCCCCGGCGGTCGTCTCCTCGGCTCGATCGAGGCGCTGTTTCCGGGCAGCACTGGGCCGGACGGAATCGATCGCGCTGCAATCGGCAAGGCGGTGTTCGGCAATCCGGTGGCACTCGCGGCGCTGGAAAAGATCGTCCACCCCGCGGTGGCCGAGGAAAGGCGCGCCTTTCTGCGGCGTCATCGTGCCCGACCGATGGTTGTGCTCGACATTCCCCTGCTCTTCGAAAAAGGCGGCGCCAAGCAGGTCGACCTGATCGTCGTCGCCTCTGCGCCCGCATGGATGCAGCGTCGTCGCGTGCTGGCGCGGCCGGGAATGACCCCCGAAAAATTCCGCCGGATCGTCCGTTTGCAGACTCCCGACCATGTCAAGCGTCGCCGCGCCGACGTCATCGTCGAGACGGGTGTTCAGAAGCACGAGACGCGGACGCAGATTCGCCATCTGCTCACTTGCCTCCGCGCGAAACTGCGCCGATAGTGATTCGTGAAATGCGCGAGATTGTCTTCGACACGGAAACGACCGGATTGAGCGCCCAGAATGGCGACAGGCTGGTCGAGATCGGGTGCATCGAACTGATCAATCGGGTCGAGACGGGCCGTGTCTTCCACGCCTATTTCAATCCCCAGCGCAGCATGCCCAGCGAAGCGCAGGCGGTACATGGCCTGTCCGACGCATTTCTTTCGGACAAGCCGCTCTTTGCCGACAAGGTCGAGGACCTGCTCGAATTTCTCGAGGACAGCCCGCTCGTCGCACACAATGCCCAGTTCGACTTTTCCTTCCTCAATCATGAGCTTGGCCAATGCGCGCGGCCGATCGTGGCACCCACGCGCATGATCGATACGCTCGCTATGGCACGCACCCGGCATCCTGGTGCCAAGCACAGCCTTGATGCCTTGTGCACGCGCTATGGCATCGATCGCAGTCATCGCGTGCTCCATGGCGCCCTGCTCGACGCACAGCTTCTTGCGCAGCTCTATGTGGAATTGACCGGCGGCCGCCAGATCGGACTCATGCTGGCCGCCGAGGAGACGGTCACGGTCAGCATCGAGTCGCGCAGCACGACGGTGGTTGCGCGCGTTGCGCGCGCCGCGCGCCCACATTTCGCCAGCGAAGAGGAGCTTCGGCGCCACGCCGAATTCGTCAACCGGCTCACCGATCCGCTCTGGTCAGAGGGCTTGGCTGCCGGTTGACGCAAGGGGTGCCGCATCCCAGATGCGGAGCGTACAGCAATGGAGAAATAGCCATGGACATCCGTGTTTCCGGTCATCAGGTCGACACCGGCGATGCGCTCAAGGCGCATGTTTCGGAACGGCTGAACGCGATCGCGGACAAGTATTTCTCGCGCGCCCTCTCCGCCCAGGTCACCTTCGGCAAAGGGCCGCACGACTATGGCTTTCGCTGCGATATCGTGGCGCACGTCATGCAGGGCGTGATACTGAAGGGCTCGGCCACCGGGCAGGAGGCGCACCCCGCCTTTGAAGGCGCCGCCGACCGCGTCGAGACCCAGCTCCGTCGTTACAAGCGCCGCCTCAAGGATCGCGCAGCAGTACAACAGGCGGCGGCGAACGCCGAACTTCTGCAGCTCAACGGCGAGGCGGGGTACACCGTATTCACCGAACTGGAGGGCGAGGACGATGTCGGTGAGCACCCGCCGATCATCGCGGAAACGCGGGTTGACGTGCCTGACGCCAGCGTTTCGGATGCAGTGATGATGCTTGATCTGAGGAACACCAACGCGCTGCTGTTCAAAAACAGTGGAACCGGCGCGTATAATATGGTCTACCGCCGCGGCGATGGCACCATTGGCTGGGTCGAGCCTCAACGCGCAGCTTCCTGAGAGGGATCGAGCGGGGCCGTAACAGACGGATTTGCAAGGGGTCTTCGGCGGACCGTTTTCCGCCGGCACGGGTTTTATATGAGCGATTTCAGTGATATCCTTACGCCCGGCGCGATTGTCGCCGGGCTGCCGGTGACGGCCAAGAAAGCACTTTTCCAGCAACTCGCGGCACTCGCCGAGCGCGAAACCGGAATCGATTCGCGCGTCGTGATCGAGCGACTGGGTGAGCGTGAGCGGCTCGGATCGACGGGCTTTGGTGGCGGAGTCGCGATCCCGCACGGCAAGATCGAGGGGCTTGAACGCGTCGTCGGCGTCTTCGCGCGGCTCGCCGAACCGATCGACTTCCAGGCGATCGACGACATGCCCGTCGACATCGTGTTCATGCTGCTTTCGCCCCCCGATGCGGGCGCCGAGCATCTGAAGGCGCTCGCGCGTGTGAGCCGCGCGCTTCGCGACCGGCCCTTCCTGGCCAAGCTGCGTGGCGCGGGTTCGCAGGACGCGCTTTACGCGCTGCTCGCCACCGCCGAAGCGCGTGATGCGGCCTGAATACGAGCCGGGCGACGCGCTTTCGGGTGAGGAAGCCCATTTCCGCGCGCTCGAATCGCTCTATGGCAGCGCGCCGATCAACCAGCTGTTTGCCTCACGGCTCGAGATTCCCGACGCTGGCGTGGCGCGCATCCGCTTCGAAGTGGGCGAGCAATATTATCATGCAGCGGGTGCGGTGCATGGCACCGCCTATTTCAAGATGCTCGACGACGCGGCCTTCTATGCCGCGAACAGTCTGGTCACCGATTATTTCCTGCTGACCACGGCGTTCAACCTGCTCTTCACGCGCCCGATCAGATCGGGACCGATTGTTGCGGAGGGGCGCTGGATCAGCGGCAAGCGCCGCGTCTATGTCGCCGATGCGCGACTGATCGACGCCGATGGCGAGGAAGTGGCGCGCGGGACCGGCACTTTCATGCGTTCGCGCATCCCGCTGGCTTCACTGCCCGGCTATGCCGGCGCGGCTGCGGAGTGACGTCGCGGCTTTCGAGCGATCTGATGGTTTCCGCCTTGATTCGCCGCGTCGAGGCCGCGGGCGGGCACGCGATGGTGCTGGCGCGCGGTGACCGGGGCGGCGGCGCGATCCTGATCGCCTGTGCCGAAAAGGGACGCGTCGAGAAGCTGCTCGAACGCACGCTCAATCTCGATGGCGCTTATGTCTGGACAGGGTGCGGGCCTGCGGCGCCCGCGGAACCTCAGCAATTTCAAGACTATCTGGATCGACGTCGCGCTCGCGACCCCGATCTGTGGATCGTCGAACTGGATATCGCACAGGCTGAACGGTTCGCCGCTGAAACGATCTGATACGGTTGACACTGCGGGCTCACGCTAACAAAGCGCATACAGCACCAACGCGCCAGGCCGATTTCCAAGGCAAAGGGGGAAGACGGCAGCGCAGTCGGGGGGCGATCAGGGATGCCGCAGTATCTGGCATCCTGTGTTTCGATCAGCCAACCGCATTTTGATCAGAGTAGATGAGTCCAACATTACGAGCCGCGTCTTTCGCGGCTGTGGCATTTTGCGTTTTTGCGGCGGCGGTGGAAGCCGCGCCGTCCGTCGCTTCGGCAGCGGATGTTTCCGTGCCGGCGACTGCGGAGATCGAGATCTCCGATCCTGCCATTATCAACGCGCCTTCGACGGCGCAGGTTCCCGCCCTGGTTGAAGCTGCGGAACAGTCCGCGCCCGAGGCCGTCGAACCGATCAGGAAATTCGCTTCGCTTCGCGAGCTCGTCGACACCGTCGATACGCGCACCGCGCTGAACCGCGAAGAGGAGTGCCTCGCCGGCGCTATCTATTTCGAATCCAAGAGCGAATCGCTCGAAGGCCAGCACGCCGTGGCCGAAGTCATCATCAACCGTTCGGAATCGGGTCGTTTCCCGGGTTCGATCTGCGGTGTCGTCTATCAGCCCAGCCAGTTCTCCTTCGTGCGTGGCGGTCACATGCCCGCAATCAATCGCGACAGCCGCGATTGGCAGGAAGCCGTTGCGGTCGCACGAGTTGCGATGGAAGAGCAATGGGACACGCCGGCCTCGGACGCCCTTTTCTTCCACGCTACACGCGTTTCGCCCCGCTGGAAGCTGAAGCGCGTGGCCACGATCGGTAATCACGTCTTCTATCGCTGATTGTTCGACAAGAGAACGCAAGGGGGCGTGGCGCAGGCCGCGCCCCTTTTCTTTTGTTCCTTTTTCGTTCTATATCGGCGCATGGAACGCGCACCGTTTGCCCCGCCTGTTACCGCTGCCGATGTCTGCCGCGGCGTCGCGCGGCTGTTCCTCCAGCATGACATGGTCGCACTCGCCGAGGTCCCGCTCGGTAATGGCCGGCGCGCCGACATCATGGCGCTCGATGCTGCAGGGCGCGTGACGATCGTCGAGATCAAGGTCGCGCGCGGCGACCTGCTGGGCGACATGAAATGGCCCGACTATCTCGACTATTGCGACCGTTTCTTCTGGGCGGTGCCGCCCGGATTCGATGCCTCACCGCTCGACACCGAATTCTTCCAGCCCGAACGCACCGGCGTGATTGTCGCCGATCGTTATGCGGGCGCCATCCTGCGCGAGGCGCGCTCGACTGCGCTTGCCGGCGCGCGCCGCAAGGCGGAGACGCTGCGCTTCGCGCGCCGCGCGGCGTCGCGGCTGCTCGGCACGCTCGATCCGGATCTCGTGATTCCCGAAGGTGGATAGCGGACTCAGGGCCCCATCTGGTTGACGGGCTTTGCCTTGCTCTGGTCTTCAATCAGCTTGAGCACGATCGACGCACGCGGATCGCGCTTGGCATAGTCCCGAGCTGACATGCCAGCTAGGGTGTCGGTGCGATCGGGATCGGCGCCCGCGCCGAGCAGCAACCGGACCATGCGCACGTCGCGGTTCTGGACCGCACGGATCAGCGGGGTTTCGCCTTGCGCATTGGGGGCATCGACGCGCGCCCTGCGGCTCAGCAGCAATTGTGCGCCCTCGGCGAAGCCGAGCTGCGCCGCCAGCATCAGCGGGGTATTGCCCTGCCTGTCGGTCACGTCGGTCTTGGCGCCCTTGCTCAGCAGCAAGGCCGTCCAGCCCAGATCGCGCCTTTGGGTCACGATGTGGAGCGCGGTTTCGCCGGTAGCACGATCCTTGGCATCGATGATGGTCGAGCCCGGTTCGTCGAGAAACTCGTGTGCCTTGGCGGCATTGGCATCGCGCACCGCCTTCAGGAAGCTGTAGCTGTCCGAAAACTGCGCGTGCGCGATCCCCGGCAGCATCAGCGTGACGGCGAGTGCGGGGAGAAGCGTCTTCAGGGCGGAGCGTTTCGGAAATTGCATCGCATTTGGGTTCCTGTTGTCTTGCACTTGCGCGCATAGCAAAGCATGGCTGGCGCTGCCATGAACGAAATTCTTCGCCCCCTAGAGCACCTCCCGAAAAAGCGGGAACCGGTTTTTCGGTCGGGAGGTGCTCAAGCTATTGAGTCGAGAGCCTTTCTTGTCCCACAAGGCGGTATCGCCTTGCCGGGAAAGGCTCTGGCGCTTTGCCTTGTCCCGCTGATGCTGCTCGCAGCCTGCGGATCGCAGCCCTCCACCTCCCTGCCCAGCGAAGCGCCGCTCGCCGGCGCCAGGATCGGCGGGCCTTTCGCGCTCACCGATCAGGACGGCAACACCGTCAAGGACAGCGACTTTGCGGGCAAATACCGGCTGATGTACTTTGGCTATGCCTATTGCCCCGATGTCTGCCCCGTCGACGTGCAGAATCTGATGCAGGGCCTCAAGGCGTTCGAGAAGCAGAATCCGGAGGCAGCGGCAAAGCTCCAGCCGATCTTCATCAGCGTCGATCCCGAGCGGGACACGCCGCAGGTGCTCAAGCAGTTCGTCGGCAATTTCCACCCCCGTCTCATCGGACTTACCGGCAGCCCGCAGGCCATTGCCGCGGTCGCCAAGGACTATGCCGTCTATTACCGCAAGGCTGGCGACCCCAAGGCCAGCGACTATCTTGTCGATCACAGTCGACAGACCTATCTGATGGGGCCTGACGGCAAGCCGATCGCGCTGGTGCCGCAGGATGGAAAGCCGCAGGAAATTGCGGCGGTACTCGCACAATGGGTCAGGTGAACACGCCTTTCTGGGAAACCAAGACGCTCGACGCCATGAACCGCGCGGAGTGGGAAAGCCTCTGCGACGGCTGCGGCAAATGCTGCGTCCACAAGCTCGAGGACGAAGAAACGGGTGAGCTTCACCCGACCAATGTCGCGTGCAAGCTGCTCGACCGGCATAGCGGCCGCTGCACCAACTACAAGCATCGCCGGGCCTTCGTGCCCGAGTGCGTGCGGCTGACGCCCGCCCGGCTGCGCGAGATCGACTGGCTCCCCGACACATGTGCCTATCGCCTGCTGGACGAAGGCAAACCACTTCCCGAATGGCATCCGCTGATCACCGGCGATCCCGAAAGCGTCCACAAGGCCGGGATATCGGTGCGCGGCTGGACGGTGTCGGAAACCGATGCGGGCGAGCTGGAGCTCCATGTTGTCGACCGGTCGCTCTGATCTGAGTTTCGGTCCCGAGGGGCGCGAGCGCCCGCTCATGGTGCGTCGCAGCCGACAGGCGCGGCGGATGCGGTTGAGCGTGGATCCGCGCAACGGCGCGGTCACGCTGTCGCTGCCGTGGCGTGCCAGCCTTGGCGCCGCGCTCGAATGGGCCAATGGCCAGCGCGGCTGGATCGAGTCCGCGCTCGCCAATATTCCCCAGGCACGCCCGATCGTTCCCGGCGGCATCTTTCCCTTCGAGGGCAAGGACCTGATCGTCGACTGGTCTCCCGATCGGCCACGCTCGGTGCGTCGCGAGCCCGATCGCCTGGTCTTCGGCGGCCCGCGTGACGCCGTGGCGTCACGGCTGCTGGGCTGGGCGAGACGGCAGGCGCTTGCGACGCTGGAGCGCGAGACGCGTGCGATCGCGGAGCAGGCGGGCGTGACCGTGGGACGGGTCGGCGTGGGCGATCCGCGCGCGCGCTGGGGCAGCTGCGCCGCCAATGGCGATATCCGCTATAGCTGGCGGCTGATCATGGCGCCCGTCTTTGTCCGCCGCTCGACCGTTGCGCACGAGGTCGCGCACCGCGTGCACATGGATCATAGCCCGGCCTTCCATGCGCTTGCGGCGAAGCTCTACGGCGGCGATCCCGATGTGGCGCGGGCCTGGCTGCGCACCAACGGTTCGGCGCTTCACTGGGTGGGGCGCGAAGGCTCCTGAGCCCTTGACGAAGGCTGGGTCCGCTGGGTCTGGGACGGCACTGCCGGCTGGCGCGTCCCGTCCTGCGGGCGTGGCGCGGGCTGGCGTTGCGGCCGTTGTTCGCGGCCCAGAACATCATCGAGCCATTGCTGGTCGAGCTTCTGGGGCGCTGTGACGTCCTCGCCCTGCGGCGCGCTGCCCGGTTCTTCAGGCGCCAGCGAGCCTTCGGGGGGCGTCACCGGATTGCCGTTCTCGTCGACGAACATGCCGGGATCGGGTTCGCCAAAATAGGCTTCCTCATCGGGCTCGAGCTGCCATTCGGGCAGCGTCACCTCGGTCTCAAAATTCTCGACGGGACGGCGCGCCGTGGCGACCTTCATGAAGCTGGCGAAAGCACGTGCAGGCGCGGCGCCACCCTGAAGCGAGCCCACCGATTTCGCGTCGTCGCGCCCCATCCACACGCCGGTCGTCAACCCGCTTGAGAAACCGAGGAACCAGCCATCCTTGTTGGAACTCGTGGTGCCCGTCTTGCCCGCGACCGGGCGCCCGATCTGTGCGGCCCTGCCCGTGCCCGCACTGACCGCAGTCTGCAGCAGGTCGGTCATCTGGGCTGCGACCCAAGGCGCCACAAGGACCCGCGATTCGTCGCTTTGATGCTGGTAGAGCAGTTCGCCATTCTCGGTCGTCACCTTGGTGATACCATAGGGAGTCACTGCGATGCCCTTGCGCGCGACGGCCGCATAGGCACGCGTCATGTCGATCAGGCGGACGTCGTTGGTGCCGAGCACGATTGAAGGATGCGCGGTGAGCGGGGAGGTGATGCCAAAGCGACGTGCCATGTCGGCCACCGAGGCAAAGCCGACTTCCTGACCCAGCTTGGCGGCAACGGTATTGACCGAATAGGTGAAGGCGGTGCGGATCGTCATCTCGCCCGAATAGCGGCGCGAGCTGTTGCGCGGGCTCCAGCCCGCAATGCTGATCGGTTCGTCAACGATCGTGTCGTTGGGGGTGTGCCCCGCCTCGAGCGCCGCCAGATAGACGAAAAGCTTGAATGCCGATCCCGGCTGGCGCTGTGCCTGCGTAGCGCGGTTGTAGATCGAGGATACATAGTCCTTGCCGCCCACCATCGCGCGCACCGCGCCGTCGCGGTCCAGCGAGACCAGCGCACCCTGAAGGCCGCCGGGGGTATTGGCGCGGATTGCGGCGTCCGCAGCGCGCTGCATGCCGAGATCGATCGTCGTCCACACATCGATCGGACGCTCGGACTCGTCGATCAGGGTCTCGAGCTGGGGCAGGGCCCAGTCCGTAAAGTAACGCACGCTGTTCTGGCGGGGCTCGGGCGCGAGCTTGATCGCGCGGGGGTCGGCCGCCGCTGCCTCCGCCGCAGTGATCGCGCCCGCATCCTTCATAACTTCGAGCACCACGCCCGCGCGGCTGATCGCTGCCTCGGCATCGGCGGTGGGGGAGTAGTGCGAAGGCGCCTTGACGAGTCCCGCGATCACCGCGGCTTCGGCAAGCGACAGCGATTTGGCGTCATGGCCGAAGAATTTGCGGCTGGCCGCGTCGATGCCATAGGCGCCACCGCCGAAATAGACCTTGTTGAGATAGAGTTCGAGGATCTCGTCCTTGGAGAATTTGCGTTCCATCGCAAGCGCGAGGATCATTTCGCGGATCTTGCGGCTTACCGTGTAGCTGTTGTTGAGGAAGATGTTGCGCGCGAGCTGCTGCGTGATCGTCGAGCCACCCTCGGTGCGACGGCCGGTGCCCCGATTCTGGAAGGCGCGCCACTGGCCGCGCACGATGCCGATGGGATCGATGCCAGGGTGCATGCGAAAGCGCCGGTCCTCGACCGCGACCATCGCATCGACCATCGTCCTGGGAATGTCCTCATAGGCCAGCCATTCGCCATAGCTTGGCCCCAGCGAGACGAGGATCGTGCCGTCGGCGGCACGAACCTGGATCATCTGGCCGTTGGGATCGCGCTTGAGTTCGCCGAAACTCGGAATGCTCGACATTGCGATGGCGACCGCGACGACAAGCGCAATCAGGCCGGCAACACCGGCGAAAAACCCGACCTTCACGATCCCGAACAGGAATCGCTTGGCGGAGCGAGAAGATTTCTTGGAGGATGCAGCGGCCATTGATCGTGCGATGATGTAGGATCAATCGCGACGCATGCCAAGCAAGACTTGGAGTGTATCAGTCGGCGTCGACGCGGGCGTCGAAATCGAGCGAGGCGCTGTTCATGCAATAACGGAGTCCGGTCGGCCCTGGGCCATCGGGGAAGACATGGCCCAGATGCCCGTCGCAGCGCGCGCAACGCACCTCAACGCGACGCATTCCATGGCTGGCATCGGCATGTTCGGTAACCGCGTCGACACTGGCGGGCGCAATGAAACTCGGCCAGCCCGAACCCGAATCATATTTCTCGTCCGAACGGAACAGCTCGGCGCCGCACGCCGCGCAGCGGTAGAGGCCGGGGGCCTTGTTGTCATTGTAGATGCCCGTGAAGGCGCGTTCGGTGCCCGCCTCACGCAGCACGTGATATTGTTCGGGGGTCAGGCGCTTGCGCCATTCCTCTTCGGAGAGATCGAGCCGGTCCATGTCCGAAATCTGTTCCTGGCGGGTGATTCGGTCAATGGCTCAGAACGCGATCCGGGTGAATTGCGCTATCATTGCGCCGAGTGTCGGGAAGGACGCGAGCAACCACGGCGCGGCTTGTCTTCCCCAGCCCGTGGCCGCCAGTGCGCTCACTCCGCCTGCCGCAATGACGGGAATGCGCGTGCGCCGCGCAAGGTCGGCCTGAAAGGCCGTGCCGCCCGCGCGCCCGGCGGACCGCCAATGCCGTGCCGCCATCACGCCGCTCGCCAGCGCGATGCCCATCCCCTCACCCGCCAGCGAAGGGATAACTGCCGCCTGATCGCCCAGCCGGAACAGCCCCGCCTCGCTATGGCGTGCGCGCCAGCCATAAGGGACGGCGCCGATCGCATCGATGTCCGGCATGGGATCAGCCAGCGCCAGTCGCGCACCGAGATGGGGCGATTCGTCGCCGAGCCCTGCGAGCAGTTTGCGCGGATCACCGTCTGCCGCCGCAAGGCGCGACTTCTGTACTGTCATGCACAGATTGCCCGATCCATCCTCCTGCATCAGCAGACCGGCATAGCCTCCGCGAAAGAGGTGGAGTTCGATCGCGGAGCCCAGCGTTCGCGTCAGCGCCGCCGACGCAGGCAAGCGCAGCCTCAACCCAAGCGCCAGGTCGCTATCGGTGTGCGGGCGCGCCATGCCGCGACAATCGCGCTTGCCCGTCGCTAGAAACAGGCTCTCACACGCGATCATCGCGCCGTCGACCAGCGTCACCCACCCTGGCTCGGCATGCCGGGCCCCGCATCCATGTTCAATCCTTGCGCCTGCTGCCTTGGCGCGTGCGAGCAGGAGTGTATCGAGCCGGCGCCGCGATATACCCATTGCATGGCCCGGCAACAGCGCTTCACCCCGCGAGCTTCCTGCAAGAAAGCGCACCCGGTCGATCCTGTGGCCTTCGAGGTCGTCGGACGTCACCCCAAGCGTCATCAACGTTTCGAGCGATCGCCAGCTGAGGAAGCCCCCACACAGCGAATCCCCGGTCTCGCGGTTGCGCTCGATCAGCAAGGGCTGAGCGCCCCCGCGCGCGAGCATGATCGCCGCCGCCGAGCCTGCGGGCCCCCCGCCCAGGATCAGTGTATCTGTTCTACGCATAGCCGGAAGGGAAACGCGCGAAAGACGCGCGCTGTGCCGGGCGCGATGCCCGCCTCGTCGAGGATCGGGAGCCATTCACGCGGACGGTAGGAACGCGCGATCGAGAGCGCGCCATCGTGCCTGACGATGGGATGCCAGCGCATCAGCGTAGCGAGCGCGGGAAAGCCGATTGCGGCGAGGCGATGGCGATGCAGGTCGTTGACCAGCCATGCCACGCGTGCCTCGCGCGCCATGAAGCGCACAAAGGCGACGAGCTGGTCGTGCGTCATATGGTGCGCGACAAGGCTGGAGATGACGACGTCGAATCCGCTGCCCGCCAGATCCGCATAGTCGCCGGTGCGCCAGTCGATCGGCATTCCGGGCGGCGTATGCGCGCGGGCGGCGGGCGCGCTGCCGGGATTGAGATCGATACCGACGAGTTCGGCGGTGATCCCTCGTCGCTGTGCCCAGCGCGCAATGCTGCGCAGCATATCGCCATCGCCAAAGCCGACATCGAGCAGCCGAAAACCTCTCATGCCGGAGAGCGCGCGCGTCAGGAAGGCCAGCGTCGGACGTCGTGCGAGCGTGAGGCTGTTCACCTGCGCGAGATCGCGAAGCACTGTCGCATAGACGCCGGGCGCAAGGTCGGGCGCATCCATCAGCTCTTCCTCAAGCGCGCGGCAGGCAAGGTTTCTCAATGTACGGGCCCGAAGCGGAAGCCCTCGGCGGCAAGGCCGGGACCAAAAGCGAGCGCCACGCCGGGGCCTGTGACGCCGTGATCGAGCATCCGCGCCAGCACGAACATCAGCGTCGCCGACGACATGTTGCCGCATGCGCGCAGCACCGCGCGCGAATCCTCAAGGCTATGGGAGGCAAGTCCCAGCCCGTGTTCGACAGCGTCCAGGATCGACCGCCCGCCGGCATGTACTGCCCAGTGCGCGATCGCCGCCACGTCCGTCCCATTGGTAAGCGTCGCGCGCATGGCCGGTGTGCCCAGCGCCGCGCCGATCCGACCGGGCACTTCGCCCGAAAGGTGCATGAGAAAGCCCTGATCGCCAATCGTCCAGCCAATGAGGCCTTCCGAATCGGGCAATGTCGCGGCAAAACTGTCCCCCATCGCGAGCCCCGTGGGGGCTGCGCTCACCAGCGCCGCAGCCGCCCCGTCACCGAACTGGAGCATTGCCAGCAAGGGCTCGATCCGGTCCTCGGCGGCGAGATGCAGCGTCGACAGCTCCACCGTTACGACCAGCACGCGTGCCCGCCGGTCCGACCGGACGATGTGCCGCGCGGCGCGCAGCGCGGTGACCGCGGCATAACAGCCCATGAAGCCGATGAGCAGTCGTTCGACCGAGGTGGAAAGCCCGATCCGTGCGGCGATGATCTGGTCGACACCGGGTGCGACAAAACCGGTGCAGCTTGCCACGACAAGGTGGGTGATCGTCGCCGGATCGAAGTCGAGTCCCGAAATCGCGTCCAGCGCGAGTTGGGGCGCGGCCGAGGCATATAGCGCCATGCGCTTCGACGTCGGCGGCTGTGCGCCGTTTTCGTAGAATCCACCTCGTCCCACGGGCGAATCGGTGTGCACCGACCAGCGATGCAAGATGTCCGAGCGTGCCGCCATGCGGCGAAACAACGCCCGCTCACGCGTTGGCAACCGTGGCTCTGCCCAGTCGACAAAGGCCTGATGGATGTCGCGCGCAGGCGTGGCAGTGGCAATCGCATTGACGCAGACGATGGGCGGGTCGGCATCGATCGGCAAGCGGATCGCTCTCCTCACCACGCGCCCCCGGACCGTTCAAGACACGAAGGCGTGGTTAACGATATGTTGAACGGTCTTACCGTACACAAGGTATTATGAAGCATTGCTGGACATTTGCCAGCCCCGTTGCTGCGCTCGCACTGCTGCACTTTGCTGCGGCGTCGCCGGTGCGTGCGCAGTGCCAGCTCTGCGCGCCCGCGGACGCAACCACCGCCGCACCGGCTCGCGCGCTGACGATCAATGTCGAAACCGGTATCGATTTCAGCCGGGTCGCGGTCGCCTCTGCGGCGGGGGGCGTGGTCGAGGTCGATCCGGCCAGCGGCCGGCGACGCGTGACCGGCGGGCTGGTCGATCTTGGCGGTCTGGGCCTCAGCGGCACGGTTCGCCTGACCGGGGACCCCGGCCGGAGCGTACGCATCAACCTTCCCGACCGGGTAAGGCTCGTGTCGCCCGATGGCGCCACCGCAGAACTGAGCGAGATCGTGACCGATCTGCCGCCGGCGCCGCGTCTTGGTCCCGACGGCCAGCTGCGCTTCGCTTTTGGCGGGCGGCTTTCCGTTGACGGTCAGAGAACGGGCAATTTCCGCGGCCGTATCCCGATCGTTGCGGACTATGAATAGCGCCCGATCGCGAAGTCTTTGTTAACCATGATCATAGGCAGTTTCTGAACCTTGATCGTCTAGTGCTTCAAAGGCGGGCCGTGGGGATGGCCTGACAAGCTCATTCTATGGGGACCAGACATATGAAGATTCAGCTCGCGAAGGCCGCGTTGTGCGGCTCGATGCTTATTGCCGCCAGCTTCGGCGCAAACAGCGCACACGCCGCCACCGCCAATGCGGACGCCAAGGCGCGCATCATTACTCAGGTCAGCGTCGCGAAGGTCGCGGGCCAGGATCTCGATTTCGGCGCGATCGTGCCGGGTGCGTCCAACGGCACCGTGACGATCTCGTCCGTTGGCGGCCGCACCTGCACCGCCGCGCTCACCTGCTCTGGCGCGACCAGCGCGGCGGGCTTCACCATTTCGGGTGCTTCGGGCGAGACCGTCCTGATTTCTTCGGCTGCCAACGTCACGCTCACCAATGGCTCGAACAACATGACGGCAACGCTCAGCCCGAGCATAAACTCGCTGGTGCTCGATGGCACCGACGGCTTCACCGTCGGCGGCGTGCTCACCGTGCCGAGCAGCATCGCAGCGGGCAGCTATTCGGGCCAGTTCAACGTGACGGTGAACTATCAGTAAGCCGCGCGACTGAACAATAGCAGCAGTGGAAGGCGGCTGCGTCGCCTTCCGATACAAAGGGCTCGCCGACAGAAGCGTCGGCGGGCCCTTTGCGTTCGTCATGGCGTCATGATTAGTAAAAAATAAACCATATTTCGGCAGTCTGCGTGATGGGGATGCCGGTGCTGGGGAGCATCGGCTCAAACGACCGGAGACCAGACATGTCCACGGCTTCATGCCGCACGTCGCGCGTTCGCGCGGCGCTTTGCGCTTTCTTGCTGCTATTCGGCGGCGCTTCCGCCGCCAGCGCCGCGGGCGATCTGCTCGTCGCGCCCACGCGCATCGTCCTCGACGGGCCGCGTGGAACCGAGGTGATACTCAACAATATCGGCGCGGAACCCGCGACCTACCGCATCTCGCTCGAACTGCGCCGGATGAAGCCTGACGGGTCGCTCGAGGATATCGCGCCCGAGGGAGCCAATCCCGTCGAGACAGCCGCGCTCGAGATGATCTCCTATGCGCCGCGCCGGATCACGCTGCCGCCCAATCAACCCCAGGCGATCCGCATTGGCGTGCGAGCGCCCGAGGGGCTCCCCGATGGCGAGTACCGCGCGCACATGCTGTTCCGCGCAATTCCCGATGCGACGCCCGCTACCGAACAGAGCGCAACGAGCGGCAGCCTCTCGATCGCGATCACGCCGATTTACGGCGTCACTATTCCGATCATCGTGCGCCGCGGCGCGCTGTCTGCGACCGCTGCGATCTCGGACGTGCGCCTGACAGCCACGGAGGGGGGCGCCGCCCTCGCCTTCACGCTCGCGCGGACCGGCACGCGATCGGTTTACGGCGAGGTACGCGTGCTGAAGCCGGGCGTCGACAAGCCGATCATCGCTGCGCGCGGTATCGCGGTCTATCCCGAACTCGCCCAGCGCACGGTCACGCTTCCATTGCCCCAGGGTGCTGAACTGCGCGGACCCGCGACGATCCAGTATTTCGAGGACGCCGAATCGGGCGGAAGACTGATCACCGAAGCGCGCGTGGAGCTGCGCTAGGCAGGCCCTTTCCCGGTCGGGCGCAGCCATGCGTCTGCGATTTCCGCCTCTGCTGAAGCGCCTTTTCGGCTTGACCGTCGCGGCTTGCGCGGCGCTCCTGACGCCGACAGGGCATGCGCGCGCCGCCTGGGCGCCCAATGACGATGATCAGCTTTTGCTCGACCTGCGCCTCGGACGACTGAGCCTGGGTGATGGCGTGCGCGGTTATAAGACGCCCGAAGGGGTATGCATCGACCTGGCCGACGTCATTCTTGGGCTCGACCTGCCCATCCGCCTCGACAAGCGCGGCGGTCGCGCAATTGGCTGGGCTTTCGACGAGCGCAATCAGATCACCATCGATCGCGCACAGAATACGGTGCAGATCGGCCCCGCCACCGAGAAGCTCGCCGACACCACGATCCGTGACGTGCCTGATGGCTGGTGTGTCGGCGTGTCATCGCTGTCGCACTGGCTGGGCGTCGAACTCCTTCCGGATCTGAGCAACGCGGTGTTGCTCGTAAAATCGACCGCGAAGCTCCCCGTCGAACTCGCCGCCGAACGGCGCGCGCGAGCGGCTGCCATCCCGCCACAACGTGGCTTCGACCTCAAGGCGATGCAGCGCGCCGACGCGCCATTTCGTCTGTGGCGAACGCCTTCGATCGATGTCGTCGCGACATTCGCCGCGGTGGACGACAAGCCCACGGGCAGCCGTATTGACGCGACTTACGAGCTCTATGCCGCCGGCGAGATCGGCAGGGCATCGTTCGATGCACGGCTTGCATCCGACCAGGATGGCGTGCCTTCGACCCTGCGATTGCGCGCCTATCGCACCGATCCCGAGGGCAGGCTGCTCGGACCGCTCGGGGCAACCCATTTCGCGCTGGGCGACGTTACCAGCCTGTCGACCGCGCTGGTTGGCCAAAGCACGATCGGGCGTGGTGCGGTCCTGACCAATCGCCCTGTCGACCGGCCCGAAAGCTTTGATCGGACCGACTTCCACGGAGAGCTTCCTCAGGGCTGGGATGCGGAACTCTATCGCAACGGTCAGCTTCTGGCCTTTGCGAATGACCGTGCCGATGGCCGTTATGCCTTTCTCGACCAGCCGCTGCTCTATGGCCAGAACCGCTTCGAGATCGTGCTGTATGGCCCCCAGGGGCAGGTACGGCGCGAGGAGCGGCTTGTCGCGGTGGGGGCCGACAGCATTCCTCCGCGCGAGACCTGGTATTGGGCCGGGGTCAACGAAGCCAATACCGATCTGATCATGCTCAATGACTATCGCGATCCGCGCAACCGCGGTTGGCGCGGCAGTGTGGGGCTCGAACGCGGTATCGACACCTATACCTCGGTGGGAGCGCAACTGCACAGCCTCATGCTCGAAGATGTCCGGCATGACTATGCCGAAGCCTTTGTCCGTCGCGCGGTGGGGCCGGCGCTCGTCGAGCTCTCGGGCGCTTATGAAGGCTCGGGCGGTTATGCATTGCGCGCGCAGATGCTCGGCCAGTTCGGCCGCGCGTATCTGACCGCCGAATCGGTGCACGCACACGACTATCACTCCGACCGGATCGAGCCCGGCGTGACGGGCTGGCACAGCGTTGCCTTCGATCACAGCCTCAATGTCGGGCGAACGATCCTCCCCATCCATCTCGAGGCGCGCTACGAGACCCGCATTCGCGGTGCGGACGTGCTCGAGATCGGTGCGCGCGCTTCGGCCAATGTGAGCGGTCTCGTCCTGACCGGGCAGCTCGATTATCGGGCAGACAAGCTGCCTTCGGGTCGCGATCCGCCCGGACGACTTGAAGCCTCGCTGCTCGCCAATGCGCGGCTCGGGCGCGTCCGCCTACGCGGCGAGACGCGCTTTCGGCTGTCCGCAGGCGCCGGCCTCGAAAGCGCGACGCTGGTGGGCGAATGGGCGGCGGGGGAGCGCGCCGATTGGCGCGCCGAACTCGGCTATGACCGCGCCTATGATCGCGCGCGTCTGGGCCTGGGTTACAGCCGGCGCTTCGACCGCTTTGCGCTGACCGCGTCGGTCGAGGGGGCGAGCGACGGTTCGGTTGCCGCAGGCTTCAACCTGGCCTTTGCCCTCGGCCCCGATCCGCGCGGCGGCGTGCGCATGAGCGCGAGCAAGCTTGCCAGCCACGGTCAGGTCGTCGCACGCGTCTGGCGCGACATCAACAGTGACGGGCTTCGTCAACCGGGCGAGCCGCTCGAACGCGAGGTCCAGCTGGCCGCCGGCCAGATCGTGGCCGAACGTCTGACCGATTCGCAGGGCAGCACCGTGATCGACGGACTGGTTCCCTTTCGACCCGTGCTGATCGGGATCGATGCAGGGTCGCTGCCCGATCCGCTCGTCCAGCCCGCGACCCCGGGCGTGGTCGTCACCCCGCGCCCCGGCGTCGCGATCATGGTCGACCTGCCGCTGTCGAGCGCCGGCGAAATCCACGGAACATTGGTCCGCGGTGGCGGCAGGCCTATCGAGGGCGTCGACCTCGAACTGATCGACAGCGAGGGGCGCGTGCTTCGCGTCACGCGCAGCGATTTTGACGGCTATTTCCTGTTCGAAGGCGTCCCCTATGGCCGATATGCCATCAGGATCGCGCGGATATCGGCGGATGCGGCGCGCGTGCGCGCTGCGCTGGCCGTCAGCGTGATCGTCGGCGAGGCGCGGCCGAGCGTCGCCTTGGGCACCGTGGCGACCGAATCGGCGATGCTGCAAAGCGCCGGGGCCCATTGACGTCCGGCCCGTGCGTCGGACACGCGAAGCGAAGTCGTCCGGGACGACTTCGATCACGAAGATTGGGAAGATGGTGCGGTCGAGAAGACTCGAACTTCCACGGGCTTTCGCCCACAACGACCTCAACGTTGCGCGTCTACCAGTTCCGCCACGACCGCACTGAATCTTGTCCGCCGGAGAAACCGGCGGCTGGTAAGGCGCGTGCCTCTAGCAAAGCCGAACACGCTTGGGAAGCCCAAAGCGCGCGAAAGCGTCAAACACCTCCGAATTGACCTTGCGGCACCCGATTTGCGCCGATTTTGCCTCAGCAACCCCGCCGCCCGGCGCGGCACCTAGTTCAGCGCGGCGCCCGAAAAGCTAAGATTCAGTTCCTTTGCGCTCTTGGGAACATCCATCTCGGCGCTGTCGAACTCGGCCGAGCCCTGCGGCGGCAATTTGCGTACGGGCGGGATGATCCGCCAGCCATAGACCACCCGGCCCGAGGAATCGCGCAACTCGGCAAGGATATCGGGCACCGACTGCGCCTTGTCGGTCGGATTGATGATGCGGCCCGAGACTGTGAACAGCTCGTTGCCGCTCGGCTGGGTATAGCGCTCGGGCTTGCGCGCGATGTCGATCTTGAGAGGGATGTCGACCTCGGCGGCCTGAAGGCCGAGCCATGCCGCAAGCCCAGGCGTTCCGAAATACTGGATCGCGCCCAATGCGGCGACCATGAGGATCGCTGCGGCAGCTGCCGCGATTGTCCATCGCCGCGCCGGATTTCGCCGCGGACGGAAGGGCGGCGCGTGCGCATAGGCGTCATAGCCCGCACCGTCGGGCTCGGGCGTTACCGGATCGACAAAAGCGGCCGTCGGCACGGGGGCGATGATGGGTTCGGGCGGAGGCGGAGGGGGTGGTACGGCTGCCACTTCCGCCACCGGCTGCGGCGCGGGTTCGACCGCGGGCGGCGGTACTTCGATCGCGGGTGGCGTCATGACCGCACCCGCGGGCGCCTCGAACCAGCTGTGCTTGCACGAAGCGCAGCGCACCGTGCGTCCCGCCGTCCCGATCGCAGTGTCGGGGACCAGATATCGCGTCCGGCATTCGGGGCAGGTCAGGATCATCTGGTCTTCGGAAATCCGTTGTTTGCGCTGCGTCTCGTCCGCCAGTGTAAACACACTCGCGAATCAACTTGCAAGCATGTTGGCGCCCGCGGGCCGATTTGTGCACAACAACGCGCTTTACGCGGCGCGCGGCTCTGTGCGATGGCGGCAGGCAGGGGCAAGGGAGCACAGCAGCGGGCCGCGATGAGCAGCATCGTACAGTTCGAAAATGTCGGGCTGCGCTACGGCACGGGCGCGGAAACGCTGTCCGACGTCAGCTTTGCGCTGGCGCGGGGCGCGTTTTATGTGCTCACGGGCCCGTCAGGCGCGGGCAAGACCTCACTGCTCAAGCTGCTCTATCTCGCACAACGCCCCAGCCGGGGCCTCATTCGCCTGTTCGGCGATGACGTCGTGACGCTGCCGCGCGACCGGTTGCCCGCGCTGCGCCGACGCATCGGGGTCGTTTTTCAGGATTTTCGGCTGGTCCCGCACCTGTCAGCCTATGACAATGTCGCGCTGCCGCTGCGCGTGATGGGGCATGAGGAGCGCGATATCGAGGCGCCGGTGAGCGAGATGCTCGCCTGGGTCGGGTTGTCGGACCGTGCCAGCGCGCGTCCCGCCACGCTTTCGGGCGGCGAGCAGCAGCGCGTGGCGATCGCGCGCGCCGTGATCGGCCGCCCCGACCTGCTCGTTGCGGACGAACCCACGGGCAACGTCGACCCCGATATGGCGGAGCGGCTGCTGCTGCTGTTCGAAGGGCTCAACAAGCTCGGCACGACGATCGTCGTCGCAACGCACGACATTCATCTGCTCAGCCGGATGCCCAACGCCAATCTGATGCGGCTCGATCGCGGGCGGCTCTCCGATCCCACGGGCGCACTGCGCTATCCGCCTCTGGGAGAGGGCGGGACGATATGAGTTTCGGCTGGGCACCTTCGGTCGCCGATCGCCGCTTGCTGCCCGAAGGGCGCTTTGCGGGGCCAATGCCCTGGGTCATCGCAATCATGATGTTCCTGACCGCGCTTGCCGCGGCTGCGGGGCTCGGCCTGAGCGCTGCCGCGCGCGGGCTGGGCGATGATCTGGCGGGGCGGCTGACGATCCAGATCGTCGATGCCAATCCCGATACGCGCAAGGCACGCGCCGAAGCCGTCGAGCGCGCTTTGGCGGACGCGCCTGGCGTCGTTGCGGTCAAGCGCTTCACCGATCGGGAAATTGCCGGACTGCTCGAGCCGTGGCTCGGTGGCGAGGAGTTGTCCGGGCAGGATCTGCCGATTCCCGCGCTCATTGACGTCAGTCTTGCCGACGGGTCGATCGCCCGCATCCGTGCCGCCGAGCAGGTGGTGCGCGCGGTGGCGCCTGCCGCCCGGATCGACCGCCACGCGCGCTGGCTAGCACCACTTGCCGGGCTCATCGCCTCGCTCAAATGGCTGTCCGCGGTGCTGGTGATCCTGATGGCTGCGGCGACCGCGTGCGCGGTGGTGCTGGCGGCGCGCGCCGCGCTCAACACGCACCGCGCGACGATCGACGTGCTTCACCTGATGGGCGCCAATGATGTCCAGATCGCGCGCCTGTTCCAGCGCAGGATTGCGCTCGATGCACTGTTCGGCGGGCTGGTCGGGCTTCTGTCCGCGGTCGCGGTGCTGCTGCTGCTCGGATCGCGCATTGCCGCGATCGGATCCGAGTTGCTGGGATCTGTCGGGCTTTCCTGGGGCGACTGGGCGATTATAGTGTCGCTGCCCTTCGCGGGTGCGCTGCTCGCAACGCTCGCCGCGCGGATCACCGTGCTCAAGACCTTGCGGAAGATGTTGTGATCAAGCGTATCCTGTCGATCGTTCCACTGCTCTGGGCGCTGGGCTTCGCCGCCTTCACCATTTGGCTGCCGCGTCCGGTCGATGGCGAGACCACCGATGCGATCGTGGTGCTGACCGGCGCGCCGGGTCGCATCGAGCGCGGACTCGCCTTGCTTGAGGACAAGCGCGCAAAGCGGATGCTGGTGTCCGGCGTCTATCGAGACGTGAAACCGCATGAACTCGCGCTGGCCCAGCATGCCCCGATGGCCTTGTTCGACTGCTGCATCGACCTCGGCCGCGAGGCGACGGACACGCGCTCAAATGCGCAGGAAACGGCCGACTGGATCAGGAAGCACGATTATCGCAGCGTCCGTCTTGTCACGACGGACTGGCACATGTGGCGCGCGCGTCATGAACTCGAGCGCGCGCTCGACGGCAATGTTCGTATCGTGGGCGATGCGGTGAGAAGCGATCCGGGATTTGCGATGCTGTTCAAGGAATATCACAAATATCTGCTCAGCTGCCTCGCGGGACTGGTAGGCTTGTGATGACACTGCTGCGTTCGACCCTTTTTGCGCTGATCTTCTATCCGGGCAGTCTGCTCTATGTGTTGGCGGCGCTGGCGAGCTCGCTGGTCGGCGCCGCGCCGCTGCGCCGCGTCGCGCGCGGCTGGGCATATTTTCACCGCTGGTGCGCCGCCTATATTCTTGGCATCCGCACACGGGTCGAAGGCGTCATTCCTGACTATCCCGTGCTCTACGCGATGAAGCACGAATCGATGTACGAGACCGTCGAGACACTCGTGCTGCTTCGCGATCCAGCGGTCCTCGTGAAGCAGGAACTGGCAGATATTCCTCTCTGGGGTCGTGTCGCGGTGCTGCATGGCTCGATCCCGATCGACCGCGAGGGCGGTGCGAGCGCACTGCGCAAGCTCGTCCGCGCGGCACGCGCAGCAGCTGACGAGGGGCGCTCGCTCGTGATCTTTCCGGAAGGCACGCGCGTGCCACATGGCGAGCGTGCGCCGCTGCGTTCGGGCTTTGCGGCGCTCTATCGCCAGATCGGGCTTCCCGTGGTCCCGGTCGCGATCGACAGCGGACGCGTCTGGCCGCGGGGCAGCTTCCTCAAGCGTCCCGGCGTCATCACGTTCAGCTTCGGCGAGGTCATCCAGCCCGGCCTCGACCGCGACGCGGTCGAAGCGCTGGTCCATGACGAGATCAACCGCCTCAACAACTGAGGCTATTCGTGCGTGCGTCCGAAATCGGGGCGCGCATCATCCTGCCCCTGTTCGATGATGCTGCGGCGGATCGCACGCGTGCGCGTGAACAGTTCGAACAGCGCATCGCCGTCGCCCCAGCGGATCGCGCGCTGGAGCGCGGTCAGGTCCTCGGAAAAGCGCTGGAGCATCTCGAGCACCGCTTCCTTGTTGGACAGGAAGACATCGCGCCACATCGTCGGATCGGACGCCGCGATGCGCGTGAAATCGCGGAAACCGCCGGCCGAATATTTGATCACCTCGGACTGCGTCACCTGCTCGAGGTCGGAGGCGGTGCCCACGATCGTATAGGCGATAAGGTGCGGCAGATGGCTGGTGATCGCGAGCACGAGGTCGTGATGCTCGGCGTCCATCCGCTCGACATGCGCGCCCAGCGCGCGCCAGAATTCCTCGAGTCGCACCACTGCCGTCTCATCGGCGTCCGCGGGCGGGGTGACGATGCACCAGCGCTTGTGGAACAGCGTTGAAAAGCCTGCCTCGGGGCCGCTGCGCTCGGTGCCTGCCACGGGGTGCGCGGGAATGACGATTGCACCCGGAAGCGCTGCGCCGAGCGCGGCGGAAACGGCGGCCTTGCACGATCCGACATCGCTCACGATTGCACCCGCAGGCAGGTCGTCGGCGATCTCGACGGCGACATCGCCCATTGCGCCCACGGGCACGCAAAGGATCACGAGTTCGGCGTCGGTCACCGCAGCGCCCGCGGTGTCGGTGACGTCATCGCACAGGTCGAGCGCCCGCACGCGCTCACGGACGTCGGGGTCGCCGTCATGCCCTGTCAGCCGCACCGTCGGCATATGCGCGCGGACCGCGCGCGCGATCGACGAGCCGATCAGCCCGAGCCCGATGATGGTGATGCGCTGGAAGGGCAGCATCAGCCCGCCGCCTCGACGAGCCCGCGCAGCATGGCCATCAGCCCGCGCGTCTCCTCGGCGGTACCGATCGTGATGCGCAGCCCTTGCGACAGCCCCTGCCCCGGCAGCCAGCGCGTGATATAGCCTTCGGCCATCAGCCCCTCATAGGCCGCCTCCGCGCTGAGAGCGCCGGAGAATGTCACAAGCACGAAATTGGCCTTTGACGGGATGGCGCGAAGCCCCTTGTTCCCCATTGCCGCGATCTCGCGCGCGAACCAGTCGCGCCATTCGGCATTGTGCCGCCGGCTGGCGTGCACGAAATCCTCGTCGGCCAGCGCGGCGATCGCCGCCCGTTGCCCCGCGGTCGTCACGTTGAAGGGCGCGCGGATGCGGTGCAGCGCCTCGATGATATCCGCTGACCCGTAACCCCAGCCGATGCGCTCGGCCGCAAGCCCGTAGATCTTGGAAAAGGTTCGGGTGACGAGCACGTTCGATGCGCCCTGCGCGAGTGCGAAACCGCCATCATCCTCATCCGGCTCCAGATATTCGGCATAGGCCTGATCGAGCACGAGCAGCACATCTTCGGGCAGCGCGGCGTGAAGCCGCACAATCTCAGCGGCGGGAGTATAGGTGCCTGTCGGATTGTTGGGATTGGCGACGAAGACGACGCGTGTGTTCGGCGTCACAGCGGCGAGCAGCGTATCGACATCGGTCGCATAGTCCTTGTCGGGCGCGATCACCGGGGTCGCGCCAACGCGCCGCGCCGCGATCTCGTAGACCGCAAAGCCATAGCGGACGAACAGCACCTCATCGCCGACGCCCGCAAAGGCGCCCGCGGCGAGATGCAGGATCTCGTCGGATCCCGTGCCATAGATCACACGCGCGGGGTCCAGCGCATATTTGTCCGCGATCGCCTCACGCAGCGCGGTGGCGCCGGGGTCGGGATAGCGCGACAGGCTGCCACGCCCGCCGTCGAACGCCGCCTGCGCGTGGGGGCTCGTTCCCAGCGGATTTTCGTTGGACGAGAGTTTGATGACCTTGCGCCCCTCGCCCGCGGTGGAACGGCCGGGCACATAGGGCGCAATGCCCATGATCCAGTCCTTGGGACGGGGGCTTTTCGCATGCTCTGTCATGGGCGTGCGCCTTAGCGCTCAACGCGCTCGGTTGACAAGGCGCGCCGCGCCGCCCTAGCCCGCTTGGCGATGAGCGACGATCAGCGTTTCGGCCTTGCGCGCCATGTCATTCTGCCCGGGCCGCTGAAGCTCGATGGCGGTGGCAGCCTCGCGCCCGTCGAGATCGCCTACGAAACCCATGGCACATTGAATGCCGACCGCTCCAACGCGATCCTGATCTGCCATGCACTCACGGGCGACCAGCATGTCGCCTCGACGCATCCGATCACGGGCAAGCCAGGCTGGTGGACGCGGCTGGTGGGGACGGGGTTGCCCGTCGATCCCGCGCGGCATTTCATCATCTGCTCCAATGTGCTCGGAAGCTGCATGGGATCGTCGGGCCCCGGCACGATCGATCCCGCAACAGGCGCCCCTTACGCAATGCGCTTTCCGGTCATCACGATCCGCGACATGGTGCGCGCGCAGGCGATGCTGCTCGACCATCTCGGGATCGAGCGGCTGTTCGCGGTCGTTGGTGGTTCGATGGGCGGGATGCAGGCGCTGAGCTGGCCCGCGACCTTCCCCGATCGCGTGGGCACGGCGCTGGTCATTGCCTC
>NZ_JAKVIO010000044.1 GCF_022601895.1 Sphingomonas sp. LaA6.9
TCGCCAGATGGCTGCGCGATATCGACGAGGCCAGCGAGAACGACTTTCGCACCGAGAAGCGGGGCGGCGAGGACGTGACGGTCAATTATACCGGAACCAAGGCGCTGATTGCGGGCAAGGGTAGTCCGCTGAAGATCGGTCTGCCGGGCAAGGGCAAGGATTTCGAGGTGGTCGGCGTGCCGCTGGCCAAACCGGGATTCTATGTAGTGGAGTTCGCGAGCCCGCGGCTCGGCGCCGCGCTGCTTGGCCGCAACGAGCCGCGCTATGTGACCGCCGGCGCGCTCGTCACCAATATGAGCGTGCATTTCAAATGGGGACGCGGACGTTCGCTTGTATGGGTCACCGCACTGGACAGCGGCAAGGCGGTTGCGGGTGCCGATGTGCGCGTGACCGACAGCTGTACCGGACGCGTGCTCGCCGAAGGGAAAAGCGGCCCGGGCGGGCAGCTTGGCGTGACCGGCCTGCCCGAACCCGAAACCTATGGTAGTTGCGAGGGCACCAACAGCCCGCATCCGCTGATGGTCTCGGCGCGCAAGGGCGACGATTTCAGCTTTACGCTGACCGACTGGGGCAAGGGCATCCGCCCTTATGATTTCGACCTGCCTTTTGGCTGGAGCGAAAGCAGCAACATCTTTCATACGATTTTCGATCGCACGCTGATCCGTCAGGGCGAGACAGTGAACATGAAGCACATCATGCGTTCGCCGGTGGCCGAGGGCTTCCGCTTCGCGGGGGGCTTCACGGGCACCTTGAAGCTCAGCCACAGCGGGTCGGGCACTGAGTTCGAGCTGCCGCTGACGATCGGCGGCGACGGTATCGGCGAAACGATCTGGACCGCGCCCAAAGGCGCGCCAATGGGCGACTACAGCATCTCGGTGGTGAACGGGGACAAGACGATCTGGACCGAGCAATCGGTCAAGGTCGACGAGTTCCGACTCCCGACGATGAAGGCGACGATCAGCGGTCCCAAAGAGGCTGCGATCCGGCCGAAGCAGCTGCCGCTCGACCTTTTCGTGGGCTATCTCTCGGGCGGGGGCGCGGGCGGGCTGCCCGTGCGGCTGCGGACCGCCTTCTCGGAGGGCTATTCGGTTCCCAAGGGCTGGGAAGGCTGGAGTTTCGGCGGGCGCCCGATCAAGGAAGGCACCATGCCGCTCAACGGCGATGGCGAGGAGATCGACACACCACTGCCGCCGGCACAGACCATGCCTGTCACGCTAAGTGGCGAGGGCACCGCCAAGGCGACGATCGATATCCCTGCTACGTTCGATGGCCTCACCGACATAACGGTCGAGATGGATTATGAGGACGCCAATGGCGAGATCCTGACCGCGACGCGGACGATCCCGCTTTATCCTTCCGCGGTCCGCATCGGCATCAAGACCGACGGCTGGATGATGAAGGAGGACGATCTTCGCCTGAAGCTCGTTGCGATCGACACCGAAGGTCGGCCGATCAAGGGCAAGCGGATCAGGGTCGACCTTTACAGTCGCCAGATACTGACCGCGCGGCGGCGGCTGATCGGTGGCTTCTACGCCTATGACAATCAGGCGCGCACGACGAAGATCGACGCCAGCTGCTCGGCCTCGACTGACGATCAGGGGCTTGCCGAATGTGCGCTCGACCCCGGCGTTTCGGGCGAGGTCTATGCGGTGGCGACCGCAGATGATGACGATGGAAACGTCGCGCGCGCAACGACGTCGGTATGGCTGGCGGGCGAGGACGACTGGTGGTTCGGCGGCGACAATGGCGACCGGATGGACGTCATCCCCGAGCAGAAGGAATACAAGGCCGGCGACACCGCGCGCTTCCAGGTGCGCATGCCCTTCCGCGAGGCGACCGCGCTGGTGACCGTCGAGCGCGAGGGCGTGCTGTCGAGCTTCGTGACGCAGCTGTCGGGCAAGGACCCCGTCGTCGAGGTGAAGATGCCCGGCGCCTATGCGCCCGACGTCTATGTCTCGGTGATGACGGTGCGCGGGCGCGTGGGCGGGTTCAGATTGTGGCTCGCGGATTTCGCGCGGCGCTGGAACCTGCCCTTCTTCGCGCGCGACGTCGCCAAGCCCACCGCGCTCGTCGATCTGGCGAAGCCGAGCTACCGGCTGGGTATCGCCAAGGTTTCGGTGGGCTGGGAAACGCACCGTCTGGGCGTTGCGGTGAAGACCGACAAGGCGAAATATTCGGTGCGCGATACCGCCAATGTCGATGTCGCGGTCACGGAGCCGGGCGGCAAGCCCGCTGCGTCTGCGGAGATCGCCTTTGCCGCGGTCGATGAGGCGCTGCTCCAGCTTTCGCCCAACCCGAGCTGGGATGTGATCGACGCGATGATGGGCGAGCGGCCCTTGTCGGTGCTCACCTCGACCGCGCAGACGCAGGTCGTGGGCAAGCGGCACTATGGCAAGAAGGCGGTCGAGGCGGGCGGCGGCGGAGGCGGCGACCTCTCGGCGCTCAACCGCGAGGACTTCCGGCCGGTGCTGTTGTGGAAGGGGCGCGTGAAGCTGGATGCGCAGGGGCACGCGAAAATACCGGTGGCGCTCTCGGATTCGCTGTCATCGTTCAGGCTTGTCGCGGTAGCGACCGACGGCACGTCACGGTTCGGGACGGGCGATATCTCGGTCCGGACCTCGCAGGATCTGTCGATCTTCCCGGGGCTCCCGCCGCTTGTGCGCACGGGAGATTTCTACGGCGCCAGCTTCACGCTGCGCAACGCATCCGACCGCACGATGACGGTGACCGCGACGGTAAAGCTCAACCCTGCGATCGCAACGGGCAAGCCGCTGACGGTGACGCTGCCGCCGGGCCGCGCCGCGCCGGTGACATGGAACCTCCCCGCGCCCGCGGGTGTCAACAGGCTCGAATGGACCGTCGAGGCGCGCGCCGCGGACGGGAAGGCGATCGACCGTGTGACCGCAATGCAGGATGTCGTTCCCGGGGTGCCGGTCGAGACATGGGCGGCGACTCTGCTGCGGGTCAACCCGGCGGGGACACAGGTTCCCGTGATGGCGCCCGCGGGCGCGCTGCCGGGGCTTGGCGGTATCGACGTCCGTCTTTCAGACACGCTGGCGCCGCCGATGGCCGGGGTTCGCGACTATATGGCGCGATACCCCTATGGCTGTTTCGAACAGCAATTGTCGCGCGCGGTCGTGCTGGGCGATCAGGGGGCTTGGGGGCGGCTTTCGGGCGAGATCCCTGCCTATCTCGATAGTGACGGATTGGTCCGTTACTTCCCGATGGAGCAGTTGCAGGGTTCCGAGGTGCTGACGGCCTATGTGCTTTCGCTCACTGCCGAGGCGGGCTGGGCGATCCCCGAGGGCGCGAAGGCGCGCATGGTCGCCGCGCTCCAGGCGGTGATCGACGGGCGGCTGAAGCGCGAGACGGCATGGTCGGGCGATGCGCGATTGAACCGCATCGCCGCGGTCGCCGCCCTTGCACGCAACGGCGTGGCGACGCCCGAGATGCTGGGCCAGATCGGCCTCGCCCCGCAGGATATGCCCACCAACATGCTCGCAGACTGGCTGGTCGCGATCGACAGGATCGCGGGACTGCCCGATCGGGCGCAGCTCCGCACTGCCGCGGAACAGGCGCTACGCCGGCGTTTCGTCTATGAGGGCACGCGCATCGACTTTTCCGACGGCGACAGCGCGCCCTGGTGGCTCATGTCGTCCGAAGACGAGATGGCGATGCGGGTGCTCGTCGCCACCATTGGCAAGCCGGGGTGGCAGGACGAAGGGCCAAGACTGATGGCGGCCACTGCCATGCGCCAGCAGCGCGGACGCTGGGATACGACAACCGCCAATGCCTGGGGCGCGATCGCGGTCCGGAAATTCGCGCAGGCCTATCCGGCGAGCGCGATTGCGGGCACGACGACCGTGACGCTCGGCGGGCAGGTGCTCAGCCGAAGCTGGCCGCAAACGGTCGACGCGCCGCCGCTGATGTTGAGGCTTCCGGCCGCGCGGTCGCCGCTGGTGCTGAAGCAGGCAGGCGGCGCGGGGCCATGGGCGCTCGTCTCGGTGCGCGCCGCAGTGCCGCTGACCCGGTCGCTGTTCGCGGGCTATCGCATGACGAAGACGGTGGCGCCCATCCAGCAGAAGGTGAAGGGGCGGCTGACGCGCGACGATGTGCTCAAGGTGACGATCACGGTCGACGCCAGCGCGGATCGCAATTGGGTCGTGGTCAATGATCCGCTGCCACCGGGTGCGACGGTGGTGGGCAATCTCGGCGGGCAATCGGGGCTGCTCGCAGAAGCGGGCGCCTCGGGTGGCGAGGGCGTCCAGCCAAGCTATGTCGAGCGCGGCAAGGAAGCCTGGCGCGGCTATTTCGAATGGGTGCCGCGCGGACGCTTCACCGTCTCCTATGCGGTGCGATTGAACGGCGTCGGCCGTTTCTCGCTGCCACCGACCAGGGTCGAGGCGCTCTATTCGCCCGATATCCGCGCCGCGGTGCCCAATGCGCCCATGGAGGTGGCGCTGAGGTGAAACCGCCACTGAACTGGAAGGCAAGGGGCGGGCTGGTTGCCGCCGCGCTTGCCTTCCTTGCGTTCACTGCGCTGTGGTTCCTGACGCTGCCGCCGCCCTTGCCGTCCTATGCGATGACAAGGGAACGATGGCAGCCGAGCGAGGCTTGGCTTTACGATCGCAACGGGGCGCTGATCGACAGCATCCGCGTCAATTTCGAAGCGCGGCGGCTGGCCTGGACCCCGCTCGACCAGATCGCGACGGTCGTGCGGACAACGCTGGTCGCGGCCGAGGACAAGAGGTTCGAGGATCATCAAGGCGTCGACTGGCTTGCGGTTTTCGGTTCGCTCCGCGACCGCAGCGAAGGCAGACGCGCGCGTGGTGCGAGTACGCTCTCGATGCAGGTGGCGGCATTCCTCGCGCCCGATCTTGCCGCGCCCGGCGCGCGCGGATGGCGCGACAAGGCGCGGCAGATGCGCGCGGCGATGGTGCTCGAGGATCACTGGTCCAAGGACGAGATTCTTGAGGCCTATCTCAATCTGGCGGGCTATCGCGGCGAGGCGCAGGGGATCGGCGCGGCGGCGCTCTCGCTGTTCGGCAAGACCCCCGATGCGCTCGGCCGCATCGACGCATTGTTGCTAACCGCGCTGCTCCCCGATCCGCGCGCGGGGCCGCAGGAGCTTGCGCGACGTGCCTGCGCTCTTGGCCAACCCGCCGATTGCCCCGCGTTGCGTGCTGGCGCCTCGGAGATGCTTGGCCCGACGCGCCAGCTCGCGCTGGATCCCGGGCTTGCGCCACATCTTTCGCAGAAGCTGCTGACCGCACCGGGCATGAAGGTGAAGACGACGCTCGATGCGCGTACCCAGCGCATCGCGATAACAGCACTTACGCGGCAGTTGCGGGGGCTGGGCAGTGATCGCGCACGGGATGGCGCGGTGGTAGTGGTCGACAATGAAAGCGGCGATGTGCTCGCTTATGTCGGAGGCGTCGGGGGCGCCTCGACCGCGGCGCAGGTCGATGGTGCGGGCAGCTATCGGCAGGCGGGATCGACGCTCAAGCCGTTCCTCTATGCGCAAGCGATCGATCGAGGCTATCTGACGCCCGCCTCTATCCTCGACGACAGCCCCGTCCAGCTCGACACCGCCTCGGGCCTTTACGTGCCGCAAAATTACGATCGCGACTTCAAGGGCCCCGTTTCGGTCCGCAGCGCACTCGCGGGTTCGCTCAACGTGCCCGCGGTACGCACGCTGGTGCTGACGGGGGTCGATGCCTTTCGCGACCGGTTATGGGATGCGGGGTATCGCGGACTTACCGAGGATGGCCAATATTACGGCTTCTCGCTCGCGCTCGGTTCGGCCGAGGTCACCTTGATCGAGCAAGCGGGCGCCTACCGCGCGCTGGCGCGGGGCGGCCGCTGGTCGCCGCTGCGAATCCGGGACGATGACAAACGCGCCGCGCCGCGCGGCGTCTTTGGCCCGCAGGCAAGCTGGATCGTGGCAGACATGCTCGCCGATCCTGATGCGCGCGCGCGCGCCTTCGGTCTCGACAGCGCGCTGCGATTGCCGTTCTGGGCCGCGGTGAAGACGGGGACGTCCAAGGCGATGCGCGATAACTGGTGCGTCGGCTTTTCAGACCGCTACACCGTCGCGGTCTGGATCGGGAATCTGGAAGGCGATTCGATGCACGCGGTTTCGGGCACCAGCGGCGCCGCACCCGTCTGGCGCGACGTGATGCGCGCGCTCCATATCGATCACCCCGGCAGGGCGCCGCGCGCGCCGGCGGAGATCGAGCGGCGACAGATCGCCTTTGCGGACGGCATTGAGCCACCACGAACCGAATATTTCATTGCCGGGACGGGGCAGGCGGTGATCGGCGCCGCGCCTCCGGCCGCGCGCCGGCCGCGCATCACCAGCCCGGTCGCGGGAAGCGTCTACGCGATCGATCCCGACATTCCCCTGGAGCGCCAGCGCATGGCGGTGCTCGTTGCCGGAGAGTTGGTCGGACACAGGCTGACGCTCGATCGCCGCGATCTGGGGCCTGCGGACAAGAAGCCCCTGGTTCTTGCGGGACCGGGCGCGCACCGGTTGATGCTGCATGACGCCGGAGGCAAGGTCGTCGACAGTCTGATCTTTACCGTGCGCTGATCCTGTTTTCCTTGAACCGGCCGTGCGTCGTTCCCTAGAGAGGTCGTGAAGGGAAGCATGATGGTTGAACGGCAAGGCACGCGCTCGGCGCTACGCGATTTTCTCCACAGCGAAGCCGCCGGCGGCGTCGTCCTGATGGCGGCTGCTGCGCTCGCGATGATCCTGGCCAACGGGCCTTTTCATGATCTCTACCATCATCTGCTGCACGCCGAGACCGGGCTGGTGCTGAGCGAGAAGCTCGGGCCGATGACGCCACATCTGTGGATCAATGACGGTCTGATGGCGGTGTTCTTCCTGCTCGTCGGGCTGGAGATCAAGCGCGAGTTCGTCGATGGTCGGCTTGCAAGCTGGAAGCAGCGCCGGCTGCCCGTGATTGCCGCGGCGACGGGAATGCTGGTTCCGGCGATCATCTATTTGCTGTTCGCCGGTGGCGATCCCATGTTGCGCAATGGCTGGGCCATCCCGGCCGCGACCGACATCGCGTTCGCGATTGGCGTGCTCGCGCTGCTGGGCTCGCGGGCGCCGACATCGCTGAAGCTGTTTCTCACCACCGTTGCCATCGTCGACGATATGGGCGCGGTGGTGATCATCGCGCTTGCCTATACCGCAAGTATAAAGGCCGTGGCGGTGACCGCCGCAGGGGTCGTGCTCGGCGCGATGTACGCGATGAACCGGCTCGGCGTGCGAGCGCTGCTCCCCTATCTGATCGGCTTTGCGCTGCTCTGGTATGCCGTGCTGCTTTCGGGCGTCCATGCGACGATCGCGGGCGTGCTCGCCGCGCTGATGATTCCGGTTGTCAAGACGCCGGGCGCGCCCGACTCCGTGGAATCGCCGCTGCACCGGCTCGAACATGCGTTGCACCCCTGGGTGGCCTACCTCATCGTGCCGCTATTCGGATTGGCCAATGCGGGTGTGTCGCTTCAGGGCATCGGGCTGGCGCAGGTCTTCGCGCCGCTGCCGATCGGAATCGCCGCGGGCCTGTTCCTTGGCAAGCAGATCGGCATCTTCGGCAGCATCTGGATTTCGGTCAGGCTGGGCATCGCGTCCGGGTTGCGCGGTGCGACCTGGCTGCAGATCTATGGCGTCGCAATGCTGTGCGGAATCGGCTTCACCATGAGCCTGTTCATCGGCGCGCTCGCCTTTCCGGGAGACCCGCGACTGGTGGAAGAGGCAAAGATCGGCGTATTGCTTGGTTCGGTCGTTTCGGCGCTGGCGGGATTCGCGGTGCTGCGGTTCGCGCCGATCCACCCGGCGCAGGCGCGCGAGGAGCGCGCGCTGGCGGCCGAAATCGACAGCGACGGCGATGCCCGGACGATCGAGGACAGGGGTTTGGCGCAGGGGTGATGCCCGCGTCGTGACACTGTGGCCAAAAGCTGCGCACCGCGCATGTTGACCGCATCCGACTCCATCGCTATAGGCCGCCCCTGCCTTGCGGGCTGGTGGTGGATTCGCCGTCCAGACGCTGTCCTTTTGCAGGGCAAGACATAGAGCTTGAACATTGCTGAAGCGAGTAAAGGCCTGGGGGGCCGGTTTGGCGCCCGGGGTCCTTTTTGCATTTTGAATGTCATAGGCTTTGGCAAAGTAACTTAGAAGGTGAAGGCTTCATGCCAACGATCAATCAGCTGATCCGCAAGGGTCGGGACCCGCAGAAGGCCAAGTCGAAGGTCCCTGCTATGGAAGCGAACCCGCAAAAACGCGGCGTTTGCACCCGCGTGTACACGACGACCCCGAAAAAGCCGAACTCGGCGCTTCGCAAGGTGGCCAAGGTTCGCCTGACCAACCAGCGCGAAGTCATCACCTACATCCCCGGTGAAGGTCACAACCTTCAGGAGCACTCGGTTGTGCTGATCCGTGGCGGCCGCGTTCGCGACCTTCCCGGCGTTCGCTACCACGTTCTCCGCGGCGTGCTCGACACGCAGGGCGTCAAGGATCGCAAGCAGAGCCGTTCGAAGTACGGCGCGAAGCGTCCCAAGTAAGAAGGTTTAGCTGATATGGCTCGTCGTCGTCGTCCCGAGAAGCGGGAAATCCTGCCTGACCCCCGTTTCGGTGATCAGGTTCTTTCGAAATTCATGAACAGCGTCATGCTGGACGGCAAGAAGGCCGTCGCCGAAGGCATCGTCTATGGTGCACTCGAAACCGTCGAGGCGAAGGCCAAGAAGGATCCGATCGGCGTTTTCCATGACGCGCTCAACAATGTGAAGCCGGGCATCGAGGTCCGCAGCCGCCGCGTCGGTGGTGCGACCTATCAGGTTCCCGTCGAGGTCCGCCCCGAACGTGCCCAGGCGCTCGCCATTCGCTGGCTGATCTCCGCTGCACGTTCGCGTTCGGAGAACACGATGTCGGCACGCCTTTCGGGCGAGCTGCTCGATGCGGCGAACAATCGCGGCAACGCGGTCAAGAAGCGTGAAGACACGCATCGCATGGCCGAAGCCAACCGCGCTTTCTCGCACTATCGCTGGTAATTTGAACGCCGGGGCCGCGCCCCGGCTCTGGAGTTTATGACAATGGCCCGCAGCCATCCGCTCGAACGCTACCGTAATATCGGTATCATGGCGCACATCGACGCCGGCAAGACCACGACGACCGAGCGCATTCTTTACTACACCGGCAAGTCCTACAAGATCGGCGAAGTGCACGAAGGCACCGCGACGATGGACTGGATGGAGCAGGAGCAGGAGCGCGGGATCACGATCACGTCCGCTGCGACGACGTGCAAGTGGCGCGCCGAAGATGGCAAGGGCGAAGAGCACCTGATCAACATCATCGACACCCCCGGCCACGTCGACTTCACGATTGAAGTCGAGCGTTCGCTGCGCGTGCTCGACGGTGCCGTGGCATGCTTCGACGGCGTGGCCGGCGTCGAGCCGCAGTCCGAGACCGTCTGGCGCCAGGCCGACAAGTACGGTGTGCCGCGCATGTGCTTCGTCAACAAGCTCGATCGCACGGGCGCGGATTTCTACTTCTGCGTCAACTCGATCATCGAGCGCTTGGGCGCGCGTCCGGCCGTGCTGTATCTGCCGATCGGCATCGAAGGCGGCTTCAAGGGCCTGGTCGACCTGGTCGAGAACCGCGCGATCATCTGGCTCGAAGAGAGCCTGGGCGCGAAGTTCGAATATCAGGACATCCCCGAGGACATGGCCGAGAAGGCCGCCAAGTATCGCAGCGACCTGATCGAAATGGCCGTCGAGTTGGACGACGCCCTGATGGAAGCGTATCTCGAAGGCAATGAGCCGAGCGTCGCCGACCTGAAGAAGCTGATCCGCAAGGGTACGCTCGGCATGGCGTTCGTGCCGGTGGTTTGCGGCTCTGCGTTCAAGAACAAGGGCGTTCAGCCGCTGCTCGACGCCGTGGTCGACTATCTGCCTTCGCCGCTCGACGTTCCCGCGATCAAGGGTGTCAAGCTCGACGGTGAGACCCCGGACGAGCGTCCCTCGGACGACAATGCGCCGTTCTCGGCGCTGGCGTTCAAGATCATGAACGATCCGTTCGTCGGCACGCTGACGTTCGCCCGCATCTATTCGGGCAAGCTCGAAGCCGCTTCGACCGTCACCAATTCGGTGAAGGACAAGAAGGAAAAGGTTGGCCGCATGCTGCTGATGCATGCGAACAGCCGCGAAGACATTCAGGAAGCCTATGCCGGCGACATCGTCGCTCTGGCGGGCCTGAAGGATACGACGACCGGCGACACGCTGTGTGCGGCGAATGCTCCGATCATCCTTGAGCGCATGGAGTTCCCCGAGCCCGTTATCGAGCTTTCGGTTGAGCCCAAGACCAAGGCCGACCAGGAGAAGATGGGCGTCGCGCTCAACCGTCTCGCGCGCGAGGATCCGTCGTTCCGCGTGTCTTCGGACGCCGAGAGCGGCCAGACGATCATCAAGGGGATGGGCGAACTCCACCTCGAGATCATCGTCGATCGCATGAAGCGCGAGTTCAAGGTCGAGGCCAATGTTGGCGCGCCGCAGGTGGCGTATCGCGAATATCTCGCCAAGAAGGTCGACATCGACTACACGCACAAGAAGCAGTCGGGCGGCTCGGGCCAGTTCGGCCGCGTCAAGGTGACCGTGATCCCCGGCGAGCGTGGTTCGGGCTTCCAGTTCTTCGACGAGATCAAGGGCGGCAATATTCCCAAGGAATATATCCCCTCGGTCGAGAAGGGCATGCGCGAGACCGCCGAGACGGGTTCGCTGATCGGCTTCCCGATCATCGACTTCGAAGTGCACCTGACCGACGGTGCCTACCACGACGTCGATTCGTCGGCGCTGGCGTTCGAAATCTGTGCCCGTGGCGCGATGCGCGAAGCGGCACAGAAATCGGGCATCAAGCTGCTCGAGCCGATCATGAAGGTTGAGGTTGTGACGCCCGAGGATTATCTGGGCGATGTTATCGGTGACATGAACTCCCGTCGCGGGCAGATTCAGGGCACCGACAGCCGCGGCAACGCGCAGGTGGTTGAAGCACTCGTTCCCCTGGCCAACATGTTCGGCTATGTGAACCAGCTCCGCTCGTTCACGCAGGGGCGTGCGCAATACACCATGCAGTTCTCGCATTACGACGAGGTCCCGGCGAACGTCGCCGAGGAAGTAAAGGCGAAGCTCGCCTGATTTTAAATTGAGCCAATTGAGCTTGGGACAGAAAGACGAGGGTTAGATAAATGGCGAAAGCTAAGTTTGAGCGGACCAAACCGCACTGCAACATCGGCACCATCGGTCACGTCGACCATGGCAAGACGTCGCTCACCGCGGCGATCACGAAGGTCCTCGCTGAAACCGGCGGCGCAACCTTCGTCGACTATGCCAACATCGACAAGGCTCCCGAAGAGCGTGAGCGCGGCATCACCATCTCGACCGCGCACGTCGAGTACGAGACCGAAGCTCGCCACTATGCGCACGTCGATTGCCCCGGCCACGCTGACTATGTGAAGAACATGATCACCGGTGCGGCGCAGATGGACGGCGCGATCCTCGTCGTCTCGGCTGCTGACGGCCCGATGCCCCAGACCCGCGAGCACATCCTGCTCGCCCGTCAGGTCGGCGTTCCCGCGCTTGTCGTGTTCATGAACAAGGTCGACCAGGTCGATGACGAAGAGCTTCTCGAGCTCGTCGAGCTCGAAATTCGCGAGCTGCTGTCGTCGTACGACTTCCCGGGCGACGATATTCCGATCGTCAAGGGTTCGGCTCTTGCTGCCCTCGAAGATTCGAACAAGACGATCGGCCACGACGCCGTTCTCGAACTGATGAAGCAGGTTGACGCCTACATTCCGCAGCCCGAGCGTCCGGTCGACAAGCCCTTCCTGATGCCGATCGAAGACGTGTTCTCGATCTCGGGCCGTGGTACGGTTGTGACCGGCCGCGTCGAGACCGGCATCGTCAAGGTTGGCGAAGAAGTCGAGATCGTCGGCATCAAGGACACCAAGAAGACGACCGTCACCGGCGTTGAAATGTTCCGCAAGCTGCTCGACGAAGGTCGTGCAGGCGACAACATCGGCGCGCTGATCCGCGGCGTCGGCCGTGAAGAAGTCGAGCGTGGTCAGGTTCTGGCCAAGCCCGGCACGATCACGCCGCACACCGATTTCTCGGCCGAAGTGTACGTGCTGTCGAAGGAAGAGGGCGGCCGTCACACGCCGTTCTTCGCGAACTATCGTCCGCAGTTCTACTTCCGCACCACCGACGTCACCGGCGAGGTCATCCTCCCCGAGGGCACCGAGATGGTGATGCCCGGCGACAACGTGACCCTGAACGTCAAGCTCATCGCACCGATCGCGATGGACCAGGGTCTTCGCTTCGCAATCCGTGAAGGCGGTCGTACCGTCGGCGCAGGGGTTGTCGGAACGATCACAAAGTAATATAGGGCCCGCAGCCGCCCGATTCTCTCTACGGGAATCGGGCGGCTCGCCTTTTAGTAAAAACAGTTTTCACCCCGCTTTCGGGCGGGGTTTGGCTCTTTCGCATCGGTAGTGGACATGGAAACGCAGAATATCCGCATTCGCCTGAAGGCGTTCGATCATCGTGTGCTTGATCAGGCAACTGGCGACATCGCCGACACGGCGCGCCGCACCGGCGCCCTTATTCGCGGTCCGATCCCTCTTCCGACGCGCATTGAGAAGTTCACCGTGAACCGCGGCCCGCACATCGACAAGAAGTCGCGGGAGCAGTTCGAGGTCCGCACCTACAAGCGCATGCTCGACATCGTGCAGCCCACGCCGCAGACCGTCGACGCGCTGATGAAGCTCGACCTTGCAGCGGGTGTGAACGTAGAGATCAAGCTGGCCTGAGCCAGCAGATAAGGGATACCGCGCAGCCTTGCTGCGGTCTGCGTCCCCCGCTCTCCCCGAAAGGGGATCAGCCCAGGCGGGGCGCGCATCACATTATTGGGCTGACACGCCCCCGGAAATGGTTCCGCGGGCCTCTGTATAAGGAGCATGGATCATGCGCACTGGCGTGATCGCTAAGAAAATGGGGATGACCCGCCTGTTCAAGGACGACGGCAAGCACGTGCCTGTCACCGTCCTGTCGCTGGAAGATTGCCAGGTTGTCGCGCGCCGCGAAGCGGACCGCGATGGCTATGTGGCCGTCCAGCTGGGCGCGGGCTCCGCAAAAGCGAAAAATATTTCCAAGCCTGTCCGGGGCCATTTCGCCAAGGCGCAGGTCGAGCCCAAGGCGCGCGTGATGGAATTCCGCGTTGCCGAAGACGCGCTGCTCGAAGTCGGCGCGTATATCTCGGCGGACCATTTCGTCCCCGGCCAGCTCGTCGACATCGCCGGCCAGACCCAGGGTAAGGGTTTTGCGGGCGCGATGAAGCGCTGGGGCTTCGGAGGCATGCGCGCCACGCACGGCGTGTCGATCTCGCACCGTGCGCACGGTTCGACGGGTAACCGTCAGGATCCGGGTCGCGTGTTCAAGAACAAGAAGATGGCCGGCCATATGGGCGACCGTCAGCGCACGCAGCAGAACCTCGAGATCGTCCAGACCGACGTCGAGCGCGGCCTTCTGTTCGTCAAGGGTTCGGTTCCCGGTTCCAAGGGCGCCTGGCTGTTCGTCAAGGACGCGGTCAAGGTTCCGCGCCATGCCGACGCTCCCTATCCCGCCGGCCTGAAGCAGGCCGCCAATTCCAACAATGACGCCGCTCCCGCGGATACCCCGGCTGAAGCCGAGGCTCCGGTTGAAGCCGTCGAAGGCCAGGAGGGCTGATCATGAAGGTCAAGGTTCAGACCCTCGACGCCAAGGGCAAGGGCGATATCGATCTCAACGACGAGATCTTCGGCCTTGAGCCGCGCGCAGACATTCTGCACCGCGTCGTCACCTGGCAGCTCGAGAAGCGTCGCGGCACCGCCCGTGGCACCCGCGAGCGTTCGGATGTCGCACGCACCGGCAAGAAGTTCGGTCGCCAGAAGGGCGGCGGTACGGCTCGTCACGGCGATCGCCGCGCTCCCGTCTTCATCGGCGGTGGTAAGGCTCACGGTGCCCGCGTTCGCGACTTCAATCCGTCGCTGAACAAGAAGGTCCGTACGCTCGGGCTCAAGATGGCGCTGTCGTCGAAGGCCAAGGCTGGCAATCTCATCGTCATGGAAAGCCTGGCGGTGAAGGACGGCAAGACCAAGGCTCTGGCCGCCGATCTGGCGAAGCTGGGCTTCGGCAAGACCGCGCTCGTCATCGACGGTGATACCGTCGAGCAGAGCTTCGCGCTCGCTTCCGCCAACCTGCACGCGATCAACGTGCTCCCGGCGATCGGCGCGAATGTCTACGACATCCTGAAGCATGACACGCTGGTGCTGACCCGCGCCGCTGTCGAAAAGCTGGAGGCCCGCTTCAATGGCTAAGAAACAGGCAGCCGCGATCGACAACCGTCATTATGACGTCGTGGTCGCACCGCACATCACCGAAAAGTCGACGCTGCTTTCCGAGCACAACGCGGTTGTGTTCAAGGTTGCGGGCACCGCGACCAAGCCGCAGATCAAGGCTGCGGTCGAGGCGCTCTTCGACGTCAAGGTCACCGGCGTGAACACGCTGGTCCAGAAGGGCAAGACGAAGCGCTGGAAGGGCAAGCCCTACACGCGCTCCGACGTGAAGAAGGCGATCGTGACGCTGGCCGACGGCCAGTCCATCGACGTCACCACCGGTATTTGAGGCGCGAACGATGGCACTCAAGCAGTATAACCCGACGAGCCCGGCCCGCCGCGGCCTGATCCTCGTCGACCGTTCGGGTCTCTTCAAGGGTCGGCCCGTCAAGGCGCTGACCGAAGGCAAGACCAAGACCGGTGGCCGCAACAATAAGGGGCATGTGACGTCGCGCGGCATCGCCGGCGGCCACAAGCAGAAGTACCGCATCATCGACTTCAAGCGTCGCAAGTGGGATCAGCCCGCGACCGTCGAGCGGATCGAGTACGACCCCAACCGCACCGCGTTCATCGCCCTGGTCAAGTATCAGGACGGCGAGCTGGCCTACATCCTGGCGCCGCAGCGTCTTGGCGTCGGCGACACCGTCGTCGCCGGCAAGAAGACCGACGTGAAGCCGGGCAACGCCATGGAGCTGGGTCAGATGCCCGTCGGCACCATCGTCCACAATGTGGAGATGAAGCCGGGCAAGGGCGGCCAGATTGCACGTTCGGCAGGCACCTATGTGCAGGTCGTCGGCCGCGATCGCGGTCTCGTGATCGTCCGCCTCAACTCGGGCGAACAGCGCTACATTCGCGGCGAGTGCATGGGTACGGTTGGCGCGGTTTCGAACCCCGACAACTCGAACCAGAACCTCGCCAAGGCGGGCCGCAACCGTTGGCTGGGCAAGCGCCCGCTGACCCGCGGCGTCGCGAAGAACCCGGTCGACCACCCGCACGGCGGTGGTGAAGGCCGGACCTCGGGCGGCCGTCATCCGGTCACGCCCTGGGGCAAGCCGACCAAGGGTGCGCGCACCCGTCACAACAAGGCGACGGACAAGATGATCATCCGTTCGCGTCACGCGAAGAAGAAGAGGTAAGCCATGGCCCGTTCCGTCTGGAAAGGTCCGTTCGTCGACCTGCACCTCCTGAAGAAGGCCGAGACCGCACAGGAATCGGGTGGCCGTGCGCCGATCAAGACCTGGTCGCGTCGCTCCACCATCCTGCCGCAGTTCGTTGGCCTGACCTTCAACGTCTACAACGGCCGCAAGTTCGTTCCCGTCTCGGTGAACGAGGATATGGTCGGTATGAAGCTCGGCGAGTTCGCGCCGACCCGGTATTTCCCGGGTCACGCTGCCGACAAGAAGGGTAAGCGCTAATGAGCAAGCAGGCAGCCCCCCGCAAGGTCGGCGAGAAGGAAGCGCTCGCGGTCAACACCAATGTGCGTGGCTCGGCGCAGAAGCTGAACCTCGTTGCGGCGCTGATCCGCAACAAGAAGGTCGGCGAAGCACTGAACATCCTCGCCTTCTCGAAGAAGGCGATGGCCGTCGACGTCCGCAAGGTGCTCGCAAGCGCGATCGCCAATGCCGAGAACAACCACAACCTCGACGTCGACGCACTGGTCGTCGCCGAAGCGAGCGTTGGCAAGAGCATCACGATGAAGCGTTTCGCCGCCCGTGCGCGCGGCCGTTCGACGCGCATCGAGAAGCCCTTCAGCCGCGTGCGCATCGTGGTCCGTGAGCAGGAAGAAGCATAATGGGTCACAAGAGCAATCCGATCGGGCTCCGTCTCCAGATCAACCGCACCTGGGACAGCCGCTGGTTCGCAGAAGGCGCCGACTATGGTCGCCTCCTTCTTGAGGATCTGAAGATCCGCAAGTTCATCATGAAGGAGCTGCCGCAGGCAGCGATTTCGAAGGTGGTGATCGAGCGTCCGGCCAAGCTGTGCCGCGTCTCCATCTATGCCGCACGCCCGGGCGTGATCATCGGCAAGAAGGGCGCGGACATCGAGAAGCTTCGCAAGAAGCTGGCCGCGATGACCTCGAGCGACGTTTCGCTGAACATCGTCGAGATCCGCAAGCCCGAGATCGACTCGAAGCTCGTCGCACAGTCGGTTGCCGACCAGCTCGAGCGCCGCGTGGCATTCCGCCGTGCGATGAAGCGCGCGGTGCAGTCGGCGCTGCGTCTGGGTGCCGAAGGCATCCGGATCACCTGCGGCGGCCGTCTTGGCGGCGCCGAGATCGCGCGCGTCGAATGGTATCGCGAAGGCCGTGTGCCGCTGCACACGCTGCGCGCGAATGTCGACTATGCGGAGGCCGAAGCCCACACCGCCTATGGCGTGTGCGGTATCAAGGTCTGGATCTTCAAGGGTGAAATCCTTGGCCACGATCCGATGGCCCAGGACCGGCTCATGATGGAAGCACAAACCTCGGGGGTCCGGCCCGCGCGGTAAGGCTTTCAAGCCTACCAGCACGGCCTGATCGACCGACAATCGGTGTCAGAAGGCGAAAACAATGCTGCAACCCAAGAAGACCAAGTTCCGCAAGGCGTTCAAGGGCCGCATCCACGGCGACGCCAAGGGCGGCACCGAACTCAACTTCGGTGCGTTCGGCCTCAAGGCTCTTGAGCCCGACCGGATCACCGCGCGCCAGATCGAAGCGGCTCGCCGCGCGATCACCCGCCACATTCGCCGTCAGGGCCGTTTGTGGATCCGCGTGTTCCCCGACGTGCCGGTTTCGAAGAAGCCTGCCGAAGTTCGTCAGGGTAAGGGTAAGGGCTCCAACGAATATTGGGCGGCCCGCGTGAAGCCCGGCCGCATCCTGTTCGAGCTGGACGGCGTTCCCGGCCCGCTCGCCCGCGTCGCTTTCGAGCGTGCGATGGAAAAGCTGCCGATCAAGACCAAGGTGGTGGCCCGCCTTGGCGAATCGATGCACTGAGGAATTTGAGAGATGGCCAAGACCAAGGACGATCTCGCGGTGAAGACCGACGATCAGCTTAGCGATCAGCTGGGCGAGCTGAAGCGCGAGCAGTTCAATCTGCGCTTCCAGGCGGCGACCAACCAGCTTGAGAAGCCGTCGCGTATGCGCGAGGTGCGCCGCACCATCGCCCAGATCAAGACGCTCCAGACCGCGCGTGCGCGCGCCGCTGCGGCGAAGGCTTAAGGAAGAAGACATGCCCAAGCGCGTGCTGACCGGAACGATCGTTTCCGACAAGACCGACAAGACCGTTGTGGTGAAGGTGGAGCGCCGGGTGAAGCACCCGCTCTACGGCAAGATCATCAAGCGGTCGAAGAAGTACCACGCCCATGACGAGGCGAACGAGTATCGCGAAGGCGAGACCGTCCGCATCGAGGAGACCGCCCCGATCTCCAAGCTGAAGACGTGGAAGGTCGTCGAGCGCGTGGATACCCACGCCACGCCGGCAACCGCGGGCTGAACAAGTTTTACAACGGAACTCCCGGGGCATCCCGGAAAGCCAGGTAAGAAGGAAGCGGATCTATGATCCAGATGCAGTCAAATCTTGACGTCGCTGACAACAGCGGCGCCAAGCGCGTCCAGTGCATCAAGGTGCTCGGTGGCTCCAAGCGCCGCACCGCGGGCGTGGGCGACGTGATCGTCGTTTCCGTGAAGGAAGCGGCGCCGCGCGGCAAGGTGAAGAAGGGTGACGTGCACCGCGCGGTCATCGTTCGCACCGCCAAGGACATTCATCGTCCCGACGGGTCGGTGATCCGGTTCGACGGCAATGCCGCAGTGCTGGTCAACAAGAATGAGGAGCCGATCGGCACCCGTATCTTCGGCCCCGTCGTTCGCGAGCTGCGCGCCAAGAACTTCATGAAGATCATCAGCCTTGCGCCGGAGGTGCTCTAACCATGGCTGCTGCCAAGATCAAAAAGGGTGACACCGTCGTCGTCCTGTCCGGCAAGGACAAGGGCCGCACCGGTGAGGTCACCAAGGCCCTTCCCAAGGAAGGCAAGCTGATCGTCGCCGGCATCAACGTCGCGACGCGTCATCGCAAACCCACCCAGGCCAATCCGCAGGGCGGCCTGGAGCGCATCGAAGCGCCGCTGCATGCCTCGAAGGTCGCGATTGCCGACCCCAAGAGCGGCAAGCCGACGCGCGTTCGCTTTGAAACCAAGGACGGCAAGAAGGTCCGCGTGGCCGTGAAGTCCGGGGAGGTCATCAATGGCTGACAAGTACACGCCGCGTTTCGAGACTCTCTATAACGAGACGATCGCAAAGGCGATGACCGAGAAATTCGGTTACAAGAACGTGATGGAAGTCCCCCGCCTCGAGAAGATCGTTCTCAACATGGGCGTGGGCGAAGCGACGCAGGACAAGAAGAAGGTCGAGACCGCAGCTGCCGAAATGCAGCTGATCGCCGGCCAGAAGCCCGTCGTGACCAAGGCGAAGAAGTCGATCGCGCAGTTCAAGCTGCGTGAAGGCATGCCGATCGGCGTGAAGGTTACCCTTCGCCGCCAGCGCATGTACGAATTCCTCGACCGATTCATCACCATCGCGCTGCCGCGCGTCCGCGACTTCCGCGGCCTCAACCCGAAGAGCTTCGACGGGCGTGGCAACTATGCGTGCGGTCTCAAGGAACAGATCGTGTTCCCCGAGATCAATTATGATCAGATCGACAAGGTTCGGGGCATGGACGTGATCGTCACGACCACCGCAAAGACCGACGAGGAAGCGCGCGAGCTGCTCCGTCTGTTCGGTTTCCCGTTCCCCATTGAAGAAGAAAAGCAGGCGGCCTGAAGGTCGTCTCGCTAGTAGGAAAGGCGAGAACTTAAGTCATGGCGAAACTGAGTTCGATCAACAAGAACGAGCGTCGCAAGAAGCTGGTGAAGAAGTACGCCGGCCGTTATGCGAAGCTGAAGGCGATTGCCGCGGATAACTCGCTCGACGAGACCGAGCGGCTCATTGCGCGGCTGAAGATGGCCGAGATCCCCCGCAACGGGAATCCCACGCGGATTCGCAACCGCTGCGAGCTCACGGGCCGTCCGCGCGCCTATTACCGCAAATTCCGTCTCTGCCGCGTGCAGCTGCGTGATCTGGCCAACAAGGGCCTGATCCCGGGTGTCACGAAGTCGAGCTGGTAAGGATTACAGATCATGGCATTGACCGATCCTTTGGGTGACCTGCTCACCCGCATCCGCAACGGCCAGCGGGCCCGCAAGGACAGCGTGGTTTCCCCAGCGTCCAAGCTGCGTGCGCGCGTTCTCGACGTGCTCCAGCGCGAAGGCTATATCCGCGGCTACAAGGAAGAAGCGCTTGGCGACCACAGCGGCCTGCGCATCGAACTGAAGTATTTCGAGGGCCAGCCCGCGATCCAGCATGTCGCGCGCGTCTCGAAGCCTGGCCGCCGCGTCTATTCGGGTTCCAAGGACCTGCCGCGCGTGCGCAACGGCCTTGGCATCACCATCGTGTCGACGCCGAAGGGCGTTCTCTCGGACGCCGAAGCGCGCGAGCAGAATGTCGGCGGCGAAGTGCTGGCGGAGGTGTTCTGATGAGCCGCATCGGTAAAGTTCCGGTCGCGATCCCCGCAGGGGTGACGGCGACCATCGAAGGCGCGATCCTCTCGGTCAAGGGACCCAAGGGCACGCTCACAATGCCCATGCTCGATGACATCAGCTATGGCATCGAGGACGGCCGCATCGTGGTGAAGCCCGCTAACGAGAGCAAGCGCGCTCGCTCCTTCTGGGGCATGCACCGCACGCTCGTGCAGAACCTGGTCACCGGCGTGACCGACGGGTTCAGCAAGGTCCTCGAGATCACCGGCGTCGGCTACCGTGCGAACGCGCAGGGCAAGAAGCTGAAGCTTCAGCTCGGCTACTCGCACGACGTCGATATCGACGTGCCCGAGGGCATCGAGATCAAGACCCCGGACAACACGACGGTCGAAATCTCGGGCATCGACAAGCAGAAGGTGGGCCAGGTTGCGGCCGAAATCCGCCGCTGGCGCAAGCCGGAGCCCTATAAGGGCAAGGGCATCAAATATCGCGGCGAGTATATCTTCCGCAAAGAAGGCAAGAAGAAGTAAGCCATGGCGAAACTCTCTCTCTTCGAGCGGCGCCGTCAGCGCGTCCGCACTGCACTCAAGGCCCGTGGCGCGCTGCGTCCCCGCCTTTCGGTTCACCGTTCGGGCAAGCACATCTATGCCCAGGTCATCGACGATGCCGAGGGCAAGACCCTCGCTTCGGCCTCGACCCTGGAAAAGGATGTACGCGGCAAGACCGGCGCCACGGCAGAAGCTGCTGCGGACGTTGGCAAGCGTGTTGCCGAAAAGGCCAAGAAGGCCGGCGTCACCCGGGTGGTGTTCGACCGTGGCGGCTTCCTGTTTCACGGACGCGTCAAGGCGCTGGCGGATGCCGCGCGTGAAGGCGGATTGGAGTTCTGATTATGGCTGACGAAACCGAAAACCAGGGCGTCGAAGCCGCTCCCGCAGCCGCTCCCGAAGGTCAGCCGACCGAGGGCCGTGGTCCCCGTGGCCCGCGTGGCGGCCGTGGCGGCCGTGGTGGCGGCGATCGTGACCGTGGCGGCCGTGGCCGTCGCGACGACCGTCGCGGTGGCTCGCAGGAAGAGCAGGGCGAAGAGCTCATCGAAAAGCTCGTCCACATCAACCGCGTTTCCAAGACCGTGAAGGGCGGCAAGCGCTTCGGCTTCGCGGCACTCGTCGTGGTCGGCGATGGCAAGGGCCGTGCAGGCTTCGGTCATGGCAAGGCGCGCGAGGTGCCTGAGGCGATCTCGAAGGCGACTGCCGCTGCCAAGAAGGCGATGGTTCGCGTTCCGCTGAAGGAAGGCCGCACGCTGCATCATGACGGCAACGGTCACTTCGGCGCGGGCAAGGTCACGCTGCGTTCGGCTCCCGCCGGTACCGGCATCATCGCGGGCGGCCCGATGCGCGCCGTCTTCGAGAGCCTCGGCGTTGCCGACGTCGTCACCAAGTCGGTGGGCACGTCCAACCCGTACAACATGATCCGGGCGACCTTCGAGGCGCTTGGCGAACAGACCAGCCCCAAGTCGGTTGCGCAGCGTCGCGGCAAGAAGATTGCCGACCTGCTGCGTCGCGGCGGCGCCTCCGAGGCGGTTGCCCAGGCCGATGCCGAAGCGGTCGTGGAGTAAGATACATGACCAAGAAGACGATCAAGGTCACCCAGACGGGTTCGCCGATCCGCCGCGATCCGAGCCAGCGCAAGACGCTGATCGGCCTCGGCCTCAACAAGATGCACCGCACCGTCGAGCTGGAGGATACGCCTTCGGTCCGCGGCATGGTGCAGAAGGTCCACCACCTCGTGCAGGTGGCCGACTAAAATTGGGCTGGCACCCCGGCGCAAGCCGGGCTAAGGCCCCACCCGAACTGGACCCCGGCCGCAAAGCCGGGGTGCAGTCGTTTTAAAGTTCAGCGCGAACATAGCGAAAGCGAGTGCAACACATGAAACTCAATGACATCCGCGACAACAAGGGCGCCCGCAAGGAGCGCGTACGCGTCGGCCGTGGTATCGGTTCGGGCCTCGGCAAGACCGCGGGCCGCGGCCAGAAGGGTGCCAAGGCACGCTCGGGCGTTGCGATCAACGGCTTCGAGGGCGGTCAGATGCCGCTCCACATGCGTATCCCGAAGCGCGGCTTCAACAACATCTTCGCCAAGGATTTCGCGGAAGTGAACCTCGGCGCGATCCAGAAGCTGGTCGATGCCAAGAAGCTCGATACCGCTGGCACGATCGACCATGCAGCGCTCAAGGCTGCGGGCGTTGCGCGTGGCGGCAAGGACGGCGTGCGCATTCTCGGCAAGGGCGAGCTGACCGCGAAGCTCAGCTTCAAGGTTGCCGGCGTGTCGAAGGGCGCGAAGGAAGCCATTGAGAAGGCTGGCGGTTCGGTCGAGGTGATCGAAGTCGTCGCCGCCGCCGACAAGGCGCAGGCCAAGCATCGCACGGTGCAGAAGGTCCGCGCGGCCGAAAAGGAAGCGAAGAAGGCAGCGGCGAAAGCCTGACGCCGTTTTTCGCCGCATCTGGCTTAGACAAAGTCGGATCGCACACTATATGGGGCGGCGGGGGGCAGCGATGCATTCCGCCGCTCATGTTTTTCGGGGTCTAGCACAATCATGGCATCCGCAGCCGATAATCTGGCATCCAACCTGAACCTGTCGAAATTCGCGCAGGCCACCGAGCTCAAGAAGCGACTGTGGTTCACGCTCGGCGCGCTCATCATTTTCCGCTTGATGAGCCATGTGCCGCTGCCGGGTGTCGATCCGCGCGCGCTCGCGACGCTCTACGATACGACTCGTGGCGGCGTGCTCGACTTCTTCAACACCTTTTCGGGCGGTTCGCTCGAGCGCATGAGCGTGATCGCGCTGGGCGTGATGCCGTACATCACCGCCTCGATCGTCGTGCAGCTCGCAACCGCGCTGTCGCCCACGCTCTCTGCCATCAAGAAAGAGGGCGAGAGCGGGCGCAAGCGGCTCAATCAGTACACGCGCTACGGCACCGTCGGTCTGACCGCGGTGCAGGGCTATTTCATCGCTGTCGGGCTTGAGGCCTGGGGCGCGACCCAGGGCATGTCCGCGGTCGTCGAGCCGGGCATCACCTTCCGCGTCGCCGCGGTGATCTCGCTGATCGGCGGCACGATGTTCCTGATGTGGCTGGGCGAGCAGATTACCAGCCGCGGCGTGGGCAACGGCGTTTCGCTCATCATCATGGCCGGTATCGTCTCGCAGCTGCCGATGGCGCTCGCCAACATGTTCGAAGGCGGTCGCACGGGTTCGATGTCGCCGCTGCTGATCCTCGGCATCATTGCCATGGCGCTCGGCCTTATCGCCTTCATCTGCTTCATGGAGCGCGCGCAGCGCCGCGTGCTGATCCAGTATCCCAAGCGCCAGACGCAGCGCGGGCTGATGCAGGCCGAAAAGAGCCACCTGCCGCTCAAGATCAACACTGCGGGCGTGATCCCGCCGATCTTTGCCTCGTCGCTGCTGCTGATGCCGCTGACCCTCGTCCAGTTTTCGGGCCAGCAGGTGAATGGCGAAAGCGCGATGGGCGATTTCATCCTAGGCATCACGACCGCGCTCCAGCACGGCGCGCCGCTCTACATGGCGCTCTACGCGGCGGGCATCATCTTCTTCTGCTTCTTCTACACCGCGGTTGTCTTCAACCCGGAGGAGACGGCGGATAACCTCAAGCGCTATGGCGGCTTCATCCCCGGCATCCGTCCGGGCAAGAATACCGAGGCCTATCTCGACTATGTGCTGACGCGCATCACCGTGATCGGCGCGGCGTATCTGACGGTGATCTGCCTTGTCCCCGAATATCTGATCTCTGCGGCGGGCATTCCGTTCTACCTCGGCGGCACCAGCCTGCTCATCGTCGTCAACGTGACGATGGACACGGTCACGCAGATCCAGAGCCACCTGCTGGCGCATCAATATGGCGACCTCATCAAGAAGGCGAAACTGAAAGGCGGGAGAGCGCGTTGAATATAATCCTGTTGGGCCCGCCGGGGGCGGGCAAGGGGACACAGGCAAGCCGGCTCGTCGCAGAGCGTGGTATGGTTCAGCTCTCCACCGGCGATATCCTCCGCGCAGCGGTCAGGGAAGGCACCGAAGTCGGCAAGATGGCCGACGAGATCATGAAGGCGGGGAAGCTCTTCCCCGACGAACTGATGGCGCAGATCCTCGGCGAGTATATGGACAAGCTCGCCCCCGATGCCGGCATCATCTTCGACGGCTATCCGCGCACCGAGCGGCAGGCCGAGCTGCTCGACGAACTGATGGCGTCGCGCGGCCGCACGCTCGATCATGTGATCGAGCTCGAGGTGGACGAGGATGCGCTGGTCGAGCGCATCACCGGCCGCTTCACCTGCGCGAAGTGCGGTGAGGGCTATCACGACACCTTCAAGCAGCCCAAGGTCGGGGGCGTCTGCGACGTCTGCGGCGGCACCGAGTTCAAGCGGCGTCCCGACGACAATGCCGAGACAGTGCGGACGCGCATGGCCGAATACCGCGCCAAGACCGCGCCGATCCTGCCGGTCTACGAGGCCCGCGGGCTCGTGAAGCGCGTCGACGGCATGGCCGATATCGCGCACGTCAACGACGCGATCGAAGCGATCCTCGACGGGCGCTGACGCTTACCGATCCATTTGGCTGAAAGCCGGAATTCCATTTTCCTTCTTCGCGATTTGAAGGAGAATGGCATTCCGGCTTTCGCTGTAATGGAGGGGATGCATGACACGGATTGCTCTGGCGCTGGTGCCGATGCTGCTGGCGACGCCCGCAGTCGCAGAAGTGAAGTCCGCAAGCGATGGCGGCTTCGAAATCGTCAGCGTCGAGACGGTGAAGGCAACCCCCGCGGCCGCCTATGACGCGCTGCGAAATCCCGGCCAGTGGTGGAATGGCGAACACACCTATAGCGGCGACGCGAAGAACATGACGATCGACGCGCGCGCGGGCGGCTGCTTCTGCGAAAAGACCGAAGGCGGCGGCACCATCGAACATGGCCGCATCATCTACACCCAGCCCGGCAAGACGCTGCGCTTCACCGGCGGGCTCGGCCCGCTCCAGTCCGAAGCGATCACCGCGACGCTGACATGGACGATCGAGCCTGCGCCGGGCGGCGCGAAGGTCACGCAGCGCTACGTGGTGAGCGGCTATATGGCGGGTGGCCTCAAGGGCATCGCGCCCGTCGTCGACAAGGTGCTTGCCGAACAGCTCGAGCGGTTGAAGGCGTATCTCGACAAGCCTGCCGGCTAAGTCCGAGCGGCCTGTTGGCGTCACCGTCTGCTATGTCGTGGGGAGCGGACTTTAAGCCCTGAATAGTCGCTCAGCCTGTTTCGTCGGGATAGCGAGTGCATACGCAACATCTTCGATCGATATTTCTGGCCTCGCCCGTCGCAAATCTTGCGCCGTTTCGACGAGAGCTGGGCCTTTCGGATCCAAGAACGTCGCGACGTATCCAGCTTCTCGCCCGAGACGGAGTATTTGCTCATAGGTGAGAAAGTCGTCAGGCCACCGGGAATGTTCAGCAATCTCGTTTAGCGCATCCCGGTCAATGTGTCTCAGGCAGTAATTATCGTGAATCCGTTCTTCTTGAGCGACCACCCAATTCTGTCCGCAGGCCCGGCAGGTGGATGCATAGAGCCACCATTTTTCGTCGCCGGAATTGCGAACAAGATCGAGCGTTTCGAAAATTCGCGCGTCCATGCCTTCGGCATCGCCCATGCCAATTATGGCGATATCGGCTAATTCGGAACAACAGCAAGCAGTTTCGTTATCCATCGCATCACTGCACCAACGAATTACCGTCTGCAATGTCGTCGAAGGCGGCCACTCGTCTCACCCGCCGACCCCCTTCACAAACGGCCCCCAGAAAGCCTTCCACCGCGCGACCGCCTCGGCATCGGCCAGCTTGTCATGATTGATCGCGAGCCCCGCTTTCCCAGGCGTCTTATCCGATCCCATCGCGGTCACCTTGGTGCCGTCGGCAAGGTCGACGCGCCAGTAGCGCCATTTTTCGGTGCTGCTTTCGCGGGGCGGCCCGGCAAAGGGCACGCCGTCGAACGCGTCCATGCCCGCGACCGCAGCGCGCCAGGCCGTGATCGCCGCGTCCTTGTCAACGGGCAGGGTGCGCGTGGCGGCGGCGGAGAATTCGCCCGTGCAGGTCTGGCCGATCACGCGGCGGCCGATCGCGCGTTCATATTCGACCGCGAGCATCTGCGACCACCAGCCGGGCACGCCATGCTCGGTCTTGAGCTTCGCCGCGATCTCCTTGTGCGAAAGCGCGGCGGCCCCTGCGTCGTCGAGCAGCTTTTGCCAGTCGCTCCAGCCCTTGCCCGTGGCCTCGGCGATCGTCTGATCCGAATAGCGCGCTTCCTTCACTACAGGCTCCCGTAGATGGCTTCGGATATTGGCGGGTGAGCATAGCCGATTCGGTTATCTGTCGAAAAGGAGGCGCTCGTTTCGCCTCGAAAACATGATACCTCTCTGATCGCCAGGGATGCTTCCGACTCGAACAGGAAGCACCCGGGTGCGGGTCGCCTGAGAACTGTTGCAGGAACAGGGGGCGAGGAATGGCTGTTAGTGATCATGTCGATCTGCCGAACTTCATCGAGGGGGTGAAGAAGCGCAATCCGGGGCAGGACGAGTTCGTCCAGGCGGTGCAGGAAGTCGCCGAGGATATTTTCGACTTCATCGCCGACAAGGAAGAATATCATCACTACCAGATCCTGCGGCGCATCGCCGAGCCCGACCGGGTGATCTCGTTTCGCGTCTGCTGGGAAGACGACAATCACAATATCCGCGTCAACCGCGGATGGCGCGTGCAGAACAACAACGCGATCGGGCCGTACAAGGGCGGCATCCGCTTCCACCCTTCGGTCACTGAGAGCGTGCTCAAGTTCCTCGCCTTCGAGCAAACCTTCAAAAACGCGCTGACCGGGCTGCCGATGGGCGGCGGAAAGGGCGGGGCGAACTTCAACCCCAAGGGCAAGAGCGATCACGAGGTGATGCGCTTCTGCCAGAGCTTCATGACCGAGCTCTACCGGCATGTCGGCGCGGATGTGGACGTGCCTGCGGGCGACATTGGCGTGGGCGGCCGCGAGATTGGCTATATGTTCGGCCAGTACAAGCGCATCACCAACCAGTTTACGGGCGTGCTGACGGGCAAGGGCATCGAATATGGCGGCTCGCTGATCCGCCCCGAGGCAACGGGCTATGGCGCGACCTATTTCCTCCAGAATATGCTGAGGACGCGCGGGCGCGACCTGACGGGGCTGACCGCGGTCATCTCGGGTTCGGGCAATGTCGCGACGCACGCCGCTGAAAAGGTGAACCAGCTCGGCGGCAAGGTACTGACGCTTTCCGACAGCCAGGGCTTCATCCACGACCCGGACGGGATCGATCTGGAGAAGATCAACTGGGTCAAGGCACACAAGACGAGGCGACGCGGGCGCATCTCTGACTATGCCGCCGAGTTCAAGGGGGCAACCTTCCACGAGAGCAAGACGCCCTGGGGTGTGCCCTGCGATGTCGCGCTGCCCTGCGCCACGCAGAACGAGCTGCTGGGCGAGGACGCCCGAACACTCGTGAAGAATGGCTGCTTCGCTGTGTCGGAGGGCGCGAACATGCCCACCGATCTCGCGGGCGTGCACGTCTTCAAGGACGCCCGCATCCTGTATGCGCCGGGCAAGGCCGCCAATGCCGGCGGCGTCGCGGTGTCGGGGCTCGAAATGAGCCAGAATTCGGAGCGCCGCTCGTGGAAGGAGGCGGAACTTCAGCAGCTTTTGCTCGATATCATGGAAGGCATCCACAATAGCTGCCTCCAATATGGCCGCGTGTCCGACGACTATGTCGATTATGTCCGCGGCGCGAACATCGCGGGCTTCAAGAAGGTTGCCGACGCCATGCTCGCCTATGGCGTCGTCTGAAGGGTCAGGAGTTCTTCCCCGAACCAATGCGCAATGGCCAGCGTATCACCTGCCCCGGCGGTCAGGCGACGGCGGCCTGCGCCAAGACGACGGCGGACAAACTCTGCCGCTCGGCGGGCTGGAACGGGTCGCGCAACCAGACATTCCAGACGGTGTCGGGACGCAATTACATCGCCGACGTTCTGTGCGTGCGTACGGGTTTCTAACGTAGCAATGCGGGCCGGCTGTGACAGGCCGGCCCGACACCCTGTCGAAAAAGAGCTACATCTTGCCTTTCACGGGCGCGCAGCGATAATGCCCGCCGGGGGCTGGATCGGAGCGCGCCTTGGCTTACCAGCTGAAACGCAGCGACATGTCGATCGACGCTGCCATGCGTCGGATCATCGGCGAACAGGTCGAGGCGGCGCTGACCGACCTCACCGGTGACAACCCCGATCGCCCTGAGCTGGTCCATTCGGCGCGCAAGCACTGCAAGCAACTGCGCGCGCTGATCAGGCTCGTTCGTCCCGGATTGTCGAACTATGCCGAAGCCAATGCGCGGTTGCGCGCGCTCGCCTTGCCGCTGGCCCCGCTACGCGACGCCGATGTGATGATCGAAACCTGCGATACGCTAGCCCGCGACTGCAGTGAACTCGATCGGGCGGCGGCTGCGACCGTTCGCCGCGGACTTGTGCGCAACCGCAAGGCGCTGGCGGCAATCGTGGACCCTGCTGCGCGTCTTTCCGGCTTTGCCGAAGATGTCGCCGCCCTGCGTGACGAGGCGGCCAACTGGCATGTAGATCCGGCCAGCTTCGACGTTGTGACGCAGGGCGCGGTGCGTACCTATCGCCGCGCCCGCAAGGCGATGAAACATGCTGCCGTCGGCGGCAATGCCGCCGCTTTTCACGAATGGCGCAAATCGGTGAAATATCATTGGTATCACACAAGGCTGCTGGCCCCGATCTGGCCCGACGAAATGGCAGTGCATGTAGAGGCGGCGCGCGATCTTGGCGAATTGCTCGGTCATCATCACGACCTTGCGGTCCTCGATCATGTGCTGGCCGCACATGCCGGTGAATTCGGCGGCGAAGAGGCGGTGATGGCGGTTCGCGCGGCGCTCGCGACGCGGAGCGAGGCCACCGCGAAACGCGCGCTGCGCGAGGGTCGTCTCTTGCTGAGCGAATCTCCGGACGCGCTGGGCGAGCGTTGGGGCCGCTATTGGTCGATCTGGCGCGGCGAACGCGCACCGGTCGACCGACCAAGGGCGGCGTGATGAGCATCGAGATCGAGCGCAAGTTTCTGGTCAGCTGCGATGGCTGGAAGGCAGAGGCGACTTCGGCAAGGGAAATCCGCCAGGCGTATATCGCCCAAGGCAATGCGTCGGTGCGGGTGCGCATCGTCGAGGGTGTGTCCGCCATGCTGACCCTCAAGTCGATGCGTGACGGAGAGGGGCGCCTCGAATTCGAATATGGCATTCCCTCCGACGACGCCAAGGCGCTGCTCGCGCTTGCCACGGGCAATGTGATCGCCAAGCGCCGGCACATCGTGCCCGCCACCGAACAGGGCCTGTTCTGGGAGGTAGATGTTTTTGAAGGCCGACTCGCCGGACTGGTGGTCGCCGAAATCGAACTGGACCGCATGGATCGAACGATCGCACTGCCCGACTGGGTGGGGCGTGAGGTGACTGACGATCCGCGTTATTATAATGAACGACTTTCGGGGGAGGATCGTCCACCTGCCGCAATCGGTCTTCAATCCTCGTGACTGTTGCGATTGGGAAACAAGGCCGAAAACATGTCGATACGGACGCTTTCTTTCTCGCGCTTTGGCTTTGCGCGCTTTACAGATGCGCGCGGTGGAGGGCGAATGCCGTAAGGCGGCTTTTCCAGCACTGCCTTCCACCAACCCATTTGCGGCGCTGTGCCATGGGCGCAGGCGCCTTGACTCTGCAATATTGCATCCGTATGGGTCCTCCATTCCGAAACCCCGGCTCTCCGGCGGCGCGTTCTTGCGCTCGCTGCGCTTGTGCGTTTCGGAACTGACGCGATGAGATGGGCGGTCTGCCAGGGCCGCCTGTGGAGCAGGAGGAAGATTGATGGCACGTATTGCGG
>NZ_JAKVIO010000045.1 GCF_022601895.1 Sphingomonas sp. LaA6.9
CGACGAGGTTGATGATGCCGTCATCGAGCACCGTGGGCGTGAAACCGAGACTCACGCCGAAGGGCTTGAACTCGATCGTGATGCTGTTGCCGCCATCATTGTCGCCGGTGCCGCCGCTGCCCTGAACCACGGGGATCGGGAACTCGCCGCCGGCAAGGAAGGACGCGGTCTCGCCCGACAGCGCGATCAGGGTCGGCTCGGCCAGCGTGTTCACGACGCCCTTGCGTTCGAGCGCGTCGAGCACGCTGGTGATGTTGAGGCTGCCGAGGGTGTATTTGCCCGCGATGACGCCGAAGGCATCGAGCAGGCCCGTGACACTCGCGGTCAGATTGCCATCAGCATCGGTGAGGAGGGTCGTGTTGTCGCCGATGACCCCGCCGAATTTCCCGCTGTCCGAGACAAAGGCATGGTTGAAGCCGAGCTGCTTGCCCACGGTCCGGCTCATCTCCGAGAAGCGGACCTCGAGCATCACCTGCTGCGAGGCTCCTACCGACAGCATGTTGACGACCTTGTCGCCCGCATAGGTGGCGGCGATCTGTCTGGCGCGGTCGACTGCGGGCCCGCTCGAGACGACGCCCGTCAGCACCACCGCATCGTTGGACATGCGCGCGCCGATCTTCTCATTGGGCATCAGTTCGGCGAGCTGGCGCTTCAACCCCAGAACGTCGGGGCCGACCGCGACATCGACGACCGCGATCAGGGTGTTGCGGCTGTCATAGAGCGTCAGGCTTGTCGTTCCGACCTTCTTGCCGAGCACGTAGAGCGACTGGTTGGTCAGCGGCAATATGTCCGCGACCTCCTCGTTGCCGATCAGCGCCTTGGTGAAGGGGCGGTCGACGCGCAGGATCTGGCTCTTGTTCACGGGAACGTCGAGCTGCCCGGCGTGCTTGCCGTCATCCTGCCCGAGGACGCGAACGCCCTGGCCAAGCGCTGCCTGCGGCGCGGCGATTACGATCGCTGCGCCAAGCGCCAGCCGCAGCATGCGGCCCAGGCGCGGCTTTTCAGAAACCCGCATAGCGACCCACCTCATAGCTGCTGTCCTTCGTGCCGCGCACGATCTGGATCGTTGACGTTCTGGCCGGCTTTCGGGGGGCGGGGGATGCGCTGCGCGCGCGCGCGGGCTGCCACGCAGCCGCAGGCGCGGTAGAGGACGGGCCGGGGCCGGCATAGCCGCCGACATAGGCACCGTCGCGCAGATCCTCGATCCCGACGGTCTGGACCACGGGATTGGTCTGGTCGGCGACGTTGCGCAGCGCCAGGCTGAGCGAGCCGACCTGCTGCGCGAGCGCGAGCTTCTGCGCATCGACCTGCGCGACTTCGAGCGTCGCGGTCTTGCCCACCTTGGGGTCGCTCGCGCCGTCATTGGCGTCCTGATCGATCGCGATCACGCGGACATTCTGGAGCAGGACGTCGGTGATCTGGCCGGCGCCCGCACCGCCCATTTCAGGCAGCGTGCGCGTGACGAGGACATCGACGGTATCGCCGGGAAGGACGAATCCCGCCACGCCCGCGACATCGCTGACCCGCACTGCGGCGGCGCGCATGTCGGGCCGAAGCACCGCGGAGATCGTCGCGCGGCCGCCCTCACCCGAGATCTTCGAGCTCAGCACGGGCTCGTTGATCGCGATCGGTCGCAGCGCGACGCGCGTCTTGCCCATCGGCAGGAGTTGCGGAATGGAGTTGAAGGCGCCCTCGGGCAGCGAGGCCTGCGGCCAGTCGACGAGACGCAGCTTGTCGGGCGTCAGTTGCGTGCCATATTCGAGCGGAACGCGCGCGACGGCGACCTTGACGGTGCCCTGCACGGCCTGTTCCTGCTTCTGCTCGACGGTGCCCAGAAAGCTGTTTGTGACGAACACCGCCGCCAATCCCAGCAGCACTGCCAGGCCCAATATGATCAATGATCGCCTTTGCGGCATGGCCAGAGCCCCCCTCGGCCAGAACAATGCAGTCTATTATTGCTTGGGCCCAGCCGATCTAAGGATCGTCGAGCCCAAGCAATAAGCTCGCTTAGCAGCCCGAAATCGTGCCGGACGACGCGTTCTGGGCGTTCGTGATGCAGCCGGTAGCCGTGTTCATGGAATCCGAGATCGCGTCACCAAGCAGCCACGCTGCACCAGCGATGCCAGTGCCCACAATGGCGAGGATGAGCGCATATTCGGCGGCCGATGCGCCGCTCTGGTCGTTCCAGAGATTCTTGATGATCTTGGTCATGGTCTTTACCCCTCATGTCACCGGGAACCGTTCCCGGCCCTGATTGCGCCAGCGTCTTCCAAGGGGCCTTTCGAACCTTCGCGACCAGGGCATCATTGTTAGCGATGCCTTAACGTCCGAGTGCTCCGGAAAACTGCGACACAATCAAACGGGCAAATGTTGTGCCAAGTCAATCGAGATTTTTTAATGCTTTTTTAACAAGACTTTACTCTTAACGATCGTTAACCATATTTAACAATCTGTTAAGAATATCGACAGAAAATCGCGAATCATCTAAAGTATAACTTTAGTTATATGTCAAAATATACATAAGAATACGGGGGAGATGCGATCCGTAACCTTGATTAACATTCCGAATCGTCGTTGTTTATTTGAAACGAATGGTGAGTCCATTCGAATGGCAGCAAACGTCTCCGCACCCCGCATTCTATGCGGTGGCGGAAAATACGTAAGTATTTCGCGGTGGCCGAGACGGCGCAACCTCAATGAGTTAGCCTTGGGCTCGCCTTCGGCTACTTCGCGACATTGAGCGATCTATTGAAATATTCGCGCATCGAATGCGCCGGAAAACGAACGATATATGCCGAAGGGCGCGTGGCCGCGCGTCGCCGGTCAGCCCGGCACGCGCGAACGATAGGTCAGGTTCACACGGCGCGAGAGCAGCAGATAGGGCAGCCACAGGCTCATGCTGATGAGTGTTTTCTGCAGATTGCCCTCGAGCAGCGCGCCCAGGGCGCGGGCGACGGAGGCGGGCAGGCCGGGCGTCGCCGCCATCAGGTCGGCGATCAGCAGCTGCGCAGCCAGGTCGAAGCCCCAGACCATCAGCAGGAAGCGCGGGAACCACGGAACATGGCGCAGCGCCATCACAAAGGCGATCGCATAGAGGCTGGTCATGACCACCACGTCCGCCATCGTCAGCGCATAAAGGCCGACGAACCATTGCGGCGCATGCGCGCCAAGCGCGGGGATCGCGGTAAGAAACTCGAGCGTGCGCACGGGGATATTGATCAGTATGCCAAGCAGCAGCGAAGCCATCCACCCGGTGGCGCCGTAGAGCGGCAAAGTTCGCGCGGCGACGCAGTCGACGTCGCGCCAGCGCCCGAAGCGCGCCAGCCGCAGCTTCGGCTGCGCGAGCAGGCCGCCTGCGGGGAACCAGCGCAGCGCGAGGAACAGCGATATGATGGGCGCGCCGATCACGAACGCATAGGGCAGCGCGGTCATCAATCCCGAAAGCGCATCCGCGCCCCGCGCGGTGGCGCCCGCAATGCGCAGGCCGCAGCCGAAACTCGCCAGAACGACCCAGACGAGCACGATGCGCTGCATGTCGGCATTGAGATGCCTGACGAGCGCGCGGCTCCTTGCGTGAAGTCTGTCCGACGCCGCACCGAGGCGTGTCGCAAGCGGAAATGCGTTCATTCGCGTGCTCATGATCGCCAACTTGCCACGATATGGTTAATTTTTGCCTTTCGACAAGATGGCCGAATTACACAGAAACGTCGTAACCACGCCCGAATGCGGAAGAACCAGGCTTGTCGTCTCGACATCGCTCCAGACCTTGATCGGCGCGCGGTTCAGCGTTCGCCGTCGGAAAGCCGGTAGCCAATTCCCATTTCGTTGACGATCAGGCGCGGCTGCTGGGGATCCGCCTCGAGCTTCTGGCGCATGTTGCGGATGACGACGCGCAGATACTCGACATGGTGTTCGACCTCGTGCGTCCACACCGCCTTGAGCAGCTGCGCATGGGTGATGACGCGCCCCGGAAATTTCGCGAGCACTTCGAGAACGCCATATTCCTTGGGGGTCAGGTGAACCTCGACGCCCCCCCTGGTCACGCGGCGGCGCACCAGATCGATCTCGACATCGCCGGCGGTGACCGAAGGCACGCCACCCTGCGCGACGACCCGGTGACGCAGGGCAGCGCGCACACGCGCAAGCAGCTCGTCGGTGTCGAAGGGCTTGGTGACATAATCATCTGCCCCCAGATCGAGCGCGGTCACCTTCTGCTCGGTCGCCTCGCGCGCCGAAACGACAAGCAATGTCGCCTGCGAGCGCTGCTTGATCAGCGGCACGAGCTCCAGCCCGTCGCGATCGGGCAGACCGAGGTCGAGCAGGACGACATCGGGTCGTTCCGCTTCGAGCACGGCAAGCGCCGCGCGCGCATCCCCCGCCTCCGCCACTTCGAAATCGGCGCGCGCAAGCGCGGTGCGCAGCAGGCGCCGGATCTGCGGTTCGTCATCGACAACGAGGACCTTGTTGGGCACGGTCACTGGGCCTTCTCCGCATTGGGTTCGCGCATCAGCAAAGCATCGGGAAATTTGAGCGTGAAGCGCGCGCCCTGGGGATCGATTCGATTGGACGCGGAAACGCTTATCCCCATCGCCTCTGCAAATCCCTTCACGATGGCGAGACCAAGCCCGGTGCCGCCCTTGGCGCGATCCGAACCTTCGAGCCGGGTAAAGGTCTCGAAAATCTGGCTTTCCCGGCCCGGCGGGATGCCCGGCCCCTCGTCGAGGATGGAAAGCGTGATGCCATCGGCCGAACGCATGCCCCGGATCAGGATCGGCGTGCCCGGATCGGCGTAGCGCCCGGCATTGTCGAGCAGGTTGATCAGGCAATGATGGAAGAGCTGCGGATCGACGCGGACGAGCGGCAGTCTTGGCGGGACCTCGAGCCGGATTGCATGGCCTTCCAGCATCCGGCGCGTGTCGTGCACCGCGCTCGCCACCGCATCGGTCAGGTCGGTCGCCTCGATATTGAGCCTGAGCGCGCCCGCCTCGACGCGCGCCATGTCGAGCAGGTTCGCGACGAAGCGGTTGAGCCTTTGCGCCTCGGTCTCGATCACCTCAATCAGCTGCGGCGTCTGCTTGCGCTTCAGCTCGGCGCTGGCCGCGAGGATGGTTGTGAGCGGCGTCCGCAGATCGTGGCTGACCGAGGAAAGCAGCGCCGCGCGCAGCCGGTCGCGCTCGCGCAACTGCTCGATGCCGCGCATGTCGCGTTCGAGCTGCATGCGTTCGAGCACGATCGCGGCCTGATCGAGCAGGCTCATCAGCATCGGCAACTGGTCGGCGCGCACGGGCTCGCCCGCATCGTCACGCGCCAGCCCGACCACACCAAGCACCCCGCGACCCGTCCGCAACGGATGGAAGAGCCAGTCCGAGGCGGTGAGCGTCGCCGAGCCGCGCCCTGCGGGCTGGTTCTTCTCGATCGCCCATTGCGCGGCTGCCAGTTCGATCTGTTCGAGCCGGTTCTCCGGCGGAACCGCGGCGTGGATCTGAGGCCCATCGGGCGAGGGGAGCAGCAGCACCGCCCGCGCGTTGAAGAGCCGCGCCAGCTCCGCGCAGATCGCCTGCATCAGCTCTTCCTCGTTGGCGGTAACCGTCAGCTCGCGCGAGAAACCGGCAAGCGCCGCATTTTGCCGCGCGCTCGAGGCCGCGAGATCGGCTTGCGCACGGACGCGCGCGGCGAACTGGCTGGTGACGATCGCGACACCGAGCAGCACGATGATCGTGACGACGTTTTCGGGATTGCTGACCGTGAGCGTGCCCGTGGGCGGCAGGAAGAAGAAATTATAGGCAAGCGAGGAGAGCGCGCCCGTGAAAAGGCCAGCGCGCAGGCCAAACAGGCTGGCCGCGAACATCACGGGCACGAGATACAACAGCGCGACATTCTCAAGATCGAGGATCTGGAACAGCAACCGCCCGATGGCGGTCACCGCCGCCACCATCAGCATCGACCAGAGATAGTCGCCAGGCTGGCCCCAGTTGCGCGGGCGTGCCCACTCGACGCGCGGCGCCGGCGCCTCCTCCTCAGAGGGCAGCACATGGATCGCGATATCCGAGACGCTCCGGACGAGGCGATCGACCACCGATCCGTGGCGCAACTCGAACCACCATGACCGCGCCGACTTGCCGACGACGATCTGTGTCGCACGCGCCTCGCGCGCGTAGGTCGAAAGCCCGTCCACCACATCGGCGGCGGGAATCGTCGCGGTGGCCGCGCCGAGCTGCGAGGCAAGCGCGAGCGCTTCGGCCACGCGCTGACGCTCGGCGTCCGAAAGCTCGTGCGCACGGCGCGTCTCGATATGCACCGCGGTCCAGGGCGCCCGCAGCGCGTCGGCGAGCCGCTTGGCTGCGCGGACGAGGCCCAGCGTATGCGGCTGCTCGCTGACCGCGACGAGCACCCGTTCCCCCCCGGCGAAGGTGCCAGCAAGCGCGTGCGCGCGGACATATTCGAGCATCTGCGCGTCGACCGCCTGCGCCGCCCGCCTGAGCGCCAGCTCGCGCAGCGCCGAAAGGTTGGACTTCGAGAAGAAATGGTTGAGCGCGCGGCTCGCTTCCTCGGGGATGTAGACCTTGCCCGCCTTCAGCCGCTCGATCAGCTCGTCGGGCGGAATATCGACCACCTCGATCTCGGCGGTCTCGAGGATCCGGTCGGGCACCGTCTCGCGCACGCGGACGCGCGTGAAGGACGCGACGACGTCGTTGAGGCTTTCGATATGCTGGATGTTGATCGTCGAATAGACGTCGATCCCCGCGTCGAGCAGCTCCTCGACATCCTGATAGCGTTTGGGATGGCGGCTGCCCGGCGCATTGGTGTGCGCGAGCTCGTCGACGAGGACGAGCTGCGGGCGGCGTTCGAGAATGGCGTCGATGTCCATCTCGCTGATCACATGCCCCTGATAGGGGATGGAGAGTCGTGGAATAATCTCGTGTCCGCGCGTCAGCAGCTCGGTTTCCTGCCGGCCATGCGTCTCGACCACGCCGATGACGACATCGACGCCGTCGCGGCGCTGCTGTGCCCCGTCGGTGAGCATCTCATAGGTCTTGCCCACCCCCGGCGCCGCGCCGAGAAACACCTTCAGACGGCCGCGGCCCTCCTGCGCCGCCTGACGCAGAAGGGCCTCGGGTTGGGGTCTGTTTTCGTCCTGTTTCACTCAGGCTTATTAGCGCCGCGTTGGTCCAGCTGTCGATTGAGCGCGAGCACATTGACGCGGGGCTCTCCGAGAAAACCGAGCAGAGGCCGTGCGATCGACTGTTCGACCAGCGTGCGAACGCTGGCTTCAGGCAGGCCGCGCACGCGCGCGACGCGCGAAACCTGCGCCAGCGCGGTTTCGGGCGAGATATCGGGATCGAGGCCCGAACCCGATGCGGTCACGCTGTCGGCGGGCAGATCACCCGCGATGCCTTCGGCGCGGCGCACCTCGATATCGGTCTTCACCCGATCGACCAGCGCCTGGCTCGTCGGTCCGAGATTGGAGCCCGACGAGGCGAGCCCGTCATAGCCCTTGCCCGCCGCCGAGGGGCGCGTGTGGAAATAGCGCTCGCCGCTAAAGGCCTGACCGACGACGCTCGAGCCGATGACCTTGCCATCTTCCTCGATCAGGCTGCCATTGGCCTGGCTCGGAAATATGAGCTGGCCGATGCCGGTGAGTGCCAGCGGATAGGCGATCCCCAGCAGCAGCGCGAACAACAGGGTGAGCGCGAAGGCGGGGCGGAGCGCGGTTGCGATATCCTTGCCCATGGTCATTTACTCCTATGCGAGGCCAATGGCGTTGACGACGACGTCGATCAGCTTGATGCCGATGAACGGCGCCACAAGGCCGCCAAGGCCGTAGATGGCGAGGTTGCGTGCGAGCAGCGGGCCCGCGCCCATCGGCTTGTACTTCACGCCTCTGAGCGCGAGCGGCACGAGCAGCGGGATGATCAGCGCGTTGAAGATGATCGCCGAGAGGATCGCCGACTCGGGGCTGGCGAGTCCCATCACGTTGAGCACGCCGAGCCCCGGATAGAGGACGACGAACATCGCGGGAATGATCGCGAAATATTTGGCGACATCATTGGCGACCGAGAAGGTCGTCAGCGCCCCGCGCGTCATCAGCAACTGCTTGCCCAGCCCGACGACCTCGATGAGCTTGGTCGGATCGCTGTCGAGATCGACCATGTTGCCCGCCTCGCGCGCGGCCTGCGTGCCCGTGTTCATCGACACGCCGACATCGGCCTGTGCGAGCGCGGGGGCGTCGTTGGTGCCGTCGCCGCACATCGCGACGAGCTTGCCGCCTTCCTGCTCCTTGCGGATCAGCACCAGCTTGTCTTCGGGAGTAGCCTGCGCGAGAAAGTCGTCGACCCCCGCTTCGGCCGCGATCGAGGCTGCGGTGAGCGGATTGTCGCCCGTGATCATCACGGTACGGATGCCCATCGCGCGCAGCTCGGCAAAGCGTTCGCGAATGCCGGCCTTGACGATGTCCTTGAGGAAGATCGCGCCCAGCAGCTTGCCGTCCCTGGCCACCGCAAGCGGCGTTCCGCCCTGGCGCGCGATCTCGTCGGTGATGCGGCGCAACTCGGTGGCCGCGGCGGTCTCGCCGACGCCGGGATTGGCCTTGAGCACCGAATCGACCGCACCCTTCTGGATAATCGAGCCATTGTGCCTGATCCCCGAGATCCGCGTTTGTGCGGTAAACGGAATGACCTCCGATCCCTTGGGCAGCTCGGCGATCTTGACGCCGAACAGATCGCGCGCGAGCACGACGATCGAGCGCCCCTCGGGGGTTTCGTCGGCAAGGCTGGCGAGCAGCGCGGCCTCGGCAAGATCGTTGACGCTGGTGTTGCCGACGGTGCGGAATTCGCTCGCCTGACGGTCGCCGATCGTGATCGTGCCGGTCTTGTCGAGCAGCAAGGTATCGATGTCGCCCGCTGCCTCGACCGCGCGGCCCGACTTGGCGAGCACATTGAAGCGGACCAACCGGTCCATGCCCGCGATGCCGATCGCCGACAGCAGTGCGGCGATGGTCGTCGGGATGAGCGTGATGAGCAGCGCCGCGAGGATCGCGACGGGAATGCTGCCCCCCGCATAGCTCGCGAAGCCGGGGATCGTGGCGACCGCGATCAGGAAGATGATCGTGAGCCCGACGAGCAGGATGGTGAGCGCGATCTCGTTGGGCGTTTTCTGCCGCTCGGCGCCTTCGACCAGCGCGATCATGCGGTCGAGAAATCCCTGCCCCGGATTGACCGTGACGCGGACGCGGATCTCGTCGGAGATGACGCGCGTGCCCGCGGTCACCGCGGAACGGTCGCCGCCGGCCTCGCGGATCACGGGGGCGCTTTCGCCGGTGATCGCGGATTCGTTGACCGAGGCGACGCCCGCGACGACATCGCCGTCGGACGGGATGATGTCGCCCGTCTGGACGAGCACGATGTCGTCGATCCTGAGCGCGCTGGCGGGAACGACCTCGATCGCGTCGCCCTTGCCCTTCAGCCGCTTGGCGGTGAGTTCGGCCTTTGTGGCGCGCAGGCTTGCCGCCTGCGCCTTGCCGCGGCCCTCGGCGAGCGCCTCGGCAAAGGTGCCGAAAAGAACGGTGAGCCACAGCCAGATTGCGAGCTGGAGCTTGAAGCCGAAGCTTAAGGAATCGTCGCCCACGACGAGCAGGATCGTCAGCAATGCCGCCACTGTGGCGGTGACGAACATCACCGGATTGCGGATCAGCTGCCGCGGATCGAGCTTGCGAAAGGCATCGCCTATCGCGGGCACGAGCAGCTCTGCCGTGAACATGGATTTAGGTGCGGTGCGGGTCATGTGCTTTCGCCCCGATCAGAAGAGTTGGCCGCGGATCATCGCGAGATGATCGGCGATGGGACCGAGCGCGAGGCTCGGCAGGAAGGTGAGGCCGCCCAGGATCAGGATGATCCCGACCAGCAGGCCGACCCACAGGCCACCCGTGGTGGGGAAGTAGCCCACGGATTCGGCGTGGTGCTTCTTCGCTGCGAGCGAACCCGCGATCGCCAGCATCGGCACGATGATGAAGAAACGGCCGAGCCACATCGCGATGCCGAGCAGCGCATTGTAATAGGGCGTGTTCGCAGTGAGCCCCGCAAAGGCCGAGCCGTTGTTCGCCACGCCCGAAGTGAAGGCGTAGAGGATCTCGGAAAAGCCGTGCGGTCCCTTGTTGAGCGGTCCCGCGAGCCCCGCGTCGAGCACCGAGCTCAGCGCGGTGAAGCCGAGGATGATGAGCGGCAGGATCGCGATCGCGAGCACGGTGAGCTTGACCTCACGCCCCTCGATCTTCTTGCCGACATATTCGGGGGTACGCCCGACCATCAGTCCGGCAACGAACACGCTAAGGATCGCGAAGAGCAGGAAGCCGTAGATGCCCGCGCCGACGCCACCGACGACGATCTCGCCCAGCTGCATGTTGAACAGCGGGATCATGCCGCCGAGTGCCGTGAAGCTGTCGTGCATCGCATTGACCGCGCCGCACGACGCCGCGGTGGTCACAACCGAGAACAGCGCGGAGGCGGCGATGCCGAAGCGGACCTCTTTGCCCTCCATATTGCCCCCTGCGACGCCGAGGTCGTGCAGGATCGGATTGCCTGCGGCCTCCTGCCAGTAGGTGATGGTGACGCCCGCGAGGAACAGGATCATCATTGCGGACAGGATCGCCCAACCCTGGCGCGTATTGCCCACCGCCTTGCCGAAGCAATAAGTGAGCCCGACGCCGATCATGAAGATCGAGAGCATCTCGACGAAATTGGTGAGCGCATTGGGGTTCTCGAAGGGATGCGCGGAGTTGGCGTTGAAGAAGCCGCCACCATTGGTGCCGAGCATCTTGATCGCTTCCTGCGAAGCGACGGGGCCGAGCGCGAGCGTCTGCTTGACGCCTTCGAGCGTGGTGAGATCAACCGAGCCGGCCAGCGTCTGGGGCACGCCGTTCGCGATCAGGAAGAGCGCATAGACGATGCAGATCGGCAGCAGCAGATAGAGGGTGACACGCGTGACATCGGCCCAGAAATTGCCAATGGCCTTTGCCTCGCGCCGCGCAAAGCCACGGAACAGCGCGAAGGCGAGCGCAATGCCCGTCGCTGCCGAGAGGAAGTTGTGGATGGTGAGGCCGAGCATCTGCGAGAGGTTCGACATCGTCGACTCGCCGCCATAGCTCTGCCAGTTGGTGTTGGTGGTGAAGCTGGTGGCGGTGTTGAAGGCGAGATGGTCGCTCACCCCCGCATAGCCCAGCGGGTTCCAGGGCAGCACACCCTGAAGCCGCAAAATCGCATAGGTGAAGAGCAGCAGCGTCGCGTTGAACAGCAGCATGTGGACGGCGTAACGCCGCCAGCTCTGCTCCTCATTGGGGTCGATGCCCGCAAGCTTGTAGAAGCCGCGTTCGACGGGACCGAGCACGGCGTGGAGCGGCGTCCGGCGCCCTTCGTAGAGCGCGAACAGCCAGAGCCCGACGGGCTTGGCGAGTGCGAGCAATATGCCCGTGAAGACGAGGATGAGGATCCAGCCCTGGAATGTCATGGCGCGGCTCCGATCAATAGCGTTCGGGTCGCACGAGCACGGCGACCAGATAGATGAGAAGCGCAATCGCGGTGATTGCGGCGAGCCAGAGGTCGAGTGTCATGGCCGCCTCCTCACGCGTTGTCGCACAGGCGGACATAGGCGAGCGTTACGCCCAGCAGTCCCAGGATCAGTCCGATCCACAACACATCACCCATGGTGGTTCTCCCGTCAGAAAGCTGCGGTGAGCGACACGACCGCCGCGCCGTCGATGGTCTTGCGGCCGGGGGTCGTCCCGCTGGTGTAGAAACTGTCGGCTGCGGTCTTGCCGATGTCGGTGTCGACATATGCCACGCCCAGAGTCAGCATCTTGTACGTAACATCGGCACCGATGAGCCAATCGACATAGTCGCCATCGGGGCCGGCGAGCGTCGAGCCGCTGCCCGTGGTGTAGCCGATATGCACCTTCAGCGTGACGGGCGCGCCGGGAATGCCAACACCGGCATCGGTATAGACATAGAGATTGTCGTCATCGCCGATCGCATCCTGCTTTGGCGCATAGGCAGCACCAAGCTTGAGCGATGCCGGGCCAACGGTGCCGCTGATCGAGGCATAGGGCTCGGCATAGTCGGTGCCGTCGGTGCCGGGGTAGAGATACCAGAGCAGCCCGCCATCGAGCGTGACGCCTCCGACCGCCGTCTTGAAACCGCCGATAAGGTCGAGCTCCATGTTGGAGCCGCCGAAGCTGCCGAAGCCTGCGAGGTTCGAACCCCAGGCGCTGACATAGAAACCCGATTCGTGCGACGCGGTGAGCCCTGCCTGGACCGCGAGATCCTCGTCCGACTGCGAAACGCCCCGGAAGCGGTATTGCGAAACGAGCGCTGCGCTGCCCGAAATGGTGACGGGCGGACTGGCTTCGGTTTCGGTGGTCGCTTCCTGCGCCAGAGCGGGCGATGCCCCCGCAAGCGCACAGGAAGCGAGGGAAACGCTGAAAAACTTGAACGTGTCGTGCATTGTTACACCCCAAATCACCGATGGAGCGCAGGATCATCCCTCGCCCGAATCGATGTGAGGGGTGCAATTAGGTGGGTTCATCGTTTGAATTCGAGATCGGGGCCGCCGCAAAGGCATATGGATTGCATATGTTTCGACGATAAATGAGATTGCCGGCCGGCAGATCGATGCCATCGCCATTCCGTCGCGCTAGGCGTCGGGGCGCAGCCGATTGAGCACATCCTTCGTATAATTTGGGCCGACCGCGACGACCGCACCATCCGACAGCTTGAGCGCAATCAGTCCCTTGCCCAGCCGCTCGATACCTTCGACGCGCGCGGGACGGACGAAGCTCGATCGATGCACGCGCATCAGCTGTGCCGGGTCGAGAATCCCCTCGAGCGCGGACATCGAGCTGCGGTGAAGATAGCTGCGCGTTTCGGTGTGGAGCAGAACATAGTCCTTGGCGGCCTCGATCCAGTCGATCATGTCGACGGGAACCCGCACCGTGCCGCTGCGCACCTGCACCCAGATCGCATCGTGCCAGGGCGATTGCGCGGATGCGCCCGTGCCGGCGCGCGCGGCCGCTTCAAGCAGCGCGCGCCGCCGCCTTGCGCGCGTGACGGCCTGGCGCAGCCGATCGAAACGCACGGGCTTGAGCAGATAATCGGCGGCCTCGACCTCGAAGGCGTCGGGGGCATAATGCTCGAAGGCCGTCACGAAGATGATTTCAGGCCGCCCTTCTGCGGGCAGGTCCGCAGCGACCGCCATGCCGCTGCGTTCGGGCATCTGGATATCGAGCATGACGAGATCGGGTTTCAGCGCGGCGATCGCCTCCGCAGCGCTTTTGCCGTCGCTCGCATCGCCGATCACCTCGACCTCTTCGATGTCGCGGAAGAACTCGCGCAACCGGTCGATCGCAAGCGGCTCGTCGTCGACGATAAGCACGCGCAGGCTCATTCGGCGGCCTCACGCACCTCATCGTGACCGAATTGGAGCGGCAGGCGGATCGTCGCGATGAAGCCGCGCTCGCGCACCACCGTCTCGAGCAGCGCCGCCTTGCCGAACAGCACCTCGAGCCGCTGGCGCACATTGGCAAGGCCGACGCCCGTGCTCATGTGCGCCAAATTGCTGACCAGCAACGGATCGCCATCATCCTCGACCGCGACGACAAGCTGCTCACCCTGCTGCCTTGCCTCTACGCGGATCGTCACGGGACGCGTCGTTGGCGCCACCGCATATTTGACCGCATTCTCGACCAGCGGCTGCAGGATGAAGCCCGGCACCAGCGCATCGCGCAAGGACAGCGGGCAGTCGAACTCGACCGCGAGCCTGTCACCGAAGCGGATGCTCTCGACCTCGAGATAGGTCTGGAGCGTCGCGAGTTCGTCCTCGAGCGTGGTCGGGCCTTCGGGATCACCCGCGAGCGTCGCGCGCAGGAAGTCGGACAGTCGCGACAGCATCGCTTCGGCGTCATCGTTGCGCCGCGTGACGACAAGCGACGAGAGCGCATTGAGCGTGTTGAACAGGAAATGCGGATTGAGCTGATAACGGAGCGCGGCAAGCCTTGCACTGGTGGCAGCGGCATTGGCTTCGACCGCGGCCTGACGCGCGGCCGCAAGCTGGCGCTCGCGATCCCGCGCGCGCTCGTTCGCCTGAAGCACCGAATACAGCGCACCGAGCAGCGCGAACTGCCAGGAAAAAAACCCGAAATTGTAAATAACCCGCATCAAATAGGGTTTGTTCTGCGCAAAGGCGGGGTCCATCACTGCGATGATCGCGGCGACCGCGATTGCGAGCACCGCCGAAGAGGCAATGACGACAAGCATCGCAGCCGCCATTCGTGCGGTGACGCCCCGATCGCGCGTCGCAACGACCGCCACGAACAATCCGCCCGAGAGAACTGCGCCAATGACGACGATGACGAGCGTCATCAGCCAGTCGTTGAGCGTGGGACTGGTCCGGTCGAAATACATCGGCAGCATCAGCAACGCGCCCGACGACAGCCAGAGCGCGATCGTCAGTTGCGCTGCCTGGCGACGGAACTGTGACGTAATGCCCATGCGCGATCCATATCCGAAAAACCGAGCATAGCGCAGGATTTATCCATTGGCGTCCTGCTTCGTGGCACGAGGAGCCGGCTTGAGCGCATGACGCGCTGCTGGTCGAGCCATGGGCGTCCCAGATCGCAGTGCGGCTGATCCGCGCGCATGGCTGCGTCAGAGCCACGGCCATGAGACCGGCAATCGAGAGATCCCTTATGAAGCGCAATCGAATCCTGGCCGCCGCTGCCGTTGCCGCGCTCGTCACGACCGCACCCTTATATGCTCCGGCCAATGCGCAGGACGAGGGCTGCGCTGCTCGCGTCGCCGAGGCGAAGAAGAAGCGCGGCCTGCTCGGGCTCAAGGGTTCGCTGATGGGCGCCGTGCGCGGCGACGGCGATCTGGGGTCGGATCTTTCGGGAACCGCGGTTGCGGCGGCGCAAGCCGGTCCCAGCGACTGCGTTGCCAGCGAGACTGGCGACAGCACGCGCCCTCAGCCGGTGAGCGCCACGGAACGCGCGCGCCGCGAACAGGCGGCGGCCGACCTCAAATATCCCAGCCGCATGGCGATCGCCGCGGACAAGAAGGCCGAGATCGACGCCTATAACGCTTTGGGGGAGGTTCGCTGCCAGGGCTGCGAGGGCGGCATCACCAACGAAGGCTGGTTCCGCCTCGCATTGATGGACGAGATGCGGCGCACCAATACCAATCTCAACGACAAGATGGTCAGCATGGCGCCCGGCGAGAAGCTTCGCTGGACCGGGTCGGTGGTGAAAGGCAGCATGACGGCGCTTGGCGAGCAAATGGTCAGCGGTTTTCGCTGCAAGGTCTTCCGCTTGCGGATCGATCGCGACACGCGCAGCGCGGAACGCGACACGATGCTGTGCTGGGGCAAGGCCAGTGAATATGCGGCCAGCGACAAATGGGTCGAAGTTCATTGAAGCGGGCCAGCCGATGAGGCGCCGCCCGCAGCGCCACCGAAATACTCGGGAGATTTACCCCGTATAGCCGCAATACCCTCCGTTTCGGCAGTGCTAGAGTGACTGGATAGCGCCATGGGCGCGCCAATGTTGCGGGGGCCTGGGTGGCGGAATATCCTGTTTCCATCTGCTTTCCATTTGTCGGCGATGTGATCGGCGGCAACCACATTTCGGTGCTTGGGCTGATCCAGAATCTCGACCCGTCGCGCTTCACGCCGCTTGTGGTGCTTCAGGACATGGGTGGCCCGGTGGCGAAGCTCTACCGCGATGCCGGCGTCGCCATCGTGCAGGATCCCGGGCGACGCCACCTCGTCCACGGTCGCCGCGTCCGTGGGGGCGCATTGCTGGGTCTGCTTCCCGACCTACCTGCGCGAACGCGCTTCCTCAGGGACCACCGCGTTGCCATCGTTCACACCAATGACGGCCGCTGCCATGCCGCCTGGGGCCTTGCAGCCCGGCTCGCGGGCGCGCGGCTGCTCTGGCATCATCGCGGCAATCCGACCGCCGCCGGCCTGCGCGCAGCGCCATGGCTGGCGCACCAGATCGTCGCGGTTTCGCGCTTTGCCGCGCCTGAATATCGAGGCCGTCCCGACGCGGTGCATGTGATCTTCAGTCCTTTCGATACCCGGGTCAGCGAGGACCGCGGAGCGCGTCGAGCGGCATTGGCCGACGAGCTCGGCATTGGGCCCGACGTGCGTCTTGTCGGGTTCTTCGGCGCGCTGATCGATCGCAAGCGTCCGTTGCTGTTCGTCGACGCGATCGCGGAACTGCAAAGGCTTCGACCCGATATCCGCCTGATAGGCCTGATGTTCGGTGAGCCGCATGACGACGCCGCGACCAGTGTTCCCGAACGCGCGCACGCGCTCGGCATTGGCGATTCGATCCGGCTGATGGGATTTCGGACGCCGGGTGCGGGCTGGATCGCGGCATGCGACCTGCTGATGGTCCCCGCGGTCGAGGAACCGTTGGGGCGGACCCTGGTCGAGGCCATGCTGGTCGGAACGCCGGTGGTCGCGACCGATTCAGGGGGCAATCGCGAGGCGATCGAACATGGCCGCACGGGGCTGATCGTGCCCGCCGAGAATGCGGGGGCGCTTGCACGGGCCGCCGAGCGCGTTCTGGCCGACGCGGCACTGCGCAAGCGGCTTACTGCTGCCGCCGTTACGCATGCACGCGATCATTTCGGAGCGGTACGTCATGCCGATCGGGTCATGGCGATCTACGAGCAGCTTTTGTCCGACGCGCGCGGTGCGCGGCGATCGGGACACCAGGCGCGCGCAGCCACCTCCGTCGAGGCGATGTGACACCGCAAGCCTTTGCATGCGCTAATCCTTTCGGGGGATGCGCTGCGTGGCCGATCCGACGCGGCGTAGCTGCGCGCCCCTCAAGTTCGAACGGCCTGGACAAGCCGGATGCAGCAATGGGAGCAATGGCGCGATGATTTCCGGGTTTTCCTATGCGGGCGAAGCGCCGCAAATCCCCCGATCCGAAGCGCGGCGCGGCGAGAGGGCGGGCACGGTGGCCGGCTATGTGCTGATCGCGCTGCTGCTCCTGGCCCTGTTCGGGCGGATCATGTCCTACCCGCTGCAGCATGACGAACAGATCCATGTCGCGGCCGGCGCAATGGTCGCGGACCACGCGCTCTACCGCGATCTCGGTTATAACCATCTGCCCAATTTCGCGCTGCTCCTGAGCGGTGTCTTCACGCTGGCCGGGGACGAGAACTATCTGCTTGTCGGACGTGTGACTGTTTTCATGTTGTGGCTGCTCGCCTGCTCGGCCATCGCGCTCATCGCATGGCGCGTCACCGGCTCGCGCGCCATGGTGCTGTTCGCGATCGTCATGCTCGTGTCCAACCCGGTGTTGCTCGGCCAGCCGGGACTCCTCGTCACCAACAGTTTCGCGCCGATGGCGATGGCGCTGCTTGCCACCTATTTCTTCCTGTCCGGTCTTGAAGATAACGCGCCGCGCCCCTGGCGCATTGCCGCCGCAGGCTTGTGTGTCGCGCTCGCGATCGGATTGAGGGTCAGCTATGTTTTCCTCGTTCCCCCCTTTGTCGCGGCTACGCTGCTGGTTCCGACGCGATTGCCGTTCGTCGTCCGGCTGCGTTCGGTGATGTTGCCCTTCGCGCTGGCCGGCATCATCGGCATGCTGCCCACGCTGATCTATTTGCTCAGCGATCCGCAGTCGCTGTTCGCGCATACGGTCAGCTATTTTACCGGACCGCACCAGAGTTACTGGCAAACCGTGGACGGCCCCAAGGTGGTCTCGCTGGCCGGCAAGATACAGCTCGCCGAAGAGGTCTGGTTCTCCGGAACGACGCTTCTCTCGGCAGTGGCTGCGGGCATGGTCCTGATGCTTGGAGGCTTTGCGACAGGCCGCGGAGGCTGGTCGTTTCCCGCGATCGCATGGCCGATCTGGCTGATGCTGGGGCTGGTCGCATGCGGCATCCTTGTCTCCTTCGTGCCAACCCCCGCCTTCGTGCAATATTATGTGCCGCCGATCATATTCCTGACGCTCGCGGCGCTGCTGGGTTTCGGCGCGCTCGATGATTGGCGGCGACCGATCGCCCTGGTGCTGCTGGCGCTGATCGGCGCGCTGTCGCTGGCATCGGGCGCGACGCGGCTTGGCCAGGGACTTGCGGCCCTCGCGGCACCCGCGAAATGGACAGGCGTGCAGGCGCATGCGGCCGGCGTGCGGATCGCAGCCTTGCTGAACGGTGCACCCGCCGGCGGCAAGGTGGCGACCCTGTCGCCGATCCTTGCGCTTGAGGCAGGCTTTCCCGCTTACCCCGAACTGGCCGCGGGGCCATTCCAATACCGGGTCGCCGACCTGATCCCCGCCGCAGACCGGCGCCATTACCGGATCGTATCGCCTGGTGAGTTGCCGGTGTTCCTTGCGCAAGATCGGCCCGTCGCCATCATCACGGGTCACGAGGGCGAACTGGACGCAGCCTTCGACGCATTCGCACGAGCCCGCGGCTATCGGCAATTCGATCTGCAGGGCGACGAACCCGTCCGGCTTTTCGTTCATCCCGCGCTGGTCAGCTCCAGTCCTGCGGGCTGAGCCTCTCCGCGCGAGGCGTCGCGTATCCGCCATGGCTGGACCACCACCGCGTCCCAACGCGCAATGATCCGATCGGGTGCGAAGCGCGCTGCGCTCTGCGCGGCCGACGCCCCCAGACGATCACGCAGCGGGGCATCGCGCATGAGGCGCACCAGCGCGTCGGCAAGTGCGCCGACACGCCCGTCGGGTATCAATATCCCGTCGACGCCATCGCTGATCATATCGCGCGGACCGAAGTCGCAGTCGAACGCGATCACCGCAAGCCCCGCGGCCATCGCTTCGCCCAGCACATTGGGGAAGCCCTCGAAACGCGAGGACAGCACGAAAATCGAACCATGTTCGACCCAGCCGCCCGGCGCAGCGCTCAAGCCCGGCAAAAGGACGCGGCCGTCGACGCGCTCCTTGCGTATCTGCTCTTCTAGCACCGGTCGTTCGGGTCCTTCGCCATATATGATCAAGGTCCATTGGGGATTGAGGTCGCTGATCCGCGCAAAAGCACTGATCAGGAGATCGAAGCCCTTCTGCGCCTCCAACCTCCCCACGGCGACGAGGTGGCGCGCGCCCGCTTCAGGCTCCTTCGTTTCATGCCGAAGCAGCGGATTGGGAATCACCAACGCGCGATCGCGCGCGTTGCGAGGAAGGCAGGCAATGCTGCGCTCGGTCTGCATGACGATGACGGCGGCACGCTGGTAGAGTGCGTCGGCCAGCCGCCGCCAAAGCCCGTTCATTCCCTGGCGCGCCAGATTGTTGCGCTCCGAGATGATGACGGGGGTTGCGCCGCCGATAGTTGCCAGAAGCGTCAGAACGTTGACCTTGGTGAGAAAGGAAATGATGCGATCCGGATTCAGACGCCGCAATGCGCGCCGCAATTGCCAGGCGCGCCGCGCGGATCGGAACATGGCGCTGGTGCCGGCGCTCTTTTCGGTTGCAGCGCCAAGGCGCACGAAACGAACGCGGCTGTCGAACTCGTGATAGACAGGATCTTCGGGCGCGTCGAAGGCGATGATGGTGACGGTGTCGCCACGCGCCGCCCAATGCGACGCGATCAGGCTCACCACGCGTTCCGCACCGCCCGCGCCGAGCGCCGAAAGAATGAAAGCGATGTGCATCGGCCTATGGCCGCTCGCCTCGGAAGGCCTGGAAATTTCGGTGTCGATACGCTCCATGCAGCTGCTCCGCACCTCCTGTTGGTCGCGGAGACTAGCGCGCGGCCGCAAGCGATCAATCAGCCAGCCGGGTTACTATCCATTTGCGATAGCCTGCTCTGTGGGCATTCGAGTGAAGTGCTAGCCCAGTTTGCCTACCTCTCCTGCGCGCGCAGTTGTTGGGGGGGGGCTCCTGTATAGTCGGTCGTACAGATTAGCTGGAAAGGACGCGTGGCGCGCGTTCGGGGGAGTCTGAATGATGAAGACAGTCCTTCTTGCCGGTGGCCTGGGATCGCGGCTTGCCGAGGAAACAGTCCGCATTCCCAAGCCGATGGTGGAGGTCTCCGGCCGCCCGATCATGCTCCATGTCATGGATATCTACAGCCAGTGGGGCCATCACGATTTCATCGTGGCATGCGGCTACAAATGCATGCTGATCAAGAGCTTCTTCCATGAGCTCCACCTGATGAACAACGATTTCACGGTGGCGCTCGGCGATGGCGGGATGACGCTAAGGCCCACCAGGAACGTGGACTGGAACGTCTCGGTGGTCGACACCGGCCAGCATACGATGACGGGCGGGCGCCTGCTGCGTCTGCGCGACTGGCTCGACGACGAGCCCTTCATGGTCACCTATTCGGATGGGGTCGGCAATATCGACATCGACGCGCTGCTGGCCTTCCATCGTTCGCATGGCGGATTGGCGACAGTTACCGCGGTGCAGCCGCCCGCGCGCTTCGGCAATCTCGAGCTTGAGGGCAACCGGGTCGCCGAATTCACCGAAAAGGTCCAGAAATACGAGACCTGGATCAACGGTGGCTTCTTCGTCTTCGAGCCGGGCGTGCTCGACTATCTTTCAGGCGACGAAGAGCCGCTCGAACAGGCGCCGCTGGCCCGTCTCGCGCGCGACGGACAACTTTTCGCATACAAGCACAAGGGCTTCTGGCATCCGATGGACACAGTCCGCGACCGCGACCATCTTGATAAGCTGTGCCAGGCAGGCAACCCGCCTTGGATGCAGTTCGAACGCCAGCGCGTCGAGGTCGAGGCGGCATGATCGCAAGCCTTCGCCGGGTGCCGGGCTCCAGCCAATGCACAGGATCGGTGCCGGGGACCGGTATCGCATGAACATTTCTATCATTGGAACGGGTTATGTCGGCCTTGTAACCGGGGCATGTCTCGCCAAGCTCGGGCACAAGGTCGTCTGTGTCGATCAGCTCGCGGCGCGCGTCCTGCGGATCTCGGGTGGCAGTGCGCCATTTTTCGAGCCCGGTCTCCAGCCGCTGGTCGAGGAAACCATCGCCAGCGGCGCGCTCTCGGCGACGGTCGACCTGATATCGGCGGTACAGGACAGCGACGTCACGCTGATTGCGGTGGGGACACCCGACGCCGACGGCCATATCGACCTTTCGCAGATCGAAACGGCGTCGGCTGCCATCGGCCATGCGCTTAAATCCAAGCCTGGATACCATGTGGTCGCGGTCAAGAGCACCGTCGTTCCCGGCACGACCGACGGCGTTGTGCGCGCGGCACTCGAAGGCGCTGCTGGGAAGGTGACGGGGACCGATATCGGTCTCTGCATGAATCCGGAGTTCCTTCGCGAGGGTACCGCGATCGAGGATTTCATGGCGCCCGACCGAATCGTGATCGGTGCGTCCGACGCGCGAGCCGCCGCCGTCATGCAAGAGGTCTACGCGTCGTTCGACTGCCCCAGGGTCGTCATGTCGCTGCGCAATGCGGAGTTCACCAAATACGCCTCCAACGCGCTGCTCGCGACGCTGATTTCCTTTTCCAATGAACTCGCATCGTTGTGCGAGCGGACCCCGGGCGCCGACGCAGAAATCGTGATGGACGGGCTCCATCTCGACAAGCGTCTCTCGCCCGTCATCGATGGACATCGCGTACGGCCGGGGATCCTGTCCTATCTGCGGCCGAGCAGCGGCTATGGCGGCAGCTGCCTTCCCAAGGACATTGCGGCGTTACTCGCCTATGCGCGCGGGAAGAATGTCGAGACGCCATTGCTCGCGGCCGTTGCGCAGGTGAACGCGGCCCGCACAAGCGCGGTCCTCGATCTTGCGGAAGACCGCATTGGCGCCTTTGCGGGGCAAAGGGTCGGTGTTCTCGGTCTGGCCTTCAAATCGGGAACGGACGATCTGCGGCATTCGCCCGCCATCCATCTCGTCGAGCTGTTGCGCGATCGTGGCGCTGACGTGACCGTCTATGATCCCGTCGCCACGGACCTCGCGAGGCCGCTGCTCAACGGCACCGTGAAATATGCCGGCGGCGCGCTGGAGGCACTGGAAGGCAGCGACGTCGCGATCATCGGCACTGCCTGGCCCGAGTGGGGCGAGCTTGACTGGCCGAAAATCCGAAAGGCGATGCGCGGAAACGTCATATTCGACGCGCGCAATTCGCTACGCTCATTGGACCCGCCGAAGGATTTCAAACTCTACCAGATTGGGAACGGGGGATGACGGGTTCGATTGTCCATGGCGTGGCGATCTGGCGCGCAGCGCGACAGGTTTAGAGTGGGGGCGAAGATGCAGTTCTATTCGCGTGTGGTGGAAAACGACGTCAAAGCGCTGCTGAGCGACCTCGTGGAGGTCCTGCCCCGCTTCGCGGGAACGACTGTCCTTGTCACTGGCGCGGGCGGGTTCCTGATGAGCTATATCGTCGAAACTCTCCTGGCGTGGAACGAGACGGGATCGGGCGACGCGTGCCGGGTCATCGCGCTGGACAATTTCAAGACCGGCGTGCCCGAGCGCCTTGCGCATCTGGAAGCGCTGCCGAACTTCCGCCTGGTGCGGCACGACATATCCGATCCGCTCGATCTCGACGAACCCGTCGACTGGATCGTGCACGGCGCCAGCATCGCCTCGCCCACGGTCTATCGGCAATATCCGCTGGAAACGATCAGCGCCAATGTCGACGGTACCAGGCACCTGCTCGAACTGGCGCGGCGCAGCCTGACGCGCGGGATGATCGTGATGAGCACGAGCGAGATCTACGGCGATCCGCACCCCGATTTCATACCGACCCCCGAAGACTATCGCGGCTATGTGTCGTGCACCGGACCGCGCGCCTGCTACGATGAATCCAAGCGCATGGCCGAAACGCTCGCGGTCACGCACCACCGGCTGTTCGGTACGCCGATCAAGCTTGTCCGGCCGTTCAACGTCTATGGGCCGGGATTGCGGCTCGACGATCGCCGCGTCCTGCCCGATTTCATGACGTGCGTGCTGGAGGATCGCCCGATCGAGCTGCTGAGCGACGGGGCGCCCACGCGTTCCTTCTGCTATGTCAGCGATGCGATCGCGCTGATGATGCGCACGCTGGCGTCGGACTTTGCGGGCGACGCGATCAACACAGGCAATGACGAGGTCGAGATCTCGATGCGCGACCTTGCCGAAGCCGTGTCGCGGACGGGCGCAAGCGTGCTCGGCCGCGCGCCGATCGCGGTGCGCTATCAGGCGAGCGAGGACTCCGACTATCTGGTCGACAATCCCCAGCGCCGCTGCCCCGATCTGTCGCGGGCGCGGCACCTGTTTCCCGACTGGTCACCAAAGGTCGGGCTCGAGGACGGCCTTTCCCGGCTGATCCAGCATCTGGTCGAGAAAAACGGGATTCGAATTCCCGTCAGCGCGGAGGTGTAGTCACATGCTAGCTGTCAGTCAGACAGAAATCGAAACGGTCGAACGCACGATGCGCGTGCCCTACGCGCTGAGCGTCAGCGACGAGGAGGAAGTCGCCGCCGTCGTCGAGGTGCTGCGCACATCGACGCTGCCAGGGCCGAAGGTCCATGAGTTCGAGGAGAAGATCGCCGCGCTGTTCGGAAAGTCGCGCGGCGTGATGGTCAACTCCGGCTCGTCGGCGCTGCTGCTCGGCATCGCCGCGATGGACCTGCCCAAGGGTTCGGAGGTCATCACCCCGGCACTGACCTTCTCTACGACGGTCGCGTCGCAGGTCCAGAACGGCCTCGTCCCCGCCTTTGTCGATGTCGATCCGCAGACGCTCAACATCCGCGTCGACCAGGTCGAGGAAATGATCACGCCCAATACGCGGGCGATGGTGATCCCCAATCTGATGGGCAATATCCCCGATTGGGACGCGCTCCGCGCGATCGCCGATCGCCACGGCCTGCTGGTGCTGGAGGACAGCGCCGACACGCTCGACACCAAGCTGCACGGCCGCCCGACGGGCGAACGCGCGGATATCTGCACGACCAGCTTCTACGGCGCGCATATCATCAACTGCGCGGGCAATGGCGGCATGTTGTGCACCAACAGCGAGGAGCTTGAACACCGTTCGCGCATCCTGCGCGGCTGGGGCAGGCGATCATCGGTGTTCGCCGAATCCGAAAGCGCCAATGCGCGCTTCGGGATCGAGATCGACGGCATTCCCTATGACGCCAAATATGTCTTCGACATGATCGGCTACAATTTCGAGCCGTCCGAACTCGGCGCCGCCTTCGGGCTCGTCCAGTACCGAAAGCTGCCCGGGTTCCTGAAGTCGCGGCAAGCGACCTTCGATCGGCACAAGGCCTTCTTCCAGCGTTATGAAGAGTTCTTCCTGCTACCCGAGATGATCCCCGGCGCCGACGTGACCTGGTACGCGTTCCCGCTTGTGGTGAGGGACGATGCGCCCTTCCACCGCAACGAAATGCAGATGTATCTGGAGGATCGGGGCATCCAGACCCGCCCGGTCTTTACCGGAAACATCCTGCGTCAGCCGGGCTTCAAGACGATTGCGCGCCGCGAGAGCGTACGCGGCTATCCCGATTCCGATCTCGTCACGCGCGGCGGCATCGTCATCGGCTGTCACCAGGGGCTGAGCGAGGCGCAGGTATCGCACATCTACGAGACCGCCGCTTCGTTCCTCAAGGCCAAGACGGGAAGGTAATCATATGTCCAGCCAAGCCGTGCTCCGCACCGTTGACGCGCCAACCGACCGACTGGTCCAGTGCCGCGCCTGCCTTGCGCCCGATCCGTACCTGTTCCTGCCATTGGGCGATCATGCTCCGGCACAGATGCTGATCAAGCCCGAGGATCTGGAACGTCCCCAGCCCAGCTTTCCGCTGAACGCGCAGGTGTGCCTCGAATGCGGGCTGGTCGAGGTCGCGGATCAGATCCCGCCCGATTTCTTCCGTCACTATCTCTACGTGCCATCGGGCGCGGCGACGATGCAGAGCCACTTTCGCGAATTCGCCGACGTGCTCGCGAGCCACGCGGCTTCAACCGGGCTGATCGTGGACATCGGGTGCAATGACGGACTGCTGCTGGCTGCATGCAATGCCCTGGGCTGCAAGACATTGGGCATCGATCCCGCAGCCAATATCGCCGAGCTCGCCAACGCTCGCGGCGTCGATGTGCATGTCGCCTATTTCAACCCCGAAACCGCCGTCGATGTTGCCGACAAGCACGGCAAGGCGAAGATCATCGTCACGACCAATACCTTCAACCATATCGGCGATCTGCACAATTTCATGCGCGGCATCGACATATTGCTGTCCGAAGACGGCATGTTCGTCATCGAGGTGCCGCGCGCCAAGGAACTGATCGACCATAATGAATTCGACAATATCTATCATGAGCATGTCTCCGAATTCAGCCTGCTCTCGCTCGTCAAGCTGGGCGCATTTTTCGACCTCGACGTGACCGACGTGCACCGCCTGCCCAATATTCATGGCGGTTCGATGCGCGTCTTCCTGACGCGCAATGCCACGGGCACGGCGCGGACGCCGATCGTGCAGGAAATGCTCGACGAAGAGGCCGCGGGCGGCATGCTGGAGGAATCGACCTATCAGGCGCTGGTGGAACGCGTCGACGCGATCGGCGCGGAGCTGCGCCAGATGCTTTCGGATCTGAAGGCGCAGGGGCTGAAGATCGCGGGCTATGGCGCATCGGCGCGTGGCAACACGCTGATCACCTATTTCGGGATCGGACCGCAATATCTGGACTTCCTTGTCGACAAGAATGTCCTGAAGCACGGGCTGTACTCGCCCAATACGCGCATACCGATCAAGCCTGTGGAGGCCATCGAAACCGAAAAGCCCGACATACTCTTCGTGCTGGCGTGGAACTTCTTTGACGAAATTCGTGCCCAGCAACAGGCGTTTCTGGATCGCGGCGGGAAATTCGTCGTACCCCTCCCCCGGCCGACGCTCGTGAGCGGATAGGAAGCGGTGCATCGCAAGTGGCAAAGCGCACGCTCATAACCGGGGCCGCGGGTTTTATCGGATCCCACCTCGTCCGCCGCTTGCACGAACGGGGGGACGAGCTGCATCTGCTCGTCCGCCCCGAAACGTCACTGCATCGGCTGGGGGACACGATCGACAGCCTTCATGTCCACAAACTGCATCTGTCCGACGAGGCTGCGCTCACCGCCTGCCTTGTCGATGCCGCTCCGCACCAGGTTTATCATCTGGCGGCCGAGACGCGCCTGACCGCGCAGGTGGACTTCCCCGCCGTAGATCTGACGATCCGCGAGGATCTTCCCAATCTGATCGCGCTGCTTGCTGCGCTTTCCAAACTACGCGAGCCTCCATCCGCCTTCGTGCGCGCCGGCTCGATCGCCGAATATGGCACCGCCACGGTTCCCTATCGCGAGGATCACAAGGAGGATCCCTCCACGCCCTATGGCGCGGGATTGGCCGCGGGGACGATGTATCTGCGCGTTCTCGAGAGCATCCTGCCGTTTCCGACCATCACCGCGCGCCTGGCGCTGGTGTACGGGGCGGGGCAATCAGAGACCTTCATGATTCCGGCGCTGATCCGCGCGTGCCTCGAAAGTCGGCCGTTTCACGTCGCGCGCCCGTCCGACCGCCGCGACCTCATTCATGTCGACGACGCGGTCGACGCGCTTCTGCTCCTGGCCGAGCGCCGTCTGCCCTGGTGCAACGCGATCAATATCGCGACGGGCACGGCGCCGAGCATGCGCGAGGTGGCGGAGCAGATCCTCGACATCACAGGCGCCGATCCTGCGCTGGTCAGCTTCGGCGACGGCACGCCCGAACTTGGCGCTTCCGTGCTGCTGGCGTCGCCCGACCGCGCCAGCACCCTGCTCAACTGGTCGGCCGCGGCCACGCTGCGCGAGGGCCTTGAACGCACGATCGCGGCTATGCAGCGCGCGCCTGCGCTGACTTAGGAGTACGCAATGCTCGACAATCGCACCAAGGTGTCGATCCTCGTGCCGGTCTACAACGAGGACATGAACATTGAGCGGGCCTATGCCGAGATCGTGCGGGTCTTCGCGGCACTGCCCGACTACGATTATGAGATCATAGTCACCGACAATCATTCGACCGATCGCAGCTTCGCCCTGCTGCGCGAAATTGCCGAACGCGATCCCAGGGTGCGGGTGATCCGTTTCGCGCGGAACTACGGCTATGAGCGCTCCTTGCTGGTCGCCTACAAGTCGGCCACGGGCGCCTGTGCCGTCCAGATCGACTGCGATCTCCAGGATCCCCCGGAACTGATCCCCAAGATGCTCGAGCTGTGGCGTCAGGGGCATCAGGTTGTCTATGGCGTCCGGGAAACGCTGGAGGAAGGCGCGGTCATGCGTGCGACGCGGCGGCTCTTCTATCGGCTGATTGCGTCGATGAGCGAAGACGATCTACCGGTGAACGCAGGCGAGTTCAGGCTCGTCGACGCGCGTATTCTCTCAGAATTGCGTCAGGTGGACGATACCTCGCCCTATCTGCGCGGACTCATCAGCTCGATGGGCTTTTCGCAGATCGGGTTCGAATATGTGCGACGCATCCGTACCGCGGGCGAGAGCAAGTTCCCGTTCCGCGCGATGCTTTCGCTCGCGGTCGATGGCGTGCTCAATCATTCGCTGGTGCCGCTCCGGCTGGCCTCCGCAGTGGGCCTGCTGGTTGGATGCCTGACCTTCCTTCTGAGCCTGGGCTATATCATGGGCCGGCTCGTCTTCGGGCAGGACTGGCCCGCAGGCTTTGCCACGACGACATTGCTGCTGCTGATGTCGATCTCCATGAACGCAATCTTCCTGGGTGTGCTTGGCGAATATCTGGGTCGGATTTTCATGCAGGCGAAGCATCGGCCAACCCCGATCATCGAAGAGACGCTCAATATGGATCAGCCGCGCCACCACCTCGTCTTCGATGCTGATCGCAGGACACAGATTTCCACCGCGCTATAGGCAAAAGCCCCTGTTTGCGATCAGGTAACCGCCCGCGCCCGCAGCGCCTCGCGATGCGCGTAATCAAGGAACTCATCGATATTGGCCCAGCCATTGCCGTCATGATCGGACCAGGCGTCGTTGGTGCCGACGTTGAGCCCCTTCGAACGCTCCCAGGTGTCGGACATACCGTCGCGATCGCTATCGGGATAAGGCGTGCCTGTGGCGATTGCGGGCAATGTGCCGGGCGCGCTCACGATTCGCCCGGTCCGCTCGCCAACATCGCGGACAATGCGCAGGTCGACGGCGTCGCGCGGGAATGCGCCCGACAGTTCGAGCACCGTCGCATAGGCCTGGGATGCGCTCAGCGGCGCGAATGTCAGCGGACAGGTGGGCTGGCTGATGAGCACCGGCGCCAGCAGCGGCGACTGCGCCACCATCCGTCCATCAAAGCTGTTGTCGGCCACATAAACCCTTGCCGCACCCGTCGATGCGATGATCTGCCGGTTGATTGCCGATGCGCTGCCGAGCGTGTCGGGACCCGCCTTGTAGTAGTTGCCGACGACGCTGACCGGCGTACCGCCATAGCTTTCCCAGACCTCGGTGAACTCAGAACGGGCGTTGTAGAGGACATTGTTGACGACCTCGACGCACGACCCCGGCGGGAAGTTGACGTCGGGATTGCGATCGCCATTGTGCGCGCACAGATTCTTGATGAAGCTGAAGCGCTGTGGACCCGTCGGATCGCTGCTCAGCAGCGCACATTTGTCGTGATCGGTAATGCCTTCGGCAAAGATGGAGGCCGAGACCGTGATCCTGTCGTTTTGCGCATAGCCGTTGAAATTCTCGTCCAGCGCCCATGAGGCGCTGACATGATCGATGATGACATTGCTGCTGCCCTCGATCGTGATGCCGTCATTGCTGCCGCGCTGTGCGCCGCGTCGATCGGTGCGGACGCGGATATGGCGGACGATCACGTCGTGCGTGTTCTTGATGACCAGCGGCGTCAGTCCGGTCGCGCCTCCATTGTGGGTGAGCAGGATGCCACCACCCGGCGCGGTTTGCCCGGCAATCGTGATGAACGGGTTGCGTATCATCGGGCGCGCGCTCGTGAAGCGGATCACGCCGCTTACCCTGAACACACAGACGCGCGGTCCGCTTGCATCAATACAGGCGCGCAGTGATCCCGGGCCGGAATCGGCCAGCGTCGTGACCTGGATGATGCGGCCGCCGCGCCCGCCGGCGGCATAGCGACCGTGCCCTTCGGCGCCGGGAAAGGCATCGCTCCCGCTCGTGGCAGGCAGACCATCGGCAGCCGAGCAGCTGGCAAGGCAGGCGATCGCGACGGCTCGCACGATATGGCCGCCACCGCGCGTCGCAATGCGAGGCCGCAGTTTCTTCCTGCGTGATGGATATAGCGATGGTGTCATCCCGATATACTCCGGTGGTTGCCGCAGCACCGCAAGTGTGGGTTCCCGATCCTGTACGAATGCGCCTGCCAGCTATCCGATAGAGACCGGCGCTAGCCCGCTTGGAATCAGTAACGCAATCGCAGCGCCACCCCGACACGGAACTTGTTGAAGGCGTCCGTCGGCAGATTGGCGGAGCGGTCCATATAGGCAGTATCGAGCTTGATCGATATGGAGCGGTTCATGAGATACTCGACGCCCGCCGCGCCCGTCAGGGTCGTCAGATTGCGCCCGCTCGCCCCCCGGTAACTCGTATCGACGACGCCGACGAGCGCGTAGGCAAGCAGATTGTGGCGCACTTCCTGATCGACGCGTATCGAGCCGCTGGTATCGGTGCGCGATGACGCACCCCCGCGGATCGTGGCGACATCGCCGCTGAAGACCTGCCCCGTGATCGAAGTGCGGACGCGCGGGCGCCAGACGATCCGGCCACTCGCCGAAAAGCCGGTGTGGTCGCTGATCGTGGCATCCTGATACTCGGCGCGATACACACCAAGCCCGAGATCGCCCTTGATACGGTCGGCAATGTCGAGCTGGACGCCGACATTGCCGCCATAGGTGGTCGTGTCGCGGTCGACACCGTTGCGATCCACGGCAGTGCGCGCGTCCCGCTTCGTGGCAAAGCCTTCGACGAACGCGTCCA
>NZ_JAKVIO010000046.1 GCF_022601895.1 Sphingomonas sp. LaA6.9
GGCCTTCGTTCGCGGGCAGCACGCCGTCCGCCACGAGGAAGCCCGAGGAGCGCAGGTGATCCGCGATCACGCGGTGGCTGGCCTGATTGTCGCCCGTGGTCGTGGTCTTGGTCAGCTCGCCTGATTCGGCGATCAGTGCCTTGAAGGTGTCGGTGTCGTAATTGTCATGGACGCCCTGAAGCACCGCTGCGAGGCGCTCGAGACCCATGCCCGTGTCGATCGAGGGGCGCGGCAGATCGCCGATAATCTCGTCATTCTCCTGCACGAACTGCATGAAGACGAGGTTCCAGATCTCGACGAAACGGTCGCCATCCTCATCGGGGCTGCCCGGGGGGCCGCCGAAGATATGGTCGCCATGATCGTAGAAGATTTCCGAACAGGGTCCGCAGGGACCATCCGAGCCCATCGCCCAGAAATTGTCCTTGGTCGGGATGCGGATGATGCGGCTTTCGGGAAGACCCGCGATCTTCTTCCAGAGCTCGAACGCCTGATCGTCAGTGTGATAGACGGTGGCGGTGAGCTTGTCGGCGGGAATACCCCATTCTTTCGTCAGCAGGGTCCAGGCATGCGTGATCGCCTGTTCCTTGAAATAGTCGCCGAACGAGAAGTTGCCGAGCATCTCGAAGAAGGTGTGATGCCGTGCGGTATAGCCGACATTGTCGAGATCATTGTGCTTGCCGCCCGCGCGCACGCACTTCTGGGACGAGGTCGCGGTCGAATAGTCGCGCTTCTCGAGCCCCGTGAAGACGTTCTTGAAGGGCACCATGCCGGCGTTCACGAACATCAGCGTGGGATCGTTGTGCGGGACGAGCGGCGCGGAAGGCACGCGCGCATGGCCCTGGCCCTCAAAATAGTCGAGGAACGAGCGGCGAATGTCATTGGTCGAAGTCATGACTGCCACTTAGGTGAGCCGAAGCGGTGTGAAAAGGCTGTGATTCGAGTCGATCGCCGAATAATGCGCATGGATTGCCCATTTGGGGCGCTGGCGAAGCGCATCGTCGCAAGCTATGAAAGACGAAACTGCGCCTCAGTACCCGCTGGACGGGAGAGCCGCGTCCCGTCCTGCCTGATCCGCAGGCATAGGAAGGATGCGGCCTGAAGGAGTGGCATTCATGGAAACCACGAAAGGAGTTCGGGCTGTAGCGCTCGTCGGCCCCGCCGGGGCTGGCAAGACAAGCCTCATGGAGGCGCTGCTGTTCGCCGCCGGCGCGATCAGCCGTCAGGGCGCGGTGGAAGCCGGCACGAGCACGGGCGATGCGAGCCCCGAGGCGCGCGCGCGCGGCGGATCGACCGAGATCAACCTGGCCCGGCTCGAATATCTCGGCGATCGCTTCGCGCTGCTCGACACGCCCGGCTCGATCGGCTTCGCCGCCGACGGGGACGCTGCGCTCAATGCCGCGGACCTCGCGCTGATCGTCATCGACCCCGATCCTGCGCGTGCGTCGCTCGCCGAGCCCGTGCTGCGTCGCGTCGAAGCGCTTGGCATTCCCCATGCGATCTTCGTCAACAAGATCGATCAGGCGCGGGGCTCGATCCGTGAGCTGCTGGCGGCGCTCGAGCCCATGAGCAGTGCGACGCTGCTGGCACGGCAGATCCCCATTCGCGAGGGCGACAAGGTGACCGGCTTCGTCGATCTCGCGCTCGAACGCGCATATCACTATCAGCCCGGCAAGCCGTCGCAGCGGATCGACATTCCCGCGGACATGGTGGACCGCGAGGCGGCCGACCGTTTCCATATGCTCGAACAGCTCGCCGATCATGACGACGACCTGCTCGAACAGCTCATTTCGGATCAGGCGCCATGTCAGGACATGGTGTGCGCCGATCTGACACGCGAGCTGCGCGAGGGCCTCGTCGTCCCCGTGCTGTTCGGTTCGGCGCTGAACGGCTTCGGCATCCGGCGATTGCTCAAGATGCTGCGCCATGAAGCGCCCGCGCCCGAGGCGGCCGCCGCGCGCATCGGCGCCACCGATCCCAGCAGCTATGTGCTCAAGATCTCGCATGGCAGCCCGGTCGGCAGGCTGGCCTATGCGAGAGTCTGGGGGGCGCCGCTGACCGAGGGCGGTGAACTGATCGACACTGCCGGCGAAGCGACCCGCATCGGCGGGTTGTTTTTTGTCCAAGGCGCCAGCACCGCCAAGACGAGCAATGCCGATCCGGGCGACGTGATCGCCATCGCCAAGGTCGATTCGGCGCATAGCGGCGACCTGCTCGGCATCGGCCGCAAGGTGGCGGCCGCCGCGCAGGCCGCGCCCTCTCCGACGATGAACAGCGCGGTCGCGATCGCGACGCAGGACCGCAAGGACGATGTCCGGCTTTCGGCGGCGCTGCACAAGCTGGTCGAGGAGGATCCGTCGCTTCGATGGGGGCATGACGAGGGCGCGCATGAGATGCTGCTGCGCGGGGTCAATGACGAGCATCTGCAGGCCACGATCGCCAAGCTCAAGCGGCGCTACGGGGTGGCGGTGGACACGCGCAAGCCAAGCGTGCCCTATCGCGAATCGATCCGCAAATCGGTGACGCAGCGCGGCCGCCACAAGAAGCAGTCGGGCGGGCACGGCCAATATGGCGACGTGATTATCGAGCTGCGGCCCGTCGAACGCGGCGCGGGCTTCGTTTTCGACGAGAAGATCACGGGGGGGGCGATCCCGAAACAGTGGATCCCCGCGGTCGAGCTCGGCGTGCGCGACGCGATGGAACACGGCCCCATGGGTTTTCCCGTGGTCGATGTCGGGGTGACGCTGGTTGATGGGTCGTTCCACAGCGTCGACAGCTCGGAGCTGGCCTTTCGCCTTGCGGGGCGGATCGCGATGTCCGAGGCGCTCCCCCAATGCACGCCCTATCTGCTCGAACCGATCTGGCAGGTGAGCATATTGACGCCGGGCGGCGCGACCTCACGCGTCAGTTCGGCGGTATCGAGCAGGCGCGGACAGGTGCTCGGCATCAATCCGCGCGAAGGCTGGTCGCGCTGGGACCGGGTCGACGTGCTGCTGCCCGAGGCCGAACTGCACGGGCTCGACGCCGAATTGCGGTCCTTGAGCCAGGGGCTGGCGAGCTTCACGGCGCAGTTCGACCACCTCTCCGAGCTGAGCGGCAAGATGGCGGAGCACGTCGTCCAGCAAGCGCGGGCCGCCGCGGCCGCCTGACGGCGCAAGCAAGGCCCATTCGACCGCCGGGTTCACGCATCGGCTTGACCCGGCGGCGGCAATCCTCTTGGTAGTCGCCTTCGCGAAGACGGGGGACACCAGTGGCCAAGCGCCTGACCTACTATATTCTCGCCGGGCTGGTGCTCGGCATCTTCTGTGGCTGGGGCCTCAACGCCGCGATCGGCGACGGCACCCCCGAAGCCAGCGCGCGACTGACCGAGATCGCGGGCTATTTCTCGATTGTCACCACCATCTTCCTGCGGCTGATCAAGATGATCATCGCCCCGCTGGTCTTTTCGACGCTGGTGATGGGCATCGTCCATATGGGCGACACATCAGCGCTCGGGCGCGTCGGGCTCAAGTCGCTCACATGGTTCTTTTCGGCGAGCCTGGTTTCGCTGACGCTCGGGCTGGTCCTCGTCAACTTCCTGCAGCCCGGCGTCGGGCTCGACTTTCCGCTCCCACCGGTCGAGGCGGCCAGCGGCGTCGACAAGGGCGCGTTCAACCTCAAGGATTTCATCACGCACATCTTCCCGGCCTCGATGATCGACGCCATGGCGAAGAACGAGATCCTGCAGATCGTCGTCTTCTCGCTGTTCGTCGGCGTCGCGCTCACCGCGGTCGGCGAAAAGGGGAAGCCTCTCGTCAAGGGCGTCGAGGCGCTGGTGCAGGTGATGCTCCAGATCACCGACTATGTGATGCGCTTCGCGCCCTTCGCGGTGTTTGCGGCGGTTGCAGGGACGCTCACCGAACGCGGTCCCGCCATTCTGGGCGATCTCGCCTATTTCATGGGCAGCTTCTACATCGGCATGATCGTGCTCTGGATCGTGCTGATCGGCGCGGCCTTCCTGGTCGTCGGCAAGCGCACCGGTCTGTTGCTGCGCTATATCCGCGAGCCGATCCTGCTTGCCTTTTCTACCGCATCATCCGAGGCGGCCTATCCGCGGACGCTGGAGGCGCTGGACCGTTTTGGCGTGCCGCCCAAGATCGCGAGCTTCGTGCTGCCGCTGGGCTATTCGTTCAACCTCGACGGATCGATGATCTACATGACCTTCGCGACGATCTTCATCGCGCAGGCTTATGGCATCGACCTGACGCTCGGCCAGGAGATCACGATGCTCCTGGTGCTGATGATCACGTCCAAGGGCGTGGCGGGCGTGCCGCGCGCCAGCCTGGTCGTGATTTCGGCGACGCTAGCGCTGTTCGACATTCCCGAGGCGGGACTGCTGCTGATCCTCGCGGTCGACCATTTCCTCGACATGGGACGCTCGGCGACCAACGTCGTCGGCAATGCCGTCGCGAGCGTCGTCGTCGCCAAATGGGAGGGCAAGCTCGACCCGATCGAGCCCGCCGAGATTGAGCCGCCGCACGCGCCCTCGACCCACCACATCCTGCACGCGCCGGAAACCGTTGGAGACCAGGGCCCGGACTCCTTCCGCGCCTGATCAGGCCAGTTGCCGTTCGGTCGTCTCGCCACGCGAGACGACCGCGGCAATGGCGAGGTCGCCGGTGACGTTGAGCGTCGTCCGGCACATGTCGAGGAAACGATCAACGCCGAGAACCAGCCCGATCCCCTCGGGCGGCACGCCGACCATGCCGAGGATGAGCGCGATCACGGGCAGCGATCCCGCGGGAACGCCCGCGGTACCGATGCCGCCCAGAATGCAGATGAGCAGCACCATCGCCTGCGCGCTCAGCGTGAGCTCGACGCCGAAGAACTGCGCGAGGAAGAGGACGGTGATCCCTTCGAACATCGCGGTGCCGTTCTGGTTGGCGGTCGCGCCGATGGTGAGGACGAAGCGCGAGACGCGCGGGGGCAGATGGAGCTTGTTTTCGGCCACGCGCAACGCGGTCGGCAATGTCGCGTTGGACGAGGCGGTGGAAAAGGCCATCACCATCGCCTCCTGGATTCCGCGAAAGAAGAACACGGGCGACATGCCCCCCGCGATCCGGATCATCGCCGGATAGACGACGAACATCTGCAGCCCGAGCGCAAGCAGCACGACACCGACATAGGCACCGAGCCGGACAAGAAGCTCCCAGCCGAAGATCGCGGCGAGGTTGAACATGAAACAGGCGACAGCATAGGGCGCGAGGCGGATGACGATCCCGATCAGCCGCATCGTCACGTCGAACACACCCTCGATCGCGCTCTGGAGCTGCCGCGTGGCGGGGGTTCGGACGAGCAACAGGCCGATGCCGAACATGAGCGCGAAGAACATCACCGCGAGGATGTCGTTGTTCGACATGGCGGTGACGACATTGCTGGGAATGATGTTGAGCAGCGCGTCGATCCCCGTCGGCGCCTCCCTTCCGCCCGCGACGATCGCCTGTGCACCGTCGCGGGCATCGGCGAGCAACAGCTGCGCGAGCGCGGGATCCACGCCCGAGCCCGGCTTGAGCAGATTGACGACCGCGAGCGCGAGGATCACCGCGATCGTCGAGACCAGCACAGTGATGGCAAGCGTCTTGACCCCGATCCGCTTGAGCGCGGCGACGTCGCCCATGTCGGCAATGCCCATCACCAGCGCCGAGAACAGCAACGGAATGACGAGCATGAAGAGCAGCCGGAGAAAGATCTGCCCGATCGGCTGCGTGACATAGGTCGTGAAGGTCTCAAGCCACGGCGCGTCGGGCGCGATCATGTGGACGAGGAGCCCGCCCGTCAGGCCGACGATGAAGCCGATCAGCATCTTGACCTGGAGGGACATCGTTTCTCCTCCCCAACGGTTCTAACGCCCTGATTGCGATGCCGTTCCGCAATTTGGGTATCACCGTATCACGTCATTGCGAGCGGAGCGAAGCAATCCAGCGCTGAGGCTTGTGACTCTGGATTGCTTCGTCGCCATGCTCCCCGCAATGACGGCCGAGACGCACCATCAGGCGAAGGCGTAGGGCCCACCCTTTTTCAGCGCGGTCTTGTAGGCGGGCCGCGCGTGGATGCGATCGATCCAGGCGTTCAGATGCGGACGCGATTTCGATAGTCCGGCGCGCTGTCGCGCCGCCTCGAGCGGAAAGCTCATCATGACATCGGCTGCGGTGAAGACATCGCCCGCAAACCAGTCGCGCGTCGCAAGCTCATCCTCGAGCCAGTCGAGATGCGTGTCGATCATTGCCTGTATGCGCGGCCGCACCGGCTTGCCGAGAATGCCCATGCGGTTGATCACGAGCATGACGAGCAGCGGCGGCATCAGCGACCCTTCGGCATAATGAAGGAAATGGCGATAACGCAGGATCGCATCGCGATGCGGTGGCGGGCCGAGCTTTCCATCCGCGCACTCGACCAGATATTCGACGATCGCACCGGTCTCCACGATGACGCGGCCGTCGTCCTCTATCGCGGGCGACTTGCCGAGCGGATGGACTTTCCTGAGCTCGGGCGGGGCCAGCATCGTCTTGCTGTCGCGCTCGTAGCGCTTCACCTCATAGGGAAGCCCGACCTCTTCGAGCATCCAAAGGACGCGTTGCGAACGCGAATTTTCAAGGTGATGGACGATGATGGTCATGGACTTACCTCTCCTGCCCACAAATGCCCGCTCATCCTGAGGAGAGGCTGAGCCTGGCGAAGACTCGTCTCGAAGGATATGCCCGGAGCGGTCCTTCGAGACACCGTTTCGACTTCGCTCAACGGCTCCTCAGGATGAGCGGGCATGTGAGGCCCTTCAACCTTAGCTTCGCATCTTTCCCTTGAATTGCGAAAGAAAATTGCAGCGGGCCAAAACGAAAAAGGCCCGTCGACGCGCGACGGGCCTTTTGGGTGCTTGATGCGTAGGCGCGGCTATGGACCGCAGGGGTCGCCCGACAGAACCGGTACCGTCCTGTCAGGCGATGCGATCACAGATCGCCGTCATCCTCCGCATCGGGTCCTGTCATCATCTCTTCGGCGACCGCGTCGGTGCGCGCGCGGATCGCGGCTTCGAGGCGGTTCATCACCTCGGGATTTTCCTTGAGATAGGTCTTGGCGTTCTCGCGCCCCTGCCCGATCCGGATCGAGTCATAGGAGAACCACGCGCCCGACTTCTCGACGATCCCGGCCTTGACGCCGAGATCGAGGATCTCGCCGACCTTGGAAATGCCCGCACCGTACATGATGTCGAACTCGACCTGCTTGAACGGCGGCGCGACCTTGTTCTTGACGACCTTCACGCGCGTCGTGTTGCCGACGATATCGTCGCGGTCCTTGATCTGGCCAGTGCGGCGAATGTCGAGACGGACCGAGGCGTAGAATTTGAGCGCGTTGCCGCCGGTCGTGGTTTCCGGATTGCCGTACATCACGCCGATCTTCATGCGGAGCTGGTTAATGAAGATCACGATGCAGCGAGAACGGCTGATCGAGCCCGTGAGCTTGCGCAGCGACTGCGACATCAGGCGGGCCTGCAGGCCGACATGGCTGTCGCCCATTTCGCCCTCGATCTCGGCACGCGGCACCAGCGCCGCGACCGAATCGACGACGAGCACGTCGATCGCGTTGGAACGAACGAGCGTATCGACGATCTCGAGCGCCTGCTCGCCGGTGTCGGGCTGCGACACGATCAGTTCGTCGATATCGACCCCGAGCTTCTTGGCATAAACCGGATCGAGCGCATGTTCGGCATCGACGAAGGCCGCGGTGCCGCCCATCTTCTGGGCTTCCGCAATGACATGGAGCGCAAGCGTCGTCTTGCCCGAGCTTTCCGGACCGTAGACCTCAACCACGCGGCCGCGCGGCAAGCCGCCAATGCCGAGCGCGATATCGAGCCCGAGCGAACCCGTGGAGATCGCCTCGATCTCCATCGCCTCGCGCGAGCCCAGCTTCATTGCCGAGCCCTTGCCGAACGCGCGGTCGATCTGCGCGAGTGCCGCTTCGAGAGCCTTTTGCCTGTCCATATTCCCCGTCTTCTTATCGGAATCGATGAGCTTCAATTGTGCCGACATGGCTGCTTCCCCTCGTAGATCGAACACCGGTCCGGTTCAACGCAGGAGAGCTTCGTACAGTATTTGTTCTCATGGAACAAGAGTGGAACAAAAAATGTTCGGGTGCTGGAAATGCGGGCATGCTTCAGCCCGCGAGACGCTCCAGCGCGGACCGGACGCCGTCCATGGTGAAGGGCTTGGCAAGCACGGGCGCGCAGGCGTGCGCGTCGGGCAACGCCTCCGACTGGCCGCCGCTCGCGAGCAGATAGGGCTTGCCGTCCTCGGCCAGCCTGTCGGCCACGGGCCAGCACAGCTCACCACCGCGCAGGTTCACGTCGAGAATGACCGCGTCGAAGCTGCCCCGCTCGACGAGCGGCAGCGCGGTCGCGATCGAATCCGCGGTGCCCGCCCGGACGTGTCCCAACGCCTCGATAAAATCTTCCAGCATCATCGCGATGAGTGGCTCGTCCTCGATGATCAGGATGCGCAAGGGTGTCGTCATGCCGCTTCAATAGCAGCGGCGACGGTCGCTGGAAGCGAATTATTTGGCCGCGGGAGCGCTTTGCCGCGCGGCAGCATTACTTCGGCGCGATGGCGGCGCGCGCCGCTTCGGCAAGCTGGTTGACCGAAAAGGGCTTGGGCAGGAAGGCCACGCGGTCCAGGTCGATCGATTTGCGCAACTGCTCCTCGGCATAGCCCGACATGAACAGGATCTTGAGATCGGGCCAGGTCTTGCGCGCCTGACGCACCATCGTCGGACCATCCATCGTGGGCATGACGACGTCGGAGATGAGCAGGTCGATCTCCATTCCCTGCGCCAGCATCTCCAGCGCCTCCTCGCCATTGCTGGCGGTAAGGACGGTATAGCCATGGCGCGTCAGCGCGCGTTCGGCGACCGCGCGCACCATGTCCTCGTCCTCGACAAGCAGGATCGTGCCGCTGCCCCAGAGTTCGCCCTGCTTCACCTTGGGCGCAGGGCCGGTCTCGACAATCGTCTCGGCGTCGTGGACCGGCAGGTAGATGATGAAGCTCGTGCCCTCGCCGACGCGCGAATCGGCGAAGATGAAGCCGCCCGATTGCTTGACGATACCGTAGACCGTCGAGAGGCCGAGGCCGGTGCCCTTGCCCACTTCCTTGGTGGTGAAGAAGGGTTCGAAGATCTTGGGCAGCAATTCGGGCGCGATGCCCGTGCCGGTATCGCTGATCTTGAGCGCGGTATAGTCGACGATCGGCAGGATCTCGCTGCCCATCTGGCGCACGTCGCGCGCCGGAACCGCATAGGTCTGGATGGTGACGCTGCCGCCCTGGGGCATGGCGTCGCGCGCATTGACGACGAGGTTGACGATCACCTGCTCGAGCTGGCCCGGATCCGCGCGCACCGCGCCAAGATTACGGCCATGGCTGACATTCAGGATCACGGTCTCGCCGAGCAGGCGCTTGAGAAGGTTGGACACCTCCGAAATGACGTCGGGCAGTTGCAGCACCTGCGGGCGCAGCGTCTGCTGGCGCGAAAAGGCGAGCAGCTGGCGCGTCAGGCTGGCGGCGCGGTTGGAGTTGCTCTTGATCTGCTGGATATCGTCATAGTCGCTGTCGCCCGGCGCATGGCGCATCAGCATGAGATCGCTATGCCCGATGATCGCGGTCAGGATGTTGTTGAAGTCGTGCGCCACGCCGCCCGCGAGCTGGCCGACCGCCTGCATCTTGGTCGCCTGTTCGGCCTGACGCTTGAGCTTCGATTCCTCGCTCGAATCCTTCAGCGACAGCAGCACCGCCGCCTCGCCCAATCCGCGCGCGCCCGCGATGGTGAGCGCGACAGGCTCTTCGGGATTGTTGCGCAGACGCACCGCGATGTCGCCCGACAGCGCCTGCTGCCCGGCGCCGAAGCGTCGCACGGTATCGGCGACTGCGGCCTTGTCCTCGCGCACGACAAGATCGCCGGGATAGACGGGCATCACGCCCTCCTCGAGCCCGGCGGCGCGTGCGAAGGCATCGTTGAGGAAGAGGAAGCGACCGTCGCGATCGGTGAGCGCGAGGCCGAGCGGCAGCATCGAGAGCAGCGTCTGCAAATGGCTGCCCGTGCCGCCGGGACCTCCGATCCGGCCGGACACCGCATATTCGTCGTCGATCAGGAACAGCAGCGTCGGGCTGTCAATGACGCCCGCTTCGAGCGGCATCTGGAGCAGGCGCAGCGCGGTGCCCTTGCCGCCCTCCTCGGCGAAACGGATCACGCCTTCGCGGTCCGAAACGAGCAGCGTGACGAAATCGCGCCCCTCGATCGGCGCGTCGGCGCGGCCAGCGGCGCGCGCGACAAAGGCGCGATTGGCTGCGCGGATTCGTCCCTCACCGCCAACCAGCGCGACCATGATTCCGGCCTCACCGAGCCGATCGCCGCCCTCGCCCTCGATCAGCCGCCGCGCCTCGGCGCGCAGGTCGATCGTGCGATGCCGGCGAAAGCGCCAGAGCAGATGATCTTCCGACTGGCCCGATCGCAGGATCCGCGCGGAAAAACGCGTCCCGTTGAACTCGACAAGGTCGACCTCGGCGCGGCCGTCGCGCCAGGCGTCGCGTCCCGCGGCAGTGAGCTGCGACAGACCCGCCTGCCCCACCGCCAGACCGGGGGGCGTGGGAAAGCCCTGGAACCACGCGCCGAACAGGTCATTGGCGCAGACCAGTCGCCCCACGCGATCGGTGATCGCGATGGCAATGCCGTCATTGTCGGCGGCCTCGCGCGTCAGCGACCAGTCGATCCCGCCCGACACCGGCTGTTGCGGCGGATAGAGACGGCGAAAGACCAGCATCGACGACGCGATGAGCACGGCCGTCGCCGCAAACCCGGCGGCCACGGCGATGCTCTGGCTCGCCCAGAGCATCAGCAGCGCACTGAGCAAGGCCGCGCCGCCGACGATCAACATCAGCCAGCGATCCCCGGCGCGCGGCGCGAGCGGCGCATGGCGCGGCGCGGGACCTTCGGTGAGGGCTTGGAGCAGCGGTGCGTTCATGGGCGACTGCCCTCTTCGCCGCCGCTCCGATTGCCGTCAAGCGCTTCGGAGAATCACCAGATGCGGACGCGCTTATCCTGCGAGAGATAAAGCTTCGCCGAGGCATCGGGATTGTAGGCGCCGTACCAGGGGTCGAGGTTGCGCACGACCCATGTGCGCTGCGCCGAGGGCGAGTGCGAATCGGTCAGCAGCCGCTGGCGCAGATTGGCCTCGCGGTAGTTGCGGCGCCAGACCTGCGCCCAGCCCAGATAGAAGCGCTGGTCGCCGGTGAAACCGTCGATCACGGGCGCGGGCTTGCCGCCGAGCGAGGCCTTGTAGGCTTCATGGGCGACGGTGAGCCCCGCGAGATCCGCGATATTCTCGCCCAGCGTGAGCTGGCCCTTCACATGCTCGCCGGGCAGCGGTTCGTAGGCGTCGTACTGTGCCACGAGTTGCGCGGTCAGCGCGTTGAACTTCTTGACGTCGTCGGCGGTCCACCAGTCGGTGAGCGTACCCGTGGCGTCGTACTTGCTGCCCTGATCGTCGAAATGGTGGCTGATCTCGTGCCCGATCACCGCACCGATGCCGCCATAGTTGACCGCCGGATCGGCATGAGGATCGAAGAAGGGCGGCTGAAGGATCGCGGCGGGGAAGACGATCTCGTTCATCGAGAAATTGGCATAGGCATTCACCTCCATCGGCGTCATGCCCCATTCCCAGCGATAGATCGGCTTGCCGAGCTTGCCGACATTATAGTCATGCTCGAAATTGGCCGAGCGGATCGCATTGCCCAGCGCATCGTCGCGCCTGATCTCGAGCCCCGAGAAATCGCGCCACTTGTCGGGATAGCCGATCTTGGGCGTGAAGGCGGCGAGCTTGGCGCGCGCCCTGGTCTTGGTTTCGGGCGCCATCCAGACAAGCCCCTGGATGCGCTTGTCCATCGCTGCGATGACGTTCTTGACCAGCGTATCCGCCGCGGCCTTGGTCTCGGGCGGGAAATAGCGCTGGACGTAGAGCTTGCTGACCTCGTCGCTGAGGCTGTTGGTGACGAAAGTCACGCCCCGCTTCCAGCGCGGCTCGATCTGCGGCGTGCCCGAAAGCGTGGTGCCGTAGAAAGCGAAGGATTCGTCGCTGAAAGCCTTGGGCAGATAGTCCGAATAGCGGTCTAGCGTGCGGACGAGCATGGCGTCCTTGAGCACCGCCAGATCGGCATTTGCGACGATTGCGGCGGTCCCCTTCACCGCGCTCGGCTGCGCGACGATGAGCGAATCGACGTGCGCGCCGATCGCATGGAAATAGGCGGCGAAGTCGAAGCCGGGCGCGTCCTTGACGAGCTCAGCGACGGTCATCTTGTTATAGGTCTTGGTGGCGTCGCGGCTGTCGATCTTGGTCCAGTGGACCTTCGCAATCTCGGTCTCGAAGGCGAGCAGCGCCTGCGCGCGCGCGGCGGCGTTGGGCTCGCCGGCCAGCGTGAGCACCTTTTCGAGATGCGCGAGATAGGCCGCGCGCGTGTCGGCGAGCTTCTTGTCGGTGCTCAGATAATAGTCGCGGTCGGGCATGCCGATGCCCGACTGGAACATGGTGAGCGCGTAGTTTTCGGGGCTCTTGTCGTCCTGCCCGATAAAGGCGCCGACGGGTCCGCCGACACCGTTGCGGTCGGCCTGACCGACGAGCTTCGCATAGTCCGCCTTCGTCTTCACACCCTTGATCTGGTCGAGCCAGGGCTTGATGGGGGCAAGCCCCTTGGCCTCGATCGCGGCCTCGTCGAGGAAGCCGGCATAGGCGTTGCCGATCTTGCTCGTGCGGTCATCCTTCACCGCGTCGAGGATCTCGCGCGTGCGGGCACGCGAAATATCGTCGAGCCGCGTGAACATGCCATAGTTCGAGCGATCCGACGGAATGGGCGTCGACTTTGCCCAGGCGCCATTGGCATATTCGTAGAAATCGTCACCGGGCTTTGCCGTGCGGTTCATGCCGGCTTCGTCGAAGCCGAAGGCGCCGAGTTCGGGCTTCGCCGCTGTGGCCGCCGTCGGCGCAGTGTCGGCCGTTTCGGCGAGCGCAACGGTTGCGCCGGCGAGCGTTGTCGACGCCAGCAGCACGAAAAGCGCGGATTTCATGGACGATTCCCCTTGTTTCAACTGAAACCAAGCGTTCTAGTGCCCGCGCCGCAGGAATCAAATCGACGCTGGTCGACGCCTATTGGTCGTTGGTCGACAGCTCGATCGGCTTGTGCCCGCGCCGCCGCCACTTGGCACCGATCCACAATCTCCACAGGAAGATGGCGAGGACGTAACCGATAGCGGCCGCGATCACTGAGATGATGAAGAGCCCGGCGAGCAGCGCGGGCGCAGCGTCGGAGAGGAACCAAGCCGTCCATTCGCTGATCCCCGCCCTTTTGGACAGGAGTTGCATGAAGGTGCCGACGTCGGCGTGGAGCCCGAAGGCGCGATTGCCGACGATGATCGAACTGCCAAGCAGCAGCGGCGTCGTCGCCGGATTGCTCAGGAAGGTCATCGCCACGCCGATCGGGATATTGGCGCGAAAGGGCAGCGCAAGCAGCGCGACTCCGATGATCTGGATGCCCGGTATCAGCAGGAAGATGCCGACGATCAGGCCCAGCGCGACCCCGCGCGGCACCGAGCGCCGCGTGAAGCGCCACAGTTCCGAATGCGCGATGCGGTGCGCAAACGGCCGGAGCCAACGGCTCTGAACAAGCTCGTCGCGATGCGGCGTGTGCTTGCGGATCCAGTCGGCCAGCGCGGTCTTCCTTCTAGCCATTTTGCCTCAGCAGACGGCCCTGCTCGCGCTTCCAGTCACGCTGCTTGTCGCTCTCGCGCTTGTCATGCAGCTTCTTGCCCTTGGCGAGCGCCAGTTCGACCTTGGCGCGGCCGCGGCCGTTGAAGAATATTGACAAGGGGATAAGCGTCATCCCCTCGCGCTGGACGCCGACGCGCAGCTTGTTGATCTCGCGTTCGTGGAGCAGCAGTTTGCGCGGGCGCTTGGGCTCGTGGTTGAAGCGGTTGCCGTGGCTGAACTCGGGAATGTTGGCGTTGACCAGCCACACCTCGTTGTCCTTCACCTCGGCATAGCTCTCAGCGATCGAGCCCTCGCCGAAGCGCAGCGATTTGACCTCGGTGCCCGTGAGCGCGATCCCGGCCTCGAAAAATTCGTCGAGAAAATACTCGTGACGCGCGCGCCGGTTCTCGGCGACGGTCTTCACTTTCTCGAAACTGGCGGGACGCGGGCGGGCCATCAGATCAGTCCAAGTTGCTCCATGGCCTTGTCCACCACCGCGCGGCTCGCCGCGGAGGGCGGGGTCATCGGCAAGCGGACATCAGCCGTAAAGTCCTTATGTAGGCGATTGATCGCGTATTTCACGGGGCCGGGTGAAGCGTCGCTGAACAAAGCGACATGGAGCGGGAAGAGACGGTCCTGCAGGTCGAGCGCGACGTCCCAGTCGCCCGCGGCACAGGCGGCCTGAAACTCGGCGCACAGGCGCGGCGCGACATTCGCGGTGACCGAGATGCACCCCACCCCGCCCATCGCCATGAAGCCGAGCGCCATGTCGTCATTGCCCGAGAGCTGACAGAAATCAGTGCCGCAGGCGAGCCGCTGCGCGGTCACGCGCGCGACATTGCCGCAGGCATCCTTGATTCCGATGATGGTCGGAATCTCCGCAAGCCGCCCCATCGTCTCGACATCAATGTCGGTAATCGTGCGCGAAGGCACGTTATAGAGCATGATCGGCAGGTCACAGCGTTCCGCCAGATACGCGAAATGTGCGTAGACACCCTCACGATTGGGCTTGTTGTAATAGGGTGCGACGACGAGCGCGGCGGTGGCACCTGCCGCCTGCGCGGACTTCATATGCTCGAGCGCGGTCATCGTATCGTTCGACCCGCAGCCTGCGATCACCGGCACGCGACCATCGGCATGCTCGATGCAGACCGCGACGACACGATTATGTTCCTCGATCGTCATCGTCGCGGATTCGCCGGTCGTGCCGCAGGGCACAAGACCCCTGGAACCCTCGGAAATCTGCCAGTCGATGAAGTGCCTGAACGCCCCCTCGTCGAACGCACCGTCGCGAAACGGCGTCGCCAGAGCCGGTATCGACCCGGAAAACATGCCTTTGCTCCTTCATTTCGATGGCATTCCGCGTCATAGTCGCGGTCATGTCACGAAGCTTCTCTTGTTCAGCGCCTGATAAGGACCGCACCGCCAGAATGTCCAGCATGGTTGTACGATTGATCGCCGCAGGCCTGCTCTTTTCTTCCACCGCCGCAATCGCCCAGAATCTGACCGCCGACCAGCGCAGCTGGTATCGTGCGCAGATCAACGGCGGCGGCGGGGCGTTTCAGCCGCCGTCGCGGATGGATCCGACCGGCGAAGCGGTGGTGCAATGGAACCGGCTGCGCCAGAGCGACAGCTTCCCCTTTTCCTCCTATGCCAGCTTCCTGATGGCCAATCCCGGCTGGCCGGGCGAAAGCGCGATGCGCAAGACCGCCGAAGGGCGGATCGATCCAACGCGCGATTCCCCGCAACAGGTGACCGCCTATTTCGCGCGCCAGCCGGCGTTGACCGCGACGGGCGATGCCCGCAACGCCGTCGCACTGGCCGCGCTGGGCAAGCAGGACGAGGCGCGCGCCGCCGCGCGCCGTGCGTGGCTGGGCGGCGCCCTGCCCCCCGAAGACGAAGCGCGCATTCTCGGCACGTTCTCGGCAGCGCTAAGCCCGGCCGATCATGACGCACGCATGGAAAAGCTGCTCTGGGACGGCAGCACCAGCAGCGCCGTCCGCCAGTTGAGCCTCGTTTCAGGGGGGAAGCGGCAGTTCTTCGACGCGCGCATCGCCATGCAGACGCGCGCGCCCGATGCCGCGGCCAAGGCCAGCGCTATCGACGCCCAGTATCGCAATGATCCCGGCTATATCGTGGATCGCGCAGGGTGGCTGCGCAACACCAGCCAGGTGATGGCGGCGCGCGCGCTGCTTTCGAACCCGCGCAACCTGACGAAACCACCACTCAATGCCGAGGAATGGTACGAGACCCTGCTGACCAATGCGCGAGGCGCGGCGAACGATCGGCAATACCACCTCGCCTATAGCATCGCGTCGCGGGTCGACGACGGCTATGCGCCGGGCACCGACGTCCGCGATCGCCCGATTGGCGAACGCGACGACTATACCAGTCTTGTCTGGCTTGCCGGCATGACCGCGATGCAACGGCTGGGGCGCCCCGCCGACGCCATCGGCATGTTCCGTCGCTATGCGACCGCGGCGCGTTCCCCCCAGACACAGTCCAAGGGTTATTACTGGGCAGCGCGCGCGGCACTCGCGGCAGGGCGCGGCGTGGAAGCCAACGGCTTTTTCGGACAGGCGGCGGGCTTTCCGGACCAGTTTTACGGCCAGCTCGCGCTCGAGCGGCTCGGGCGCCCGATTCCCGCACCAACGCCGACCGCGGCAATCACGCCGTCGCCGGCCCAGCGCGAGGCCTTTTTCAACCGCAGCGTGGTCAAGGCCGCGAGGCTGCTGGGCGAGATCGACGCCTGGCGCGACCAGACGCAGTTCCTGCGCACCATCTCCGCTGACGCCAAGAGCAACACTGATCATCATTTCGCGACCGAACTCGCATCGCAGATCCGGCGCCCCGACCTTGCGGTGATGATCGGGCGCAGCGCTGGCCTGAACGGGCATAACGACTATGTCCGCGCGGGCTTTCCGGTTGTGAGCGTGCCTTCGGGACATGAGGGCGCGTTCACGATGATCCACGCGATCACGCGGCAGGAGAGCCAGTTCGACCGCGAGGCGGTGAGCCATGCGGGCGCGCGCGGGCTGATGCAGCTGATGCCGGGCACCGCGCGCGAGACCGCGGGCAAGCTGGGGATGAGCTATGACATCGGCGCGCTAACCGCCGATCCGAGCTACAACATCCGCCTCGGCTCGACCTATTTCGGCCGGATGCTGAGCTATTTCGGTGGCAGCTATCCGCTTGCGGTGGCCGCGTACAATGCGGGGCCGGGCAATGTGAACAAGTGGCTAGCCGCGAACGGCGATCCTCGCGCGGGCGGCGTCGACATCCTCGAATGGATCGAGGCGATCCCGCTGTTCGAGACGCGCAACTATGTCCAGCGCGTGCTCGAGAACGCGGTGGTCTATGACGCAATACACCCCGATCGCGCACGTTCGCGCGGGGCGAAGACGCCACTATCCTGGTATCTGGGCAAGCGGACGCCGGGCTGATCATGCACGACCGCCCCAATTACATCACGCCGCAGGGGTTTGCGCGGCTGCGCGCCGAATATGACGCGTTGTTCTCCGATGAGCGCCCGAAGCTGGTCGAGACGATCAGCTGGGCTGCGGGCAATGGCGATCGCTCGGAAAATGGCGATTATATCTATGGCCGCAAGCGGCTGCGCGAGATCGACCGCACGCTCAATCGGCTGTCGAAGAAGATGAAGGCGGCCAAGGTGGTCGACCCTTCGCGGCAGGAGGACCGTGGCCGCGTCTTTTTCGGGGCGACGGTCACGATCGTCGATGAGGACGATCGCGAGCGGGTCCTGACGCTGGTGGGCGATGACGAGGCAGATGCCGGCAAGGGTCTGGTCGGCTGGAACGCGCCGCTTGCGCGCGCGCTGCGTGGCGCGGGCGTGGGCGATCTGCGACGGGTGGAACTACCCGCAGGGCCTCGCGAGTTTGAGATACTGACGATCAGCTATCCGGAAGCTGCTGCATAACAACAACCCCGTTGGGGCTGAGCCTGTCGAAGCCCTCTCCTTCTTTTACCTTTGCAGCAGAAAAAGGGAGGGCTTCGACAAGCTCAGCCCGAGCGGGTTTGTGAGCGCGACACCCTCGCTTTACGCGACAGCCGCGTGGATCGTGGCCACCGCGGTCATCACCGCGCCAATGCGTGCGGCGGTCTGGATGATCTCGCTGCTGACGCCGTGCTGCTGGAGCACCTTTTCATGGCTGTCGATGCACATGCCACAGCCATTCTGCGCCGAGACCGCGAGGCTGAAGAGCTCGAAATCGGCCTTTTCGATCCCCGGATTACCGATCACGTTCATGCGCAGCTTCGCGGGCAAGGTCGCATATTCCTTGTTCGAGGCAAGGTGGACGAAGCGGTAATAGACATTGTTCATCGCCATGACCGCGGCAGCGGCACGCGCGGCGTTGGCGGCCTCGGGCGAGAGCTTGCCCTCGACTTCGGCCTCGGCGGCGTCGACGAGCGGCTTGTAGCCCGTGCCATGCGCGGTCGCGAGCAGCAGGCCGTATTTTCGCTGGTCGCCGAGCGCGGCGTCATTGAGCAGCGAACCGACATTGAGGCGGATATCCTTGGCGAAATCGGGAAGCGCTTCCGCGAATTCCTTGAGCGACATGGGGTGTTCTCCTTGGAAAATGGGTAAAAAAAGGGCGCGGAATTGTGTGAACCCCGCGCCCCTTTCGATCAGGTCAGACCTGGGCTCAGGCGGCCGGCTTGAGGACCTCTTCGCCCGCCTGCCAGTTGCAGGGGCAGAGCTCGTCGGTCTGCAGCGCGTCGAGGACGCGGATCGCCTCGGCCGGATTGCGGCCCTGGTTGAGGCCGTTCACGGTGACGTGCTGGATCACGTTGTGCGGATCGACGATGAAGGTAGCGCGGTAGGCAACGCCCTCTTCCTTCGCGACGATACCCAACGCCTCGGCCAGTTCCTTCTTGTTGTCGGCGATCCAGGGGAAATCGCAGTTCGCCAGACGCTCGTCCGACTTGCGCCATGCGAAGTGGACGAAATCGGTGTCGGTCGACGCGCCGATCAGCACGGCGTCACGGTCCGCGAGATCCTTGACCAGCTCGCCATAGCCGATGATCTCGGTCGGGCAGATGAAGGTGAAGTCCTTGGGCCAGTAGAACACGACCTTCCACTTGCCGTCGGTCTTGCCGAGATCGATCGTCTCGCCCGCGGGGAGCGCCGAGACGCCCTGCTGGACGGGAACGGTGAGGGCGGGGAACTTGTCGCCAACGGTAAGTGCCATTTCGATATTCTCCTTTTTGAAACTGGCTGCATCGCAACATGGAGGGCGGTTAGGACCGGTTCGGGCCAAACCACTCTCCTGAAAATCTTTTCTTTAGCTTTTTGCCGGGCAGAGCCGCCCGACGCCGACGCACATAACGCGAACGCAGCAGATCATCCAATCGATTATTCAGCGCTGCATGATCGACCCCGTCGATCAACGATGTCTTAGTCGGCGCGGTATCCAATCTGCTCGGCAGCGACCTTGAGCACTTCGGGATCGAGTGCGGGCGGCTCCATGTTCACATTGGCCGAGAGCCGGTCGGCGACATAGTTGAGGATCGCGACACGCACCGCCTTCTTGTTGTTGGCGTCGAACACCTTCCATGGCGCCCAGCGCGTATCGGTGCGATCGAACATGTCCTGCAGCGCGGCAAGATAGTCGTCGCGCCTGGCGCGGTTGCGAAAATCCTCGGTTCCGGTCTTCCACCGCTTCCACGGATGATCGAGACGCGCGCGGATGCGCTTGTCCTGCTCTTCCTGGGTGATGTGGAGGAACAGCTTGACGATCGTCGTGCCGCAATCCCTTTGCTGCGCCTCGAACTCGTTGATCTCGTCATAGCCGCGACGCCATTCGGCCTCGCTCGCGAAACCCTCGACGCGCTCGACGAGCACGCGCCCGTACCAGCTGCGGTCGAAGATGTTGATGTCGGACGCGCCGGGCAGTTTCTGCCAGAAGCGCCAGAGGAAATGGCGCTCCTTCTCCTCGACCGTCGGCGCCTGGATCGGCCACACCTCGAAATAGCGCGGATCGAGTTCGGCGGTGAGGCGGCCGATCGCGCCGCCCTTCCCCGCCGCATCCCATCCTTCGAAGACGAGAATGGCGCGCGCGCCGCGGCAGATATAGGCGGCCTGGATGTGCGAGAGCCGCTCCTGCGCGGATTTCAGCGCTTCGTCATAGTCGCCGTCGAACTTTTCGCCTTTTTCATAGTCCGAAAGGTCGATGGGCATGGCTGATCCTCCTGCCCTCCCTTAGCCGTTCGCATCGCGCCAAGTCGAGGGATCTCCCCCAGCTTCGCGCGATCGCACGGAAATGGGACAGTGTTCAGGACTTCTGCGCGGGCTCGACGAGACGAATGTGAAGCTCGCGGAGTTGCTTGAGGCTGACCTCGCTTGGCGCGCCCATCATCAGATCCTCGGCCTTCTGGTTCATCGGGAAGACGATGACCTCGCGGATATTGGGTTCGTCCGCCAGCAGCATGACGATGCGATCGATACCGGGCGCCGAACCGCCGTGCGGGGGCGCGCCGAACTTGAACGCGTTGATCATGCCCGCGAAATTGGTGTCGACCTCTTGCTGGCTGTACCCGGCGATCTCGAACGCCTTGTACATGATCTCGGGCCTGTGGTTCCGGATCGCGCCCGACGACAGTTCGACGCCGTTGCACACGATGTCGTACTGATAGGCGAGGATATCGAGCGGGTCCTTGCTCTCCAGCGCCTCCAACTCGCCCTGTGGCATCGAGAAGGGGTTGTGGCTGAAATCGACCTTCTTGTTGTCCTCGTCATATTCGAACATCGGGAAATCGACGATCCAGCAGAATTCGAATTTGTTGGGGTCGATCAGCTCGAGCTGTTCTCCGATGCGCGTGCGCGCGAGGCCGGCGAGCTTCGCGGCATCGGCTTCCTTGCCGGCTGCGAAGAACACGCCGTCGTCGGGGCCGAGGCCGAGCGCTTCGATCAGTTTCGCGGTCGCTTCTGGCCCGTGGTTCTTGGCGATCGGGCCGCCCGCTTCGCCGCCCTTGATGTTGATATAGCCGAGGCCCGAGAATCCCTCCTGGCGCGACCAGTCGTTCATCTCGTCGAAGAACTTGCGGCTCTTTTCACCCGCCCTGGGCGCCGGAATCGCGCGGATCACGCCACCGCCTGCAACGATGCCGGCGAAGATCCCGAAGCCCGAGCCGTGGAAATGCTCGGTCACGTCCTGGATGACGATAGGATTGCGCAGGTCGGGCTTGTCGTTGCCGTATTTCAGCATCGACTCGCGGTAGGGAATGCGCGGGAACGGATAAGGCGTGACGCTGCGGCCGTTGGCGAATTCCTCGAAGACGCCGTGGAGCACGGGCTCGATCGCCGCGAAAACGTCGTCCTGCGTGACGAAGCTCATCTCGAAATCGAGCTGGTAGAACTCGCCCGGGCTGCGGTCGGCGCGCGCATCCTCATCGCGGAAGCAGGGCGCGATCTGGAAATAGCGATCGAAGCCCGCGACCATCAGCAGCTGCTTGAACATCTGCGGCGCCTGCGGGAGCGCATAGAACTTGCCAGGATGGACGCGGCTGGGGACAAGATAGTCGCGCGCGCCCTCGGGGCTCGACGCGGTCAGGATCGGCGTCTGGAACTCGGTGAAGCCCTGCCCGATCATGCGCTGGCGGATCGAAGCGATCACCCTGGAACGCAGCACGATATTGTTGTGGATGCGCTCGCGGCGCAGGTCGAGGAATCGGTATTTGAGGCGAATGTCCTCGGGATATTCCTGATCGCCGAAAACGGGGAGCGGCAGTTCCTGCGCCTGCGACTGAACGGTCACGTCACGCGCGCGCAGCTCGATCTCGCCCGTGGGGAGGTTGGCGTTCTTCGTCTCGGCCGAACGCGCGACAACCTCGCCCGTGATCGTGATGACGGATTCGGCGCGCGCGCTATCGATCGTCTTGAATGCCTCCGAATCGATATCGGTAACGATCTGGGTGATGCCGTAATGATCGCGCAGGTCGACAAAGAGCAGTCCGCCATGATCGCGCTTGCGGTGAATCCAGCCGGAGAGGCGGACGGTTTCCCCGACATGGGAAGCGCGCAATTCGGCGCAATTGTGCGTGCGATAGGCGTGCATGAAGCTCTTCTTTTCTGCTGTGCCCGTTATCGGGCGAACGAACGCCGCGTAACACAGGGGAGAAGGCGCTTTGTCAAGCCGCGAGTCGGACGCCAGACCTTGATCGCTTCGGGCTGATCCAGCCCGAAGCGTGAATCAAGGTCTCAACCATTGGAATAGAGCCTGATTCACGCTTTCAGCGGAAGCGCGCAGCGCTTCCACTTCAAGCGATCAGGCTCTAAGGGGCTTCGATGCACATCCATCCTCTGATTACCGATTCCGAAACGCTTGCGCAGCTTTGCGAACGCCTGGCCCGGTCACCCTTTATTGCGGTCGACACCGAGTTCATGCGCGAGAACAGTTACTGGCCTGATCTCTGCCTGATCCAGATCGCCGACGAGAGCGAGGCTGCCGCCATCGATCCCAAGGCCGACGGCATGGATCTGACGCCGCTGCTGAACCTGCTCGTCAACAACGAAGACGTGCTCAAGGTCTTCCACGCGGGCGGACAGGACATCGAGATCGTCCACAACCTGACGGGCAAGACCCCGCACCCGATGTTCGACACGCAGATCGCGGCGATGGCGCTCGGCCAGGGCGATCAGGTGGGCTATTCGAACCTCGTCGACAGCTGGCTGGGAATCACGCTGGACAAGGGTGCGCGCTTCACCGACTGGAGCCGCCGGCCGCTCGACAAGCGCCAGATCGAATATGCGATCGGCGATGTGACTCATCTGTCGAAGATATTTCCGCGCATGCTGGAAAAGCTGCGCAAGACCGGCCGCGGCGCATGGCTCGATCAGGAGATGGAACGGATCGCCGAGCCGTCCAACTATGTGAACGAGCCCGAAGAAGTGTGGCAGCGCGTCAAGATACCGAGCCGCAAGCCCGAAGTGCTCGGACGGCTGAAGGCGCTGGCGGCATGGCGCGAACGCGAGGCGCAGAACAAGAATCTGCCGCGCGGCCGAATCGTCAAGGACGAGACGCTCGCCGATCTCGCGGCGCACCCGCCCAAGGTGCAACCCGACCTCGCGCGCGTCCGCGGGCTTTCGGGGAGCTGGGCGGGCAACGACATCGGATCGCGGATGATGGCCGCGCTGGAGGCGGCAAAGCCGCTGCCGGCATCCGAGATGCCCTCGCGCGATGATCGCAAGCCCGGCCTCGGCCGTGAAGGCGCGCTGGTCGCGGACCTGCTCAAGCTCCTCCTCAAGATCCGCGCGCGCGACGCAAATGTGGCCCCGAGGCTGCTTGCCCGGACCGAGGAGCTTGAAATGCTTGCCGCGGGCAACCGCAAGGGCCTCGCCATCCTCGAAGGCTGGCGCTTCGAGCAGTTCGGCAGCGATGCGCTGGCGCTGGTGGAGGGCAGGCTTGCCTTTGCCGTCCGCCACGGCAAACTGGTGATGACCCGCGCCGAAAGCGACGAGGAGAGCTGACCATGCGCCTGCCCCTGATGATCCTGCCTGTACTGCTCGCGGGCTGTGCTACGACCACCGCCGAAGGTGAAGGAGGTGGCAACGACATGGAGCTTCCCGCGGGATGCAAGGGCGACGCACTTCAGCAGTTCGTGGGCCAGACTGTATCTGCCGAACTTGGGGCGGCGGCGCTCAAGGCAAGCGGCGCACGTACGCTGCGCTGGGGACCGCCGCGTTCAGCGATGACGATGGATTTCCGGAACGACCGGCTGACAATCAGCTATGACGACGACATGAAGGTGACGCGCGCAAGCTGCGGCTGACGCCCGGCATAGGCGAACAAATTCAGCCCGCCGCGCCCACGCGACTTAATGGCCGATAACAGGAGCTGTTTACCGGAAGTGGACTGTCAGCACACGCCGGCAAAGGCGACGCTTCCTTTGTCGTCACCCCGGACTTGATCCGGGGTCCCGCTTATTGGGTCAGGCCACCAAGTCGAACAGGCCCTGCCAGTCGGGATCGCTCCGTTCGATCAGGTCGAACTTCCAGATATCTACCCAGCCGCCTTGTCTCGCGCGCTCCATCACCGAATGCATGTGAAAAGCGGGACCCCGGGTCAAGCCCGGGGTGACGAGGGTGCGAAACGTCCGCTTCCACGACAAATTGGTTGCAATGATCGCTCAAGCTGATGCTTGAAACCGGACGCTGGCTTACGGCCTGAACTTGCCCACGCCGCCTAGTCCTTCTCGACCATCCGGTAGGACAGCCCCATCGCATTGGCGAGCTGGCGATGCCTGCGTTCGACAGCTTCGCCGTAAAGACTCGTCTCACTGCGATCGATCGCAAGAACAAGCACACCGTTCTGGACTGATACGGCGCTTGCGAGCAACGGGGTCGCGACGCCCCCGCTGAAACGCTGGCCCAGCCGCATCGCGAGCCCCCAGTTGACCGCATCGCGCAGCGCCCTGGGCGAAGCAAGCGGCTCAAGCTGTGCCAGAGGCGTCGCGCCTGCACCAAAGCTGGTCGCAAGCGCCTGCCCGATCATCGCACGCCCTGTCGCGTCGATACCGACCCAGTTGCCGTGCAGCGCGGTTTCGAGGCCGCGTTCGGCGCGAAATTCGGGGTTGGCGCGCCAGGCCACATCGGCGAGCAGGCACGCCGCATGGCGCAAGCGCGCGCCCTCTGCCGTCTCGTCGGCGAAGAGCGGCGCGATCCACTCTTCGAGGAGATCTCCATGCTCGGGGAAGCGGCCTTCGCGCACGCCCTCGGCACGCGCCGCTACGATCAGCGGGTCGGCGCGGCGCTGCTCGGCATCGAGCATCTGGAACAACAGCCCTTCGCGCAGGCCCGAGGCCGACACGATCAGCTCGCTGCTGTCGAGTTCGCGGACAAGCGCTGAAAGCAGAAGGCCCGCATTGCCCAACGTCGGGATACGCGCGTCGCTGAGCGTCGGCAGCGCCTGTAGTTTCTTCCGGTCGACTTTGGCCAACGAACGGACGAGATGCTGCGCGCGATCGGATTCCATCCGATATTGATGGATGATCGGCAGCGGATAATCCGAAAGGTGCATGTCGAGCCGCGCCAGCGCACGCCATGACCCACCCACCATATAGAAGGGCAGCCCCTTTGCTTCTCTCAGCCAGGCCTGCTTCTTGAGCATCTTGGCAAGCGTCGTCTTGAGCGCGGTCTTGCCCTGTTGCCGGATCGCGGCGAGGCGCAGCACGCCGAGCGGCAGCGAGACCGAGCCCAGCGTCTGGCCATCCCTGACGCGAATGAGTTCGAGGCTGCCGCCGCCGAGATCGCCGACTATGCCGTCAGCCTCGGGGATCGCGGAGATAACGCCCAGCCCCGCAGCTTCGGCCTCCTGCTGGCCCGAGAGCAACTCGGTGTCGATGCCGATGTCCCTGATCCGCGCGAGCAGTTCGGAGGCATTCCTCGCCTCGCGCACCGCGGCGGTCGCGACGGTGCGGATGCTCGAAACACCCATTTCGAGCGAAAGCTGGCGGAAGCGCCTGAGCGCGCGCACGCTCACCTCGACTGCTGCAGCGTCGATCAGCCCGTCGCGCGACAGGTTGCGGCCCAGCCCCGCCATGACCTTTTCGTTGAAAAGAATCGCGGGCAGCCGCTCGGGCCCGTCGAAGACGACGAGCCGGATCGAGTTGGAACCGATATCGATGATCGCACGTCGCCCGCTCTGATCGGCGCGGGAGAGCGCGCGCGTGCGCGCAACTGGCGAGACGGAGGCCATGGCCACTCCCTAGACTTCGCGAAGGTGCTTGGCGAGTCTCAGCGACGCCGTCTGAGGCTCAGCTTGGGCACCGCATCGCTGTTTCTGAGCGACGCACCGCGGCCCGAGAGCGACGGGTTCGTCATGAAATAGCGGTGCAGGTTGAAAGGCCGCTCACCCGGCTCGACACGATGATATTCGCCGTCGGCATCAAGCTCCCAGCTCTGTTCGTTGTCGAGGAGATTGGCGAGCATGACCTGATCGAGCACCTGGTCGTGCACGGTCCGGTTCTCGATCTTGAGCATATATTCGACGCGGCGATCGAAATTGCGGGGCATCCAGTCGGCCGAGGAAATGAAGACCTGCGCGCCGTCATTGGGCAGTTCCTTGCCATTGCCGAACGCCCAGATGCGGCTGTGCTCGAGAAAGCGGCCGATCACAGACTTCACGCGAATATTGTCCGACATGCCCGGAACCCCGGGGCGCAGACAGCATATGCCGCGGATGATCAGGTCGATCTCGACCCCCGCGCCGCTCGCTTCGTATAGCTTTTCGATGATGTCGGGATCGACGAGCGAGTTCATCTTCGCCCAGATCGCGCCGGGCTTGCCCGCACGGGCATTGGCGATCTCGCCATCGATCAGCTCGCAGAGCCGGGGGCGCAGGTTTTTCGGGCTCATCGTCACCACCTCGAGGCTGGGATCGACGTAACCCGTGATGTAGTTGAAGATCTGCGCGGCATCGCGGCCAATGCGCGGATCGGCAGTGAAGAAGCTCAGATCGGTATAGATGCGCGCGGTGATCGGGTGATAATTGCCCGTGCCGAAGTGGCAATAGGTGCGGAAAGTGCCGCCCTCGCGCCGCACGACCATCGATATCTTGGCGTGCGTCTTCCAGTCGATGAAACCGTAGACCACCTGCACGCCTGCGCGTTCGAGCGCGGAGGCCCAGAGCAGGTTCTGTTCCTCGTCGAAGCGCGCCTTCAGCTCGACCACCGCGGTCACCGACTTGCCCGCCTCGGCGGCGTCGATCAGCGCGCGGATCACCGCGGACTGCTTGCCCGCGCGGTAGAGCGTCTGCTTGATCGCGACGACGTCGGGGTCCGCCGCCGCCTGATTGAGAAAGGCGAGAACGACGTCGAAAGTTTCATAGGGGTGGTGGACGACGATGTCCTTGGCGCGGATCGCGGCGAAGCAATCGCCGCCATGCTCGCGGATGCGCTCGGGAAAGCGCGGCGAATAGGGCGAGAATTTGAGGTCGGGGCGATCTTCGTCGACGAGCTGCTCGAGCTCACCCACGCCCAGAAAGCTGACGGTTTCGGTGATCAGCGCGTCCTCGCCGCCGAGTTCGTCCTTGACCAGATTCTCGACGTCCTGCGTCATGCCGTTTTCGAGCTTGAGGCGGATGACCCTGCCCCGCCGCCGGCGCTTGATCGCGCTGCGGAAATACCGGACCAGATCCTCGGCCTCTTCCTCGATCTCGATGTCGCTGTCGCGGATGATCCGGAAGGCGCCCGAACCGATGACGTCATAGCCCGGGAACAACAGCCCCGAGAAACGCCGCAGCATCGTCTCCATCGCGATGTAACAGGCGGTCTCCTTGCCGGGAACGCGCACGAAGCGCGGCAAGGTCGAGGGTATCATCAGCAATTCGCGGATGGGCTCGCCATCGGACTGGCGCTTGAGATCGAACACGACGCTCAGCCCCTTGTTGGGGATGAAGGGGAACGGGTGCGCGGGATCGAGCGCCTGCGGCGTCAGAATCGGGAATATCTGCTCGCGAAAATGCGCCTCGGCCCAGTCGTGCGCCGCTCCTTCGATCTCGTCGACTCCGAGGACCCTGATGCCCGCATTGCCGAGTTCACGCCTGATATCGAGCCAGATGCGCTGCTGATCGGCCATCAGCCGGTCGGCCTGCTCGGAGATCGCCACAAGCTGCTGCGAAACCGTCAGCCCGTCGGCGGACCGTTGATCGACGTCCTGAAGCTGCTGCCCCTTCAGCCCGGCGACGCGGACCATGAAGAATTCATCGAGATTGTTGCCAGAGATCGAGAGAAAACGCAGCCGTTCGAGCAGGGGGTGCGCGCGGTTTGTCGCTTCCTCGAGCACGCGTCGGTTGAAGGCGAGCCAGCTCAGCTCCCGGTTGAAATAACGCGTACTGGCGACGGCGGCGCTTTCGACGTCGTCGTCATTGCCGAAGGGGACGGGCGCTGGCTTGCTACTCATCCCCTCCTTCTAGAACAAAAGTGGTGACTCGTCGATTACACCCATCTCGGCGAGAACCCGTTTTGCCAGCGGAATCGCGATCTTCGTCCCGCGCTTCTCGAGCGCGAGGTGATCGACGAGGTCGACGAAGCGCATGACGGCGACATAGCTGCGCTCGATTCGTGCGGTGGCATAGGCACGAAAGTCCGGCCGCGTGAGGATGCCGCGCTGCGCCAGCAGCCTTTCGATCAGCGCATCGATCAGCGTGTCGTCGGGCTGGTCGATGCGGACCAGCGGGGTGGCTGCAAGCCGCGACCGCAGGTCGGCGAGCCGTGGCTTCCATTCGGGCGGCGCCCGGTCCGAAATGATGAGCAGCGGCCGCCGCGCTTCCTGCGCCATGTTCCAGGCATGAAAGATGCGGTCCTCACCCTGCTCCTCGGCATTGTCGATGAGCGTGCCGTGCGATTTCAGCGCGAAGATCCGGCCGAGCAGGCTGCGTCCCGACTTGCGCGGACCGACGAGCAAGGTCGCCCAGACGGGCCAGGTGCCGACATGTTCAAGGTGGCGGACCGCCGCCGCGTTGCACGGGCTGACGATGAAATCGGCATCGGTCTCGTCCGCGGGCCAGTCCAGTGGCAGCGCGATCTGGCTCATGCGCGGATCAGTCGCCCGAGACGTTGCCGGCGGCGGGCGGCGCGGGCTGAGGCGCGGGTTGCGCGGCGCCGCGACGGATGCGCAGCACCCCTGCCCCTTCCTGCACCTGCCAGCCGCGCGCAGCGAGCGCGGCGCGCAGTGTCGCGATGTCGCCCGCATAGGTGACGCGCATCACCGAAACACCGCCGATCGCAAGGCTGGTGGTCGCCGCGCCGCTGATGCCCGGCACCGAGCGGATCGCCGACTCGCCGCGGCTGACCGCGCCCGCATCGGGCGTGTCGAACTGGATCGTGATCGTCGCGCTGGCGGCAGCGGTCGCGTTGGTCAGCGCGCCATCGTCCACGAGCGCCGTCTCGATCGCATCCTCGAGGTCCTCGGGATCGACGGGCTCCTCGATGATCAGCGAGGGGTCGGGACGCAGGCGGCCGTCGTTCAGCGCCTGCGCATAGGCCGCATCGATCCGGCGCACGCCTTCGTCGAGCATCTGGGCGAGCGCGCCGGCATTGCGGACGCGCAGGCTGAATTGCGTCAGGATCCTGCTGTCGGGACCAAAGCCAGCGGTAAAATGGCCGGTGACGGGGCCGCCGGGAAATTGCCGCTCAAGCCGGACCTTGGGGATGAGCACGTCGGCCGCGCCGAACTGGTCGAGGATCACGCGCCACCAGACGCGATTGCGCCGCTCGGCCTGTGCGGCGCTCAGCAGCAGCGGGTCGGAGCCCGTACCGGCGGGGCGGACATAGTCGATCGGGCTCGAACCCGTGCGAAAGCGTGCCCAGGCCTGTTGCCATTCGGTACGGTGCTCGAAGCTTTCAGGGCGGCCACCGGACCACTGGACCGGAAGCACGAGATAGGGCGCCGAACGCGTCGCCACGCCGCCCACACCGAGGATCTGGCCGGCGCGGGCGCGATCGAAGAGCACGCCGAGGCGCGCGACATAGCGGTTGGGCCCGATCTGCTCGTCCTCGACAACGATGCCGCCGACGATCGAATCGAGCGTGCTGTCGGGCAGGCCCGGCGCGCCAGTGCCCGGATGGTGCTTTTCCCAGAGCGCCTTCCACGCCTTGCGCTGTGCCAGCCGCCAGCCGCCATAGCGCGCGGCATCGGCGGTCTTGCCATAGACATCGACCTTCACGCCCGTCACTTCGAGGCTTCCCGAGGTGTCGATGGGGGTAACGCCGCGATCGCTCCCCTCGATCTGTGCGAGCACAGCGACGCTCGCGCCTCCCATGAGAAGGAGCGCTGCAAGGACGGGAAGCGGACGG